>JBEKBJ010000006.1:0-95912 GCA_050015455.1 Binatia bacterium
TAGTGACCGCCCCTGTGAGGGTGCGCACGAATAGGAGACTTGCCCGTTGTGGAAACTCAAGAGCATGAAGCCGCGCGTCGCAGCGAGGGACTCGACAAATCGGACCATAGGAGACGGCCATGAAGAAGACGCGGCCTCCTCAGGACGAGCGGTTATCTTCCTGCAAGGGAGAGCTTTTTCCGCTCACCCTGAGGAGGCGCCCTCTTTTCAGGCGCCGTCTCGAAGGGTGCGCTCTGCGCGGGGCGCTGAACTCGTAGCCCGTAGTCGCTCTGCTACGGCGTGACTTCAGCCGGAGCGTGGCGCTTGATCCATTCACGATACGAGCCGCTGTAGCCGACGGCCCGCTGGCGCGCGCGTACGCGGCGCACAATCGCATCGACCTTATCGCTATCCAGCGGCGGCCGGGTGCGCAGCCACTCAGCAATGCGCCCCACCGAGTCCTTCACCGACCCGGTGATCGCGTCGAGCGCCGCTTCCTCGCCGACATGATGGCCGTCGAGTCCGAGGAACTGCTCGATGACGTGCGTACCAACCTGGATGCCGTGTTTGCGCGCGGCGAGGAGGTTGCCTTTGCCGGTGACCGCGTTGCCGGCCCCGAACACCATGTCGTATCCGGCAACCCGCCCGAGTTCCGGGTCGGTGAAGTCGTATACCTCCCCAAGCTGAGGGATGCCGGGCAGCGGCACTGGGATGCTGCCGATCGAGCTGACCACCAATGGTGCGCGGACTTCCTCGATTGCCCCTTCGACCGGGATCATGCGTGCGCTGGCGATGTCTGTCCGCTGGAAACGGAGCCCCACTAGGCGGTCGCTTTCGACGAGCAGTCCGACAGGGACGCGCTGGGGACGCACCTGGAACATGTACTTCTGCATCGCTCTTTCGAGGATCCGCCGCCGTGTCGCTTCGAGTTTCTGCCGGCGTGCCGCATCCGTGTAGTCGGGAATCTCCGTCAGTTCCATGTCCTCGATGCGCCGGCGGTGGAAAAGCGTCGCGCCCTTGAGGCCGAGCGCGTCCCAGCTCAGACCGTGTGCGGCGAGTGCATCCGGGATCCCGGCGGCTTCGAGGTGCAGCACATCTTCGTGGATGCCGCGACGTTCCAACGCCAGCCTGACTGTTTCGAGCTGCAGCACTTTGATCACGTCAAGCGAAGCGAGACCGCCGCCGACGACAATGGCACCGTCCTCGATCTGATACCGCGGCCCCGTATAGCCGTCCTCGCAGAAATGATTGAACCAATAGATGAACGGGTTTTGGTAAATCAGGCCGCGGCCGACGTACTGGTCGGCGCCTTCGATCGGCAGTGGGCGGTCACGCCAGGCACCCACCGCGAGGATGACAGCGGTGAAGCCCCACTCGGCAACGAGCGCGCGGAAATCGATGTCGCGGCCGATCTTCGTCAGGGGCACGAAATGCACCTCCGGCCGGTCGAGTCTTTGGTCGACGGTTGCATATTCCTTCTGCCGCAGCTTGACATGCCAGCGGGGCAGGCCGTCCTCGATCTTCCCGTAGGGTCGCGCGTTTTGTTCGAACACCACCACGATAGCTGCACGCTCGGCGAGCGTGCCGGCGGCCTCGGCCCCGGCGGTGGCGGCGCCGACGACGGCGATGACGTAACCTGCACTCACACACGTTACTATAACGGAAGAGGCCATCTCCCAGAAGGTCCGGCGGCGGCGGTGTCGCCATGGACGCTGGTCCGTTCGGCGAGTACCCTCATCGCATGGAGACGCTGACAATCTATCACAATCCCCGCTGCGCCAAGAGCCGTGCGGCGCTCGCCATACTACAGGCCCACGAGGTACCGTTGCGCGTCATCGAGTATCTGAAGGAGCCCCCGACACGCGCGGAGATCGCCGCCCTTCGCGAGAAGCTCGGGTGTAGCCCGACAGAATGGATTCGCAAGGCTGAGCCGGAGTACAAGCAAATGGGGCTCAGCGCCGGCAGCACGGAGGAGCAGCTGCTCGACGCCATGGCCAAGCACCCGATTCTGATCGAGCGCCCGATCGTCGTCTGCGGCCACCGCGCCGTCCTCGGCCGTCCGCCGGAGCGGGTGCTGGAGCTGTTGCAGCAGTGAGGATTAGGAGGGCGTAAGGCCACTTCATTTCACCGGCGCGGCCACCAGCTCGGATACGGCCGTGCATGCAGGTGATAGTGATCTGGGATCTGCTGCATGTGATCGTCGTAGTACCAGCCGCGCGGGTACTTCACGTCGGCGATCCGGGCCAGAGCCTCCCGCATCACCGCGTGCTCCTCCGGTAGCGGCACCGCCCGGTGCGCGCCGAGGACCGCCATCGGGACGTCGCACGAATCGCAATCGACGATCACGAAGCGGAACGGCTCGGTGAATTCCGCGTACCAGTTCGTCGTGCGCGCCAACTCGCACAGCTCACAGGCAGCCACAGCGGCCGGGATTATGCGCGTTGGCCGCAGCGCTCGCAACAGGTTGGTGCGGGGAGAAAACGAGTGTATAGGGAACTCCCATGCCGCGCATATCTGTTGGAGACGTCCTGCTGAGTTACGAGCAAGCCGGCGAGGGGAGCGATCTCGTTTTGATCCATGGTCTCGGCGGCGACCTGCACCTTTGGGACGCCGAGGTACCGGTGTTCTCCCGCCACCACGGCGTCCTGCGCTTCGACGTGCGCGGCTGCGGTGCGTCGGACAAACCGCCCGGACCGTACTCGCCGGCGCTCTTCGCGCGCGACGTCGATGCGTTGCTTGCAGGGTGTGATATCCCCGCGGCGCACGTGCTCGGGATCTCCATGGGCGGCGTCATCGCGCAAAGGCTGGCGCTCGACTTTCCCGCCCGCGTGCGCTCGCTCGTCTTGGTGAGCACGTCGAGCGAGGTGGGACAGCACGCGGTCGCGATGTGGCAATGGCTGGCGGACCTGATTGAGCGCGAGGGCTTCGATGCGAGTACGGCCGACGCCTCACGGGCGTTTTCGCCCGCATTCGCTGCTGCCCATCCGGAAGTGGTTGCGGAGATCGGACGGCGCAACGCCGCCAACGATCCGCGCGCCTACGCGGCCGCGGCACGTGCCGTCAGCGATTACAACTGGACCGAAGAACTGCGGCGGGTTGTGACCCCAACGCTCATCCTGCAAGGGTTGGAAGATCAGCTCACGCCACCCGGGGGGGCGGTGAAAATGAGCCGCGTCCTGCCGCGCTCGCGCTTGTTGATGATCAACGGGGCCGGTCACAGTTTACCGCTCGAACAACCGGCGCTGTTCCACAACGCCGTGCTGGCGTTCTTGGCCGGAGTCGACTTCGGTTCGCAACGAATCGGGGGGAGACCCTAACCCCTCCACTATAAAGAAGCACCGCGAACCACCATGAACTTCCGAATCGGACTCGGTCGGAGCATGGGAGGTGTGATGAAAAGGCGCAACCTTATTCAAATGACTACAGAAGAGCAGCAGGAATTCCTGCGGCGGGCGAAGACCCTTATCCTTTCGACCATCGACCACCGCGGATATCCGCACTCCGTCCCCATGTGGTACGAGATGGATGGTCCCACCTTTTTCATGACCACCTACACCAAATCACAGAAGGCGATGAACCTCCGGCGTAACCCCAGGGTGGCCTTGCTGGCGGAAGCGGGCGAGACCTACGACACGCTCAAAGGCGTGCTCATTCGCGGGCGGGCCGAGCTCATTAGTGATGTCGAGCAGTGCGCCGGCATCTTGCTCAAGGTTCACGAGAAGATGGCAGGCTCCGCCTTACCGGCAGGCGCCGACGAGGCCTTGCGCATGCAGGCGCGCAAGCGTGTCATCATCAAGGTCACCCCGGAACGCGTCAGCAGCTGGGACCACAGCAAGCTAGGCGGGATATACTGAGACGGCGCAAGACGAAGGGTGGAGAGGCGAAAGGGTGAGATTCGTGTGCCGTAGGGTGCACAAGGATTATGTTGCAAATCATCGGAAGGGGGTGCATTAGAGGCCTGCGCCTACGTCCGTATGACATGTGCTAGCCGCAACCGCTTCGCTCCTGCCGTCGCGCACTTGGCTGCCGCGTCGTTCTGCTTGCTGTGGGTGTCGACGGCGGTCGCGCAGTTTCCAAAGGGAGATGCTAACTGTGATGGTGTCCTCGATGCCGCAGACATGTCTGCAGTCGTCGATGCGATCTTCAATGATACGGCCGGCACTTGTCCGGAGGCGGACGTGAACGGCGACGGCCAGGTGACCGCCGCCGATCTGGTGGCAGAAATCGTCTTGCTGGCGTCGCTGCCTCCGCCGACCGCGACTCCGCCATCTTCGTCTCCGACGCCGAGCCCGACAACTCCGGCTTCGCCAACGCCGTCCGCGACGTGCACGCCGAGCCTGACGTCCACTCCGTCATGGACCATCACGCCCTCGCGATCCCCCACAGCGACTTTCACTCCAGAGCCGACCAACACGGCACCCCAAACCTGGACGCCGACGCTGAGCGCCACGCCGACGAGAACGTTTACACCGACGCGCACCGGAACGCCGACCGTGACTCCGACCTCCACCGCTACGCTAACGGCGTCGCGCACACCCACCGTCACCCGAACACCATCGAATACGCCAACGCCGACACGCACCCGTACGCCGACACTCACCCCGCCTCCTTCGCGAACCCCTACCGTGACCTCGAGCGCAACGCCGAGCCGCACGCTGACACTGACGCGAACACCGACGGCCACGCCAACACCGACCTCGACGTGGACCGCGACCGCGACGCGCACGGCCACCAGGACTGCAACGCCAACCTCCACTGTGACCAAAACGCCAACGCCCAGCGCAACAGCCACTCAGACCGCGACTGCAACCTACAGCAGGACAGCCACACCCACCTCAACGCCGCGGCCGACCCTGACAGCAACGATGACGCCGACCCCGACGGTCACGCGAACCGCCACCGCGAGCTTCACCGCGAGCCCTACTCGCACGCCAACACTCAGCCCCACGCCAACGGCGACGACTACGGCCACCTCGAGTCCAACACTGACGCCAACCCCGACAACGAGCGCCACGGCAACGGCGACGCTCAGCGCCACCGCGACACGGAGCGCCACGCCGACGCGCACCGCCACGGGCACCGCAACGGCGAGCCCAACCTGGACGCCGACGCGGACTCCTACATCGAGTCCGACCATCACGGCAACGCGCACGGCAACAGCGAGCGCCACCCCCAGCGCCACCGCCACGCTGAGTGCTACCGCCACGCTGAGTGCCACCGCCACGCTGAGTGCTACCGCCACGCTGAGTGCCACCGCCACGCTGAGTGCTACCGCCACCTTCTCGCCCATCCCGAGCGCGACGCCCACCACCACCGCTACGAAGACAGCGACGGCGCCCCCAACCCCGACACCGACCGGCCAGGGCCCGATCGTCACCTTCTTGGGGGTGTTCACACGCGCGGACGGTTGCATCGCCTGCTGCGACATCGTGTGCGCCAGCCCAACCCCGACGCCGTTCTTTGATGGCAGTGGCCGCCGTATCTATCAGGTCAATGGCGGTCAGTTGCTGATTGTGGTGGAGGGCGCAAAAGGAAGCAGCGGCCAACAGGTCGGGCAATCGACCCTCCCGGGATCTGACAATCGGCCTGACATTCAAATAGAGACGACACGGCCGCTGGGCGATGGCACCCACAGCACGTGTGTCAACGGTGCGCTGGGCGGCGGCGTACCAGGCATCGATCCGCCCAACTTCACGCCCGAAAACCCGCCCGGCCCGCTCACGAGCGCCCTGACGAGCTTTGCTTGTCAGTTCGAGTACCATCCGAATGGCTCCCAATGCACGTGGAGCGGGGACCCTACGAACCTGGGTTTCGTCAATTCGGCGAGCCAGGCGCAGTTCTGCGATTTAATGTCGGCCAATGCGCCGTTCAATCCCGGCGACTCGATCGTGACGGCGCGGTTGCGCGACACGCCAGGCGGCAACACTGGTCCGACAGCGCAGATCGTAGTACGCGTCAACACGCCGACGCCAAAGCCGTAACGTGGCGGCGGGTTTGTGCGTGGGCCTGCGGCCCCATATTGCAAACCGCTTTCAATCCAGGCATGAGGAAAGAACTGTGTGTGGAGCTCTGCTGTGGCGCGGCTGAGACGGCTGGTCTGTCGAGGTGCGAGCCTGGTGATGAGAGGCGTGGAAGACGCCCCTCGACAGGCTGAAGGCAAGCGTAGCCAGGGAGATCGAGGAGGCGATGCGTGCATGCCGAGCCCTTCGACTGCGCTCAAGATGTCCTTCTCGAAGCGTGCGGGGCGGGGCTTCAGCAGCCTCAGCCTGGCGGTGGCGCTCGTGGTTTGCTGCGCTGCTGTCCCGGCGGCATGGGCGGCGCCGGTCCCGGGTGACGTCAACTGCGACGGCACGCTGAACGCTGAGGATCTGCAGGCACTCGTGGATGCCATTTTCGAGGGTAGCCACTGCGCTACAGCGGACGTAAACGGTGATGGCGCCGTGTCAGCAGCCGACCTTTCGGCAGAGGTCGTGTTGCTGGCCACGGCAGCGCCCACGCCATCGCCGAGCATGACGCCGACGTTTACAGTGGTGCAGACCTTGAGCCCCTCCGTTACCGCGACGCCCACCGGAACCCCTTCCTCTATGCCGTCGCCGACGCAAACGGTGAGCGCAACACCATCCGCTACGCCGACCCTTGTTGCTACCCCGACGTCCTCAGGCACACCGCTGCCAAGTCCAACGCCGACCTTGTCACCGACCTTGACCGTGACGCCTACAGCGTCTGGCACGCCCAGCGCGACAGCCAGCGCTTCCTCGACGGCATCGGCGCTCCCGACGCAAACGCCAACACCTACCAGCTCTGCTACGATTACACTGACGCCGTCGCGCACGCAGACGCCGTCGCGCACGCCGACGCCCTCACTCACGCCGACGGTGACCCGTACCGCTTCGACGACACCTACACCCACGCTCACGCGCACGCCGACCAAGACGTTGGCGCCGTCAGCAACCGCATCGTTCACCTTGACCGCGACGGCGACACGGACCCCGACGATCACCCCGACTCCTACGGCTTCTCTGACGCCCACGCCATCACGGACACCTACGCCGTCACGGACACCCACGCCGCCACCGACCGCCACCGCGTCAGCGACGGCGACCGCGTCAGCGACGGCGACCGCCACTCCCAAGCCCACGGCGACGTGGACCAACACGGCGACGGCGAGCAGTACACGCACCCCGACGCCGACACCCACCTCTACGCCGACCTTCTCGCCGACGCGCACGGCTACCGCCACGCCAAGTTTTACAAGCACACCTTCAGTTACATCAACGGCCTCGGCAACGTCGACTCCGTCGCCGACGCAAACGCCCACCGCGACCGCTAGCCCGAGCCCCACCGCCAGTGCCACTTTCACCAAGACCGCCACGGTGACGTTCACGGCTACGGCAACGTGGACGCCAACGTGGACGCCAACGCTCACGCCTACGCGCTCGCCTACGGCAACACCGAGCTCGTCGCGAACGCCGACTCAAACGGCGAGCGCGAGCGCGACCGCCACGGCGACAGCGACGCCGTCGCCGACGAGAAGCAAGACGCCGACCGCCACCCCGACGCAGACCGCCACGCCCACCGCCACGGCCACCGTCACTCCGACGTTGACTCCGACATCGACGCGAACCGCGACGAACACACGCACCGCGACGCTTACGCCCACGATTACGGGGACGCCGACCGCGACGTCATCCAACCCCGGACCGCTGGTGACCTATCTGGGCGCTTCCTTGACCTCGGACGGTTGCATGGCTTGCCAAGATCCGCTCTGCAATTGCGACGGGGCGCCGACGCCGACACCACAGTTCGACAGCCAAGGGCGGCAGGTTTTCGAAAACGCGTACGGATACGGTTTCAGGCTGGTGGTCGAAGGCAAACGAGGGACGAGCGGAGCCGCCGTCGGAACGACACTCCAGCCGCCGCCGACGCCGCCGCCGCTCACCACGCGGCCGGATCTGCAGATCGAGAGTACACAACCGATGGGGATTTTCACCACCCTGTGCGATCCGTACGGTGGGATTCAGGGCATCTCACCGCCCGATTTCGGGCCCAGCGCGGACATCACCAATGCACTGTGGAATTTCTCGTGCCGGTTCACGGCGTTCAACACCTCGGATACGTGCTTGCTGGACGCGTACGGCAACCCCAACGCGCTCGCGAATCCAGGCGCGTCGCCGACCGTGCAATTCTGTGATATCGTGACCGTAACAAAGGCGTTTTCGCCGGGCGATTCCATTCTCACGGTGCAACTGCGCGACACCTCTCAGAACATCGGGCCGACGGCTCAGGTCGTCATCCGCGTCCCCACTCCCACCCCAACCCTGGCGCCGGCCCCGTAACAGCGCTGTGGAAGAAACGCGCGGCGTGAAGAAACTTGCCGTTTCGCCCTTGACTCGTTTTGGCAAATGTGGCAAACAGAAGGTTAAGCTTTTACGGGACCTACATGGTCCTGCGGATGATAGACGCTGGAGTTGCCGAAAGGAGGCATGCGATGCATGTATTAAGGCGGAATCCTTGGCTGCCTGCCCTGGGGGTGCTGCTTGCTGTCTTGGTGGTGTATGGAGCGAGGGCTCGTGCCGATGTCACCACAGACCAGCCGGGTTCGATCATCATCTTTCCCAAGGTGATTTCGAACGGCACCCTGGACACGACCATTCAAATCACAAACACCGACAACATGGCGCACCAGGCGCAGTGCTACTACATCAATGCATCGGGAACGTGCAGCAGCAGCGGGGGCTTTTGCATCATCAACGGCGATTGTCCGTCAGGTGAAACCTGCTCGCGCTCGTGCACCGAAACCGACTTCCCGGTGCCGTTCACCAAGCAGCAGCCGGTGGGATGGCAAGCTTCCAGCGGGGGGGTCAACCCGGTGACTCTCGACACGATCCTAGGGGCGGGAACCGCATTCGGCGGTGAGCTGAAGTGCATCGTCATCGGTCCTGACGGTGCCCCTACGGTGGCGAATGTCCTGAAAGGTGAAGCGACCATCACGAGCGCCGCGGGTGGGACGGAAAGCGTCTACAACGCCATCGCTATTCAAGCCACCAATCCGTCGTCTAGTCCGCCGTCTAATGATCCGTACGACTTCGCGCTGCCGCTGAATAACACACAGTATAACGCCTGTCCGGCCAGTCTGATCATGAATTACCGTCCCGACGGCACCTACACTTTTTTCGGAACCGACGTGACGATTGCCAATGAGCTGACGCTGGTCCCGTGCACGGAAGACATTACGGACTTGGTGCTTGGCGGTACTCCCTCACGGGCGCTGTTCACGATCACGAATGAATTTGAACAAACGGTCACCACCAGCGTGACATTTGATTGCTGGCTGGACGATACACTGGCTGATCTGATCCCGGCGATCAGCACGGAATTCGCGAATGTGACCATTACGCCGCCATCTTCGTCCGTCTGCTTGACAGGCGACCTGGTCGGCCAGCCGTGCACCGTCCCTGCGGGAGGGCCCGATCCTTGCACGGGTGCGGTGCCTCGAGGCGGTGTCTTGCTAGGGTGTCTGCCATGGACCGGACTGCTCGGTGTGGCTGAGCAGATTCAGACGAGCACCGGCGGAACCACTCGCGAGGCTTACAATCTCCATGTTATCGGAACGCGGCCGGGCGACATCATCATCGCGCCGATCGATGCTGTTCCTGGTCCGTGATCGATTGAGGGCTGTGGAGGTATGCCATGAAGACACAGCATGTCTGCAATCGATCGGGGCTTGCAACCGTGGGCAGAAAAAGGAGATGGGCAATGCTGAAAATGACTCGAATTGCCACCGTAAGTGCGATGGTCAGCCTCGGGGCGGGAATGCTCATGACGGGGCTCGCCACGCCAGCGCGCGGATTGACGACGAGTGACAAGCCGGCTGCGATTCTGGTATGGCCAAAGGTGGTGGTGGACACCTCCGGGAGCTTGGGCGCTGGGCCGACGGAAACCGTCATTCAGTTGACAAATACAAACACCGCACCGGCGTTGGCACACTGCTTCTACGTTGATGCCAACAGCCACTGCGCAGCGAACGCTCCGAATGCCGGGGATGTCTGCCAGTCATCACTGCAATGCCCCCCCGGAGGACCAGTGTATTACTCATGTGTCCCTTCGTGCTCGGAGGAAGACTTCGACGTCATCCTGACGGCCGGTCAACCGATCGGGTGGTCGGCTAGCGCAGGGCTGGGCGCTTCCTCCCTTATCACAAAGGGCACATGCACAGGTCTTGGCACACCGTGTACGATTGATGCGCAATGTTTTAACAGCACCTGCGACCTCAGCAACACGAATCTCGGCACCGGCATTCCGCCTGTGCCGGAGGATCCGTTTGCCGGCTCGCTGACGTGCATCGAGTACACGACAGGCGCCGCCCCGGCGCTCGACGTGTCGAGCAACACCTTGAAAGGCGAAGGCACCATCGAAAGCTTAGTCAGTGGTGAACCACCACAGGTCGAGATTTACAACGCCGTCGGCCTCCAGGGCACCGGCACAGCACCGACAGACCCAAGCGTACTCCAGCTCGGGGGGACGAGCGGCGCACCCGGATCGTATGGCGCCTGTCCCACGGCGCTCATTCTCGATCACAAGTTTGACAGCGCAAGCTCGAGCACCGACCTGACACTCGTACCGTGCGGAGACAACTTCCTGACCCGAACCTTCGGGAACGTCACGGCGCAGTTCGTGGTCTACAACGAGTTCGAGCAGCGCTTTTCGACCAGTCACGCCGTGCCCTGCTTTTTTGAGAGCGTCATCTCGAATATCGACACGCTGTATTCCAGCCGGTCGATTTTTAGCCAGGCTGTTTCCGGCACCGAGTTCGGTCAGACGCGAATTCGTGGCGTGGGGAGCGCGCAGACGGGCCGCGGTCTGATCGGCGTCGCCCGCGTCGCCAATCCAGAACTCGGCGGTAGTGGGGCGTACAACTTGTGGGAGCAAGGCAGCCCCGACTTCACCACCGTCAATCCGGACGTAATCACTATTCCGTAACCCAGGAGCGCATTGGCGAACTCTGGTGGTGCTGGTCAAAAGGAGGAAAGTCATGAGGACGATCCAATACGGGGGCGCCGGTGGGCTGGTGGCGTTACTCGGAGTATGTGCGTTGGTCGTAGGCACTGCGCGAGCTGACGTATACACCGAACGTCCTGGTTCCATTCTTATATTCCCGAAGGTTGTGAACACCAGCGGTGCGGAAGGCAGGACGACCGTCATCCAGATCACGAATACGGGGAACATGGCGGACCAGACTCGTTGCTTTTACGTCACGCCGAGCGCAACGGGGTGCGCGGAGACGGATTTCGATTTGTTCCTGACGAAGCAACAGCCGACGAGCTTCGTCGTCGCATCCGGCCGCGGCATGCAATCGACTCCGGGCTTGAGTCCGGGGCTCATCCCGCCGGTACAGCCCGGCTTCATCGGCGCGCTGATCTGCGCCGAGGTCGGTCCTGATGGAGCGCCCCTGAACATGAATCAGCTCAAGGGCGAAGCGACAATCATTTCTGCTGACTCGCCTGATGAGAGCGGGTACTCGCCTGATCAGAGCAAGTACGACGCTCTTGCTGTCCAGGGCCTGAAGCCAAACAACAACGACGACATCCTCAACCTCGACGGGACTGAGTACAACAACTGCCCAGCCACGACGATCGTGGACTTCCAGCCATTCGGCGCCACTGACCCGATCATCGAGGCACTCGGCAACGGCGGGATCTGCAGTGACAACGCCGCACCGTGTAACAACAGCAGTCAATGCAACTCGGGTGCTACGTGCGATACCGGGCAGTCGACCGTCGCCAGTGTGCTGTCGCTGGTTCCGTGCAATCTCGATCTGGAGAACGGGATAGCGACGAAGGTGACTTTGCAGGTTAAAGCGTGGGACGAATACGAAGTTTACCGGAGTACGGCGTTGAGCTTCAGTTGTGTCGGCAACATCGACCTAACCAAAATCCCCCAATTGCTGTCCAGCAATTTCCTCCCAGACGCGCAATTTGTGACGATGCAGCTGACGCCTTCGGTTGGCGGTCCGGTCCTCGGCGTACTTGAGAGCACGTATGCTGACAGCGTTGGAAATGCTGCTGGCACGGCGGCCAATCTGCAGGTCGAGGGGGCTGGCGCGGCGGCACAAATCACCGTGCCTAGCGAGCAGTGAGGTGCACGACATGCACAGGGCCGCAGAGTTCGAAGGGCTCAAGAGTGAAAGGAGACGGGCGATGGTGAAGCGGGTATTCTTGATGACAGGGCTCGCTGGACTCGCAGCGAGTACCGTCCTCCTGGCCACGGTCGGGAGCGCGCGTGCCCAGACCCTACCGGCCTCCGACCGTCCGGCGGGCCTGGTCATTTACCCAAAGATTGTGTCTGACCCGAGTGCGATCTTCACGTTAGGCAGCGGGCCGCGGACGGATACGCTCATTCGGCTCACGAACGTTTCGGCGGCCTCGGTGACTGCGGAGTGCTTTTATGTCGACGGCACCAGCCACTGCTCGATTGGCATAAACTCCTTTGATCCGGTAACCGGCGCATGCCGTACCAACAGCGACTGCGATGAAGGTGGAACGTGTGTCCCGGCTTCTTGCCAGACGGGGATACCGGACTTCCCACTGACCCTGACGCCCAACCAAACGGTGGGCTGGGTCGTGAGCACCGGTGGCACGCTGCCGGAGAGTGCGGGGACTGTCCCGCCCGCACCGACTCTTTTCTTCATCGGTGAGTTGAAGTGCATCGAGGGGACCTTCACTAGTGGCGGTGCGTTCGAGGCCCTCAACGCCAATGACCTCGTCGGTGGGGCAACCATCGAGACCGTGACGAGCGGGTCCCCTGGCAGTGTGGATGCCAGGGAATACAGCGCGATTGGCTTGGCCGCTGTGTCAGCCCCGGCAGCGCCGGGGTCGACAGGCCAAACGCTCTGTTTAGGTGAGACGCCGGGCTCGACCGAGTGCACGGTGGCCAACTACGCAAACTGCCCGAGCACACTGATTTTGGACCACTTCTTTGACTATGCCGCAGCTGCTAGCGACACTACCGGAGTGTCGTTGCAGACGGACCTGACCCTGGTTCCGTGTTCTGAGAGTCCGGAGGGGGGCGGGACCGTACCGCGCACCGCGGTGCAATTTCTCGTCTACAACGAGTTTGAGCAGCGCTTTTCAACTAGCATGGCATTCAGCTGCTTTAACGAGATTGAGTTATCGCAAATCGACACGCGCCCAGGTCAGGAGCAGTACTCCATTTTCAACGAGAATGTGCAGGGAACACTTAGCGGACAGACGAAGATCCGGCCGGTTCCTGGGTCGGAGACCGAGATCGGCCACGGCTTGCTCGGTGTGGCCGAGCAGTTCTTCACGTATAATCTCAACGGTGCCACCGGGTCAGCGGCGTGGAATCTGAATTACTTGGGTGCGAATGGGACCCAAGGCGATTTCCTCCGCATTCCGTGACCTGATCCCTGAACTGGCGAGAAGGCCGGCGGCCGTCATGGCAGCCGGCCTTTTTTGTGTGCCGAGCATGAACCCCTTCCCATTTTAGGGTTTGGAATCAGCGATTTTGTCCAGGGCGCGTTCAGATTTGTCTGTTCGTCCGCCTTGCGTAGCCTGCTTTCCGGCTCGTGGAGTGGCTGGGTAAACAGGCACAGAAGTTGCGCGCGGTAAGCGCGTTTCTGTGCTACTCTTGCGGATAGGATCGGGGTTTGATGGCGCGCAAGAAAATTCTGGTCGTTGAGGACAACCTGGATAATCGCCGTATCTTGGTGTACCGCCTGCGGCGCATCGGCGATTTCGATATTCTGGAGGCGACTAACGGTAAGGAGGCGCTGAGTATCGTGGAATCTGAGGGGCCTGATTTGATCTTCATGGACCTCAAGATGCCCGTGATGGACGGCTGGGAGGCCACACGGAGGATCCGGGCTGGTGAGAGTGGCAGCCGAGTTCCAATCATCGCCCTGACGGCGCAGGCTATGGCCGGGGACGAGCAGAAGGCGTTGGCCGCCGGGTGCGATGATTACGTCGCCAAACCTATCGTTGATCCGAACATCGTGCGCCACAAGCTGGAGCGGCTCCTGGGGACAGATCCGCCGCAGCTGGCATCATAGATACAGAGAAGCCGGGCGCAACAAGGCGGCTTAGATCAGCTGCGCCGAAACTGATGGTCCCAAGTCTGGAGGATCGCGTTGGCGGCTCTTGCAACTACAATGACAAAGGCCGCTGCGGCGACCGAAGCAAGTAGCGAATGATGGAACACGTGGGGCCCAAAGTCAGTGTGGAGGACAGGCTCAAGTACAACACCGACCATCCCGGCACAGAGGAGCCAGCGGACGGGCACCTGTGCACGCAAGATCAGGCCGGCAGCAACGCCCGACCCGATCGCGAGTAGAAAGACCTGAAACAGAACCACGGCTTCGAGCAACATCCCGATTCCTCCAAGGCGAACGCCGATGTGTAAGCCATGGCCGTGCCCGAGCGTGGAGTGCCAAGGGCAAGCTTCGATTTGCGTCCCGGTGTCAGAGGTTTGACGGTAGTCCTATCGAAAGGCTAACGGCCTATTGGTGACGGGAAGCCGGGTCACTCGTGTGCGGCATCCGGTTCGCGGTCGACGTCTTTGTTGGCGAGGTCGTGAACGGAACGGCCGTGCCGCTGCGCGAAATCCAGGAGGGTCGCGCGGGCAAGCTTGCTGGGCCGGAAACGGCCATTCTCCCAGCGGTTCACCGTGCCAACCGTGATCCCTAACTCGTGAGCGAATTCCTCTTGCGTCATCTTCAGTTCATGCCGCAGGCTCCGTACGAATTCACTCGCCTGATCAAACATATCGAAACTCCTCCGGTTTTTCTTACAGCGCTGGCTGCAATCAGTATCGACACGGCGAAAGAGCAAGTCAGGTGCCACGATAGCTTCACCTTCAGGTGGTGCTCTGGGTAGAGCAAGGTGCCGTCACGAGCGTGGCGTACCTTCAGTAACCGGCGCTTTTCATGACGAACCGCCGAAGCTGCACCAGAGAAATGCAGCGGCGAAAGCCGAGGTCACTAGACGTCGAAAAGGCGCTGCCGATCGGCTGCGAGCTGAGCGTTGTACTCCTCCTCCAGCGACGCCGAGGGTAGGTAGGTACGGTCCAGCTCCAGCCGTAAGCGGTAGACTTGTTCACAGGCATGTACCAGCGCCTCAAGCTGCTCGGCGAACAGGCTCTGGAAGCCGTCCGACTTGGCGATCAGTGGGTTTGGGTGCGCTTCCACGAGCACCACCGATGCCCCGGCCATAATGCCAGCAAGGGTCATCGGATGAACGAGGTCACGAATACCGGTCCCGTGAGAAGCATCTACTGCGATTGGCAAGCCCGAAAGCTGATAGTGGAACGCTGCCACACTGCCGAGATCCAAAGTGTTCCGTGTGTAGCGGTTGCAGGTGGTGATCCCGCGCTCGCAGAGGATCACGTTCTCTTTTCCCAAAGACAGGACGCGTTCGACCCAGAGGAGGTAAGCTTCGGTGTCGAGGGAATTTCCGCGCTTGTGAATGACAGGCAACGGGGTCGTTCGCAGGCGATTCAGGAGCGCCTGATTCTTGGAATTGGGCTCGCCGATCTGTAGGCAATCGACGCCCGTATCCTCGTAAAGCGGGAGGTCGCCCGGATCGAGGATCTCGACCACGGTCGGCAGTTCATAAGCACGGCCGGCCTTGACGATGAGGTCTAGCGCTTTGTGCAGTGACTGCTCGTCCTCAGCGCCCAGCCCTTCCCAGCCACTGTAGGGGCTTGAGCGGTATTTCACTACCCCGCCGCGCAAGGCCTTGCAGCCAGCGGCTTTGATCATGCGTGCCGCTTCCATGATCTGGGCTTCGCTTTCAACCGAGCAGGGGCCTCCGATGACGACGAGGTCCGGCCCGCCACACATCACTGACGCGATGGCGATTCGTTGATGGACGAGATGGCCTGGCGAGCCCTTTTGCGCCACCCGTTTGTACGCCTTGGAGATCGGGATCAGCACCTCGATGCCGGCCATCTCCTCTATTTCGCCGCTGGGGAGACGGCTGATGTCTCCATAGACGCCGATCAGGGTGATGTCTTCCCCGACCATGATCCCGGTCTTGAACCCGAGGTCAGCGAGGCGATCCTCGATGGCCCGCACCTCCCCGGCGCTCGCGCCGGGTCGCATCTTGACAAGCATACTTGTTCTACCGATCAGGCACTGTCGCAAAGCGCCTCAAGTTGTCTGCTAAGCGGTCGGTGGCACGGCGGCTGCGATTCGCTTCGGCAGGCCACTGGCCTCGTTGCCTTGCGGCCGGGGGGGATCTCCTTTGTCTGCAGATTGACGCGGCATACGGCAACCTTGCGCTCCGAGCGCACTGTCCACAACAGGGTCACCTCGTATTCCGGACCTTCGCGCTGCATGGCGTCCCAGCTGAATTCCCCGACGTAGACGTCCTGTTCCTTCGCCTTCAGGGAGTAAGCGCGGATCATATCGTACAGGGTTTCGTTGCCGATCGGTTTTGAGTTTTTCACCAGCTCGATCGCGTCGTTCTTCTTATCGGTCCAGCGCTCGCGCGTGATCAACCGCGCGCCGACGTGCCAGGCAAAAGCAATCGAGAACACCGCCAAACCGCCCCATCCCAAGATGGTGCCCACCGTACTCTCCTGCTTCACGTTCGGGGTTGGTTGCCATGCCCTCCTCCTGGGTGCCGCTCCAAAGCCGAGAGACGGACATGGTGCCCGTCAGCTCTCGGCCATTCAACCGGGGATTATCACTTCCGGGGCAATTACCTGACCCTGACTTTCAACGCAAGTGTCCGGTTACCCATGAATGCGACGTCCAAAAACGCACTATCGTCAAAATCGGTCTTGAGCGTGGCCTTCAGAGCCAAAACGCAGAGCCAACACTGGATGACGCTCGCCGCTGGCATATAGTTTGCCGTGTCACGTGCTCCGTGTCCGCCATAGACACCATGATCAGCGGGAACGGGTCTGCACAAACGGAGTTCCTGCCGCAGGACTTTCCGCAGTACGAAGAGGAGCGGCGTCGACTGACGCAGCGCGGGGCCGCCACCGGTTGCCTGCTGGCGATCGCCATCGCTCCGTCTTACGTCGTGACCGACTACTTCTTGTACCCACAGTACTTCTGCCCGCTCCTGGGCGCTCGCATGCTGTCCCTGTTGCTTGGCGCGGGTATTTGGGTCTTGCTGCGCCGGCCCAATGGGGCACGCCTGGCGAACACGCTGGTGACGACCTTGTGCATCGGACTGGGTTTGTTCAACTGTGCCGTTCCCGTCTACCTGCTGGGATACGATGTTCCGTATTATGTCACGTGCATGCTGGTGATCTGTGGGATCGCGTTCTTGCTGCCGTGGCGGGTATCGCAAGCTGCCGCCGTGACCGTGGGGCTGGGAGCGATGTACGTCGTTGCTTCCGTCTTGCACGGTGAGATCGATAACTGGTTCCTCCTTGCGTGTGAGGTGTCCCTCATTGCCACCACCGCCGCGATTGCGCTTGGTGGGTGGGGGGGGGAGCGAGCGAGAAACTGCGCTGGCGGGAATTCTGTGTACGTGCTCACCTGAGAAGGACGTACGAAAGCAAGAGCGAGCTGGCCGTGGCACTGGCCGACAAAACCGCCAAGATCGAGGCCGTCAACCGCGACATGGAAGATCAGCTCTACGCCACCTCGCATGATTTGCGCGCCCCGCTTATCAACGTCCAAGGATTCTCGCGTGAGCTGCAGATCGGGCTGGACCAGCTGCGCAATCGTAATGGGAGATCACCCGAGGTGGTTGCCGTCTTGAGCGATGTTGATGAGTCATTGCAGTTCATTTTGGCTGGGGTTGCGCGGCTGGACGCCCTGATGACGTCGTTGCTAGGCGTGTCGCGCATCGCCACGCGGACCAATCCGACCGAACAGGTGGACTTGAACGCTCTTCTGCAAAAGCTGGCGCGCTCGGTCCAGTATCAGCTGGCGGACAAGAGCATCACGCTCGCGGTCGAGTCGTTGCCGGTCGTCGTCGGAGACTCGGCCCGCCTGGGGCAGTTGTTCAGGAACCTCATTGACAACGCGATCAAGTACATGGGGGACAACTGGGAACGCCGCGTCCACGTGGGCGTGCAGGCCGGGGCCGGCGAGCGTCGATTTTTCGTGCAGGACACGGGACCTGGCATCGCCAAAGAAGACCAGGAGCAAATCTTTCGGTTGTTTCGGCGGCTTCCGAACGCGGACTGTCCGGGTGAGGGGATCGGCCTGACCATGGTTCGCAAAATCGTGGAAAAACACGGCGGCCGTATTTGGGTGGAATCGACACCAGGAGCCGGAGCGACCTTCTGGTTCACCCTGGAGGCTTCGCAACCCACACCGATTGGAGGTTTCGAGTGATGCCCGAACGTAGGCCCGTCACTATTCTGCTCGTCGAGGACGACGATGGACACGCCAGGTTGCTGGAAAAGAACCTGCGCCGCGGCGGCGTGGTCAACCACCTCGCGCGCGTCGCCGATGGGCGGGAGGCGGTCGACTATGTTTCCCGCAACGGTCGCTACCAGGACGCCGTGCGCTACCCCTTTCCCGGGGTGGTGCTCCTTGATGTGCGCATGCCACGACTCGACGGCTTCGAGGTCTTGGCATACCTCAAGCGCGATCCGGAGTTGATGAAGATTCCGGTGATCATGCTAACCTCCACCGATAACCAGAACGAGATCAACCGTGCCTACGAGATGGGTGCGAATGGCTATGTCGTCAAGCCGGTGAGCGTCGAGTCTTTCATCGACCGTGTCGTGAAGCTGGGCATGTTCATTGAGATAATCGAGCTCGCGGAGAACGCCAATCTGAGACCGTAATGTTGCCGTCAATGAGTGACATTCTTTTGGTAGAGGACGACCCTGGCCAGGCGCGCCTGGTGGCTAAGGTGCTGGCGCGTGCCGGCTACGGCATTGACCACGTGCCCGACGCCGCAGGCTGTTTGGAACGCGTGCGCCGGCAACCGCCGAGCCTGTTGCTGCTCGATCGCGGGCTGCCGGACTGCGATGGCTTCGATCTCTTGCGCACGTTGCGCGCTGAATTTCCCCAGGTTTGCGTCATCATGCTTACCGGAGCGGATGATGCTGCCGTTGCCGTCGACGCAATGCGCATCGGTGCAGCGGACTACGTCGTCAAGCGACTGGACCTCTCCCACCTCACGGATCTGCCTCTGGTGTTGGCCCGCAATCGCGAGCGGCTGCAACTGCTGCGCGAACACGAAGCGTTGAATCAGGCGGTGCGCGCCTCGGAAGAACGTTACCGGGAGCTGTTCGACAACGCCTCGGATGCGATATTTGTCTGTGACAATGACGGCCTGTTGCAGCAGGTGAACCGAGCCTTTCTGGACATCGTCGGCTGCACCCGCGATGACGTCCAAGGCCGACAGCTCAACGACTTCCTGGCGCCTGCCAGCCCATCTCGTGTGCAAGCGCTCCGCGAGTGCAGTACATGCAGCGAACGACAATCGACGGCTGAGATCCACCTACTCTCCAAGGCCGGCCCGCCGACAGTGTTGGAGGTCTCAACGCGCCCGATGCACGAGCATGGCGACGTGCGCGGCTTTCAAGGCGTGGGGCGAGACGTGACAGAGCAGCGCCGTATCGAGCAGATGAAAGCTGACTTTCTGGCGATGATCAGTCACGATATGAAAAACCCGGTGACCGTCATCATCGGCTACACCGAAATCATGCTCAACGATACGGAAGCAGGCCCGGACTGGCGCGAGATGTTGGTGAGCATCGATTCCAGTGCCCGCGGGCTACTGCACCTGATTATGAACTTCCTCGACCTCTCGAAGATCGAAGCAGGCGCGCTGCAGCTGCAGCGGACCGAGACAGACATCAATGAGGTGGTGCAGCATGTCATCCAGTACGAGCGGCCGCTGGCGCAGGCGAAGAAGATTCGGATGATCGAAAGGCTGCAGCCGATCCCGTCGGTACAGGTCGACCGCTCGCAGATGGAGCGCGTCTTCATCAACCTGATCGGGAATGCCATCAAGTTCACACCACGTGGGGGGTGCGTCTCCGTCGAGACCTCCTGTCCAAATGGCGTGCTTGAAGTGCGCATCAGTGACACCGGCCCCGGGATTTCAGCAGAGCAGTTGCCACAGCTGTTCCGCAAGTACCAGCGCTTGTCGTGCGCCGGTCAGACCGAGGGTACCGGGCTGGGTCTCTTCATAGCGAAATCCATGGTCGAGGCGCACGGAGGCCGGGTACGGGTGGAGAACCGCCTCAGTGCCGGCGCGACCTTTGTCGTGTCATTGTTGGTCGGCCACGATTAGTGCCGGGAAGAACCGCAGTCTAACCATCCGATCATAAAGATATTGTACTACTGATCGCCCATTGCGGTGTAGGCGAAGCACTCAAGCGGCTGCGCCAGCTGTATGGTGGCCCCGGCCGTGGCGATTTCTTCGAAATGACAGCGCGCCTTTTCCAAACGCTCGGCGTCCGCCCAGTGCGAGAACCATCCTAGCACCAGTGGATCGTCGAACCCGTGAAATACCACTGTGGCGAGATGGCCGCCCTGACTGGAGAGCGCCTTCCATAGTCTCTCATCTGCGTCGTGCGACAGCTCTGCGTGGGCAGCGAGACGGACGACAACGTTAATCGCTACGGCGCCCGGGGCGAGATCAAGTCCCTTGACCGAAGTCACCGGGCCGCTCAACTCCGCGATCAAGCGCCGCGGTGCGGCGCTCAGCGCGGCGCGTGCGCGCCGCTGCAAGGGTGTTCCCTGCAGATGCTGGCGGGCGCCCTCGAGTGCCTTCTTGCTTTCCCATTCCGAGTACACCAAGCGCTGCAACGGCGCGGTCAGGCCCTGGTACAGACGGTGGGTGACGTATCCTTGTTTGCGCCGCAGGATCTGCCAAGCCTCGCGCTCGTATTGGGCTCGGGTTGGTTCGGCGCCAGGGTTGATGGTCATGGTGAGGAATTCGGCGATCGGTCGTTTCATGTGCTCACGATCGCCTTTTCGGGCCTGAACTGCAAGACATGGGTTTCGGGCGCTGCTGGCTGCTGTACAATGCGGCCTGGAGGTGAATCATGCCACAACGACGGATCCAGATTGCCGTCATCGGTGGAGGTTCCTGCTCACAACAAGTGCGCCAGCTGGCCGAAGAAGTGGGCTCCGAGGTCGCCCGCCGCGGCGCCATTCTGATCTGCGGTGGACTCGGTGGTGTAATGGAGGCGGCAGCGTGCGGCGCACGCAGTGCCGGTGGGCTGACGGTGGGCATCATCCCCGCCTACGATGCCGCCAGTGCTAGCCGTTGGCTCAATGTGGTCATTGCAACCGGGTTCGGACACGGGCGCAACGTGATTGTCGCGGCGAGCGGCGATGCAGTCATCGGCTTGCCAGGCGAGCACGGCACAGCATCCGAGATCGCACTCGCCCTGACCTTGGGGCGTCGCGTGATTGGTTTGAAGGCATGGGAAAACTACCCCGGGGTGATCCCGGCACGGTCAGCCCACGAAGCGGTCGACAAGGCGATGGCTCCAGCCGTCGCCAGTGGAAGTCAAAGCTGACGCGGCGTCGGCGCGCCGCGCACCTCGCGTTTGCCCTTGCGCAGCAGGGGGATGGACAGGATCTTCTCTTCCTGCAGAATCTCCCAGATCACACCGCGTGGCCGCGGGTGCAAGCTGGGCGCCGCGATGACCCGCTCCGGCGTGATGAGAAAATCGACCGGAATGTCGTGTCCGCGCATGGGCAGTCGTTCATCGACGATCTGCACCGGGTGCACCGTGGTCAGGATCGGCGTGTACTCGCGGATTTTCCCATCGCTGCGCAGAAGCGCGTATTCGAGGTCACCATAACCGTCGCCGCCTCCCAGTCGCCCGCCCTGCCGGGTGACAGCTACCGACCCACACACCACCAAATCGATCGGCCGCATTTCCTGTGGCGGCATGAAGCGCCCGAACTGTATGGCGCCGCGCAGGCTGCCCACGCGGTAGATCTTGGCGCCGAGCCTTTCCGGATCGAGTTCGATGAAACAACGGTCGTTGCGCAGCCCCGGCGTCCCGATGTAGACGATCTTGCCCTGACGCAACGCCGCACGCCGGATCGGCAGCTGCGGCGCATCACAGTTGATCTTGATGGCTCTCGCTCGCTTCCACATCGGCAGATCGCAGAGCAACTTCGCCGCGTGCTCCGAGCCTACGAAATTGGGGATGCGCCCGTCTACTCCGGGAAAGCGCGCCACGCCGGCGAGCATGAGTCGCGTGCGCACTTTCTGGCGAACCTCATCCTTGGTCATGGGGGATGATTCGGGCGCAAACCCGGTACTACAAGGCCGCGCTGGAGTCAACGCGTTGGTGCAACGACGCCTCGGCAACGCGGCGCGCCACCACGATGAACCCAGTGTGCCCGATCATGCGGTGCTCCGGGCGGATGCTGAGGTTCTTCACATGCCAGAAGCGGATCAACGTCTCGAACGAGCTAATCGCGGCGAATCCGCCGTGTGCCCGCAACCCGTCAACGAACTGCTTCACCTGCATCACCGTCGGTACGTATCCGACGATGAGACCGCCCCGGCGCAGGGTCTCGGCTGCGGCCGTAAGCAGATGCCACGGCTCGGCAATGTCCACGGTCATGCGGTCGACATCGCGTTCCTCGATTCCGGTGAGCGCATCCGCCACCTTTACCGTCCAGTTCGGTGCCGGCCCGTAGAACTGCCGCACGTTGCTCTGCGCCATCTCCGCGAAATCAGAGCGCGCCTCATACGAGATCACACGGCCCTGTGGGCCGACTGCCCGCAGCAGCGCCATGCTCAAGGCCCCCGGTCCCGCACCCACCTCGACCACAGTCGCGCCTGGATAGATATCGCCCCACAGCAGCAGCGGACCAATGTCCTTGGGATAGATGACCTGAGCGCGGCGCGGCAGGTTGGGGATAAGCTGGGCGAAACTGGGCCGCAAAATCAAGAAGCCTTCCCTGCCTGTGTTGTAAACCATCTGTCCCTCTTCAAGGCCGATCAGGTGATCCGCCTGCATGCTGCCGCCGCGGATGTGCACGCGGCCTCCGGGACGGAGCACGCGCAGGTACTCGCGCTCCTTCGAATCGATGAACAGTACGGCATCGCCCGCCTGCAGCCGGGCGCCTTCCGATCGCTCCATTCCAGACCCCTGTAGTGGTTAGTAACTCTCGTCCGCGCTGTGAGCCGTGGCGTGCCGCTGCCGCTTCGCTTCAACTTCCCGTAGCAGGCCGCAGAGTGCACACACGCTGCCAAAGGCGGGCGCGCCACAACGCGCACACGTCTGCGGCGCGCCGTCAGAATGGCCCGCGAAGACCGCACGGCCGCTACGCAGAAACTCCTGCACGAAGGCGAGCTTCGTCCCCGGCATCACCGCCTCCAGACGGTTGAGCACATCCTTGTAAACTAGTTGCGTTGCACCAACACTATTCGGACACTCCTCAATGATGTAGTCGATGCCGCAGAAAAAAGCGTAGACGGCAGTCTCATATTCGCTGATGCGGAACAGCGGCTTGACCTTGCGCACGAAACGTTCGTGCGTCGATTCCATCACCGGGTGCTGCTTGGCAAGATGACGCACCTGCCAACGTAACACGTTTCCGAGCAGGCGCGCAGCTTCATCATCCAGGTTGTGCCCGGTGGCGAGCACCGGGAACCCATGTTCGAACGCGAGACGATCGAAATAATGGCGTTTGATGATGCCGCATGCCGCGCAAGCCGGCCGATGCGTGGAGGCGGCGACCGTTGGGATCGCCACCCCTTCTTCTTCGAGGCGGACCGTGATCAAGCGCAACCCACGGGCGCGCGCAAATGCCTCGGCTTTCGCCGTCGATGCCTGCGAGTACGCGCCGATGCCCAAAGCCAGATGCATCCCGGTGGTGCGGAAGCCGAGTTCGACCAGAATGTCCCACAATGCCAGGCTGTCTTTGCCGCCAGAGACCGCCACCAACACTTCCTCATCGCGGGTGAACATGCGTTGCTTTTCGATCGCACGTTCCACCTGGCGTCGTAGAGAGAAGATGAAGCAGCCACGGCAGAAAGCGGAGTTGTGCTGGCGAATGTTAACCTCCGCCTTGCCCTGGCAGCGCTTGCACTTCATGTTCGCCTCTTTCAACCGCCGGAGATGACGTTGCGAATTTCGATCGCTTCGTCCGCTTCAATGAACTCGCTGTCGCAGATCAGCTCGTTGCCACGAATGACCATGACGGTCCCCGGCAAGAGCCCGAGATGCTGGAGAATGTCACTCACGCGGCGACGGCCGTCCAGCTCGATCTGCTTGTGCTGGGGCGCTAACGTGATGCGCATGCGAGGAGGCGACAATAGGGAAAGACACATAGCGAGTCAACGCACCGCCGCGCCTGCAACCCAATGAGCACTGTCGTGAGGACATCAAAACAGGCTCAAGAAGCTGGTCAGGATCCGGTAGGTCAGGCCCCAGATTGTGTGGCCTCGATAGACGAAGGCGCTGTACTCCATTTCTTGACCGGCGAGCGTTAAGCGGAGACTCCCCCGCGCTTCGTCTTGGCGCAAGAAGGGCAGCGGCACCCACACAGCACTCTCGACCTCCTGCGCGTTCAGCCTCAGGTCTACGGGAGCGGTTAGGGCGAACACGAACGGACTGACGATTACATTCAGCCGCTGCATCCCGCCGGTACGTAGCTCATCGAGGCGTCCGAGCATCTGGCCGTGCGCAACGAGGTCTATTCCCACTTCTTCGCGCGTCTCACGCGCTACGGTCGTTACTAGATCGACATCGGACGGATGCTGCCGCCCTCCCGGCAATGCCATGTGTCCGGACCAGGGATCGCCGGGCCGCTGCGAGCGGCGAATTGCCACAAATTCCACTCCATCTTCGCCGTCTCGCAGGATCAATGCAACCGCGGCCCGCACGCCACCATTCGCTTCCAGCGCCACGGGGAGATATACGGACAGACGCTCTCGGATGAGATCGATCCGCATGCCGAACAAAATCTTAGGACTTTAGCAAGCCCAGCGCTAGCGGTTCGTGTCTCGAAGGACGTTTTCTTCCGCAGCTGCTCGACGCCAGCCCCGTTCTCAGTCGAGCGCGTGAGGATCAGCACGGGCGATCAGGGCGCGCAGATCCTCGCAATGCGCCGCTTCTTCCCGGCACAGCATCTCGAAGAGCCCGGCCGTCTTTGGGAAGAGTTCGGCAAAATGCATAGCCAGCTCACGAAAACGTTGCACCGCTACCCGATGAGCCTCCAAGTCCTGGACCAGCCGAGCCCAATGGTTCAAAGCTCCCCGCGCCGGTGGTTCGGGAGCGACGGGTGGAACCGGCGCGCCGGCCGCCTCGATTGTTTGCTGCAACCGGCGCCGCTGCCCCTCTTCGTCCGCCGCCAACCGCTTCAGCGCTTCAGCGCTCTGCGGTTGCGGCGCCATTTCGGCATGTCGCAGCAAGTGTGCCGCCCGCCGAGCGCAATCGAGATACGATTGCCGCAATGCGACCGCCAATTGTTCGGTGGCCGCGGCAGACCCGCCGATTACGAGACGAGATAGTCTATTGAACATGCCTATGACAGCGGCGCAACCGTAGTGCGATGTGCCGTTCCTGTCAAGCAGGCTGGGTGCAGAGCGCACAAATGGTTGGTTGGCGGTCGGCCCACGCTACGGCTGAGGGTTTAAGTGTCGTTAGATTTTCGCTATACAAGAGAAATTAGAGGGAGACGAAATGGCGCGAATCACCGTCGAAGATTGCTTGGAAAAGGTGCCCAATCGGTTCGAGCTCGTGCTGGTGGGAGCCCGCAGGGCGAAGCAGCTTCTGAAAGGTGCCCGGCCCCTGGTCGAGAGCGATAACAAAGAAGTGGTCGCTGCCTTGCGCGAGATTGCCGACGGCAAAGTGAGCATGACGTATCCTGCGGCCGAGCGGTCCTGAGTCTTGAGTCCTGAGTCCTGGCCGCGGCGTCCCAAGGTTCAGGGCTCAGCACCCAGCACCCAGGCCTGCCCGGCCTGAGGGCTGTCCCACCATGGCAGAAGCAAAAGATCTGTACCGTGTCCTGGGAGTGTCGCGTAACGCCAGCGCCGAGGAGATCAAGAAGGCGTACCGCAAGCTCGCGCGGCGGTACCATCCCGACGTCAATCCGGGCAATAAGCAAGCCGAAGAGCGTTTCAAGGAGATCGCTCAGGCTCACGATATCCTAAGCGATCCTGAAAAGCGGAAACTCTACAACGAGTTCGGGTGGGAGGGCGTGCAAGCAGGGTTCGATGCCGGCAGAGCTCGGGCGCAGGCGGAATGGGCACGCCAGACGGCCGGTGGCGCCGCGTTTGGCGAGGAGGGTTCTGGACCGTCGGGCTTCGGTCGTTACACCAACTTCGAAGATATTTTCGGGGATGTATTCGAAGGGGCAGCGCGGCGCGGACCCCACCCAGGGCAGGACGCCGAGGCCGCTCTGGAAATCGGCCTCATGGACGCGATCCGCGGGCTCTCTACACAGTTGACCATCGATCGGCCGGAGGCCTGCGCGACTTGCGGCGGCTCCGGTAATGACCCTGCGTCGGAGACCACGTGCCCGGAGTGTTCGGGACGGGGACGCGTGCAGATGGGGCGGGGCCCGGTTTCTTTCGGGCGTACCTGCCCACGCTGCGCGGGCACGGGCCGCATCGGCACCCGCTCCTGTGCTGCCTGCAAGGGCAGTGGCCAGACCGTCCGCCAGGAACGGCTTACGGTGCACATCCCGCCAGGTGTCGACACTGGATCGCGGGTACGTGTTGCGGGCAAGGGGACCCCCGGTTTTCATGGCGGCCCGCCCGGAGATCTGTACATCGTGATTCGGGTCCGGCCACACTCGTTGTTGGAGCGCCGCGGCTCTGATTTGTACCTCGATGTGCCGATCACGGTTGGGGAGGCGGTGCTGGGCGGTGCCATCTCGGTGCCCACTCCCGACGGCCAGGTTCGGGTCAAAGTGCCTTCGGGGAGCCAGAGCGGGCGATTGCTGCGCATCCGCGGCCACGGGATACCAGACCTTAAGGGCGGCGCGCGGGGAGATCTCTACGCACGGCTGATGGTCCAAGTGCCCGTGGATGGTGGGGACAAAATGCGTGAGGCCATCCAGACAGTGGAGTCCGCTTACGGGAAAGATCTGCGCAGCGGATTGCGACTATAGCTGCCGGAGCGAAGGGCCGCGATCATGCATCGCTATGTGAAAGTCTCGGAGGTCTTGTCTGAGCTCCACATCGACTCCGAGTTCCTGCACGCCTTGGAGGCGGAGGATCTCATTCACCCCAAGCACACGCTCGAGGGTGACCTGGTTCTCTCCTCGGAAGATGTGGACCGTATACGCCTGGCGCTGGTGCTTACGGGCGAACTAGACGTGAATTTGCCGGGCGTCGAGGTGATCATGCACATGCGCGAGTCGATGCTGGCAATGCGGCGGCAGTTCTCGCAGATCCTGGACGCGCTAGTTGAAGAGATGCGGCGCCAACTCGGACGCTAACCGCCTGGCGGGGCATTGCCGCATCGTACGAATGGGTTTACATTTCGACGAGCAATTGCAAGCGGCATGATCGAAGATACCGACGCCAAAGACACGCTAGAGCCGGCTGAGGAACTGCCGGTGGAAGAGGAGACGCGAGCCACCGAGGAGCGCGGGCGGGGTGGCATCCTCGTCCGCTACGATCCGCTCCAGCGCTATCTGTCAGAAATCCGTCGTTATCAGCTGCTCTCACGGGAAGAAGAGCACCGGGTGGCGGTCCGCTACCATGAGACGCACGATATCGAGGCCGCCTACCGTCTCGTGACCGCGAATCTGCGGCTCGTCGTCCTCATCGCGCGCGAGTATCAGCATGCCGTCCGCACCCTGCTGGACCTGATCCAAGAGGGGAATATCGGCCTCATGGAGGCGGTGAAGAATTTCGATCCGTACCGCGGCGTCCGTTTCCCGTCTTACGCCGTTTGGTGGATACGCGCCTACATTATCCGCTACGTCATGAACAACTGGCGTATGGTAAAGATTGGAACCACTCAGGCACAGCGTAAGTTATTCTTTAATTTAAAGAAAGAGAAAGACCACCTCGAGGCGGAAGGATTCGTCGCCGGCCCCAAGCTGCTGGCGCAACGTCTGGATGTGAAGGAATCAGAAGTGGTGGAGATGGAGCAGCGATTGGCGGCCCGCGATCTCTCCATCGATGCGCCGGTGGAAGCGGGTGAGACGGCGACCATGCTGGACTTCCTCCCCAGCAAGGATGGTACTGCCGAGGAGGAAGTGGCGTCCGCCGAATCCCGAGAGCTCATTTCGCAAAAGGTGAAAGAGTTCGGCGAGACGCTGACCGGCAAGGACCGGGTCATCTTCGAAGGGCGCCTCATGGCTGAGGAGCCGCTGACGTTGCAGCAGATCGGCGACCGCTACGGCATCAGCCGCGAACGCGTGCGCCAGATCGAGGAGCGGGTGAAAAAAAAGCTCAAGGCATACTTGCTCGCCAACGTGAAGGACGTTGAGGACGCGGTCATCGATTTCATCCGCTGAGAACGCAAACCCAGTGCCCACGGTTGCGGCGGTACAGTGCCAATTATATAGTTTCGCCGGTCGATGGGATCGAAGCTCTGATGGCGCAAATACATGGCGGCCGGATCGTGGCGAAGGCGCTGAAGGCGGAGGGCGTGCCCTATGTGTTCACGCTCTCCGGCGGGCACATCATGGCCATCTACGACGGTTGCATCGATGAAGGTATCCGCGTGATCGATGTGCGCCACGAGCAGACCGCAGCGCACGCGGCCGAGGGCTGGGCGCGTGTCACCGGGCAGCCGGGCGTCGCTGTCGTGACCGCCGGCCCGGGGCTGACCGACGCCGTGACCGGCGTGGCCAACGCTCGTCGGGCGGATATCCCGATGCTGATCTTCGGCGGTCAAGGTCCGCGGCGTTTTGCCGATATGGGCTCGCTGCAGGACATGAACCATGTGGAGCTGATGCGGCCGCTGACGAAGTGGGCGGTGTCGGTGCCCGAGGGCCTCCGGCTGGCCGAGTACGTCAGCATGGCGTTCCGCGTCGCGACCACTAATGTGCCCGGACCGGTGTATTTGGAAATGCCACTCGACCAACTGTTCGCGGTGTACGAGGAAGGACAGGTGGTATTCCCCAAGCAGTATCGCACGGAGGCGGGCATCAGCGGTGATCCGGTCTACGTGGAACGCGCCTTTGAGCTGCTGCGCCAGGCGCAGCGGCCGGTGGCGCTCGTAGGCAGCCAGCTGCGCTGGTCCAGGCGGCGCGAAGCCTACCCGGTGTTCGCAGAGACCTTCGGCATGCCCATTTACGTGAACGGACTCGGTCGCGGATCGTTGCCGCCCGGGAACCCATACTTCTTCTCCCTCACGCGTAAAGAGGCGCTCCGACAGGCCGACGTGATCCTCATCTTCGGAACGCCGCTGGATTTCCGTTTGGGCTATGGTCGCGAATCGCACTTGAACCCGTCCGCGGCACTCATCCAGGTCGACCTCAATGGAAGTGAAATCGGGCACAACCGAGCCATCGATGTTGGCCTCATCGGAGATACCGGGCTGGTGATGCAGCAGCTCACTGAGTGTGCGGTTTCGGAGGGCTTCAACACGGCCATGGTGAAGCCCTGGCTCGATGAGATGCGGCGGCGCGAGCAGCAGAAATGGGACCAGATGCGCGCGGAAATGGAGTCGGATGCGGAGCCGATCAACCCGCTGCGTGCGTGCAAAGAAATCGCTGATGTGCTGACCAAAGAGACGATCGTAGTCGGAGATGGCGGTGACTTCGTTGCCACCGCCGCCTCGATTCTGCCGATCTATGAGCAAGGACACTGGCTGGATCCCGGCCCGCTCGGCACACTGGGTGTGGGACCCGGGTACGCGATAGCCGCAAAGCTGGCAAAACCGCGCAGTCCGGTGCTGATCGTGTACGGCGACGGCGCATTCGGTTTGCACGGGCTCGAGTTCGAAGCGATGGTGCGGCAGAAGATCGCCGTCGTCGGGGTGGTGGGGAACGACGCCGGCTGGACGCAAATCCGCCGCGGCCAGGTGCGGCTCTACGGTGTAGAGCGCGCCGTGGCAACGGCTCTTAGCCATACCCGCTACGACTGCGTCGTCGAAGCCTTGGGCGGTCACGGTGAGTACGTCGAGCGGCCGGACCAGATCCGTCCCGCCCTCGAACGTGCCCTCGGTGCCGGCAAGCCAGCGCTGGTCAACATCAAGCTTGGCACAAGTGACTTTCGCAAGGATGCCATCTCGATCTGAATTGCAGCACGGGTTTTCATCTGCCGGATCATTATGCAAGAGAAAACCGCAGCCATCATCGTGATCGGGAACGAGATCCTCTCGGGAAAGGTGGTCGACACCAACGCCGCCTTCCTGTGCCGGGAACTGCGCAGCCTCGGCGTTGCGTTACGCCGCATTCTGGTGATTCCCGATGAGCTGGACGAGATCGCGGAGGCGGTTCGCAGCTACAAACCGGCCTTCGACGTCGTCTTCACTTCGGGGGGTGTCGGGCCGACACATGATGACGTCACCATGGCCGGCATCGCCAGCGCGCTGAACCGACAGGTCATCCGCCACCCGGTCCTTGAGCGGAAGATTCGCGAGTTATCCGGCGACAAAATCAACGAGGCGCGCCTCAAACTGGCCGAGGCGCCCGAGGGCGCCGAACTCGTCTTTGACGGCGACGCCACTTTTCCCGCCATCCACGTGGAGAACCTTTACATCCTGCCCGGCATCCCGGAGATCTTTCGCGAGAAGTTCTTGGCCATCAAATCCCGCTTCGCTGTCGATCCGTACTTCCTTCGTGTGGTATATACGCGTGCGGCGGAAAGCACGATTGCGCAGTACTTGAATCAGACCTTGGAGGCCTTTCCATTGCTGCAGCTGGGATCGTACCCGAAGCTGAGCGACCCGGAGTATCGGGTGCGAGTGACACTGGAGTCCAAGGACCAGGAGTACGTGAACCACGCCTTTGAGTACTTGATGGCGCAGCTCCCGCCCGAGATCATCGTGCGGGCGGAATGAGGTGGAGGAGGGAATCATGTGGCGGAAAGCGATGCTGATCGGCTTGGTTGTTTCGGTGCTGTCACGGGGGTCCGTGGCGGAAGCGAATGACAGGAGTTACTGGGGAGAAGCGGGGTGGGGCGTGTTGGCGGTGGCTGCCAATATCCCCTACATGCCGGTAAAGATCCTGTACGCCGGGTTGGGGACATTGACGGGTGGCTTAGCCTACTTGCTGACGGTCGGCGATTCCGATACCGCGCAGAAGGTGTGGAGCCCGTCAGTCGGGGGCAGCTACGTAGTCACGCCGGGCATGCTGCGCGGCGACGAGCCCCTGCTGTTTAATGGACGGAGCTATTCCAACGACTGAGCGCGAGCGGCGCTCCAGGAGGACACAATGAATAAGAAGATCGTGGGAGGCATAATTGGCCTCATTATTCTCGCTGTGGCTGCCTTTGCTGCCTATAAGGTCGTGAGCGTGCAGCGGGAGGCGGCGAAGTGGGCCGGCCCGATGAAGGAAATCGTAGAGGAAAACGTCTCGCACGAGGACAACGTGACCGACACGCGCTTCGTGTCGCTCATCAATGGACCCGTTGCCACGGTACAAAAGGTGCTCTGGGACGTGGAGAACAGCCAGAACACGGTGGAGAACATCAAGATGTCCAGGCTCATTGAGAGCAAGGACAATACGAAGTTGGTGGAGATCAATCTGCTGTCGCTGAATCTGCCGCTGCAGAATCTCACCATGGAGTGGACACTGTACCCGGATCAGCATCGGATGACCTTCAAGACCGTGAAGTCGCAGGCCCAAGACATCGAGGGTGAGTACCGGCTGGAAAGTTCGCCTGACGGGACGAGAACCCGCCTCACTTATACCAGCGTCTCGAAGGACAAGATTGCAGTGCCCTTCCCGCAATCGGTGCTGGACAGCGCCGCCCGTGAAACCTACGTAAACACCGTGCGCGGCGTCGAGAAGACATTGAAAACAGGATAGACGAGGAGTTCCGCTGGCTACGCACACCGCGCGCTTCCTCGCAGGTGCGGCTGATCCCGCGCAATTTCCCCAACTCGACTGGCCCGAGATCGCCTTCGCCGGCCGCTCGAACGTCGGCAAGTCCTCGCTCATGAACCGCCTGGTCGGCCATCGGGGCTTGGCGCGCGTGAGCAAGACGCCGGGGCGTACCCAGCAAATCAACTTCTTCCTTGTTGATGAACGGCTGACGCTTGTGGACCTGCCGGGCTATGGCTTTGCGCATGTGCCCACGGCCATTCGGTGGCGCTGGAAACGCCTGGTCGAGACCTATCTCAGCCGGCGAAGGAACCTGCGCGCCGTGGTGGTGATCATAGACTTGCGCCGAGGCATAGAGAGCGACGAGGAACAGCTCTGTACGTACCTCGCCGCGCTCAGAATCCCCGTCATTTTGGTTGCGACCAAGTCCGACAAGCTCGCCTACGGTGAGCGCCAGCGCCGCGCGCAGGCGCTTGACGAGGCTCAAGTATCAGGAATTGCCGCCCGGTTTCTCTGCTCCGGCCACACCGGCGAAGGCTTGCTGCAACTGTGGAGGCAAATAGAAGCGTGCGCGAGAGAGGTTGGTTGTTCTCGCGGGAAGGCGCATGCTAGAGACGAAATATGACCACCTTCTGGATCGGCACCTCCGGCTACAATTACAAAGAATGGAAAGGACCATTCTACCCCGCCGATCTGGCTGAGGCTGCGATGCTGAAGTACTATGCCCAGCGCTTCGCGACGGTGGAGACCAACTACACCTTCTACCGCATGCCGAACGTGCGCACGCTACAGGGCTGGGCCAAGGAAACCCCGGAAGGGTTCACATTCGCCCTCAAGGCGCCGCGCCGAATTACCCACGACCTGCGGCTGCGGGACGCCGCCGATCCCTTGACGTACTTCTGCGATACCGCGAAGGTGCTGAAACAGCGCCTGGGCGCCTTACTCTTCCAGTTGCCGCCGTTCTTGAAAAAGGATGTGCCCCGGCTCGAGGATTTCCTGCATCAGTTGCCGCCCGGATTTCGCCCCGCCTTCGAGTTCCGCAATCCGGGCTGGTTTGCCGACGAGGTTTTCGAATGCCTGCACCGCTTCGAGGCGGCGTTGTGCATCGCCGAACACGAGGATCGCAGCGCCCCGTTCGAGCAGACCGCAGACTTCGGGTACTTCCGTTTGCGGCGGCCGGACTACTCGGATGCCGACCTCGCCGCGTGGGCGCGGCGGCTGGAGGACGCCGGTGCGCGCTGGACTGATGTGTTCGTCTACTTCAAACATGAAGAGGCCGGCAAAGGCCCGCTGTTTGCCGGCAAGCTTTCCGAAATCCTTCATTCATCGGCGGCCGTCGCGGCGGACAATCAGCCGTGACCGGACCGCTCGCAAGCAGGTGCGCTTGGGCCGTCGAGTCGTGCGCGCGACGGGAGCATGCTGGCTGGTCTACGTGTTGAGTACAGCGCTGAGTTGTACTCCGCCCGTTCGCCAGTACGGTCTGAAGAATCAGAGGCTCACGTGCGCACAGGCCAATGAGTATGCCTTCCACACGCTACAGAGTATGGGATTTGCCGTCTCTGCCTTTGACCCCGCTGCGGTCGGCCACGCGGGTACCATCCACGGATCCCGTCAGGAACGCGGGGTGCAGAATGTCACCGTCACCATCACCTGCTTCTCTGACAGTACCGCGAACATCGATGCCAGTGTGGACTCGCAGCTGCTGGGGCAGGTCGATTTCAAGCGCGGCTTCTACATGGCCTTTACTGGAGTGGCGGCGCAGACGGCGATTCGCGAGGCCGCGGCGCGCGAGGAAGCGCAGCGCCCACTAGAGCAGAAGAAGGAAAAGGGGTTGCGGGTGCTGTTGCAGCCGGTTGCCGGGCAGGCCTCGAAACTCGATTTCGCTCTCGACCTCGCCGCCGACGGCATTTTGCCGGTGCGGGTGACAATCAACAACGCCAGCACGCGGTCGTACAGCCTCGATCCGGATGACGTGGTGCTCATCCAACGCGACGGCACGCGCGTGCACCCGCTCCCGATTGACGAGGTGGTGGAGCGCGTTGCTGAAGCTGAACGCGCGAAGTCTGACGGCGCGGCGGCCATGCCCACCGACAACGCCGCGATTACCCAGCGCCTTCGCGACCGGCTCCTACAAACGCGCGCCGTTTCTGCCAATCAGGAGCTGAGCGGCTACCTCTATTTCCCGTTGGAAACCTACACCAAAGGGCGCGTGACCCTCGAAGACCAGGAGAGCGAGGAGGCCGAAGGCTTCGTGGTGGAGTTCTGACTTGTCCTGGATATCGGTCTTGAACCGCGCCGACGACGTGCCGGTCCCGAGCTGGCCGTTGGCATTGACATACACCGCTACGCCGCTGACCATCGCACCGGAGATGCCGGGAATGAAGCTCCTATTCTGCCCCTTTTGCGTCCCGGGAATGCACAAGTGGGTCCTCCGGCCTCAGCGCTTCTTCGCTTCGACTACACAGTCCATGCGTTCGCCGGAGCGCAGCAGCCGCGTGCTCACGAATCCGGCTCGCTGCAATGTGTCCGCGATTTCGGTGAAGGTGTAAGTGTCACCGCCGGGTGTGTTAACCAGCATGTTGAGAGCAAACAGCGCCCCGTCCGGCGGCTTCGTGCGGGACTCGTCCATGACGTGATCGCGGATTAGCAGCACGCCGCCCGGCTTGAGAGCGCGATGGACCTTCGCATAGAGGTCGAGGTTCTGCCGCGGGCTGTTCTGGTGAATGATGGCGGACAGCAAGGCGAGATCACAGCCGGACGGAAGCTTGTCCTTGTAGAAATCACCGGCCACGAAGGCCACTCGATCCCGCAGGCCTGCGTGTACGACGTTGTCCTCCGCGATGCGAATTACGCTGGGCAAATCAAACAGGAGAGCACGCAGGCTCGGGCGCTTCTTCAGAAACGCGATCGTGTAAGCGCCCGAACCACCGCCGATGTCGAGGAGTTGTGAGAAGCGGCGAAGATCACAGGCCTTGGCAATAGCTCCGGCTGTCGGGCGCGCGGCCACGTGCATGGCCCCGATGAAGGCTCGGGTGTCTTGGTCGGACGTCGAGCCGCTCACCACGCGCCGACGCGGGTTACCGCCGCTGCGCACGCACTCGGTCAGCTGGCTCCAGTTGTCCCAGATCGTGCCGAGGTGCTGGACCATCGGCAGGATCGACGGCCGGTGCCCGGACGCCAGATGCGCCCCGTCTTTCGTGACCCGGTAGCGTCCATGTTTCTTCTCGAGGAGGTCCTGAGTGATCAGACAATCGAGCAGACGCGTTAGGCCGCGCCGGTCGAGACCCAGTTCCGCGGCGATCTCGTCAGCCGTAGCCGGCTGGCTAGCAAGCCGCGTGAACAAGTCGAGCTCCGCGGCAGTCAGAATGACTCGGCTCACCATGTAGCCCCTGGCCTGTGCCAGGATGTCGAGCGGTGTTGGCATGTGTCGGGCCTCCAGACTTTATCCTTCGTCGACGGCGCCGGTCGCGTCAAGTGGCTCCTGCGGCCACGCCCGTCGGAGTTCGCGTCCCGGGCGAAGGAGAACACTGCAACGAGCCGGTCAGCTCGGCTTCTTGGGGCGGCGGCGTGATGCGCGCGGTGGCGCCAGCCGCTTCGCTCGCGCTCGCAGCACGCGGGTGAAGGCGTCAGCCAAGGCCGGGTCGGCGATCGGCGGCAACGCGACCAACGGTTCGGCGGGGATCGCCTCGACGACCGAGGGCTGCACTACATCCGGTTCGTTCTCAACACTACCGGAGATGAAGAAGATATCGTGCACCAGATTGGCATTGAGGCGCGCATTGAGGCGATCGCGAAGGTCATCCTTGAGGAAGCGCAGCTCCTGCATCCAACTGTGGCTGGCGACGGTCACGAACAGGACGCCATCGCGGAAGCGCGCCGGCTGAGCCCGCCGCGCGATGAGGTCCCCGACCTCATCGTTCCAGAAGGTCCAGATGCGGTAGGCACGCAGTTGTTGCTCCGGATCGACGCGCCACAACACGCTACTGAGCACGTCGCCGACCATGCTTGGATGCCCACCCGGCCGCTTCATCGCCGGCATTGTAGACTAGGGCTGGGCGGAAGACCAACACCTCGACTTTCGCTGAATGTTCGGCCAAAATGGGCATTGACAGGCGCTACATATTGGGTGTATGCGAAAAACGTCCACAATATGGAGGGGAGGGGCGGGATGACCGAACCGGTGCGCAGACGGAAGGAAGAAGGGCAGGGTAGGGCCGCCGGTGCCGCTCACAGCCTCACCATCCCGCGCTACTTCACGACGCCGGAGATTGACCCGTATGATGCCGTCGAGTGGGAGCTGCGCAGCGCCGTCATCACCGGGGAAAAGGGCGAGGTCGTGTTCGAGCAGCACGATGTCGAGATCCCTAAGCCGTGGTCGCAACTGGCCACCAGCGTCGTCGTATCCAAATACTTCCGCGGCCCGCTCGCCAGCCCCGAGCGCGAGCACAGCGTGCGCCAGCTCGTCGGCCGTGTGGTGCGAACCATCCGCGCCTGGGGCGAAAACCAGGGATACTTCGCCACCCCGAGCGATGCCCAGACGTTCGCCGCCGAGCTCACGCATCTCCTCTTGGAGCAAGAAGCATCGTTCAACAGCCCGGTGTGGTTCAATGTCGGCATCGAGCCGAAACCGCAGTGCTCCGCTTGCTTCATCCTCTCGGTCGACGACACCATGGAGTCCATCCTCGGCTGGTACCGGAACGAAGGTATCATCTTCAAGGGTGGTTCGGGATCGGGTGTAAACCTGTCACGCCTGCGCTCATCGAGGGAGAAGCTTGCCGGCGGCGGCACTGCCTCCGGCCCCGTCTCGTTCATGAAAGCCGCTGACGCTTCCGCCGGCGTCATCAAGTCCGGAGGCAAGACGCGGCGCGCTGCCAAGATGGTCGTGCTCAACGTCGATCACCCGGACATCGTCGACTTCATCCGCTGCAAAGAAGAGGAGGAGAAAAAGGCCTGGGCGCTGATCGAAGCCGGCTACGACAGCTCGCTCGATGGCCCGGCCTATGGCTCGGTGTTTTTCCAGAACGCCAACAACTCCGTGCGGGGGGCGGACGCCTTCATGCACGCGGTCGAGACCGACGCCACCTGGCAGACGCGCTACGTCTGTACCGGACAACCGGCCGATAGCTACAAGGCGCGGGACCTGTTGCGTATGATCGCCGAGGCCACGCACGTGTGCGGTGACCCGGGCATGCAGTTCGACACCACCATCAACAGCTGGCACACCTGCCCCAACTCCGGCCGCATCAACGCCTCGAACCCGTGCTCGGAGTACATGCACCTCGACAACTCTGCATGCAACCTGGCGTCGCTCAATCTGATGAAATTCGTCGACGATAACGGCGACTTCGACGCCACCGCTTTCTGCCACGCCGTCGACATCATGATCACGGCGCAGGACATCATCGTCGACAATTCGAGCTACCCGACGCCGGAGATCACCGCGAACGCCAAAGCCTTTCGCGAGCTGGGACTCGGGTACGCGAACCTGGGCGCGCTGTTGATGGCGCTCGGCTTGCCGTACGATTCGGAAGGCGGCCGCCAGTACGCCGCCGCGGTAACGGCGCTCATGTGTGGCGAAGCCTACGTTCATTCGTCCCGTATGGCGAGGCAGACCGGAGCATTCGCGGGCTACGCCGTGAACCGCGAGCCGATGCTGGACGTGATCGCGAAGCACCGCAGCTATGCCCACAAGCTTGATTCCGCCTACGTGCCGCTCGAGCTGCTGCGCGCCGCCCGCGCCGTGTGGGACGAGGCCTACGCGGCGGGCACGGCACACGGCTTCCGCAACTCCCAGGTTACCGTACTGGCACCAACCGGGACCATCGCCTTCATGATGGATTGCGACACCACCGGCGTCGAACCCGATATCGCTTTGGTCAAGTACAAGAAGCTCGTCGGTGGCGGCATGCTCAAGATCGTGAACAACACCGTACCGCGCGCGCTGAAACGCTTGGGCTATGAGTCGAAAGACATCCAGTCGATCGTCGAGTACATCGATGAGCACGACACCATCGAAGGCGCCCCGGAGCTGAGGGATGAGCACCTGCCCGTGTTTGACTGTGCCTTCAAGGCGGCCAAGGGCACGCGTGCGATTGCTCCGCTCGGCCACCTGCGCATGATGGGTGCGGTGCAGCCGTTCATCTCGGGCGCGATCTCCAAGACCATCAACATGCCGAACGCGGCGACGGTGGACGATATCATGCAGGCCTACATCGAAGCCTGGCGCCTCGGCGTGAAGGGGGTTGCCGTCTACCGCGACGGCTGCAAACGCACACAGCCGCTCAATACCGCGCGACAAGAGAAAAAGGGCGCGGCGCCCGCATCCGAGTTTCATCCCGTCCGGCGGCGCCTGCCGCAGGACTGCCGCTCGCTGCGCCATAAATTCGATATCGCCGGACACGAGGGCTACATCCATGTTGGGCTGTACGAGGACGGGACGCCCGGCGAGCTGTTCATCAAGATCGCCAAAGAGGGCAGTACCATCGCCGGGTTGATGGATACGATCGGCATCCTGACCTCGATGGCGCTGCAGTACGGTGTGCCGCTAGAGGTGCTGGTGAGCAAGTTCAGTCACGTGCGCTTCGAGCCCTCGGGATTCACGAAGAACCCGGATATCCCGATCGCCAAGTCGCTGATCGATTACATCTTCCGCTTCCTCGGCACGCGCTTCCTCGACGCCGAGCAGCGCTCACAGATGGGTTTGGGCGGCGCCCCTGAGCCAGGCGCGGCGGAGTCACGGGCGGCGGCCGCGGACAAATCAGGCAGCGACCGTGGCTCGACCGTCGTCGCCCTGGGTTTCAGCCCGCAGGCCGACGCGCCCAGCTGCTCCGACTGCGGCGCGATCATGATCCGCAACGGCAGTTGCTACAAGTGCTTGAATTGCGGGGCTACGAGCGGCTGCTCGTGAACGTGGGTAACATGAGAAGAGAATGTCAAACCGGAAACGGCAAATGCAGAATGTCAAATGGCCAACAGTTGGTTTGCCGGTTTGAAATTTCCGGTTTGCCATTCCTAACCGATGGTAAGGTGTGGACAGGGAAGAAACGGCGGTGGTGGCGGTGCGGAGAGCCTTCTCTGTGGTTGAGGGGTGGCGGCCGAGGCTGACTCGGGCGGGGCGCCCGCTATTACGGGCGCCCCGCGGGTGTGCTCCCCGCGTCCGAAACGATCAGACGCTGGAAGACTGTCATCTTCAGATGCTCGATGAGATCCTTGGGATTGTAGGAAGCCCCATCGGTCATGAACTGCTGAATCAAGATTCCGCCCAACGTTGCCATGATCAGGGCGGCGTCACGTCCGGCGTCGATGTCGGCGCGAAATGTGCCGCGGCGGCGTCCGCTCTCAATAATTTCAGCGAGTGAGTTGCAGAAGATCCGGTACAACTCATTGACACGGCCCAGCACTTCATCCGGCTGCTGTTCGGTCCGCAACGTCAAGTTCAGGAAGAAACGCACCGAGTACACGTTTTCGTGCACGAAGTCGTAGAACAGATCGATGAGACGCTCGATCTGTTCGCGCTCGCAGAGCCCTTCGAGGTTGTCGACGTCGATGAAGTACGGCTCCAGGGTCTTGCGCAAGGCGCTGCGATACAGTTTCTCCTTCGAATCGAAGTGCCAGAAGATCAGTGCCTTGCTCACCTTCGCTTGGCGCGCCACTTGCGCCAGCGAGGTGTTCTCGTACCCCTGTTCCGAGAACAGCCGGCTGGCACTAACGAGAATCTTCTCGCGTGTTCGAAGCGTCTCCAGTGCCTGATGCTCGGACATCACCAGCAATCAAGCTAGAGTAAAACACCGTGGCATGTCAACGCAGATTCGCGTTTGCATCCACGCAGCAGCTCGGGCAAAGTACCCCGCATGACGCGCCGCCCATGTCTTCTTGCCGCGACGCTTGGCTGTGTGGCGGCCACGCTCGGCATGCTTGCCATTGCTGCTGTGTTACGGCAACAGCGGATGGAACGCCCGGTCGAAACGGCCCGGCCACAGCCGAGAGAGTCGGTCGCTGATGAGGCGCCGGTTGCGCCGCCCCGAACGTGGTCGCTTCGGGTAGGGGGATGGTATATCCGCGTCGACGGCGCTGAGGTGCCCATCCCGTCCATCATTGAGCAGACGGCCTCGCGGCCGCGGGCCGGTTTGGAAATCTCCATCTCCCCGTTCGATCGCCTCATCGCCCACCAAGCGAACGCCGAGGGCTTTGATTGGCGTCTGATTGCGGCGTTGATTTTCGAGGAGTCTCACTTCGACCCGGCAAGCCGCAGTGACAAGGGCGCGGTGGGACTGATGCAAGTCCGGCCGGTCGCCGCCGAGGCAGTGGGGGCAGTGGACTTTCAGGCGCCGGCAGACAACGTGCAAACCGGGGTGCGCTACCTGCGCCAGTTGAACCAGATGTTTCACGCCGCCCATGGCCGAGAGCGCCTGGCAATCATCTTGGCAGCCTACAATATCGGGCCGGGCCACCTCCGGGACGCGCAAACCCTGGCGCGCAATTTCGGGTACGATCCGAATCGATGGCAGGACGCGCTGGAGCTGATGCTCCCGTTGCTCGAGCACGCTTCCCTGTACCAGCAGCTTCCCAACGGATACGCCAAGGGCAGTGAGACCGTCGCCTACGTCGACCGGGTTCTGGAACGCTACGAGCATTACAAGCAGCAGACGTTGGCTCCCGTCACCGGTGCCGATGCGGCATCTCCATCCGATGAGCCGAGCAACGGCTAGAGTAACGAGCACAACTTAACAGGATCGCGCTTGTAGCCGCTGCCGATCATTATCTGCTATCGTGCGGGTCATGGCCGTAGCTCCCGCAAGCCTGCGCTGGCATGAGCAGGTGGACATCGGCATCGCCGGTGCGGGCGGGTGTGGTTTGGCCGCCGCCCACGCCGCGGCAAACGGCAGCCTCAAGATTGCGGTGTGGGAGAAAAGCGACGCGGCCGGCGGCAACACCGCGCTTAGTTGCGGCATGATTGGTGCGGCGGGAACGGCGCAGCAGCGTGCCGCCGGTATCTTCGATGCCGGGGAGGACTTTGCCCGCGACGTCTTGAGGCGTAGCGGCGGCCACAGCGATAGCGCATTGACATGGCGCCTGTGCGAAACCTCCGCCGCCCTGTTGGAATGGGTCGCTGACCGCTGCGGTATTGCGCTCGAGCTGGTACGGGCGGTGTGCGACCCGGGTCACACGCAGTTACGTCTCCACGCCCCTGCCGCCCGCAGTGGCCGGCCGCTCGTGCAGGCATTGCTGCGCTCGCTGGACCGCCGCGGCATCAGTCTGCGTCTGACGACGCCGGTGCTCCAACTCTGGACCGATGCGGCTGGGGCGGTCGTGGGCGTGCAAGTGAAACGGCCGCACAAGGCGCCGAGGAATGTCCGCTGTCACAAGCTGATCCTCGCCACCGGAGGGTTCGGTGCCAATCCAGCGGCCGTGGCGCAGCATTGCCGAGCGGCTGTGGGCCTGCGTTACGCCGGCCATCCAGGCAGCAGCGGTGAAGCCCTCGTCTGGGGCGCCGACGTGGGCGCAGCCACGCGAGGCCTCGACGCCTACGGCGCGCATGCTTCCGTTGCGGTCGGCTCGAATCTGCTGGTTCCATGGATCGTGATTACGGCGGGAGCTCTCCTCGTGAACCAGCGCGGCGAGCGTTTCGCCGACGAAACCATAGGGCCAGAGGCTATGGTGCCCCTGGTTCTGGCACAGCCTGGTCATGTCGCCTACGAAATCTTCGACGGCCACATCTCCAAGGTGGTAGCGGGGGCGGACCCCCGATTTGCCAGCGAAGTGGTGCCACGGGTGGTGCGGCGGGGAGATGATGTCGACGGCCTGGCAAAACAGTTCCAGATCGATGCGCCCGCGTTGGCACGAACGGTGGCTGCCTACAACGCCACCGTGGCCGGCAGCAACGATGTCTTCGGGCGCACGACTTTCGGTGAAGCGCTCAGCGCGCCGTTCTACGGGGTTCGGGTTGCCCCGGCACTGCTCGCAACCCGAGGGGGCCTTCTTATCGATTCAAGCGCGCGGGTTCTGCGCGTCCCCGGTGCCGTCGTCGCGAATCTCTACGCGGGCGGAGGGGCGGCCGTCGGCCTGTCCGCGCCCGGCGGTGAGGGGTACCTCCTCGGCAGCGGCCTCCTGTGCGCCCTGGGCTGGGGTAAGATCGCGGGGGAGCAAGCAGCGCACGAAATCCTCACGGCAGGCACCGCCGGCGCGCCGGCGCCGCCGACACCTTCAACGGAAGTCGAAGGCGGCCCTCCCGGTGCCTTGACTTGACCGGCCGATTGTTCCACCTGCCGTAGGGCCACGGCGCTCGTGCCCCGCACGTGATACCCCAGTTCATTGAGCGATGCCAAGCATGATGCTCTACCGACTCATTCGGCCGCTGCTCTTTAACCTGGACCCTGAACGGGCGCACAACCTGATCCTGGCGTGCCTGGCGGCGTATGAGCATGTGCTCGCGCGCCGCTGGCCGCCGCAGCCGTGGACGCACCCGGCCCTGCAGCAGGTGCACTGGAACCTCCGCTTCCCCAATCCCGTGGGGCTGGCTGCGGGGTTCGACAAGGACGCGCGCGCGCCGCATGTGTGGCCGCTGCTCGGCTTTGGCTTCGCCGAGTTGGGCACGATAACCGCCGAGCCGCAGCCGGGGAATCCCGCCCCTCGGCTCTTCCGCTTGCCGCGCGATCGCGCGCTGATCAATCGCTTCGGCTTCAATAACTCAGGCGCCGTCGCCGCAGCGCGGCGGCTGGCCCGCTTACAGCGAGTGCGACGCGCGCAGGTTCCGCTCGGCATCAACATCGGGAAGTCGCGCATTGTCGTCCTCGAGCGCGCGGCGGAAGATTACCTGCGCAGCTTTCGCGAGCTGTTCCTCTGCGGCGATTACTTCGTCATCAACGTCAGCTCGCCGAACACGCCGGGCTTACGCGACCTGCAGAGTGAAGAGCATCTGTCGGCGCTGCTCCGGGCGGTGGCGAAGCACAACGATGTGCTTGCGCGGGCGCACCAACAGCCGAAGCGTCCGATCCTGATCAAACTCGCTCCTGATCTCGCCGATGAGGCGGTGCCGAGGATCGTCGACGTGGCACGCGAGTGCAATGCTGCCGGCTTCGTTGCGACCAACACCACGATCCAGCGGGTGGGCTTGATAACGCCAAACGACGAGAGCGGCGGGCTGAGTGGCGCGCCGTTGCGTGACCGGGCGACCGCCGTGATCCGCACGCTCCATCGAGCCGCAGGTCCAGAGCTGCCGATCATCGGTGTGGGCGGTGTCTTTTCGGCAGCCGACGCGTACGAAAAGATTCGCGCCGGGGCGTCGCTGGTGCAAATCTATACGGGCATGATCTACGAGGGCCCGCGACTGCCGTATAGCATCGCGCGTGGCTTGGTGGAGTTGCTGCGCCGCGACGGCTTCACACATGTGAGCGACGCAGTGGGGAGGGATGCGTGAATCGTGCTCGTGAGTCATGCTCGGAACGACGAGCGGATAAGCATTCGGCCCGGTAAACGAACACGAGCACGAATCACGAGCACGACCAATGACTGAAGGCTCGATCCTGCGTGACCTGGTGGTGTTGTTTGCCACCGCGCTGCCCATCGTATTCATTTTTCAGCGTTTGAACGTGCCGTCGATCGTCGGCTTCCTCATCGCCGGGATCGTCATCGGGCCCCACGGCGCAGGGCTGATCGCGCAAAGCGCCGACGTGGAGAACCTGGCCGAGCTGGGGCTGGTGCTGTTGTTGTTCGTCGTCGGACTGGAGCTGTCATTATCACAACTGGTGCGTCTAGGTCGCATCATTATCTGGGCCGGCGGCTTGCAGATTCTGCTCACCGGCGGCATCGCCTGGGGCATCGCGATGGCTGCCGGGTTCGCCGCGCGGGAGGCGGTGTTTTTCGGCTTTATCCTGGTCCAGTCGAGTACCGCCATCGTGCTGAAGACTTTGAGCGACCGTGGTGAGCTGCACGCGCCGCACGGGCGCCTCGCCACCGGCATCCTCCTGATCCAGGACCTCTGTCTTGTCCCGATGATGCTGCTCACCCGGTTGCTGACCACGACCGAGGCCGCGTTGTGGACTGCCGTGGCGTTGGTGCTTTTTAAGGCCGCCGTCGCCATTGCCGTGATCGTCTTGGCGGCGCGTTTGCTCATGCCGGCGGCGCTGCGGCAGATCGTGCGACTGCGCAGCCGCGAGCTGTTTGTCGGAGCAATCATCCTGTTTTGCCTCGGTACCGCCTGGCTCGCGGCGCTCTTCGGTTTATCACTCGCGGTGGGCGCGCTGATCGCTGGCCTGGTGATCTCAGAGTCCGAGTACAGCCACCAGGTCACCGCCGACATTCTGCCGTTTCGTGACGCCTTCATCAGTGTCTTCTTCATCTCGGTCGGGATGCTGCTGCAGTTGGATTTTCTGCAGGCCCATTTGCCGATGCTGCTGGCGGTTGCGGTCGGGGTGGTGCTGTGTAAGGCGGTGGCCACGATCTTGGCCGTGCTGCCGGTGTACCACTCGCTGCGGGTCGCGACGGTCACGGGGCTGTCGCTGGCGCAGGTCGGCGAGCTGTCATTCGTGCTGGCCCGTCTTGCCTTGCCTGCCGGCTTGATGGTGCCTGTCGAATACCAGGTGTTCGTCGCGGTGGCGGTGTTGACCATGCTGGCGGCGCCGTTTCTCATCCACGGGGCGGCGCGCGCGAGTTACGCGCCGCAGGACCTGTTACCGGGCAGCGCGCTGGCAGTGCCGGGGCAACGCCCGGCCCGCCACCACGTAGTGGTCATGGGGTACGGCCTGAACGGCGAGAATCTCGCGCACGTGTTGCGAGAGACGGGGTTACAGTACGTGATCATCGAGATGGATCCCGAGCGTGTGGTGGCGGCGCGTGCGAACGGCGAGCCCGTCCTGTTCGGTGACGCTACGCGACTCGAAGTCCTGCGCCAGGCGGGCGCCGCGACGGCAAACGTGATCGTGGCGGCCATTTCCGACCCGGTGGCGACGCGGCGGATCGTCGCCCTGTCGCGCCAGCTCAATGCGCGAGCGCCGATCATAGTGCGCACGCGTTATGTTGCCGAGATGGATGATTTGCGGCGTCTGGGCGCGACCGAGGTGATCCCGGAGGAATTCGAGACCTCGGTGGAAATCTTCGCGCGAGTGCTGCGCCGGCTGCGCGTGCCGCGCAATGTCATTCAGCTCCAGGTCGATCTCATCCGCAGGCAGGGGTACAGCATGTTGCGCGGGCTGGAATTGCCGCGGCAGACGCTGGACCAGCTCGGCCAGATTCTCGCCGCCGCCACCACGGAAAGCTTCATGGTGCCGAAGAACTCTCCGGCTGCGCACCGTTCCATTCGCGAGCTGCAGCTGCGCAAGATGACCGGCGTCACCATCATCGCCGTGGTGCACGATGGCAAGACGCTCACCAACCCGTCGCCGGACGCAGTCATCGAGGCGGGTGACATCCTGGTGATGGTCGGCAGCCACGCGCAACTGGATCAAGCGATGGAGCAGCTCGGAGCGGGCGCGGGTGGGGAGGACGTGAACGCGTGATTGGGTTCCTGCTTGGGCTGGCCGTGCTGGCGGCCGTGGTTGCCGCTGTCGCGCGCCGCTGGCAGCGCGCGCGCGTGGCGCGCCGCCGTCCAGGCGCCACCATCCATCGCCCGGTCACAGTGAGGAGCTTTGACGAGATCGATCCGGCGCTGCAGGGCCGCAGCTGTTGGTGTGGCGGCTCCTTCGTCCTCTCGGGGGAGACCTCGCGTACTGTCGGCGACCGCCGCTTCCGCGTCGCGCGCCTGGTCTGCAATGAATGCGAGCGTGACGAGCTGATATATTTCGACGTGACCGCGGTGTTTCACTGAGAGCAGGGTTTAGGCCCACATCCGTGAATAAGATTTCTTAGCTAAGAGTTCAAGGAAACTCTCAAGTGACTTCCCGCTATTCCCCTCAAAGCAACGCACCACCTCATTTGACAGGTCACCGCAGGCTGGGCTGGATGCGCTAGACGGTTGGTGAGTTCCCCCCGCAGCCGGTCTACCGCTGGGTGAAGGCGCAAGCGGGTTCAGGACGTCATTGCCCTCGCGGATCGGACTCGTACTGTGGATGGTATGCGCTGAACAGGAAGCCGTTATCCGCGTTGAGGACCATGGCGTTAGTGGCCTGTGCGGAGACACCATGGGCTGGGTCGGTTAGCGAAGCGGCGACCTGATGGACCAGGGCGGGGCTCAGTCGGGAGCCGGACCGAAATACTGGTCTGCATACTTTTTCACGAGGTGGGTGATGTGCGGATCACCCCACGGGGGGACGTCTTGCACGCCGTCAAAAAAGGCGCGCGATGCCCATCAGAAAACCGGCGACATCATCCCGAAGTTCGACGGTATCGAGCGTTGAAGAAACTGCAATGAGCGGCACCGTAGCTGCCTTCATTCCTCCGCAGGCGGTTGAAGCTGCGGGGTAGTTCCGCCTTCCGTTTCCGGCGGTTCAGCATGCTGTACCCCTGGTCTTTCGATCAACCCGAAGCCGACGGAAAGGAACAAGGTGCCACCATCCGGCTGCGCGGCCCGCATCGAATATCTCAGGTCGACGATCAGCAACACCTTCTCCCCGCAGCGTAACTTTGCACCCATCTGTGGCCCGAGGACCTCTTGAATTCGAGGGCTTGCGCTAAACACATCCGCCTGGCCCCCGGCGTGCGCCCCCACGTATGGGATTATCGTAGCCGTGGGTGCCAGATGGTACAGCGCCTGTCCCTGCAGCGCGGTCGACGGGGAGGTCTCGAAATCACCCGTCAACCCGATTCCCAAGCCGACCTGCCACGCGTCGGTGACGGAAAACCCGAGCATGCGGAGCACGAGGTATCGTGCGCGGTGGTCGCTGCCGTCCGGGGGCGCCCCCCCGCCGAGCAGCAGCCCAGCTTCAACTCTACCCTTTTGCAGCTGTGCACGGACCGGAGAAGCGAACCCTGCGGGACCGTACACCAGCCACGCGCCAATAGCGATGGCGAACCATCTGAGGAACTGGGCGCGAGCTGGAGTGCGTCGGTGAGATACGATCCCTTGCACTGCACGCGCCCGGTGACGGCCGGTCGCGAAAACCGGTCACTCACCCGTTACGATCGTCGTCCAAGTCGAGTAGATCCCCAGGATGGTGGTGCCGTGCGTGTCGATCGTTGCGATCTTCCTTATGCCACCGTTCTTGCACGCTGCAGCGACGGAGGCGTCCCCCACGGCTATCCAGCCGAGGTACGACTCAGCCATAGCCGTTCCGGTCCTCGGGCCGGGTCCAGCCTTGTCAACTCCCTCGTAATAGGATGGCCACTTCGTGTCGGTGTAAATGGACCCCGGGAGCGGTCCAATGATGGCACAACCACAGAGCCCGAGAAAGCCGACGAGTCCCAGTGTCGCACCTAGCTTCTTCATTAGGCGCCCTCCTCTTGATATAAGATGCCCACTCACTATCAGAGTCGCGACAATGCTGTCAAGGAACGTCAACCGAAAAAAAGGGATGGAAAGACCCTTCGTGTGCTTTTACCGCATGAAGGCCTTGATGGTCCTGGTCGTTTGCAGTCTCGCACTGCCACTCGTGGGGTGCATCAGAGTACCCGATGAGGTGCGCGCAACCTTGGCACCGGCAGCGCCCGCGGAGAAGAGCAATTTCAGGAAGGAACCGTCGCGCAGCGGGGCAAGCGCGACATCGACGACTACGACGACCTCGACCGTGCTGCCGACCGCCGCCGCCAATTCCAGCCGTCACGGAGCGTCGCCGTGAGACGCGTTGCTGTTGCTGCGCTGCTCGCCGCGGGAGTCGGCGGCTGCTCCACGGTCTACCTGCGCACGAATGTCCTTGACGCCCGCGTCGACGAGCGGCACACGGCGAGCTACCTCGGCCTGCCGCTGAAGTCGGGCCAACTGGTGTTGACGGAGGCCCCGGGGGCCACGAGCTTTGTCATCATGCTGATCCCGGCGAGGTTCTACCGGTTTACGCACGCCGCGATCCTCAGCATGGAGAACGGGCAACCGTTCGTGTATGAGATCTCAGGAAGGATGGCGAGGTTCCCACTGCAGGAGAAGCTGCTGGACAACGTGCGAGGAGAAATGCACCGTCGCTCTCTTCTCGAGCACGTCTCGCTGAACCTGTATGCCGAGATCTACGACGTGCCCGCGGGGGTTAGCGGCGAGAAGGTGGTTGAGTACGCGAAGCAGCAGTTCGCCGCGCAAACCGCGTTCGACTCATTCTTCGACTACTCCGACCACAAGAAGCTTTTTTGCACCGAGCTCATCGAGCTCGCGCTCGAGCACGGGGGCATGAAGTCGCGCCCGCTCGACCCGGTGAACGACAACGAGTCGCTACGCATCGCCATGCGCTGGCTCGGCGTGCCGATGAGCACCGTGCTCCCCGCTGGGGCCTACGCCGACCCGGATCGCTACGTTGGAGCGCTCGGGCAGTTTCCGACGCGGACGGCGGCGGACGGGTATTTCGAGGCGAAGAGGGAAGTCTACCGCCGTTTCACGAACGACCAAAGGCTCGGCTACCTCTTCGAACTCGACGGGTGGGGTCGGATCGACATGCGCCCGGAGGTCCGGCAGTTCGCCATCGACGCCAGTCACCTCTTCGACGCCGTCGACGACCCGCCACCCCCTGGCGACCCGCGGGTCGCCGACGCGGTGCGACACCTCGCAGACGAGCGCTTCGGCCCGCTCGGCCGTTGAGGTGACGTCCGGCGCCGCTGCTTACTGGCCGACCGCCCGGAGCTTGTCAATGAAAGTGAGACACTCCCCATACGAATCTACAGGAGTGAGGGGTGAGGCGTGAGGGGAAAGGGGGGCTCGATAACGCCGCCTTGACATGCGTGCGCACTGGCCGGCAGATTAGGAGCCAATGGCTGCTAGGGGTGCCTGTTGGCAGAGAGGGCGTCTACGACACCGTCAAGCAAGCGATCCAGGATCTCATCGCTCTGGATCTGGAACGTATAAAAGGCGAACTGGTCGCGGTGCGGGCGGATATCAAAGCCGTGGATTCTCGAGTCGGGACGTTGAAAACGCGTGGATGAGGGTTTGCGCGCCGTCAGCGACCGCATCGACGCGCTGTTTGACGAACAATCCTGAATCTGTCCGCAAGCGTTCGCGCTCCAGTGTCGCCGCAGTTGCTACGCACCGGGCCGCAGCTCGGCAACGAATTCAGCCGTGCTGAGGACGCGGATGTCGTAGCGCAGCAAGGACGAGAAGTGGCGGCGGTTGTCAGTCACCACCACCTTTGCACTGTTGCATCGGGCGGTCTCGGCAATGTGCAAGTCGTATACGCGGCCGCCGGTGACACCGTCGCTGGCCGCATCCTGAAGCAAGCGCGTGCGTTCCGTTGCGGGTAGGTCCACCACCGCAAAGCGGCCCACAACTTCTTCCTGGAGCAGACTAACAGCATCCGCTGCGGAGAGCCGCAGCTCCGGCGGCAAGCGCGTCGCCACCGAATAGAACTCCAAGCAGCAGTGCCAGGCCGTGAGCGGCCGCTTCACCACGCGGCCGGCAATAGCCTCCATCGTCGCTAGCGGAGCGACCGATACTGGACCCATATCGATCAAGCCCGCCAGCAGAACCGTGGTGTCAAAAAACACCGGCGCTACCATGGCCATCGGTTGCGCTCTTCCTCGATGAGCTTAGCCACGTCTACCTTCGGCAGCTTACGCGCGGCCACCTGCGGCCGTGCGACCAAACGCCTGCCGACCCGCGCCAGCTGCGGTCCGGGAGCGAAGTGCACCAGCCGAATGCTCGAGTCTTCAATGATAACGTCGAGTTCCGTCCCCGGCGTGAGCCCGGCCCGCGCTCGAACTGAAGCCGGGATAACCACACGACCTGCCTTATCAATGGTTGTCTTCATGCCACCCATCTACCATCATATCTACCACACAGCAACAAGCGATGGCTACAAGCCCGAGAGCAGCCAGCAGGCACGCTCCGGCACATCGCATCAAAGGGAGGCCGGGTCTTCACTCCGCCAGGCCGTGAGGTGTTTCGCCGCGTCGGCCAGGCCGAGTCGGCCAGACGACCGGCGCCGCGGTCATTCCGCGGAGCACTCACTGCCCTTGGATCTCTTATCGCGCGCCGACGGGCGATCTTCCCCGAGCGTCGCTTCAAGCCCAGCGAAGAGGAGTTCCGCGCTCACGGCGCCCTCTATGTCCGGGATCGGGTCCTCGGCATCTACGGAAGTTACCCGAGGCTGGCCTACTTCCAAGCGCCGTTTACCCGGCTCGGAGTTAAACAGTACCTTGGGCGAATTCGGCGAAGAATAGGTCAGGGCCCACACGTCCACCTTGCGATCGTTACGGGGCTCGGGTAAAAGATGTCTCGGAACTTTTTGCCGTGCACTACATCGCATTTCCTACGTTGCGCGCCTTTGTCTGAGGATGTCGATTATGACGAAACCAGTGAAAGTGCTTGCGGCTTGGGTTCTGGTAGCCCTGCTGACCGGGACGGCGCTTGCTGTGGAGAGCGCCGACGACAGTGGAAGTAACGACGGACATCCAGCCATCGTATGGGTGGGAACGGTGGCCACGGATCTGTTGTACGTCCCGGCGAAGCTTATGTACGCTGGAGTCGGGGCAGTCACAGGGGCATTCGGGTGGCTCCTGACGGGTGGAAACACGGACGCGGCCAAAGCCATTTGGAAGCCGTCGATGGGCGGCACCTACGTCGTCACACCCTCCATGCTCGAAGGCAAAGAGAAGGTGCGATTCAGTGGCTCGTAGAGCGGGGTGACAAGAATGCGTTGCTGGGAAATGAGACCGCTGGTCTCGGTGGCGTGGCTCGTGGTGTTGTCGGGCTGCGCGATGGGCCGGATCTACCGCGATCATCCGCTCGACGAGCAGAAGATCGCCACCATCCAGCGGGGAGTCACCACGAAGGCGCAGATCCTTGAGCAGTTCGGTCCCCCACAGGAGATCGAAACGAGGGAACTGGTCGCCATCGGCGGCGGCGTCGATAGCGTTCTGAGCGGCCGCGGGAGTAAGCCCGAGGTCGAAAGCCTGGTCGGCGCACGGTACTTCCGCTACAGCTATTCGCGCGCCAACGGCTTCGGCATCATCCTGCTGCTGTTCAACTACGCCGAGTTCGATCAGAAGAACGACTCCCTGCTGATTTTCTTTGATGGCAAAGACGTCGTCCAAGACGTTGCCTACGAGCGCGATACCGACAAGCTACCGCGCTTCGGCTTCTGGTCGAGAAAGTAGACTCGTGCCCGTGTTGGTGAGTCGTGCTCGTGAAGCAGATTGATGGTCGCTACTTCCGGACGCTCGTCATCGTTGCCGGCGTCGCGCTTCTAAACGGGGGCTGCACCATCGCCCGCTGGTACGCCGGCGTGCCGCTGCGCGGCGACCCGGCGGTGCTGGTGAAAGGCCAATCGACCAAAGGCGACGTGTTGGAACTCTTCGGCCCGCCGACGCAGATCACCCACCAGACCGACGGCGACGCCTTCATTTACGCCTACGACCGGTGGAACTATTCCTCCCTTACCGTCGTGGAACCGATTACCGGCCAGCGTGTATTCACGTACACGCGGGGGTTCAATAATCGCGACCGGCTGGTCGTGCTCTTCGATTACTTCGGCATCGTGCGTGGCGTTGCCGTTGAACACGCGACTCAACAGATGCCGCCTCTGTAACCCATGGCGCGTCCGCGCGGTCTGCGTGGGAGATCAGCGGGCTCCACAGTGCTACCGCCGATCGTCATCGCCGCGCTCCACTATGGCCCGACGAAGTGGACCGGCTGTTTCCCCTCGATCATGTCCGGGGTCAGGATGTAGTTGCCGTTGACCGACGCGTTCCAGATGTTGTTCGATACGCTGGAATCACCGAGTGTGAGCACGTAGGCCACACCGCTGGTCAGCGCTCCGGCACCGGCAAACACCACCTTGGCGGGGAAATAGACCACGTCAGCCAACACGGTGCCGACGTAGGTCAGTGCGCCGTGGTGTTCCTCCTGCCCTTCCTTTGCCGAGACGGCCGTGCCGGCCGCACCGCCGGCAGCCGCGCCGGCGATCACGACAGGACAGCCGTAAGTGTACAACGACAGACCCAGCAAAACCGCAACCGCAACATACCGAAGCCGAAAATGCTCCATCAAACCACCCCTCTCCGCGTTATTGCAACTCTCAATAGGCCTTTCGTGCCGGGACTTGTCAACGGGGCAAGGCGCGTAGCCGCGGTTCGGCAGCGCCGGTGCACGGCCGACCGCCGGAATTAGAGTGTCGTGCCGACAATATGAGCTTGACTAACGCTGTCGGAACGTGAAAGAGTGCGCAAGAACCGGCCGCCGAGCCTGGCTCACGGATCGGCGTGATTAAGGAGGGGACAATGAAAAGATTGATTCTCGCGCTGCTGGCGGCGGCATGGCTTGCGCCATCGGCGGCACACTCCGCTCTCAAAGCTGAGCAGGTCACCCTTGCAAACGCGGCAAAGGATCTCTTCGGCGGCAGCGATGCGGTTGGCGGAATCGGTGACTGGTACCTGAGCAATGGCAAGGTGCAGGCGATCATCGATGATATCGGCACCGTTCCCACCACCTCGGGAGCTACCGTCGACATGACGTCTTCGCAAACGGTCGAGACCGGCGGTACGCTGGTCGACCTCGGCCTCAACGGCAAGAACAACGATCAAATAGATCAGGTTTTCAACACCGGCGGGCTGAGTCTGGCCAACGTCTTCATCTTCCACCAAGGCGATGAGACAAAGGGGTGGAGCATCCCGACCAACATTCAAAATGGTACAGATCTTAATAACCCGTGCGCCTCCATCGGGACCACGAACCCAACCTGCCCCGCCCCCGACGGCTCCAGCTGCGCCGCAATCACCGTGTACGGGATCATGTTGGGAGCGTGCAAGGGGGGCACCGGCTTCTGCTCGACGCGAACGAATCCAACCATGTGGGTGCGCACCACCTACGAGGTGTGCGGGAAGGAACGGGCGATCCACCTGAGCACCGAGGTGTGGAACAAGTCCGGCAACAGCCAGTCGCTCCCGGTCTTCGACGTGTTCCTCTGGGGTGGCCGTGGCTTGGTGCCGTTCGCCCCCGATAAAGCCCGGGGCTTTACGCAACCGGTGCTCGATCTCAGCAGCGTTAGCAACATCGTAGCCGCTTTGACTTACGCGCCATTCTTTGCCGCGCCGGGGAACGAGAACCCGGCCGACGGCATCATGGCTCACGGCAAGAAAGTCGGAACCGTGTCCTACGGCTACTACCCTAACGACAGCTGGGTAGACTCCAATGGCCCGGCAAGCGGCGGCACAATCACTCACGTCGGCGGGGGCGGGCTCGCGAGCTTGCAGTCGACGCTGATCACCGCCGCCACCATGTTTAAGCTGCTAGGCGGCAACCCGCAGGTTCCCAACAACGGCTCCGCCGTGTTCAACCGCACCATCGTGGTGGGGCTCAAGAACGACGTCGCCTCCGTGATGGGTGACACGCCCTCGAACAAGGACGGCATTTTCGAGAACTCCGATCTGTCGAACCTCCTCGGCACCGTCAAAGGCTCGTTCACACCAGCGCCCTCGCAGGAAGGGACGGTCACGTTCATTCGCACTGGCGGCGCCGACCTCGGCGTTGCTTCCGGCAACTCCAATTACAGCAACTCACTGAACTCCGCCGTCATGTCCGAGGTGCGGGCCACGAAGGGCAAGTTCAAGGCGCTGCTCCCGGTGGGCACCTACACCCTGCGCGCGGTTTTCGCCGGACGGCCGGACATCGTGCCGGGCATCGCGGCGCCCGCCGTCACCTTTACCGTGACGGCGAACAAAACCACCACCATTCCGGCGATCACGTTGCCCACCGCCGGTACACTCAAAGTCCTGGTTCAGGATGCGGACACCAAGGTCGGGATGCCCGCCAAGATATCGCTGAGCCCCTCGCCGCGGCTCCGACGCGAGTTCGCCTCGTTTAGCTACTCCCTGCTTACCGGGATGTGCAACGACCTGTCGACCCAGTGCACGAACGACAGCGACTGCGGCACAGGCAGCACGTGCTTCCGCACGTGCACCAATGTGGCGCCGCAACCTTGTGACAGTAGCGGTAACTGCCCCTCGGGCTTCACGTGCACGAGCGACAGCTACTGCCGGCAGCATGGGTGTAACAGTGATACGGACTGCGATCTGGACTACCTCTGCCGGGCAGATACGACAGATGCGCTGCCGGAGAGCTATCCCGGCGGCACCGCCCAAATGCAAGTCATCTACGCCGATGCCACGGGCAAGGCCACCAGTGAGGTGAAGCCGGGTACGTATACCGTCTCCGTCTCGCGCGGTCTCGAATACACCATTGAAAATTTTTCCGACGTGAACATCACCTCGGGCACAACCACATCTTTGAACAGCGGCGCAGCTGTGACCTTGAAGCGCGTCGTCGACACCACCGGCTACATGTCGGCCGATTTTCACGTCCATTCCGGCCGCAGCTTCGACGCCTCAGCTCCGCTGCAGGCACGTGTGAACGCCTTTGCAAGCGAAGGCGTGGAAGTCATGGTGAGCACCGACCACGACATGATTAGTGATTACATGCCTGCCATCAATAGCCTCAAGATGACGCCGTTCATCACCAGCATCATGGGCGACGAAGTCACCACGTCGGTGTCGCGCCCGCCGTACATGGCGAACATGTGGGGCCACTTCAACTCTTGGCCGTTGGTGTATGACCAGACGGCGCGCCGTAACGGCTCCGTCGAAGACGAGGGTGTCAGCGCCAATGAAGTCTTCGACCGCTTGCGCACGCAGCCACTGCATATCTGTATCGGCGGCAAGAACAACGGCATGTCCTGCGAGACGCCAAACTCCTCCTGCAAGGGTGGTGGCACCTGCACGTACGTCGGCGAGCACGTCGTGACGCTCAACCATCCACGCGCCGGGGTCAGCGGCGTGGTGGGCATCGGCATGTTAGCGAACATCGGCTACGATCCTTCGATGGCCATCACCGACTGTGCGAGCTACCCGGTCCTTTGCTTGGGCTCGCAATGTGCTGGCGGCACCAACGACGGAACGAGCTGCACCTCAAGCTCGACGTGTACGGGCGGTGGGCTCTGCGGCTGCACTAGCGCGTCCCTTCCGTTGATGGCCGATGGCTGCAACGACATCTTGAACGACATGAACACCATTCCACAGACTAGCCGCTGCACCGACGAATCGTGCGGCTCTTCGTTCAAGGGCGCGTACAATACCCGCAACATTGATTTCGACACCATGGAAATTGACAATGGCGGGACGGTCAGCGGCTACCAGAATCTCATCCAATCGCGCCGCGACTGGATGAGCATTCTCAACCAAGGCATCCTGGTCGGCGCGAGCGACAAGCTCTCCCCATTGTACCCCCGCCACCAGTTGTACGGCCACGGCGTGTCCGATTCGCACCGCATGGTGATGGAGGTGGCAGGCTACTCGCGCACCTTCGTCGGGGCCGGCGACCTGCCGAACCCAGCGACCGTGGACGTCAAGAAGTTCAACGATGCGGTGATGCAGGGCAACATGACAGCCACCACCGGGCCGTTCATCAGCTTTACCGCGGCTAACAGCAGCACGCCGACGACCACGGTGAACATGGGCTCGACGCTCAGTCCACCCGTGAGCAGCGTCAATCTGAACGTGACGGTGCAGGCGGCGCCGTGGGTGCCGGTGGACGAGGTCCGCTTGATCAAGAACGGCTGTGTCTACGCCTGCTACAACGCGACGACGACTCCGGCGGTCAGCAGCAATCCGCCGGATCCTTACGATCAGACGAGCACCTACGTGACGCGGTTCAACGCTACGATCACTGACACGGTCACGGCGGACAGCTACTACATTGTCGAGGCGGGCCAGAGCTTGCCAGCGCCATCAGAGACGCCGACCGCCGATCCCGTCGTCAACTCGGTTGCCGCCGGTGTGTTCACGTACGGCTTCAGCAATCCCATCTTCGTCGATTACGATGGCGGCGGTTACACCGGCATCGCTTTAGCGACTGGGGCGGGTGAACCCACCTGCCCTGCCCTGCCATCCTCCTGTTCGCCGGGCGCGCTCATTCAACGTGAAGCTTCGGTTTCCCCTTCGACGATGTTCGCACGGGCGACGGTGCCTCAACCCGAACCCAGCATGCTCGGACGTCTGTGGCGTACGCTGGTCGGCCCTGCTGTGGCGGACGAGCAACAGACCAGAACCCCGAATCCTGAAGATGAGGAACGTGTACGGCGCCACGAACGCGAAATACTCAAACCATCGACTGAGCGTCTTCTCTGGAATCGGATTGAGTTCCCGACTCCGGTGCCGACGCCAGCGCCGGGAGGAAGCGGACACTGATCCGTCGAGCCGACCTCCTGCGCTGGGCTCTCGCTCTGGCGCTCGCTACTGTGCTCACCTCTCCTCCGGCCGCCGCCCATTGGTTGCGGCCGGAGGAGATCGTCGGTGGCCTCAATCATGATGCTGCCGCCGCGCAACACCTCGGCGTGGTGCGCGCGTATCGCGACCGTCACCTGAAGCGTCTCCTGGTGATCACGGTCGACGAGAAGCGCTGGGATGCAAGCCCGGCGGAGCGGCGTGTACAAGCCGCCGAAGAGTGGCTACAGCTCTGGCGGCACAACGTCGCCGAGGGTATCGTCGCCGTCGTGGATAGCCAAACACAGCGCGCGCTGGTGCACTTCGACGCGTCCGGCCACGCTCACGTCACCGCATCGACCGCCCCCTGACGCTCCCGCCGTTCCTCCGACACCCCATCGGACGCCGGTCAAGCAAAGGTAGCGGAGACGAATCAGCTCCGAACGCTGGGAACCTTCGCCGACTTCCTGGCTGAGTCCAAGAAGAAGAGATCTTGAGGCGCGCATTGGTGCGCGCGCGGGCGGAACTCTCTTGACTCCAGCTTTTACAGAGTGTAGAGTGCCACTATGCACTTGCCTAGAGAGCACGTGGTGCATGCACGGGTGGGCAAGAGCACGCGCCGAGAGTTGCGCATGCGGGACGTGGTGCGGGAAACCGGCCTGCCGAGAGAGACCATCCATTTCTATGTTGCCGAGGGGCTCTTGCCGCGGCCCAAGAAGACCGGGCGCAACACCGCCTTCTACAGCTGGGAACATGTCCGGCTCGCCCGACTGGTCAAGAGCATTCAAGAGAAACATTTCTTGCCGCTGCGGGCCATCCGCGCGCTGCTGGAGGATGCGGACGATGCGTCACTCTCGGCTGCGCAACAGTTGCTGATCAAGGAGTTACGGGTACGCCTCGGCCCGTTAACGGCTGCTCAGCATCGCCAACACATTCTCCTGACGGACATCCTCAAACAAGAGGGCATCCCCAAGAAGGAGATCGGCGAGTTCTGCGATCGCGGAGTGATCGCGATCGAGGGGACCGGCCGGAAGGCCTCCGTCTCGCGGGAGGACGCGGACCTGCTCCACGCCTGGGCACGGCTGAAGGCAATTGGCATCTCTCCGGAGCGCGGATTCATGCCGCGGGACCTCGAAATCGTCGAGGAGGCAATCTCGCGGCTCGTCCGCCGAGAGATTGAGTTCTTCACGGAACGATACGCATCGGTGGGCGGAGATGAGGCGGCGCGGGTTGCCACGGAGGCCGTGCCAATTCTCAATCAGATCATCAGCATCGTCCACTGGAGAAAGATTATGAGCTTCATCGCGGAGTTCTCAGAAAAGAACGCCTTACCGATTCAGCACCATTCGGATCAAAGAGAAACAACGCGTTGAAAGTGAACGTACGGCCTCGGTAGGCGTGAGCCCGCCCGTGCCGCTGGTGCAGTGCTGGCGAGCGAAAGGAGACACAACATGGCGAAGACTCAACAGGGGGCATGGGCGGATGCGTACCGGAAGAGATGGACTTGGGATAAGGTTACCTGGGGCAGCCACTCCGTGGACTGCTACCCAGGCGGCTGTCCGTGGCGGGTGTACACCAAGGGCGGGAAGATCGTTCGGGAAGAGCAGGCCGGAACCTTCACGCCAGTGGAGGCCGGCATCCCGGACATGAACCCGATGGGCTGCCAGAAAGGGGCGAGCTGGAGTCACTGCCACTACTCACCCGACCGTGTCACGCAACCGCTGAAGCGCGTTGGCGAACGCGGCAAGGGCGAGTTCAAACCTGTTTCGTGGGACGAGGCGCTCACCGACATCGCCGACGCCATGCTGGACGCGATTCAGGAGCAGGGCGCAGAGTCGATTCTCACCATGTTCACCCCGGAGGTGGGGGCGTTCCCGGCGCGGCAATTTGCGATCCTACTCGGGACGCCGATGACCGACGGCAATGCCGAGTTCCAAGACTTCAGCCCCGGCTTTCACATCACCTGGGGTCTCTACAACCCAACGGCGTCAATGGACGATTGGTTCCTCGCCGACCTGACGCTGATCTGGCACGCGAACCCGGTCTACACCAACATCCACTGGTACCACTACCTCGCCGAGTCGCGGTACAACGGCGGCGAGGTCGTCACCATCGCGCCGGACTACAGCCCCTCGGCGATCCATGCAGACTACCATCAACCCATTCGCATCGGCACGGATGCGGCGCTGGCGCTGGCGATGTGCAAAGTCATCATCGACGCCGGGCTGTACCAGAAGCAGTTTGTGCAGGAGCAGACCGATCTGCCGTTGCTCGTGCGCAAAGACACTGGGCGGTTCCTCCGGGGCAACGAAGTCAACGAGATGGACCGGGACGACCAGTTCTTCTGGTGGGACACACTGACCAACGTGCTCACAGCGGCGCCGCGCGGCACGCTGGCGACGACAGGCGTCGAGCCTGCGCTGGGAGGCAGCTTCAAGGCGACGCTCGCTGACGGGAGCGAGGTGGAACTCGAGCCGGTGTTCGAACGGCTGAAACGGCACCTCGAGAACTACACGCCCGAGAAGGCAGCGGCGATCTGCGAGATCCACCCCGACAACATCCGTGCGTTGGCGCGCAAGGTGGCCACGCGCAAGACGAAGATTTTCATCGGCTGGAATTCCGGGAAGTACTACCACGGCGATCTGATGGAGCGCGCCATGGCGCTGCTGCTCGGCCTCACCGGCAACTGGGGCAAGAAAGGCACCGGCACGCGTTCGTGGGCGCTCATGGGCGCGGACGGCTTCATGTTCATGCAGCGCAAGCCGCGCGCCGGGCAGGAAGCCGCACAAGCGCTGATCGCCAACATCATCGGCATGCGCCGCATGCTGGCGCAAGCGGACCCGACGATGACGACGGAGATGATGCAGAACCGAGCGGCAGAAATGGCCGGTGAGATGGGCGGCCTCGGCAACACCATTCCGCCCGCCTTCGTCTGGTACTACCAGTACGGCTACAAGGACCGCTGGAACAATCCCGACAATCACGACGCCGGGATGAAGCGCACCTTCGACGAGTACATCACCGAAGCGGTCGAGAAGGGTTGGTGGGATCCGAGCTACACGAAGGCATACCAAGAGGTCGAGCCGCGGGTGATCTTCGAGGCCGGAGGCAACCTGCTCCGGCGCCAGCGCGGCGGGCAGAAGGTGTTGCTCGAACACCTATGGCCCAAGCTCAAGATGGTCGTGTCGGTCGACTACCGCATGACCACGACCGGGCTCTACTCCGATTACATCCTGCCGGCCGCACAACACTACGAGAAGCTCAGCTACAGCCTCCCGTCCGTGCACCATATGAACTTCGTGTTGTGCGACCGCGCCGCCCCGCCGGTAGGTGACGCGCTCCCGGACGTCGAGATCGGGCTCCGCCTGGTAGAGAAGATCGAACAGCGCGCCAAGGCACGCGGCATGACCGGCTACACCGACCGCAAAGGCAACCCGCGGAGCTTCGAAGGGCTCATGGCGCGCGCCACGCTCGACGGCGTGTGCCGCGACGAGGAGAAGCGTTTCGACGAAGCGCTGCGCGACAGCGCAGTCTATGGCCTCCTGCCGAAGGGCACGACGCTGCAGACGCTGCGCGAGAAAGGAGCCGTGCGGTTCGAGAACTGGGGGATAGTGGGTCACGGCATCTCGCAGGCTTCAACGATCCGGCCCGACGAGGTCCACAACCCGTTGCGCTGGCACACCGAGGACAAGATTCCGTACGACACGCTCGTGCGCCGGGCGCAGTTCTACATCGATCACGAATGGTTCCTCGAAGCCGGCGAGGAACTGCCGATCCACAAGGAGCCGCCGATGCAAGGCGGCCGCAATCGCCGCTTCCAGATGACCAGCGGTCACAACCGCTGGAGCATCCACTCGATGAACATGACCAACAACATCATCCTGAACACCCATCGCGGTGAGCCGTTCGTGTTCATCAACGACAAGGACGCCGCCAGGCTGGAGATCCAGAACGGCGAGAAGATCAAGTTGGTGAACGACGTCGGCGACAGCATCATGGCGGCGAAGATCAGTCCGTCATGCCGGCCCGGCCAGGTAATCCTCTACAACGGGTTCGAGCCGTACATGCATGAGAACTGGTACAGCCAGGCGGACCTCGAGCCCGGCCACATCAAACACCTCGGCCTGGTCGGCAACTATGGGCAACTGAAGTATCGGCTGTTCTCGTGGCAACCGATTCCGGCCGACCGCGCCGTGCGAGTCGACATCCAGAAGATCAGCTGAACTTAGAGGGGACATCATCATGGGAACGGTCACGCAATCGCGGCGGCAACTGGCATGGGTCTTTGACCTCAATAAGTGCATTGGCTGTCAGACTTGCTCGGTGGCCTGCAAGGGGCTCTGGCCGCAGGAGGATCCCGGCACCGAGCAGATGTGGTGGATGACGGTGAACACGCAGCCCGGCCGCGGCACGCCGCGCGACTGGGAAACGATGGGCGGCGGCTACGACGGCAGCGGCACACTCCAACTCGGCAAGATCCCTACCGATGAAGAGATCGGCGGCGGCTGGAACTTCAACTACGATGAAGTGCTGCGCGGCGGCAAAGGCCGCAGCACGCATCTGCACAAGATCTCCGGCAGCAAGAGTTGGGGCATGAACTGGGATGAGGACGAAGGCGGCGGCGAGTTTCCGAACGCTTACTTCTTTTACCTGCCGCGGCTGTGCAACCACTGCACCCAGCCCGCCTGCGTCGAGGCATGTCCGAACGACGCGATGTTCAAGCGGGCCGAAGATGGCCTGGTGCTGCGTGACGAGGAGAAGTGCAAAGGCGCGCAGGCTTGCCGGCGCGCCTGCCCGTACAAAAAGATCTACTTCAACGCCATGCGCAACGTCAGCCAGCACTGCATCGGCTGCTTCCCGCGTCTCGAGCAAGGCGTGGCACCGGCCTGCGTGCGGCAGTGTCCGGGGCGTGCCGCCTTCATTGGCTTGCTGGACGATCCGGGCACTGCAGTTCACCAGTTCGTCGAGAAGTGGAAGGTGGCGCTACCGCTCCACCCGGAGTTCGGCACGCACCCGAACGTGTACTACGTGCCGCCGCTTGCACCCCCGCCGCTGCGTCCGGACGGCAGCTTTAACGAGAGCGGCAGCCGCATTCCGCCGGCGTATCTGGAGTCGCTCTTCGGACCGCAGGTGCATGGCGCGCTCGACGTGCTGCGCACGGAGCTCGACAAGAAACGCCGCGGCCAAGGCTCCGAGCTGATGGACGCCCTGATCCTCTATCGCTGGAAGGACGCGCTCGGGCATCTGGCGCGCGACCCGGCAGAGATCGTATGGGATTGAGCGGACAGGCCCGTTCCCGTGAAGCGGTGTGGCCCTGGACTCGCACTCCGGGGATGGTCGGGATCAGCATTCTTTGTGGGGCGCTCGACTCCCTCGGAGTGACGATCGCGAGCGCTTTGCGCCCCGGCCGCTCGCGGTACTGCCGCCCCTGTCCGTGAATCACCTGCTGTGCCTCGTCCTGGTCGCCATAGGCGCCCTGGCGCTGCCCGTGCTGTTTCGCTGCGACGCCGCGCCATCCGTTACGTGAGCGGGGTTTTTTGCAACGCTCAGGTTGACAGAGGTTATACCGTGTGCGACATCGCGCGCGCGAGGAGGGGCCGATGCGCAGGTACAGACCTCTATTGTGGGCGGCGATCACCTGCGTGCTCATGCAGCCCCACGCCGGCATCGCCGATGCGCAAGAGACGCAACTTCCGGAGGTCGTGATCACGGCGACGCGCACCCAGACGCGGGTGGAGGACACGGCCAGCTCGGTGTCGGTGATCGACGGCAGTGACATCGTCGAGCGTGGCCAATCGACGGTCGCCGATGCCTTGCGCGGCACACCGGGATTGGATGTCAACCAGTTCGGATCGCCCGGCCAAGGCTCGTTGCTGTCGATCCGGGGATCCGCACCGGACCAGGTCTTGGTGCTGCTCGATGGAGTCGAGGTTAATACGCCGACCATCGGGCAATTCGACTTCGCGAACCTCACCAGCGACAATATCGATCGTATCGAAGTGGTGCGCGGCGGCGGCATGCTCTACGGCTCCGAGGCCATCGGCGGCGTCGTCAACGTGCTCACGCAGCGCGGCGCAGGTCCGTTCCATCTGCTGGCCAGCGCCGAAGGCGGCAGCGCCTTCACCTTTCATGAAACCGCAGGGATCAACGGCGCCCAGGGCCCCTTTTCGCTGGCCGCCACGGCCTCGTTCCTGACCAGCGACGGCTTCCGCTCGATCAACAGCGACTATCGGAATTTCTCCACCGTCTGGCGCGCCGACTTGGATGTCTTGCCCACGGGAACCCTGCGCGGGTTCGTGCGCTACAGCGATGCCCGGACCGGATTGGCGAATTTCAACGTGGCCGAGGGGCGGCTCGATCCCGAGGCGTACAGCCGTGACAACTTCTTTCTGGCGAAAGGCGAGTGGGAGCACGCCGTCACCGACACGCTGAACTATCGGGCCGCGCTCTCGTTTGTCCGCGACAATCCCCGCTACCGCGACAGCACGATCGATGACGAGGGTGACCTCGAGCCGGTGGTCATCAGCCATTCGCCGAGCGAAATCATTGCCGCCGATACCCAGGTGAACTATCTGTGGCATGACACTGCCTTGAGCACCGTCGGTCTCGAGTACAAGGAGCAGTGGGCGGACATCTACAAACTGGAACCCGACTCGTCCGACTTGGATAACCAACCGGACATCGCCGATAACCGGGGCAATCGTTCGATCGTCGGCGTCTATGGGCAGGAACAACTCAAGCTGCTCGACGACACGCTGCACGGCGTCGGGAACGTTCGCTACGACCACTACGATGTGTTCGGCAGCCAGGTCACCTGCTCGGGGTCCGGCACGTATCTGATTCGGCCGACCAACACGCGACTCAAGGTCAGCTACGCGGAAGCGTTTCGCGCGCCCGCGTTTGACGAACTGTTCGGCGCACTCGGCAATCCCAATCTCAAGCCCGAGACCAGTTGGGAGATTGATGCGGGCCTGGCACAGGAGCTGTTTGACACCCGGCTCCGCTTCGAGCCCACCTACTTCTATCGCGAAGTCAAGAATCTCATCGAGGAGGTCGAAGACGAGCTGCCGCCGGTCGGGGGTGTTCCCGAGGAAGAGGGCACGCGCAACGTCCCGAGCACGCGCATCCAAGGCGTCGAGCTCATCGCGAAGCTCCAGGCCACGACCTGGCTGACGTTGGCGAGCAATTACACCTATCTCAATTTCGTCACCCCCACGGGTGCGCTCGTCAATCGCCCACGGCATCGCGGGTCGTTTACAGCGGTGGGGCGCTGGAGCGATCTTTTTGGTCCCGGGGACCAGGGTGTGGCAGACCTCACCGTCTACGCCGTCGGCCGCCGCGAGAGCCCCAATCCCTTCGATCAGGAGGAGCCGTTCTCGCCGGCACCGATCGGTGGATACGCGCGCGTCGACGTGGCGTTCTCCTACCGCTTCGCGGGGCGCTTGGCACCGCTGACCGCGACCGCGTCAGCGCGCAACCTATTCAATCGGGACTACGCCGAATCAATCGGCTTTCCTGCCCCGCCGGCGAACTTTCTCGTTGGATTCCGCTATACCCTCGGGTGACAGGCTTCGCAGGCGCGACTTCAGGCGCATGATCGCGGAGTTCTGAGCCGACGAGGGTACCAAGCGAAATCGTGTAATTCCCCGGCTCAGCGGACGCCGATCACAGCGGGCCTTAACCCGGAAATTTGCATGCCTGCACCCGGCGGGCCAATCAAAGCGCCCTTCACGCAAAGTCGATGACTGATGCAGCGGAATCACGCGACGAGAGAAAACGCCAAGGCATCCCCAGGGTTCTGTAGGTGGCACATCAGATGTTCTGGTCGACAACGGCCGAGCGCCCGACCGTTTTTCTCAAAACCGCGCCATGAGTGCACCGCGGACTTGAATCGGCTCGACGGGATGGGAAACATCCTCAAATGCCGGTGCGGCCGTGGGCGTCACGCGCGATTCGTAGGCGTAGTCAATGTCGTGGTCGCGGCGGTCAAGCAGGTTCAATACTTCGACAGCAACACGCCACGTCTTGGTGATTTGATAGCCGGCTTCCGCGTTCAGCAAAATCGTTTCGCGGGAGCGATAAATTCCGTCCGATGTCAAATCACGCGGGCCGAAGTAGCGCAACCGGAGGCTCCCCGAAAATCCATTCCAGTCATGCAAGATGACGCCCGACGCAATCACCCACCCGACCGCCTCGGGCACGCGCGTGCCGCCCGGACTGCCGGGTGCGGCATCAGCGGCATCCGTGGAGGTAAAACGGGCGGTGGAATCCGCAACGTCCAAGTCAAAAGCCAGATGTTCTACTGGCGTGAAGTAGTTCGCCCATTCGACGCCGTAGCGGTCGCTCGGCTCTTTTGAAGCAACGGTGCCACCGGTGTCGCCATCCTGCTGCAATTCGGAATCGCTGCGCAGATACCAAAGCGAAATGGTGCTTTGCAAATGTGGAACGGCCAGAGTGCGCGCGCCGATTTCCGCGCCCTTGGTTTGGATCAGGCCGGGAATTTTCGCGACCGGCGTTCCGGGATAGGGATTGTCCGCTGAGACCGGTTCCACCGTCTGCGTCGTGCCGCGCCCGTCATTGCTGTGAAAGCCGAATCCGCCTTGCAGATAAACTTCCGTCTGCGCCCACGGGCCGAAAATCAAACTCAACTTGGGGCTGGGCAGAAGACTGGTGGAGGTGCCGGAATTGGCCGGAGTGCTCAGGCTGGTCACATCGAAGTATTCCAAGTCACCACGCAGGGCGAGGACCGAGCGGAATGTTTGCGCCCACCGGACGTTGGTTTCCGCGTAGAAGCCGAGCTGCGTGTCCGTAAATTCATCCTTTTGTGTTGTGGCAGGCAGTATGGTGCCGGTGGCGGAATCCAACTTGTCCACGCGCACCCGGTCTTCCGTTTGGTAGAGGCCGTTGTTGATCCAGTCGTTGCGCACCTGCAAACCGAAGGTGTTTTCCACGGCGCGGCCAAACCATTCGCTGAAAATCGTATGGCGCGCGTCCAGCCCGCCCACCCAGCGTTTGTCCTGCTGCTCGAACTGGTCGCCGCGATTGGTGTCCGTGAGGAAGTACGTGAAGTCGGAAAACAAATCGAGATCGTAATAGAATCCGTAGGCCATGATTTTGGTCTCGGAATTCTCGTCGTAGCGATGCCATTCGGCCTGCAAGCTGTACCGCTGCGAATCGCCGCCGTCAGTCGGATTGAGCGTGCCGAAGAAACCAACGATGGGCACAGCGCTTTCGGCGAGTTGATCGCTCGAATTCCATTTGCCGTGATAGCCCCGCGCCGTGACGCTGAAGCCGTTGGCGTCATCCCCTTGGCTGTAGGTCAGAAGGCCGTTGAACTTATAATAGTTGTCCGGATGCGCCCAGGGGCCGTCGTCATGATACGCTTCGCCCCCGTACAGCACATTGCCGGGGCCGAGTTTTTGCGAGATGCCGAACACGCCGCGCTCGTAACCATACATGCCGCCTTCCACGGCGGCGAAGTCTTGTGGCAGCGTCTTGTAAAACGCCAGATGTGCCGATCCGGCTGAACCGTAATTGCCGACGTCCGCGTAATACGGACCTTTCTCGTAGTTCACCCGCTCCACAAACTCCGGGATGACGGTGTTCATGTCGGCGTAACCCTCGCCATGCGCCTGCGACGGCAGGTTGAGCGGCATGTCGTCGAGGAACACCGCGAAGTCCGTGCCGTGATCCAGATTGAAGCCGCGCAGAAAATACTGGTTCGCCTTCCCGCCGCCGGCGTGCTGCGTAATGATCACGCCGGGAACGGTTTCGAGAAGTTCGCCGCTGCGCAGAATTGGGCGATCGGCCAGTTGCGCCGCGCCGGTCGTGCCTTGACCCGCCGAATCCGCGATGCCAAGCAGGCTGTCCTGCCGGCCTTCGACGACAACCTCGGGAAGGCTTAGAATCTTGCTGGTCGGTTTGGCGACCTCCGGGGTCTCCGTCGCCGCGGGTACGTTTCCCCCTGCCTGCACGGTAGGTGTTGCCGTGCCCTCTTCCTGGGCGCGGGCGACGCCGGCGCACCACCACGTCATCGCCACAAGGCAGAGCCACCTGCTCATGCTGCGCATCGATGCACCTGCACGATCATCTCTAATCCCCGAGCGTGATACTGCTGGTAGAACGCGTCGAGAATCGGCATTTCCGTGCGGCAGGGGGGAGACCACGTAGCCCAGAAGTTGACGATGACCACCTTGCCGCGCAGCGTGCCGAGATCGAACGCTTGACCGTCTAACTGTTGGACAACCAGCGCCGGGGCCGGTTGACCGGCTTCCGCGGCTGCGCGCGCCAGAGGACCGTGGGCTATGAGGCTGACAGCTCCTGCCACGAGTGCGACCGGCCACCAGGATATACGCATGCGTTCGTCCACTCCCTAAACTAAACTAGAGCCTGGTTAGTTCACAGTGTTGCCTTCGATGATCGGTGTGTCCACCACGAGGACCTCTGGAATGCGTGTCGCGTAGTTGGTGTTGGATTCCGTCAGAGGGGCCCGGGCGTTGGTTTCTGCCCACGCGGCACTGGCAATCATAATCTCACTGTCATGCTACGCGGCTAGTAGCACGATTCTAGGAATCATGCAACCCATGAAGGACACAGCGGCTCCGGCTGCACGCGCCCGGCCAGTTTGACTCCCCTGCAACACCCTGGCTCGGCGCGATGCCTGTGCGGGAAAATTACGTAAGCGGCAGTGGCTCCTTGGTAGTAGCGCCTTCTTCTGGCGCGTATCCAGGGACAGGCTCAGTGGAACGTGCACCCCTCGATACGGAACCCAAAGGAGGGGCTCCTACTACCAATGAACCGCTTGTTCCAATGCCGTCATGCCCGCAATCCCTTGGCGGGCATCCACAAGGGGTGGCGGGTGGATTGCCGCTTAAAGACTGCGGGAATGACGAGAACAGTACCATTGCGGGAATGACGGAAAACAGTACCGAGGGCTGGGGTTCGTTGGCCCAACATACTCGCGCCGCGCGGGTCGGGTTCTCGGGGTGAACGGACTGGTTGTTCGCTGTTGGGTCGCGGCGAACATCCGCGCTGAGCGGTAGCAGCTTCGACAATCAGTCAAGGTGCTGACGCGCACCGGGGCGGCGGCGTGCCGCCCAAAGCACGACGACACCGGCGAGCATGGCGAACGACCAGCCGCCGTCGCCCACAGTGGTACAGCCGGCGCCTTCGCCGATCGCTTCGTACAGCTGAGCCGGCGCCTGCGTCGGGCGAGGTCGAGGCGTTACCGTCTGTGCTGTTGGGCTCGCAGCTACCGTTGCGGTGACGCTCGCTCTCACGGACGGCGACGGGGTGGGCGTTACGGCGGCACCTGTTCTTGATGCCGTTGCAGTCGGTGTCAGCACGGTTGCGGGTGAGAAACATGCGCCAACCGCGCAAGTGGTAGGCTGCACACAGCAATCCGAGTCCTGTGCACACGAGTCGCCGGCGTAATCTGTGCCCTCCTCGCACACTAGGCCAGTCGAGCGGCACTGGGATGAGTTGCACTGCTGGTCATTGAGGCACGGGTACCCGCTTGTACTGCCACCCACGCACACCTTTTGGCTTTCCTGGCAGGCCACGCCGCTGTCACAGTTATATGTTGTATCGCAACACACACCCGCAAAGACACCGCCGCTGCAGGTGCCCATGCTGGAATCCGTGCTGCAGGCCGGCTGCGCCGAGCATGTGCTCGATGGGCAGTCGCACAGAAGTCCGTTCTGGTCGTTGCACACACCCTGCACATACACGCAGGCACCACCAGGGCAGTCGGCGTGGGTCTGACACGTATTGCCATCGTTGGAGCCCGCCGAGCACAAGAGCTCGGCGGGCGCACGCGCCGAAAAGCCCGCGACAGAAAAGACAAGCACCAACAGCCACACCTTCGTTTGCCGCCCGAACATCGCCCGTAATCGTCTCATCTCCGGCCGCCTTAACACTGTTTCCCTTCTTCCGTGCCAATAGTCAACAAGAAACGGCTACGCGTCAGCGCACGGCTCGACCCCCCGGGCGCGAAGTAAGGCGGCGTTCGGCCGGTCAGTGCGAATGCGGGGCCTTGCTGAAATGATTCGCGGTATCGACTCAACTGCCTTGGTTGTCACCGTTGGGTCATGCCAGCCGCGGCGACGCGATGAGCATCAAAATATGTGACTTCACTGCGCCCATTTCTTCCGGGGAGCACTTGCGCGGGTGACAACGGTGCCGGCGTCCCTGCGAAGGGTAGCGCGCACGATCCGTGCGTCGAGCTGTTTTGCGAACTGCGCGAACTGGACTTCGTCGACTGCCAAAATCGCCTCAAGTTCCCGGCTGGTCACCTCGAGGGCTTCCTGCCGGCAGACCGCGAGTGGCTCCTCGAAAAAACGGCGGCGAAAGTCCTCGTCTGTCAGTAGTCGCCCTAGCAGAGTCTCGACTGCCTTTTGCGCCATGGCCTTCTCCGTTGACGCGTCTTGATTGTGACCGCGATTGTGACCGCAAGGCGACATACAGCAATCGCTTTGCCAAATGCAAGATGCGCGACTCAATCTGGGGAAAAGGGTCCATATTTCCACAACTTAAGGTTTATACGCCCAGCCTGACAACCGGGCGGCCGGCGGCGATACCAGTGGTCGATCTCAGCCACCTCTGGCTGAGATCAGCTTGTACTCAACTCTTCCACCATCGTTCCGCCGGACCGCTTGGTGCTGTCCGGAATTCGCACAGTGGGACGGTACCGACCCCGTTTGACTTGGCTAGCGAGCTGCGCCACAGGAACGGCGGGTGTGGACCTGGCCGCCTTGCGGCGGACGAGCTATGGTCCGCCCGAGGAGCACGGTGATGAGTGAGTACAGCGCGTGGTTCGAATGCATCAACGGCTGCCCGACGCATTTCAGCCTCTTCGAGGTTATCTACCGCTGTCCGAATTGCGGCGATCTGCTGGATGTGGCTCACGACATGAACGCTCTCAAGCGGCGCTCGCCGGCGGCCTGGATGCAACTGTTCGATGACCGCTATCGCCGCAACGCGTTTCCTTACGGCTCCGGAGTATGGGGCAAGAAGGAATGGGTGGCGCCGTTCATCGATAACGAGAACATCGTGTCGACCTATGAAGGGGGCACGAACCTGTTCTGGGCCGACCGCTACGGCAAGCTGCTCGGGGTCGAGGACCTGTGGGTGAAGCAGTGCGGCAACTCGCACACCGGATCGTTCAAGGATCTCGGCATGACCGTGCTGGTCTCCGTGGTCAAGCAGATTATCGCCGAGGGCGAGCAAATCACGGCCATTGCGTGCGCTTCCACTGGTGACACCTCGGCAGCGTTGGCCAATTACTGCGCCGCGGCCGGCATCCCGGCCGTGGTGCTGTTGCCGCACAACAAGGTCTCGCCGGCGCAACTCGTGCAGCCGCTGGCAAACGGAGCGCTGGTGCTGAGCCTGGACACGGACTTCGACGGCTGCATGGCTATTGTCCAGGAGATCACCAAGGACCGCACTGTATATCTGGCGAACTCGATGAACAGCCTGCGCTTGGAAGGCCAGAAGACGGTGGGCATCGAGATCGTGCAACAATTTGATTGGGAGGTGCCGGACTGGATCGTCATTCCCGGCGGCAACCTCGGCAACGTCAGCGCGCTCGGGAAGGGCCTGCTGATGATGAAGGAGCTTGGCCTCATCCAAAAGCTGCCGCGCATCGCCGTCGCACAAGCGGAGAATGCCAATCCGCTCTATCTGTCGTACCTGAAGAACTTCGAATCCTTTGTGCCGGTCACCGCCAAGAAGACGCTGGCCAGCGCCATCCAGATCGGCAATCCGGTGAGCTACAAGCGCGCCGTCAAGGCGCTGCAGCAGTTCGACGGTGTGGTCGAGCAGGCGAGCGAGAACGAGCTGGCGGACGAAGCGGCGCGCGCCGACCGCACCGGTATGTTCAACTGCCCGCACACCGGTGTTGCCCTGGCCGTGTTCCGTAAGCTGGTCGAGCGCAGGGTCATTCGCTCCAACCAGCGCGTCGTGGTCATCTCCACCGCGCATGGGTTGAAGTTCGCCGATCAGAAGACGGCGTACCACCTCGGCCGGATCGAAGGGGTGCACTCCACGTTCGCCAACCGGCCCGTGGAAATTCCGGCCGACGTACGGGTAGTGCGCGACACGATCAAGCGCTACGCTGACAAAATTAAGCTGCTGGAGGCGTGACGTGTCGAGCGAAAAATTCCAACGCCATCAGGCTGGACCGAGCACGCGGGCGGTGCACGGCGGCGAGCCGCGCACGAAGGTGACCAGTGCCATCGCCATGCCGATCATCCAGAGCGCCACCTTCACCTTCACCGACACGAAAGAGTTGTCCGACTACTTCGAAGGCCGCATCGAGCGCGAGGAGTACGGCCGCTACGGCAATCCGACCCAACGCGTGGCCGAACTCAAGCTGGCGGCGCTCGAAGGGGCGGAAGACGGACTCTTGTTCTCGACCGGCATGGCGGCGGTCACCACCACGCTCTTCGCCATGCTCTCCCGCGGCGCGCACGTGGTGGTCACTAGTGACGCCTATCGGCGGACGCGGGAGTTCGTGCATCAGATCTTGCGGCGCTATGGCGTCGAGGTCTCCACCGTGCCGGCTGGCGATTACGAGCGCATGGAGGAGGCGGTACGGACGACCACGCGGCTCATCTTCAGCGAGTCACCCACCAACCCGTACAACCGCATCCTCGACCTCGAGCGTGTTGCCGGCATCGGCCGCCGGCATCGGGTGAAGACCATCATCGATTCGACCTTCGCCACACCGATCAATCAGCGGCCAACCGAGTTCGGCATCGATCTCGTCATCCATTCCGCCACCAAGTACCTCGGCGGCCACAACGATTTCCTCGCCGGAGTACTCCTGGGCAGCGCCGATCTCGTTGGGGTCGTGCGTGAGTTTCAAGGCATCACTGGAGCGATCGCAGATCCGTTCGTTTCCTATCTGTTGATCCGCGGCATCAAGACGCTGGCGCTGCGGGTGGCGCGGCAGAACAAAAACGCCCAGCGCCTCGCGGAGTTCCTGGAGCAGCACCCCAAAGTCGAACGCGTCCACTACCCAGGCCTCCCGAGTCATCCGGAACACGATATCGCAGTGCGACAGATGCGCGGCTTCGGTGGCGTGGTGTCCTTCGAGGTGTACGGCGACCTCCACACGGCATCGCGTTTGGTCGATGCCTGCAGGATTCCGCGCATCGCCCCGTCGTTCGGTGGCGTCGAGAGCCTGATCGAACAGCCGGCGCGGATGAGCTACTACGGGTTGACCACGGAGGAGCGCTTGCAGGTCGGCATCAAGGACACACTGGTGCGCTATGCCGTCGGGGTGGAGGACGCCGACGACTTGATCGCTGATTTGGCGCAGGCGCTGGAGCAGATCTGAAGCTCGGCTGTACGGTCGCATCATCCCGTCCAGCGCGTATACGGCCAGGTACGGCCCCGCTCATCGGGGCCGAGGTGGAGGCCTCGGCGGCACGCGCTTCACCATACTGCTATTATGATTGTCAAGTACAAGATGGAACGCTTGGCAAGAGAAAACTCTGCCTACAACTCGGCCGGCGCGGGCTCGTCCTCTACCCAGACAAAATGCGCTCCACAGTGGAGGCACAGCGCGTCCAGGTACATGATGCCATGTACGCTGCCGAGCGGCAGGCGCTGCTGATGGCGGTGCTTGAGGACATCCTCGCAACGATGCGGCAGAAGCCGGCCTTCGCCCTTGACCCGGCTTCGGGTCGGAGGCTGGAGCGGAGTGAAGGTGACGATGGTTGCCACAGGATCAGTTGCGCAGGCGTTCGAGGATCGCCCGCGTAGAAGGGGATTGATTCAGAGTGTAGAAATGAATTCCGGGAGCGCTGTAGTCCAGCAGCTCGCGGCACTGCCTCGTCGCGTGGTCGATTCCGATACTGCGCACCGCTTCCTCGTTGCCGCGGACGGCTTCGAGTTTCGCCTTCAATGGCTCTGGGATTTTGGCGCCACACATCAAGGTGAACCGCTGGATCTGTGCCAGGTTGGTGATCGGCATGATGCCCGCGATGATGGGCACACGGATGCCGCGGGCGCGTGCCCGCGCCACGAAGGAGAAGTAATCGGCGTTGTCGAAAAACAGCTGCGTGATCACGAAATCCAACCCCGCCTCGACCTTGAGTCTTAGGTGTTCCAGGTCCTGCTCCAGGTCGCGACACTCAATGTGCCCTTCCGGATAGCAGGCGCCGCCAAGGGAAAACAAGTACCCGCGCTCGCGAATGAACCTGATCAGCTCCGAAGCGAAGCCGAAGCCGTCTGCCGGCCGCACGAAATCCTTCTGGTCGCGCGGTGGATCGCCGCGTAGCGCCAGCACATTCTCGATCCCGTAGCAGCGCAACCGCTCCAGCAGCGTATCGATTTCGTGCCTGCTGACGCCCACGCACGTTACGTGGGCCATGGCTTCGATGCCGATCTCGTGTTTGATGTGGCGCACGAGGTCGACCGTCTTCTCGCGGGTACTGCCACCGGTGCCGTAAGTCACAGAGACGAAGCTCGGTCGCAACTCGCGCAGGCGCTCGATGCTGCGGTATAGGCTCTGCTCTTGCTGCTCCGTCTTCGGGGGGAAGAATTCGAACGAGAACACGGGACCGGCGGCCCTGAGCATTTCCCCAATGCGCATCATCAATACGCTACAGGAAACCAGGGCGGCGGAGCAACGGCGCGCCGCCGCTTGCGTCCGGCCGAGGCCTCTGCGCATATTCCAGGCGGAGGGGTCGATGCGGAGGTTACGCTGCGGCTTGTGGATGCTGGTCGCCTTGGCGGGCGCAATTGCGCTGGCCATGGTTGGTCTGGCGCGCGGCGAGCAGATCAGCGTCGTGTGGTTGCTCATCGCTGCCGTGGCGACCTACGCCGTTGCGTACCGCTTCTACAGCAAATTCCTCGCGGCCCGTGTCCTCATGTTGGACGACCGGCGGCAGACGCCCGCCGAGCGCATCAATGACGGGCGCGACTTCGTCCCGACCAACCGCTGGGTGGTGTTCGGGCAACATTTCGCGGCGATCGCCGGACCGGGGCCCCTGATCGGCCCCACTCTGTGTGCTCAGTTCGGCTATCTGCCGGGAACGCTGTGGATCATTATTGGCGTCGTCGTCGGGGGCGCCGTGCAGGATCTCCTCATTCTGGTGGGTTCGTTGCGTCGTGACGCAAGGTCACTTGGAGAGATGGCACGGGAGGAAATCGGGGTGCTGGGCGGCTTCGCGGCGCTGGGCGGCGTGCTGCTTATCATGATCATTCTGATGGCCGTCCTCGGCTTGGTCATCGTCAATGCACTGAAGGGCAGCCCATGGGGTACCTTTACGGTCGGCGCCACCATCCCCGTCGCCCTGGTAATGGGCTGGTACATGCGCTTCGTCCGCCCCGGCAAGGTGGTCGAGGCGACGGTCGGCGGCCTGACGCTGGTACTGCTGGCGGTGGTCGGTGGCCGTTGGGTCAGCGAGAGCGCCCTTTGGGCGCCGCTGTTCACCTTTGCCCCCACCGTCCTCGCGTTGATGATCATTGCGTACGGCTTCTCCGCTTCCGTCCTTCCAGTCTGGCTGCTGCTGGCGCCGCGCGGCTACCTGAGCGCGTTCATCAAGATCGGCACCATCGCGGCCCTGGCGCTGGGAATCCTGGTCTACACGCCGCCGGTGCAGTTGCCGGCGCTGACCCGCTTCACCGACGGCAACGGGCCGATTTTTGCCGGCAAAATCTTTCCCTTCGCCTTTATCACCATCGCCTGCGGTGCCATCTCCGGGTTCCACGCGCTGGTTGCTTCCGGTACCACCCCGAAGCTGCTGGGAAAGGAGTCGGATGCCCGCATGGTCGGCTACGGGGCAATGCTGATGGAGTCGTTCGTAGCGCTCATGGCGATGATCGCTGCCGCCGTTCTGCAACCGGGCGTGTATTTCGCGGTGAACAGCCCGGCCGGCATCGTCGGCGCTGCGCCCGAGCAAGCCGTCCAGACCATCTCCGGCTGGGGCTTTTCTGTCACGGCGGCGCAGATGGAAACCCTGGCGGCTGACGTGGGCGAGCGCAGCCTGTTCGCGCGCACCGGGGGCGCGCCGTCGCTGGCGGTGGGAATGGCGCACATCTTTGCGAACACGCTCGGCGGCAAGACGGTCATGGCGATTTGGTACCACTTCGCTATCATGTTTGAAGCGCTCTTTATCCTTACCATGATGGATGCGGGAACACGCGTCGGACGATTCATGTTGCAAGACTTCCTTGGCCATCTGTGGCAGCCGCTCGGACGGACGAGCTGGTATCCGAGTGTGTTCCTCACCAGTGCTGCCATGGTTGGAGCCTGGGGATACCTTCTGTATCAAGGAGTGATGGATCCACTTGGGGGCATCAACAGCTTGTGGCCGCTGTTCGGCATCTCCAATCAATTGCTGGCGGCGATTGCGCTCTCGGTAGCGACGACGCTCATAGTGAAATCCGGCCTTGCCCGATACGCCTGGGTCACGCTGGGGCCACTGTGCTGGCTCTTGTCGGTCACACTGAGCGCCGGATACGCGAAGCTCTTCAGCCCCGAGGCGCGGATCGGTTTTCTCGCCCACGCGGCCGAGCTGCAAAGTCGCATCGCCGTCGGACAGGTTGCGGCCGCGAACATTTCAGACACGCGGGCGTTGATATTCAACGACCGCCTGGATGCTGCTGTGACCGCCTTGTTCATGGGGCTCGTGCTGGTGACCGTGGTGGACGCGTTGCGTGAGTGGTACCGCGTGCTGAGCGCGTGGCAGGGGCCGCAACAGCGCCTCGCGGCAACTGTTTGAGGAGAACCGTGCTAAGTCGATATGTCATGATGTTCTGGAACGTCGCGCGCGCCGCGATGCGCGAGTGGACGGGGGAGGCGGAGTACGAGCGCTACCTGCGCCATTGCGCCCAATGCGGCCAGGCGCCGCTCGATCGCGGGCGCTTTTTCGCCCGGCGCCTGGAGGAGCGCTACCGGACGCGGGCGTCCTGCTGCTGATGCCTGCGCCGCCTGCACGTCCCGCCAACAACGAAGGGAGCGCTACCCTATGGACTTCGCCACCCTCAAGCTCGAACGGCACGATCGGGTGCTGCACATCGTCCTCAACCGGCCCGAGCGGCTCAACGCCATCAACCTTGAGATGCCGCGCGAGCTGGAGCGGGCGGTGGCGGAGGCCAACGCCAACGAGGGCGTTCGCGTGCTCGTCTTGCGCGGCACTGGGCGGGCCTTCTGCGCCGGCTACGATTTGGATTGGGGCACCCGAATCGAGCACCAAGTCCAGGCGGACAGCGGCTGGGACCCGGTGCGGGATTTCGCCGCCATGTCGGAGAACGTGCGCTGCTTCATGAGCCTGTGGCACAGTCGCAAACCCGTGCTCGCTCAGGTGCATGGCTGGTGCGTGGGCGGCGGCACCGACCTGGCGTTGTGCGCCGATCTGATCCTGGCGGCGGAGGATGCCCAGATTGGCTACCCACCGGCACGGGTGTGGGGCTCGCCGACGTCGGCGCTCTGGGCGTATCGTATCGGTATGGAACAAGCAAAGCGGTTGCTCCTGACCGGTGATCCGGTGGATGGCCGCAGCGCCGAGCGGATCGGGTTGATCTACCGCGCCGTACCGGCGCAACAGCTTGAGAGCGAAGTGGCGGCCTTGGCCGGGCGTATGGCGCTGCTACCGCTCAATCAACTAGTGATGATGAAGTTGTTGGTGAATCAAGCCTACGAGAATATGGGGCTGCGCACCAGCCAGATGATCGGTACCCTGCTCGACGGGATCGCCCGCCACACGCCCGAGGGCGTTGCCTGGCGCGAGCTGGCGCTGCAGCAGGGAGTCAAAGCCGCATTGGCTGAGCGTGACGGACCTTTTGGCGATTACGGCGCTAGGAAGAAGTGAGCGGCGCCAGTCTTTCGAAGAGGAAGGTAAAAGAGATCTGCAATGTCAAAAACGATGCTCATCAACATGACGCATGCAGAGGAGAGCCGAGTCGGCATCGTGACCGACGGTGTGCTCACCTCGTTCGAGATCGAGTCTGCCAGCCGTGAGCACTTGAAAGGTAACATCTACAAGGGTGTGGTGCGCCGGATCCATCCCGCGCTGGAGGCCGCCTTCGTCGACATCGGCGCCGGACGCGATGCGTTCTTGCCTTTGGACGAGATTTGCTTCCGCAATCTGCCGGACCTGGCGCGCGAGGGCAACGGTGACGGACGGCGCCGCTTGCGCATCAAAGACGTCCTCAAGCCAGGGCAGGAAGTGCTGGTCCAAATCGCCAAAGAGGAGTTCGGCAACAAGCCGCCCACCCTGAGCACCTTCTACTCGCTCCCGGGCCGTTATCTGGTGCTGCTGCCAGGGTCGGACGAGGCCGGCATCTCCCGCAGGATCGAGGGCGCGGAGCGCACCCACATGCGCGAGCTGCTCGAGAAGCTGCAGCCGCCGGAAGGGTTCGGCATCATCGTGCGCACCGCCGCCGGCTTGGAGCAGAGCGCGCGTGAGCTGCACCGCGACCTTAGTTATTTGATGCGCTTGTGGGAGACAATTCGGCAGGCCGCCACCACGAAAATGGCGCCGACGCTGGTCTATCGCGAGCATGATGTGGTGCTGCGCAACATCCGCGACTATTTCACTCCCGACATAGACCAGATCTACGTTGACAATGAGGAGGTCTTTCAGCGCGCCCGCGAGTTCCTGCACGACGTGATGCCCGGGAAGGAAGATGTGCTGCACCTGTACGAGGGCGACCAGCCGATCTTCTCCCATTTCAACGTCGAGTCGCAGATCGAATCCATTTACAAACGGCGCGTACCGCTGAAGTCGGGGGGCAGCATCGTCATCGACGGCACCGAGGCGCTTACGGCCGTAGACGTCAACTCGGGACGTTCGGTGCGCGGCAGCAACCAAGAGGAGACTGCATTCCGCACCAACATCGAAGCCGCGACGGAAATTGCGCGCCAGTTGCGCCTGCGCGACTTGGGCGGCTTGATCGTCATCGATTTCATCGACATGCGCAGCCCGCAGCACATCTCAGACGTCGAGAAGGCCTTCCGCGAGGCCATGCGCCAGGACAAAGCACGTCACGAGACCGCACGCATTTCACATTTCGGCTTGCTCGAAGTGTCACGGCAGCGCCTGCGGCCAGCCGCGGCGGCCACGTCGTACACCGCCTGTCCGATGTGCGAGGGACACGGGCTTGTTCGCACCACAGAATCCGCGGCGCTGGTGGCCTTGCGCAAGGCTCATAATCGGGTTTCTCAAGGTGATACTGCCTCACTTACAGTATCATTGCCGCCAGAGGTTGCCGTGTACCTATTGAATCACAAACGCGACGACCTGGCCCAGTTGGAACGCCGGTACGCCACCCGCATTCAAGTAGCTCTGAAAGAAGAGCTGATGCCGCACCAATCCGAAATGGAGATTCGGACGCGTCTGGAACCAGAGCAGGCAAAGCTTCGCAGCGCACGCCTCGGTGGCGTCGCGGTAGAGCCAGCAGCAGCCGCGGCGGCCGTGAACAATGGTGCGACCGGGGCGCCGAGCGAACCCGTGGCGGCGGCCGCAGAGGGTGAGTCGCCGCAAACGGGCAAGCGCCGGCGGCGCCGGCGTGGGCGTCGCCGCGGCCGCGGCCGGCAGGCAGCGGCCGCTATCGGCGAGGCCCTGGTGGCCCTGGGCCAGTCGACCTCGCTGATCCACGAAACCGAACCGCAAGCCGCTGCTGGGGACGGCGAGGTCCATGTGGCAGCGAGCGTGTCGGAGTCAGAGCCGATGGTGTCGGTGGAGGCCGATACGGCGCCCGCTACGGAAATCAACGCAGCCACTGGGCCGGCGGCGATCGAGGAGGCCTCTCTGGAGCAGGAAAGAGGGGAGTCGGGAGCGCCTGCGGCGCAGCCGAAAGCTGCAACTACAACTCGCCGGAAACGGGCCGGCGCTGCACGCCGTGGTGCACGCACGGGACGCGGGCGCAAGAAAGCCGCCGAGAGGCGATCTGCCGCTGATACCGAAGCGCAGCCCGCGGTGGATGATGCCGCCGCTTTAGCGACGCATGGTGGCGAGCCGACGGCTGCCTCGACCGAAGCGGGGCGCCAGCCCCAGGTCAAAACACCAGCGCGCAGGACTACCCGCCGGCGCAGCGCGTCACGGCGGTCGCACGCGCGCACAAAAAGGGTGTCGACAGCCGAGCAATCAGAAAGTTGACGCCGTGCAGTGCGTCAGGTGCGTACGGAACCGAGGCTCAAGACAAACTACGGCTGCAAGTCTTGGGAGAGGCTGTTAGCCAACGTACCGGCATCCGAACAGTTGGCGGAGCCAAAACCTGCCTCGTCATCGCAGCGTCTTGCGCAGGCGCTCCATTGCCTGGCGCAGGCGCTCGTCGGGAACCGTCAATGACAAACGCACGAAACCTTCGCCGTATTCACCGTACGCCGTCCCGGCGGCGACCACGACGTGCGCTTGCTCGAACAGCATGGTGGCAAACTCGATGCTCGACAGGCCCCGCGGCGTCGGCACCCACAGATAGAAGGTCCCCCGCCCAGGCTGGAAACGCACGCCGAGGTCGGCCAACGTTTGCAGCACCAACGCCCGCCGCCGCGCATAGATGCCGAGCATGTGGTCGATGTTGTCGCCGCAGCGCCCAAGCGCGGTGATACCGGCGAACTGAATCGCATTGAACACCCCTGAATCGGTGTTCTCTTTGACCTGCGAGATCGCCGCAATCAGGTCCCTGTTGCCGACCGCCATCCCGAGCCGCCAGCCGGTCATGTTGAATGGCTTCGAGAGCGAGTTCAACTCGATCCCCACGTCCTTGGCCCCAGGGATGGACAAGAAGCTCAACTCCTTCTCGCCATCGAACACCACCTCGATGTACGGATTGTCGTAGCAGATGGCGATGTCGTAGTGGCGAGCGAACTCGACCACCGCGCGCAGGAAAGCCGGCGTCGCGGTCGCGCCGGTAGGGTTGTTGGGGTAGTTCAGAAACATGGCGCTCGCCCGGCGCGCGACGTCGCTCGGAATGTCGGCCAACCGCGGCAGGTATCCGTGCTCGGCACGGATCGGCACATTCACCGGCTCGCCGCCGGCTATGAGGATGCTGGCCCGATAAGCAGGATACCCGGGGTCGGTCATCAGCACCGGCTCGCCGGGATTCACGCGGCCGAGGACGAAATGGTGGCAGCCCTCCTTTGAGCCGATCAGAGCGAGGACTTCCGTGGCAGGATCGAGCGTCACTCGATACCGGGTCGCGTACCAGTCCGCCACCGCTTGGCGGAAGGCGAGCATGCCCTTTTCTTCATCCGTCGGATAACGGTGATTGGCGGGATCACGTCCCGCGCGTGCCAACTCGTCGACTACTGGCGTCGGTGTGGGCTCGACCGGGTCGCCGATGGCGAGACTGATCACGTCAATCCCGGCAGCTCGCGCTTGCGCGATCTTGTTCCGCAGTTCCATGAACAAATAAGGGGGGATCTTCTTCAGTCGTTTGGCGCTATCCATCCTTCCTCGACCCAAGACGCGAACGCCGATAGCACTGGGCCAGGTAATGGGCAAGCACCTGCCCCCGAAGTTGTAAAATCCTCGCAGACACGATAAGAAAATGGGTGACCAGCCTTTGGCACATCGTGCCGAGGCGTAGGGACGTGGTGAGGGCTGGCGCACGCCGGTGATGGCGGGGAGGTTCGAGGAGGGCATGCCCCATCGGGCATTCATCGGGATCGGTTCCAACCTGGGTGATCGGAAAGCCAATTTCCTTGAGGCAATCGATCGGATTCAGAAGATCCCCGGCACGCGAATCGTCAAGCAATCGTCCCTCTACGAGAGCGAACCCCTTGGCGATGCAAAGACGTGGTTTGTCAATGCTGTAGTGGAGCTCGAAACCGAGTGCGGCGCCGAGGATCTGCTGAGGCGGCTGAAGCAGATCGAGACTGCGATGGGGCGCAAGCGGGTGCGCGGAAAACGCTGGGGCTCCCGCATAATGGACCTCGACATCCTGCTCTTCGACAACGAGATCATCAACAAGCGTACGCTGAAGGTTCCTCATCCCGAGTTGCACAACCGCCGGTTTGTCCTCGCGCCCTTGAGCGAGCTGGCACCGCAGCTCGTCCACCCCAAACTGTCGGTCTCCGTCTCGGAACTAATGGCGGGCGTTAAAGATACGAAGAAGATCCATCTCTTCCGTCCGAACTAGCATCGGTAAGGGTGCGCCGGTGTCGGCACCCTGTCGCGCCGTCCGCTAAATGGCAGCACTCAGCCCCGAATGTCCGCCCTGAGTCGTTGAGGCGCCCCGTAAAACAGCCAGGCATCCGCTGGCATGTGTGCTGCACGATACGGTGCGGATGGAAGCACGCCCGTTTCCGTTGCCGCTATCGATCATACTCGCGCTGTTGGTGTTGCTGAGCTTGCTGGTCTCCGTGCCTGCCTTCCCAGCCACCTACGTGGTCGACCCAACTGGCGACGATGCCAACTCCGGTGACAGCGCCGCCCCTTGGCTTACCATTCAACATGCCGCGTCTAAGGTGAGCCCCGGTGACACCGTTGCCATCCATGCCGGCACCTATGAGGAATCGGTAAACGTGTCCCGAGGCGGCACCGACGGCAACTTAGTCACTTTCGTCGCAGATCCAGGCGCGGTGCTGGTGAGTCCTGACCCGACTGCCAGTTGGGAAGCTTTCAACGTACTTGGGGGTGTGGCCTTCGTCGCACTGCAGGGTATTGAAGCGACTGGCGGCTTCGATGAGACGATTTTTCTCCGGCCCGGATCTCATGACATCTCGATCCAAAGCTGTAACCTGTACCAGAATTACGCCGGGATCATCATCAGCGGTGCCTACAACATCAGCGTGCAAGGGTGCACGCTGCACGACAACGCCAGGCTCGGCATATGGGTTACCGGCACATCTCATGACGTGACGGTGAGCGATACCGACAGCTTCAGAAATGGCACCCCCGGGGTCTGCAGCGGCGCCGTGGATGGATTCGCGGCCGCACAGAGCGCGTACAACATCACTTTCCTCCGGACGCGCTCGTACCAAAACGGCGGCGATGGGTACGACTTCAAGGGCGACCAAATCACCCTGGATAGCATCCAGAGCTTCAACAACGGCTGCACCGGCGTGAAGCTTTGGCAAAATGCCTCAGTGCAAAACTGCCTCGTCTACGGCAATACTACCGGCATCGCTACGATGCCGATCTTTGCCGGGGCTGCGGTCGACGTGTTCAATTGCACCATCGCTTACAACAACGGCGTCGGACTCAATCTGACTCATACGTCGTACAGCGTCAACTTGGTGAACAATATTGTTGCGGGCGCTTTCAAGGCCGTCGTGTACGGCCCTTCTGTGAGCCTGTCCGAGAGCCACAACATCTTTTTCCGCACCACGTTATACGATCCGGTGATCGTGCCGCTCGGAAGCCCTCGGTTCTCCGACCACGACATCAACCTTGGGACATGGGCGGCATGGTCTAGGCAAGGGCAGGGAACGCTGGCGGTGGATCCGCTGTTCGTCGACCCTGCCAATGCAGACTTCCACGTGGCACCGACGAGCGCCGCCGTGGGCCGCGGAGCCGATCTAGATGGCGGGCCGCTGACCAATATCGGCGCCTTTCAATTGCCGCCAGGGCCGACGAATCACGCGCCGTTTGCAGATCCTGGTCGATCCCGGACCGGCCGCATCGGTCGGCTGATTGGGTTCAGCGGCCTCGGCAGCGTGGACCCCGATGGCGATCTCCTGACCTATTCATGGGACTTCGGCGACAGCTCCGCCCAGGCACTGGGAGAACAAGTTTCGCACGTGTATACCGCGGGCGGCACGTACACCGTCACACTGACGGTCTCGGACGGTTCTCTTACGGGTAGCCGAACCATCCTAGCCACCGTACACTGACGGCACTACCGCAGCGGCCCGCCTGTCGCGCGGGCCGAATTTGCGCTAAGCTAGCTTGTTGGGTAACCACGTTAATCAACGCGGCCGAGCCGCAGAGAACAGGAGCTAACTGTGCCGACGCTGTTCACCCGCATCATAAATGGCGAGATTCCCGGCCGGTTTGTATGGCGCGACGACCTTGCCGTTGGGTTCTTGTCTATTCACCCACTGAAACCGGGGCACACGCTCGTGGTGCCGCGGAAAGAAGTGGACCACTGGATTGATCTCGAGCCGGACCTGGCTCGGCACGTGATGACAGTCAGCCATGCTGTGGGAAAGGCGCTCCAACAAGGTTTCAAGCCGGTGAGGGTGGGGCTGATGATAGCCGGCCTCGAGGTTCCGCATTGTCACGTCCATGTTGTTCCCATCAACAGCATGCGTGATCTCGATTTCGCCAATCAAGATCTCACCCCGAATCCAGCCGCTCTCGATGGTGCCGCTGAAACGATTCGCAATGCGCTCCGCAGCCTGGGTTTTCATCAGGTCGTGGAGCGCTAGAAGGTCGGTAACAAGCAGTTCAAACACCCTTTGACAAACTCAGGGTGACCGCAAAGGTGAATCGAAATTAAGCCTCATTTCGGCGCGGCGGGCGCGGCCGGTGCGGGTCCGGTCAGGCGGTACAGGATCTCGCCTCTTCTGACCAAGCCGAGGCGCTCGCGCGCTAGCTTCTCGAGGTAGTGATCATCGGATTGTAGACGCTGAATACGCTCGCGCAACCGTTCATTCTGCTGCTGTAGGTCGAACGCGGTGTGCTCCAGTTCGCGCTGTTCGCTGTGCATGCGCAGCAAGTGGATCAAACCATGCTCACCGTAGACGGCCGCGAACACAAGCAGGATGAGCCCCGCGACACAAATGATCAACGTCCCTTTGTGTTTGCGTGGCAGCAGCGGTAGAAAGGCCATGGTTTTGCGTTCGCTGCATCTTAGTGGAGCGGCATTGCATTGGCAAACTGCTGAGGTGGAGTCATGAAGATCCGCAAGGTATCAGCCCGTGAGATTCTCGACTCGCGTGGCAATCCGACCGTGGAAGTGGATGTGGTGCTCGACCAGGATGTCGTCGGCCGTGCCGCCGTTCCCTCCGGCGCCTCAACCGGCACTCACGAGGCGCTGGAACTGCGTGACGGCAAGAAACGTTACGCCGGCAGGGGAGTGCTGAAGGCGGTCGACCACGTCAATCGGCTCATCGCCCCGAAACTGCGCGGCCGTGATGCTAGCCGGCAGGAAGATATCGATCGGCTGATGCTCGACTTGGACGGGACGCCGAACAAGAGCCGCCTCGGCGCTAACGCCATTCTCGGCGTTTCCCTGGCCGTGGCTAAGGCGGCAGCAGCCGCGGCCAAGCTGCCGCTGTTCCGCTACCTCGGCGGGCCGCGGGCGACAACCCTGCCGGTGCCGATGATGAACATCCTCAACGGCGGCGTGCATACGGACAGCTCGGTGGATCTGCAGGAGTTTATGGTGGTCCCGATCGGCGCCCGGGCATTCTCGGATGGGCTGCGCATGGGGGTGGAGACGTTTCACGCGCTTAAAGCGGTGCTCAAGGAGAAGGGCTACTCCACCGCAGTTGGCGATGAAGGCGGCTTTGCGCCACGCTTGCAGTCGAACCAGGAAGCAGTTGAACTGATGCTCATGGCCATTGAGCGCGCTGGCTATCAGCCCGGACGCCAGATCGCGCTGGCACTGGATCCTGCCGCTAGCGAGTTCTTCGAGGAGGGCGAATACGTTTTCCGCAAGTCCGACGGCAGCCACCGCTCGAGCACCGACATGATCCAGTTCTACCACGATTGGATCGAGCGCTATCCGATTATCTCCCTCGAAGACGGACTGGCTGAAGATGATTGGGAAGGTTGGGGAGCATTGACGCGGGAGCTGGGTAATAAGGTGCAGTTGGTTGGTGACGATCTGTTCGTCACCAACCCGCAACGGCTGCAGCGCGGCATCGACTCTGGTGTGGGCAACTCGATTCTCATCAAGGTCAACCAGATCGGCACCCTGACGGAAACACTGGAGACCATCGATCGCGCGAAACGCGCGGGCTATACCACCGTCATCTCCCATCGTTCCGGTGAGACCGAAGATGCCACCATCGCTGATCTGGCGGTGGCCGTGAATGCCGGGCAGATCAAGACCGGCAGCGCGAGCCGTGGTGAACGCACGGCGAAGTACAACCAGTTGCTGCGCATCGAAGAGATGCTGGGCCGGCGTGCGGTGTACCCGGGCCGCTCGGCCTTCGCGTGGAAGCGAGGGTAGGGCAGGGCAGGCGCGGGGCGGAGGCCACACCCTACACACAGGAGAATCGGGAGGAGGCGTTGATGGGCGTCGCGCTGATCATCATCGTTGTCGTCGTGGTTGGAGCGATTCTGATTTACAACAACCTCGTGAGTCTGCGGAACCAGGTGCAGAACGGCTGGAAGCAGATCGACGTGCAGCTCAAACGCCGGCACGATTTGATTCCCAATTTGGTGGAGAGCGTCAAAGGCGCCATGCAGTTCGAGCGCGACACGCTGGAGCGGGTGGTGGCGGCGCGTGCCCGCGCCGTGTCGGCTACCGGGGTGCGCGGCGCCGCCGCGGCCGAGAATGAGCTGTCGCAGTCGCTGGGCCGGCTACTCGCGCTGATGGAGAACTACCCCACCCTGAAATCTAACGAGAACGTGCTCAAGCTGCAGGAAGAGCTGACGACGACGGAGAATCAACTCACGTTCGCCCGCCAGTTCTACAACGACATGGTCATGCAGCTGAACACGCGCGAACAGGTGTTCCCCGCCAGCGTCATCGCGAACTTTTTCGGCTTCACGCCGGCAGAGTACTTCACGGCGGCGGAGGAGGACCGCAGCACGCCGCGGGTGGATCTGTCGCTGCAGAAATAATGGGTGCGCCTGACACTTCGCCAGTGGTGGCGCGCGCAGCTCCGCAGCAGCAGAGCCCCCCTCCCATCGTCCCGGTCGATTTCTACACGCGCGAGGGGATCAACCGCCGCCGCACGTTTCTGCTCATCGTGAGTTTTCTGGCGTTTTTTCTCGTGCTGGGCTTGGGCCTCGACACGGTGTGGGCGGGTTTCCTGAATCCCGGAGGAGAGCCGCTGCCGTTCGTTACGTTGATCGCGGTTGCGGTGGCATTGGCTATGAGTCTCAGCGGCTACTTCGGCGGTGGACGGATGGTCTTGGCATCGCTGCACGCCCGCCCGTTGGATCAGCAGAACCCGGAGCACCGCCAGCTGTTTAACATTGTAACTGAGATGGCGCTCGCTTGCGGACTGCCGCAGCCGGAGATTTACGTCATCCCCGATCCCGCGCCCAACGCGCTGGCGACCGGCCGCGACCCGCGGCACGCGATGCTGGCGGTCACCGAGGGGCTGCTCAACCTGCTCGATCGCGAGGAGTTGCAGGGCGTGGTGGCGCACGAGATGTCCCACATCGGCAACCGCGATACCCTGACTATGACGCTGGTCGCGGTGCTGTTCGGCGGCGCGGTGATGCTGGCGGACTGGGCGCGTCGGGCGCTGTATTTCGGCAGCGACCGCCGGCGCGGCAACGCCCTGGTTTTTGTCCTGGTCGTGCTCCTGGTCGCCGTGACCCCGCTGCTATCTCGGCTTCTAGCCATGGCCGTCTCGCGACAGCGCGAGTACCTGGCTGATGCGACTGCGGCGCAGTTCACCCGCAATCCACTCGGCTTGGCCAGCGCGCTGGAGAAGATCGGCGCGGCGACCTCACCGCTGCGCGCCGCCACCCAAGGCACGGCACACCTGTTCATCAGCAACCCCTTGCGCCGGCGTGTGGATGACCGACAGGGCGCGCTGGCTGATCTACTCAGCACCCATCCGCCGCTGGCGCAGCGCGTCGCCATTCTGCGCTCCATGGCGCACGCGAGTTAAGACATGGCACTGACGTGTCCCCAATGCGCCGCACCGATGAATGAGGTGAGGGCCGAGGCCAAGACCGGTTACATGGTGATGCTCGACCAGTGCCCGCGGTGCGGCGGCATCTGGTGCGACCGCTGGGAGCTGTACCCGGTGACCGAAGCGGCAGCCGAGCGCATCGATGCGGTAGACCAAGAGGCGTTACACCGATCCGTTGAGCCAGCAGACGAGCAGCTCGAATGCCCTCGTTGTCGCGCGCGCATGTTTCGCTTTCGTGACCCCGCCATTCCGGCCGACGCCCGCATCGAACGCTGCCCCAACTGCGACGGTATGTGGCTCAACCGCGGCGAGCTGCGCCGCTTCAAAGAGCACGGAACGCCGCCAGGCACGGCCGCGCTGGTGCAACCGCCGCACAGTTCCGCCAGCGAGCAGGAACTGGACCGTTTGACGCACCGCACGCTCGATCCGAAGTCGTGGCCGACGGTGAGCACGCTGAGCGACGCCTTCGATCCATCGCACGAAGCGATGGACGCAGATGAGGTGCGCGACGAGCTCAGATCGGGCGCGCTCTGGCTCATCGCGCGCACCGTTCTGCGCCTGCTGCTGCATGTCTGAAGGCGTGGCGAAGATTCTGTAGCCGCAGGCGCCAACCTGCGCTGTGCCACAGAGGAGCAATGCATGATCGAGTGGAGTGAACAACATGTGATGATACGCGACATGGTGCGAAGGTTCATCGAGGCGGAAATCATCCCGGTCCGCGAGCAGATCGAGGAGGGCGGCGTGCCGCCATACGACATCATGCGCAAGCTGGTGAACACCTTCGGGCTCGCGGAAGCGGCGTGCATGCGTTACGAGGCTGATAAGCAGCGCGCCGAGGCGGCCGAAGCGGCACGCGCCCGCGGCGAAGCGCTGGCGCACAAAGAACGAACCTCGGAGGACGGCGCTGGCGAAGCCATGGCGATGCAGGCCATTCCCATTATCGAGCTGTCCAAGTACTGCCCGGGCCTGGTGACGGCGATGGGCGTCAGCATGGGATTGACTGCGGGCGCCATCATGGGCCGCGGCACATGGCGGCAGAAGGACCGTTGGGCCTTGCCGCTCCTGACGCTGGAGAAAATCGGGGCGTGGGCGATTACCGAATCTACCTCCGGATCAGACGCCTTCGGCGGCATGAAAGCCACGGCGCGCCGCGACGGCGATGACTACATCCTCAACGGCTCGAAGACCTTCATCACCAACGGACCTTACGCCGACACCATCGTCTTCATCTGCAAGCTCGACCGCGGTGAGCGGGATGCGCGCGACCGCCAGGTGGTCAGCTTCATCCTCGACAAGGGCATGGAGGGGCTCACGCAAACGAAGCCGTTCCGCAAGATGGGCATGCACTCCTCGCCCACCGGCGAGCTGTTCCTCGACAACGTGCGCGCCGGGCGCGACCGGCTGCTGGGTGAGAGCGAGGAAGCCGCGGGCGGTCGCGAGGGCGCGAAGTCGACTTTCGGCGCGGAGCGCTCGGGTGTGGTGGCGATGGCCCTCGGTATGGTCGAGCGCTGCGTCGAGCTGTGCACCGACTACGCCCGCACGCGCGTGCAGTTCGGCAAGCCGATCGGCGAATTCCAGCTCGTCCAGCTGAAGCTGGCGAAGATGCACGTGGCGCGCATGAACATCCGCAACATGCTCTTCCGCCAGATCGAGCTGGCCTCGAACGGGAAGCACCTGTCCTTCGCCGAGGCTTCGGCGAACAAGCTCTACGCGGCGCAGGCGACCATGGAGGTGTGTCTCGAAGCGGTGCAGCTCTTCGGCGGCAACGGTTACATGGCCGAGTACCAGGTCGAGCAACTGTGCCGCGACGCCAAGGTGCTGTCGATCTACGGCGGCACCGACGAGATCCAGATCTCGCAGATCGCGCGCAGCATGCTGGCCGGCGAAGCGGTATAGGTTGACATTACACGGGAACGCGAGCATGGGAATGCTGATGCCGCCCACGGGCCCTTCGCGTGAGGATGCGGATTTAGAACGCATCGTGCAGGCGCTTGGTGGGGTCCAGCGCGTCGCGTATGCTCCAACGAGCGTCTACCCGATGGCGGCCCCGGCGTTCGCGACGACCCCTGGTGCCGAACGCCCACATCCGGCTGGGGGGCCGCTGGGTGTCTACATCCACGTGCCGTTCTGCGAGTACGGTTGCACCTTCTGCTTCTATGCCAGGCGCGTGGGGGCTTCTGCAGAGCAGATGCGACGATACGTGGCAGCCGCGGTGCGCGAGCTGGACTGGGTGGTGCCGGGCACGCCGTTGTCGCAGCTCTACGTGGGCGGCGGCACGCCGACGTCCTTGCCGGCCGATCTCCTGGACGAGTTGCTCGCAACTGTGTTCGCGCGTGTGCGTGACCACGGCCAAGAGATTCATACGATTGAGTGCTCCCCGGAGACCCTGACGGACGAACACCTTCGCGTCTTTCGGCGACGAGGCATCGAGCGGGTCAGTTTGGGGATTCAGAGCTTCGATGACGCGGTGCTCGATGGCGTAAAACGACGACATAGCGGCGCCGAGGCCTTGGCTGCCTGCGAGCGGCTGGTCGACGGCGGGTTTGTCGTTAACGTCGATCTTATTTACGGCCTTCCCCGACAAACGGAGGCCACCTTTCGCAGTGACTTCGAGACAGTCGCGGCCCGCGGAGTCGACTCTGTGACGGCGTATAGCTTGCGCATCAACGAGCGGACGCCAGTCGTCGGCCAGCTGCGCCAGGATGAACGGCTCGATCTGGCTCGGCTCATCCAGTGGCGCGCGCTTGTCCGGCGGACTGCTGACGCCCTGGGATACACGCAGAGGCGCTGGTACGAGTTCCTGCGCAGCGCGCCCACGGCTGGGGTGCGTAAACCACATTTCGAGGATGTGACCAGCATCGGCAACCAGATTAGCGTCGGTCCCAGCGCGCGTTCTCGTCTGGAAAGCATCATTTATCGGAATCACACTGACGTCCAGCGATACATGGAGCGCGTGGAGGCAGGGCAGAGTCCGGTGGAGGAGACCTTCGTCCTCAGCGTACAGGACTGGAAGGTGCGCTTCGTGGCGTTATCCTTGGGCGATGGTATGCCGTTGAACCGGAGCGAGTACAAGCGCAAGTTCGGCTGCTCCGTCGAGGATGATTACGGCGAGACGTTGCAGCGATTGCTGGTGGTGGGCCTCGCCGGCGCCGACGGCGGATGCATCTCACTCACCGAGATCGGCAAGCTGGTCTACGATCACGTGACGCTCGCGTTCTATCCACAGCGTGCTCGCGGCTGGCTCGAGGGCCGCGAGCCGCTCCTGCAGCGCCGGCTCGAACGGCCGGCCTCCTAGCCGTTTCGAGGAACGATGAGGACGAATGGACCGGGTGGGAATGCCGAGACAGGACAGGCTGTTGACCTCCGTCGTCTGATCGACGGTTACCGGATCTCCCAAGCCATCCACGTTGCCGCCGTGCTGGGAGTGGCGGACCACATGGCGGCCGGCCCGCGCGCCAGTGACGAAATCGCCGCGGCCGTCGGTGCCCATCCTCAATCGCTGTACCGGTTGTTGCGGGCGCTGGCAGCGGTCGGCGTGTTCCGTGAACATGAGCACCGGCGCTTCTCACTCACGGCCATGGGAGAGTGTCTGCGCTCGGACGCCGAACAGTCAATGAGGCCGTCGGCGACATACCTCGGCCAGGCATATCGGTGGCAGACGTGGGGCCAGCTGCTGCACAGCGTGAAGACCGGTGAGAACGCTTTCCGGGCGCTCCACGGGGTGGACCCGTGGACCTACCGCGAGCGCCACCCTGAACAGAGTGCGATCTTCAATGCCGCGATGACAGCCAACTCTCGTTTCGTGGATGGGGCGCTCGTTGAGGCGTACGATTTCAGTCGCTTCGGGCGGATCGCCGACATCGGTGGCGGGCAGGGACCGCTGCTGGCCGCAATCCTCGCGGCCAATCCCCAAGCACGCGGGGTGCTGTTTGATCTGCCGAACGTCATCGCGACGGCGGCGCCGGTACTCGAAGCCGCGGGAGTGGGAAACCGCTGCGAGGTCGTGGGCGGCAGCATGTTCGAGTCCGTCCCGGAGGGCTGCGCCGCTTACCTGATGAAGTTCGTCCTCCACGATTGGGACGATGCCGACTGCGTCCGTATCTTGCAGAACTGCCGCCGCGCCATGCAGTCCGATGCCCGGCTGTTCGTGATCGAGCGCCTCGTCGGCGCACCCAACGAGGGTCCGGCTGTCAAGCTCTCTGACCTGAACATGCTCCTCGTCACAGGCGGGCAGGAGCGGACGCGCGAGGAATTCGCGGCGCTGTTCCGAGCCGGTGGCTTCCGTCTCGCGGACATCCTATCGGCGAGTGATGCCATGAGTGTGATCGTCGGTGAGCCGGTCTGAGCGCACGGTCAGCTGAAGGGGCGTAGGCTGGTGTCCGTGTCGGCGTCGTTGTAGACGACGGATATGCATGCACTGGTGACGAGGGCAGAGCGCGAGCCGATGGCTGGGGTGGAGTGTCCGGGCCCCCAACAGATCTATCGCTGGCCGCAGCTCACGCTGGAGGAGCGCTCGCTCGGCTCCGTTCCCGCCGGGCACGTGCGCGTCGAGATGGATCTCGTCGGGATCTGCGGCACGGACCTGCACGCGGTTCAGTGCGACCCCGCCAGCGGATACATTCTGGGCTCCACCCCGCTCGAGATCGGTCCCCAGGGCCGCGTCCTCGGCCACGAGGGCATCGGCCGGGTCCGTGAGGTCGGATCGGGAGTCGCGGGAATCCGCCAAGGCGGCTGGGTCGTATTCGAGTCCCTGGAGACGTGCAACCGCTGCGAACCGTGCCGCAAGGGGCGCTTCAACCAATGCGTGCAGGCGGTTCTCGTGGGCATGCAGCGGGACGGCCTGTTCGCGGAGACTGTGGACCTGCCGGTCCAGCTGGTGCACGATGTGAGCGACCTTGCGGTCACCGACTCGGGCCGGCGCGCTGCTGCGTGCATCGAGCCCGCCGCGTGCAGCATGGTTGCTCTCTCTCTCGCCCGCTTGAGACCCGCGGAGGACGTCCTGATCTTCGGGGCTGGCCCGATCGGTCTGTTCGCGGCCATGCTCTCCCGACTGGCATTCGGAGCCGCGAGCGTCCAGGTCGTCGAGCCCCTCCGGTTCCGCCGCGAGTTCGCCCGGCGGTGGGCGGACCGCGTCTACGACGTGGAGGAGTTCTTCGAGGAGCCTGTATGGAGAAGGACGGACGTTCTGATTGAGGCCTCCGGCCAGCTGGAGAACGTCGGTCGAGCGCTACTGCGCCTCGGCCCCAACGGCCGTGTCGTGCTTCTGGGGCGCTCAGGAAATCCGCTGACCGTGCAGCGGGTCGACCATGTGATCACAAACAACCTCGCGATCATCGGCTCACGCGGTCACCTCGGCGGTGCCGTCGGTGACCTCCTTGATCTCTACCGGGACAAGCGCCTGCCGCTTCACGAGGCGGTGACCGGGGTGGTCCGCGGCCTCGGTGGCCTGAAGGGCGCGCTCGAAGAACCCGCAGCGCTCCCCGCAGAGCACTGCAAGGTGCTGGTGCAGCTGTGATCCTCATACCAAGCAGCGAGCATGTCATTGCAGCCTACCGGTTCGGTCCGGCCGTGATCGACGTGGAGGCGGACGACCCCGACGCCGCCCGCTGGCTGTTGGAATTTCTTACCCCCTGGTTTGAAGCCGCTGCACCCGGTAAGGGCGAGTTCACCGTGCGCCTGACGTGCTCGTCGCCGGCGGTTGCCGCGCTCGAGCGCCGACAGGCTGCGGCAGCCTGCCATCCCGTTGCCTGCTTCGCCCTCGACAGCCAGGTGGTTTCGCTTCCCGCCTGGGCGGAGAACGACGGCGGCACCGTGATCGCGGACTCCGGGCGCAGCTGCTTCTACCGGGTGCGAGGGCGGAGTGTGGAGATCATCGCGCGATCGGGGCTCCGACGGGTGCGGGTCGGGTTTATGCGCGTGGTGCGTGAGATCGCCGCCGCACGCATGCTGGCGCAGGGGAATGTCCTCGACTTTCATACCGCGGCCTTCGCCGTGGGGGGGCGGGCTGTCTTGCTAGTCGGACCGAAGGGGGGCGGCAAGACAACGCTCCTCGTCAGCGTCCTTGCATCGAGCCGAGCGGCCTTGGTTGCCAACGATCGCGTTTTCGTCGACGTCAGCGGACGTCCGGGTCAGGCCTTCGGCATACCGACGTTGGTGTCCCTACCCGATGGTACGCTACAGCTGTTCCCGAACCTGCGGCGCGGCTTCCCCAAGTGTCCCGCCCGGTTGCATACGGCCGAGCTGGAGTCGCACGACGCCGCCACACTCGAGGACGACGATGCGCCGCCGGTCTTTGCCCTTTCGCCGACACAGCTCGCGCGACGGCTCGGCGTTCCAGCCGTGCGCGGCGGGCCGATTGCCGCGGTTGTGTTCCCGGAGATCTGCTCCGCGTCTGAGGCCTGGTCGCTGGAGCCAGTTGCCCCTGCGGACGGAGCCACACGGCTGCGCGAATGTCTCTACGGCACTCGTTCGGGTTCCCGTCCAGGCACCGTCTTCGAAAAGGTCGTGGGTGGCCGAGTCGGTCGCCCGGAAGAGCGAGACACGCTCTTGGACCGGCTCGCAGCTTGGGTCCCGTTCTTCCTGTGTCGCTTGGGACGGGACGCCTACCACGACGGAGCGGACGCGTGGTTACGAGCACTCCCGCTAGGGCTGGCAAGCGGGGCGCGCGGCGCATGAGCCAGTCTCTCGACCCGGAAATCGCAATCGCCCTCGATCGCGCGGGTCTCCGTGCCCGAGCCTTCCGTCGAATCTCGCAAATGCGGCCAGGGGATGCCAGGCGGTCGGTTTACCGGATCGACCTCGAGTCGGGACGCGTGATCAAGGCGCGCCTCCTACCGGATGAGGAGACCGCGCGTCAGCTGTTCGAGATCTGCCGTGACTTACCTGACGCCTTCGCACCAGCCTTGGGCTGCTACGGCGCGGTGCTGCTCGGAGAGTGGATCGACGGCGAGAAACTGGGAGACACACTTCCAAGTGATGCGCACCTGGTCGCCGCGGGGTCCCTTCTCGCCCGGCTGCACGCCACGCCGATCGTGGCCGGCCGTCCGGTGCACGGCAGGCGTAGTACCGCCGCCTGGCGCGACAAGACTGAAGCAGGCCTATGGCAAATCATTGCTGCCGACGAACTCGACGAACAGGATGCGTTGCTGATCCGCGGAGCCCTGGAGCGGCTCGATCCGGGGCAGGCGGTTTTCGGACTGGTGCACACCGACCTGTGCGGTGAGAACGTGGTGGTGGACCGGGCGGGCCGGCTGCACGTCGTCGACAACGAGCGTGTCGGAATTGACGCGCTAGGCTTCGATGTGGCGCGAAGCTGGTATCGCTGGGCGCTCCCGGCGCCAGCCTGGGAACGCCTGCGGTCCACCTACGCGGCCCGGGCGCCCTTCACGGAGCCGCTCGACACGTTCGACTTCTGGAGCATTGTCGCAGTTGTGCACAGCGCCGCGCTACGCGTGCAAAAGGACCGCACGCGCGCATACGTGCCTCTCGATCGCTTACGTCGGATGGCGGCCGACCTTGGCGACCGACGGGCGCCGTGCCGAGAACGCCGATGAGCCGCGCGCCGCGGATCAGGACCGGCGAGGCAGAGCCTCAAGTCATAAACCCTGACGGGCCGGCAGTTGTCTTCTGCATGCCCCAGCGGGGCCACTTCAGTCGGCTGCGGCCGCTGATCTCGGGCCTGGCAGGCGCGCGCACCCCGACGTACGTTTTCACCGACCGCATCTTTCGGGAAGATGTGGAGCGGGCCGGTGGCCGGTTCGTCGATCTCTTCGCGGGGCGGCCGATCGAGAGTGCCGACGCGATCTCGATCCCGATGCCCTGTCGCTACGTGAGCTTCGCCGGCCACTATGGCGATGACGTTGTGCGGGAGGTTGCGGCGCTTCGACCGGCGATCGTTGTCCACGACACGTTCGCGCTGATCGGGACCGTGGTGGCGAACCACCTCGCGCTTCCCCGCGTGAACGTTTGCGCTGGCCACAACTACGCGCCCGCGCCGACCGCGGAGGCCCTGCGCTTGCCACGTATGACCGTATCCGATGAGTGCTGGCGTGCGGTGGGCGTACTCCGCGAACGCCACGGCCTGCACGAGGTCACTCCTTTCTCCTACGTCTCCGCGCTCAGCCCTGACCTCAATGTGTACTGCGAGCCTCCCGAGTTCCTCCGGCCGGAGGAACGTAAGGTCTTCGAGCCGATCGCCTTCTTCGGCTCGCTCTCGGTCAAGGACACAGGCAGTGAGACGGCCTCCTTATCGCTGTTCGGGGCGGATTCCGCGCACCGGCTTCGCATCTACGCATCTTTCGGGACGGTCGTCTGGCGCTACTACGAGACCGAGGCGGTCAGGGTTTTCGAGGCCCTCTCCGAGGCACTCTCCGAAATGAACGATGCTGTGGCGTTGGTGAGTCTGGGTGGCGGGGGTCCCACGGAGCACATACCGCGTCTGGCGCGACGAAACGTGCGTGTCGAGAGCTACATCGACCAGTGGAACGCTCTGGGCGAGGCGTCTGTCTACCTCACCCATCAGGGCCTGAACTCGACCCACGAGTCAATCTTCCAGGGCACGCCGATGATCTCGTATCCTTTCTTCGCGGATCAGCCGAGCCTGGCGAAGCGATGCCAGGAGCTGGGTCTGACGGTGCCGCTGGTGCAAGTGCTGCGCGGACCCGTCGACCCCGGCCACATTCGCGCGGCGCTGGCGCGCGTGGCGGCGGAACGCGAGGCGATGCGGTACCGGCTCGCGGAAGCCCGGCGCTGGGAGATTGAGACCATCCGCAGGCGCGCCTCGGTCATAGAGCGCATCGTTGGCCTGATGCGATGATCTACATCGTCGTGCGAAAAACCACGGACTGGGGCGACGAGGTGACGTTCCGCGCCCAAATTCGCGAGGGGTTCGAGCCGGTGGTCGAGGTATGGAACGCGACGTTCACGATGCCGTATCATATCTTCCGCCGAGAGCTGAAGCGAATCGCCCGGCTGAGCCTGTCGCGCATCCCAGGTGCCGTGTGCGTCCCGCGCGAGGAGGTCCCCGAATATGCCGTCGTCGTGCCGACCGATGACGACGATTGGTTCTCACCGCGACTTGCCGAGGTCCTCGGGGCGAACATCGATGGGCAGCATGTTGGCTACTACTGGCCGAGCAAGTTCATCGAGGTGCCGATCCACCTGCCGCACCGGCTCGGCCTGATCCGGCGCGCGATTTTCCCCCGAACCCGACCACATTTTCTGTGCACGACGAACAACTACGCCGTCGTGATGTGCTCCGAAATGGCCCCGTTCGTCGACAACCACGTCCAGGCGAGCCGCTGGTTCGTTGCCCATCCGGCCGCGGTGAAAAGAGTTGGCGAGCATCTCAGCGTCATGAACCGCACGCTCGCGTCCAGAACCTCGCTGTGGAAGAAGCCGCCGCGGCCCGCTCTGGTCCGCAAGTATCATCGGTACCAGAAACTCTACGGCAGGGCTCTCCCTCCGGAGTTGTCCTGGTGCGAGCAATCCTACGCCATGCTGCGCGACCTCATGGACCAACTGCGACTCCGGAGATAGGCGACGGCGTCGTTCCTCGATAGGGTCAGGTTCAATGCCAGTCACTTAAGCGGCATATTGCCAAGATCGCATCCTTCGAGACGGCGCCTGGAAAGACGGCGCCTCCTCAGGATGGGCGGGAAAAGCATTGCAGCGAAACAAGTTACCGCTCACCCTGAGCTACTAAATCCGAGATTCTTTGCGTGGCGCGAAGATTCTGGCGCTGGATCCTATCTCGACCCTCGCCCGCGCGTTTCTTCAGCGCGGGAGAGGGCAGGGTGAGGGTATAAGCAAGCAGGCGAAGTAGCGCTGGCGCCGTGGCCGAGCTCCCTCACCCCAGCCCTCTCCCACGCGGAGAAGATGCGTGGGCGAGGGGGAAATCTCTGAGTCGACAGTTGGGTTGCGGGTGAAACTCGCGCTAGGGAGGGCGCGTTCTCTCAGCGGCCGTCTCCTATGGTCCGATTTGTCGAGTCCCTCGCTGCGACGCGCGGCTTCATGCTCTTGAGTTTCCACAACGGGCAAGTCTCCTATTCGTGCGCACCCTCACAGGGGCGGTCACTA
>JBEKBJ010000007.1:0-80313 GCA_050015455.1 Binatia bacterium
GCCGTGCACCGACGTTTTCAAACGCCTCCTCCTTCTCTGCTCTCATCTCCGGTCTCCTTTCGAAGACCGGACAGAATTTCCGGAATTCTTCCGGTCAGAATTTCCGGAACCGGCACCTGCCTTTGAGAAAATCTTCCAGTAAGGGAAGACGCACACCGAACCGATGATGGCCACTACCATCAATTCTGCCAACAATTCTGCCAATCCAAGGCCGAACACGTGCCACCCCCTCTCGTGATGTTACCTACTACGATTAGGCTTCCGAATGAAATCGGCAACCCCCGCGAGTTCTCGCAGCATAGCACGTACTCGAAACATGGCGGCTATACTGCAAACACGGCTCAGGAATCAACGCTTGGGTAAGGTATCATCAAGCATCGGCTCGGCGCCTTATGCCGCCAGGCTCTGCGGTCTATAACAACGCCCCTCACGCGAAACACGTCTGCGCACCGCGCTCGGCTCGGCTCTGGTGAAATGTTTCGAGGGACCCAGAAAAGCTCGACGATCAGCTCCGGACCGTACGCCGTTCACTGGGCCGTGGGCGTCTGCGGCGGCGCGCTGCGCGTCACGGTCATGTATTCCTGCATGAACGCGAACGGGGCTTCGAGATCGGGGCGGTCGGGCATGGCTGCCTGAACCAGTCGCCAATTCGACAACATGCTCTTCCATGCCTGCGAATCCTGTATCAGCCCAAGCACACCCGGCTGCACGAAAACGACGAGCGGAGTGTTCGCTGTGACAAAATCGAGCGCAAACGAGCGCTGCGTGACGAAATTGTGCGCGAAACCCTCATCGTGGGCGACGAATCGTTGTGCTTCCATGACGGAATTGTCAGCCATTCCAGGCACTTACAAACCCCCTCCGCATCTCCTCAACGACTAGAAAAATTTGCTGCTCGACCAATCAACTCCTCGGGTCGAGGAGTCTTTTTCTCTGGTCGAGGAGTGTTTTTCTTGTCTCGACGAGGAGAATCTCTTGGTCGACCACTAAATTGTCCCCAACGAGACAAAGAATCCGCCGGTCGACGTGGGAATTCTTATCAACGACCGGAGGCTCCGACTCCAGGAGAAGGGAAGATTGTTAAAACAGATGGGCGGGCGAACTCAGTCTCCACCTGCCCCTAGACTCAATGCCAGTCAGTTAAGGGGACTTGCCGCCCCAACGGGGCGCCGCGACACCGCATCGATCAGCATCTCGCCCGCCTTTGAACGAAGCAAAATCCGCTTAGCTCACTGGCATTGCCCCTAGACCCGCCTCGTCAAACAGATGGATACCGTCTGCTTCGACCTCCACCTCGATCACCTGTCCTTTGGCAAACTCGTGCATGCCCGCAAGGCGAACGATCAAACGAATCGCAGCTGCAGCCGGCGCGTCGCCGACGCACACGTGAGCGAGCGTTTCGTGGCCCAGGTACTCGACGTGCTCGATTGTCACCCGGATGGCACCGCAGGCGGCAGACTCGGACGCGAGCCTAAACGCTTCGGGCCGAATGCCGGCTGTCAGCGATGTCTCCGGTTTCAGTCGGGACGAAATCGGTATGTCCTGATCGCCGACGGCGATGCATGTGCGGCCGCGCTGGTCGACGACCACCCGGGTGGAAAACAGGTTCATCGGCGGGTTGCCGATGAAGCCGGCAACGAAGGCGTTGGCAGGACGGTCGTAGAGATCGCGGGGCGACGCCACCTGCTGCAAGCGGCCCTGGTGCAGCACGGCGACGCGCTGCCCAAGCGTCATCGCCTCTACTTGGTCGTGGGTCACGTAAATCATCGTGGTGCCGGTGCGGCGTTGCAGCTCGCTGATCTCGGCGCGCACCTGCACGCGGAGCTTGGCGTCGAGATTCGACAGCGGCTCATCGAGCAGGAAGACGGTGGGCTCTCGGACGAGCGCCCGGCCCATGGCCACGCGCTGGCGTTGCCCACCAGAAAGCTGCCGCGGCAGGCGGTTCAGCAGCTGGCTGATATCGAGCAGTCCGGCGGCCCAGTCGACACGGCGGCGCCGCTCGTCGCGCGGCAGCTTGCGCATCTTCAGTGGGAACTCGAGGTTGCCGCGGACCGTCATGAACGGATACAGGGCGTAATCCTGAAACACCATGGCGACGTTGCGCTCCTGCGGCGCCAGGTCGTTCACCACGCGCCCGCCGATCCGCAGCGTGCCGCTCGTCACCTGCTCGAGCCCGGCAAGCAGGCGCAACAGCGTCGACTTGCCGCAGCCCGACGGGCCGACGAACACCAAGAGCTCACCGTCCGCAATCTGCAGCGTGCAATCGACAACGGCCCGCGTCCCATCGGGAAAGGTCTTGTCAATGTGGTCGAAGTCGACGCTGGCCATCACGTGAGCTTCAGATCAGTAGCGAGAAGAGGGCGATTTCAATCGAAGAAGTCTTCATCGGCGATGATCGGCAGCGCTCTTTGGATGATTGGGTCCGACGCGAAACGCTTCTGGACATTCCCGCCATCCAGGTAATTGGCCAGCGCAATGAACAGCATCGACTGGTCCAACGCCAGATACTTGTAAGCGACTGTTCCGGAACGTGGCTCGACAGCATCGTAGAAACCATACTCCCCGTAAATACCATAGTGGTCCGCGAGCGCACGCAGGTTGGCCATCGCTGTTTCCGGCGTCACGCTCAGCGCCAGTGCCGCGGCATACGGCGCAACCGCCCCAGCCTCATAGCCGCGAGAGCCGAGCACGCGCACGCCATACTCGGAGTAGCCGTCACCGACGGGCGTAGCGCTCGAGGAGATGCCCCAGACCGGATAGCCGAGCACCTCGGCGGCGTAACGCTGTTGCACGAGCGCGTGCGCCCGGTCGTTGACGCCGAGACTTTTCGGCGCGTAGCGCATCTCGTCGAGCAGCAACGGCGGCATCAGCGCTTCGAACATGCTCCCGCCCCACGACGGCACGTAACGCACCCCGCTCCCTTCGAAGTATCCGGCCGACACCTCGTGCGCTCGAACTGTTTTCACCCGCACGCCTTGGGGCGTCTCCGGCTGCCATCGGCACGCGGCGGGGAAGGTCCGCAGCATTTCAAACCAGGCGGCCTCCGGGATGTCACCCTTGCCGATGGCGATCAAGGTACCCAGTCGCGCCTCGGTGTAGAGCATGCCGTAATCGAAGGGCGAGCGCTCCCCCGGCTTGATGTAGTAGCCGTGCGAGATCCGTCGTGTCCACCGGTCGTAAAAGAAGCCGTAATCCGTTTGCGCGATCAGCTTGGTGCACGGCTCATAGAGCTCAGGGAAGCTCGTGCGCACGACCATGAGCCCGGCCGTCAACCACGATGAATCGACAAAGGAGATGAAGTTGCTCGTCCGTTCCAAGGAGGTCGTATCGTAGAAGTTGAAGAAGAACCCGCGGTAAGTTTCCAACTGCTCCAGTGTGCCGAGGATGCGGCGGACCTCGGCGCTCGCCGCATCTCGTGAAATGAAGCCCAAATCGTGCGCGGCCACTATGGAGATCAGGTGCAAGCCAATGTCGCTGCCGCTGGTGTAATCGCCGACGCGCGCGTCGGCGCCCGGGGAAGCGCTGCTGAAGCGGACATTATCCACCGGTAAGCCGTTCTCACTATCTGTGAGTGCGCTCAGTCCGGACCACGTATCTTTGGCGACGCGCCAGGCAAAATCGGCATCGGCACGCGGCAGGGAGCGCTCGGGCACCAGCAGTCGCTCGGGGAGAGCGGCGAGACGCGCACGCACGTACGGCCTGGCTGCCTCTTCGCCGCCGAGGGCGCGCTCCCAGTCCTGCTTCTTGGGTGCACGCACCACCTCGAGCGCGCCCTTTGGCGGCTGCGGATGGCGCAGTGCCTCTTCGCTGATCGTGCAGATGTTTTTGCCCACGCGTCTTGCCACGATCGAACATGACGGTGACGCAAGCACGAGGAGAATGCAAAAGGCTGGGATCGGGGCGCGTAACATGATCACACGCGACAATCGCTGCGCGTACTGCTTTCCAGCACCGTCCACTCCACCCAATCGGCAATACGCGGCCTGCCACCCTGACGCCATGACAGCGCGGGCCGCTGCATCTCTCCGATCGCACAGACCCGGTGCACGCCGCAACCGGCTAGCATAAGTGAGATTTCCTGCACGCGCGCCGCCTGCACGGCAAGCCCCGCGGCCTCGAGCAGCTGTCGGTGCGGAGCCAGCGCAGCTGCCAACTCGGCGAGTTCACGCACAACCTTGAGCCGAATGCTGCGGTTCAAGCACGTGGGGGCAAAGTCAGCGTCCTCCTCGATGCTGATGCTCCAATCGGTGGAGCCGGAACTGGCCAGCACTGTCCGTGCCGGATGCCACTCGGCTTGCTGGCGGAAACGCAAGACCTCGGCTCGCTCCTCAAAACCCAGTTGCCGCGGCGGCAACCTGACGGCATAGTCAGCCAGGGCTCGTGCGAGCGCCGCCGCAAACTCGTGTGCGGTCAGCGCGCCGCCGGATTCAACGTAGCAGAGCTGCGGTGAGAGGCATCCTTGCTGGTCCCACAAACACACATCGTACGCCAGCCGGCGTGCTACATCCTGCGCCGATTCGCCGTCGCGTAGACACTCCTTGCCGACGGCGGCGAAGCTTACCTTGTGTCCATGCCCGATGAACCGTCGCGGCGCACGTGACCCCAGCGCGGCAATCGCTGCGTCAGAGCCGGACGCCACGACGAGATCGGCAGCGCCCAACGCCGCCGTCTCGATCGCCTGGTCGCCGCCACGCCAGTAGGTCACTAGCACGCAGCGCGCCAACTCTGCATCGACCTCATTGATGGACTCGGCCAGCAAAGCCGCGAACGTCGGATCGCCGGACGCGGACTTGACCAGCACGGCCGACTTGAGCACCAGCGATAGCAGTACGGGCAGCGCAACCAGTCCCGGAATATTTCCCGACATCACGTGCAGAATCAGCGGCGCTCCCACAGCATAGTTTCCGGCGCAGAAACCATCGAGCACCCGGTGATCGCCGAGTTCCGCATCCAGCACTGGGCGGATGCTCTCCGCGCGCAACCCTTCCAACAACAGCGGCAGTCCGTGGCGCACCATCTCGGTGGAAAAGCCGGTGATGAGAGGCAGGACCGCCTCCGCCTGCTGGCGCCGCCTCGAATGTGGATGCAGCCAGTTGGCAATCACCCGGTCGACGCTGACTAGCACATCGTCCACATCTCTGTGCCGCAATTGCCGCAGCGCCGTCTCCCGGGCGCGCTCCATCGCCGCGCAGAGCTGCGCGGGTCGCAGGTCAGGCACTTCGACTTCCACCGCCCCGTAGCGCAGAAGATCGTGTTTTGCAGCTTCAATGCCAGGTAAACGGTAACTGCAAACCCGCACGTGCGAGCCCTCCTTTGGCACAGACGTGAGCGCGGTAGCTGAACCCTGCGCTGCAATCAAGAGTCCGGTGGTCCCAATCTGTCCGGGACACGGCACTAAGCGATTGCAATTACGCTCTGGGTACGCTAGCAAACGAATTTGAACCACTGGAACCCAATCCATGAAGACGCCGGACGTGATGTACATGCACCTGCCGTTCAGTGTTGGCGAACGGGACGCCCCGGCGTCTTCGGGGGAGCCCCTTGCCGCGCGCGACCTCGATTGATGCCCTGCGCGCCAACATCGACCGGATTGATGAGAAGCTGCTCGCGCTGCTGAACCGCCGCGCCCGGCTGGCGGTCGCTATCGGCGAACGCAAGCGGCGCACGCAGCACACCGTCTACACGCCGGACCGCGAGAAGCGGATCATACAGCGGCTGCTGACGGTCAACCGCGGCCCGTTGAAAGCCGACAACGTCCGCCCGATCTTCCGCGAGATCATGTCGGCCTGCCTGTCGCTGGAGAAGCCGCTAAGGGTCGCCTGTCTCGGTCCGCTTGGGACCTTTTCGCACCAGGCCGTGCGCGCGCAGTTCGGCTCGGCCAGCACGGTCGCTCCGGTCGATTCCATCGATGCGGTGTTTGATGAGGTCGAGCACCGGCACGCCGATTATGGCGTGGTGCCGGTAGAGAACTCGACCGAAGGCAAGGTGGCGGCAACGCTCGACCGCTTCGTCACGTCGCCCCTGATCATCAAGGCGGAGGTGCTGCTGCGCGTCGAGCAGTGCCTGCTGTCGCGCAGCGGCCGCGCCGCGGACGTGCGCCGGGTCGTCTCGCATCCGCAATCTCTCGCACAGTGCCGCCAATGGCTGGCGCAACAGCTGCCCAGAGCGCCGCAGATCGAGGCGGCCAGCAACGCCCAGGCGGCAGAGGCCGCGCGCCGGGACCCACACGCTGCCGCCATCGCCGGCCGCATCGCGGCGGAGCAGTACGGACTCAAGATCATTGCGGCAAGCATTCAGGACCTGGTGCACAACTGCACCCGCTTTCTGGTCATTTCACCGGACGGTGTCGGAGAACCGAGCGGCGACGACAAGACCTCGCTGCTGCTGTCGCTACGGCATCAGGCGGGCGCTTTACACCGCGTGCTGAAGCCGCTTGCCGATAACGGAGTGAGCATTTCGACCATCGAATCGCGACCGCTGAAGGAACGCGCCTGGGAATACCTCTTCTTCCTTGACCTGGTTGGGCACGTGCAGGAACCACGCGTGGTAAAGGCCTTGGCGGCCGTGCACGAAAGATGTCTGTTGCTGAAGGTGCTGGGATCCTATCCGTCGGCCCCGGGGCCGGTGTGAGCCCTATGACCATCGACATCAAATGTCAGATCCCAGAGTGGATCCGGTCGCTGGCGCCGTATCCGCCCGGCAAGCCCATCGAAGAGTTGGAGCGCGAGTACGGCATCTTAGGCTCGATCAAGCTGGCATCGAACGAGAATCCGCTCGGCCCCTCGCCGAAGGCGCTGGCGGCGATCCGAGAAGCGCTCGGCGATCTGCACCGTTATCCCGACGGCAGTTGTTTTTACCTGAAGCGGGCGGTGGCCAAGAAGCTCGGCATCTCCCCGGATGCACTCATCTTCGGCAACGGATCGAACGAGATCATCGAGCTCGCCGTGCGCACCTTCATGCAGCGCAGCGAGGAAGCGGTGATGGCAGATCAAGCCTTCGTCATCTATCGCCTGGTCGTGCAGGCAGCCGGCGGGATCAGCCGGCTCGTGCCGCTGCGCAACGGCATCCACGATCTCGAAGCCATTGCGGAAGCGATTACACCGGCGACGCGGCTGGTCTTTTTGGCGAACCCGAACAATCCAACCGGAACGATCTTTTTCCGGCGCCAGTGGGAGGAGTTCCTGACCGCGTTGCCGCCGCAGGTGATCGTCGTCATGGACGAGGCCTACTTCGAGTTTGTCGAAGATCCCGAGTACCCGGATTCGTTGTCGGCGCACGGGCCCGACCGCTTGCTGATCACGCTGCGGACCTTCTCCAAGATCTACGGCCTCGCGGGTTTGCGCATCGGTTTCGGGGTAGCCCATCCGGAGCTGGTCGAGGCCATGAATCGCGTCCGCCAGCCGTTCAACGTTGGGAACCTCGCTCAGGTAGCGGCCGTGGCAGCACTCGAGGACGATGAACACGTGCAACGCACCAAGCGCTGCAATCGTGAGGGCATGGCTTTTCTGCGCCAGGAGTGCGATCGCCTGGGGTTAGAGTACGTCCCGAGCTGGGCCAATTTTTTGATGGTCCGCGTTGGCAACGGAAAGCGGGTCTATGAAGCCCTGTTGCGTCAAGGGGTGATCGTACGGCCCATGGGCGTGTACAATTTTCCCGAACACGTGCGTGTCACGGTGGGTACGCCGGCGGAGAACGTGCGCTTCATCTGGGCCCTCGAAGAGATTTTGCGCGCAGGAGCGGTGCGTGCCGCGGCTTTTTGAGCGCGTGACCATCGCCGGCGTGGGGCTGATCGGCGGCTCGCTGGCGCTGGCGGCCCGCGCTGCGGGACTGATCGGCGAAGCCATCGGCTACGGCCGCACTGAAGCCAACCTGCAGGTGGCGCGACGCCGCGGCATCGTGGACCGCTACAGCCAAGACATCGTGGAAGCCGCGCGCGACACGGATCTACTGTTGCTCGCTGTCCCGGTCAACGCCATGGCTGCTCTCGTACGCGCCTGTGCGCCGGTCCTGCGGGCGGGCGCGGTGGTCAGCGACGTCGGCAGCGTAAAAGCGCGCGTCGTCGGAGAGGTCGAAGCCGTGCTGCCAGCGGCAGTGTCGTTCGTCGGCGCGCACCCCATCGCTGGTTCAGAACATTCCGGCGCGGCAGCGGCATTTGCGGAATTGTTCCAGGGCAGCCGGTGCATCATCACCCGCGGGCGCTGCGCCGAACCGTCGGCGGTGGCCAAGATCCGCGCCTTGTGGGAAGGCGTGGGCATGCGGGTCGACGAAATGGACCCGGCGCAACACGATCAGATGTTGGCGTGGGTCAGTCATCTGCCGCACGCCGTGGCTTTCAGCGCCGTGAACGCCGTAGTGGATACGGACCCGGCGATGCAGCAGTTTGCCGGGCCCAGCTTCCGTGACCTTACCCGTGTCGCGGCCAGCTCCGTCGAGATGTGGTCCGACATCTTCCTGGCCAACGCCGCCCAGATGGACACGGCCATCGTGAAGTTCGCTGCCGTCCTCGAAGCACTGCGGCGTGCCATCACCAGCGGCGATGCCACGGAACTGAAGCGGCAGTTGGAACACGCCCGCACGGCGCGGCAGCAGTGGAGCAGGCCAAGCCGATGAGCGAGGCGGTCTACAACATCACCCCTCTGGCGCGGCCACCGGAGTGCGAGGTGCGGGTACCCGGCTCGAAGAGTATCACCAACCGTGCTCTGCTGATCGCAGCGCTGGCCCAGGGCGAGTCCACGCTCGATGGCGTGCTGTTCAGCGACGACACCTATTACATGGCCGAGGCGTGGCGGCAGCTCGGCATCACGGTGCAGGAAGACACCAACGCCGGGCGCTTCATTGTCACCGGCGGCGCCATTCCAGCGCAAGGTGCTGATCTGTACGTCGGGAACGCCGGCACAGCGATGCGGTTCCTCGTTGCGGCGCTGTGTCTCGGGCACGGTCGGTTCCGCATCGACGGCTCCGCCCGGATGCAGCAGCGGCCAATCCAAGAGCTGCTAGATGCGCTGGGAGAGTTGGGGGGACAGGCGCGCAGCGCTGCCGGGAACGGTTTCCCGCCGGTGGTCGTCGAGGCCGAGGGCTTGCTTGGGGGGCATGCCCGCGTCGCTGCCGCCAAGAGCAGTCAGTTTCTATCGGCCCTGCTGATGGTGGCGCCGTACGCGCACCGGCGCACTGAGCTGGAGGTGGTCGGTTCCTTGGTGGCGCCGCCGTACGTCGATATGACGATCGGGGTGATGGGCGGCTTCGGCGTGACCGTCGTACGCGACGACTACCGGCGCTTTACCATCGAGCCGCAGGCATACGCGGCACGTTCGTATCGAATCGAGCCGGATGCTTCGAGCGCGCATTACTTCCTTGCTGCGGCTGCGCTGTGCGGTGGGCGGGTACGCGTCGAGGGGCTCGGCTACGCCTCGCTGCAAGGCGACGTACGCTTCGTCGATGTGCTCGAGCAGATGGGGGCGGTGGTGATGCGCGGCGACCATTTTTTGGAGGTTCGCGGCGGGGCGCAGTTGGACGGTATAGCAGTCGACATGAATGCCATTTCAGATACCGTGCCGACGTTGGCGGCCCTGGCCCCGTTTGCGCGCCGGCCGGTGACGATACGCAACGTGGCACACGTCAGACTGCAGGAGAGTGATCGGTTACACGCCGTGGCGACGGAACTGCAGCGCCTCGGGGTGCCCGTGGACGAGCGCGAAGACGGGCTGCGTATCGAGCCCTCCGCGATTCGGCCGGCAGTGGTGGAGACGTACGACGATCACCGCCTGGCGATGAGCTTCGCGCTGATTGGTTTGCGCGTGCCGGGGATCGGCATCCGTGATCCGGAGTGCGTGCGGAAGACTTTCCCGGACTACTTTGCGCGACTGGAGGCGTTGCGCCGGTGACGTCGATGGTTATTGCGATCGATGGGCCGGCGGGAGCGGGCAAGAGCACCGTCAGCCAGCGCTTGGCGAAAGCGCTTGGATATCGCTACATTGATACGGGCGCGATGTACCGTGTGATCGGCGTGTTAGCCGCCGAACGCGGTATCGACTTGGCCGACAGCGCCAGGCTCGCGACACTGTGTGACGGTAGCCATATCGAGTTCACCGAAGTCGACGGCGGTGTGCGCACGTGCGCCGACGGTTGTGACCTGTCCGCGGCGATCCGCACCCCGGTCGCAGCGCAGTTGGCGTCGGAAGTGTCGGTGGTGCCGGCAGTGCGCGAGCAGCTGGTGGCACAGCAACGCGCAATGGGAGCCGCGGGCGGCGTGGTAATGGAAGGGCGCGACATCGGCACGGTGGTGTTTCCGGACGCGGCGGTCAAGGTATTCCTCAACGCGTCCGCAGGCGAGCGTGCGCGGCGCCGGGCGCGCGAGATGCACAGCACGGCTACGGCGGCGGACATCGCAGAGATGGAGAAGGGAATTGCAGAACGCGATGCACGTGACCGAACCCGCGCGCATTCGCCGCTGCGGCCTGCCGATGACGCGGTGGTGGTGGATACCACGGACAAGAGTATCGAGGAGGTGGTGGCTTTCCTCCGTGCGCTGATCGCGACGCGGTCCGCAGCGCTTGCAAGCCACAAGTAGGGGCGATATGAGAAGCTAGTCCCCAGGGGGTACATTTCGAATGGATCAACAGAGAAACGCAGCCGTAGCCGGCGGCGAAAGCGATTTTGGCGCGCTCTTCGAAGAAAGCATGAGAGCCGTCCGCCCTGGTGAGATCGTTCGCGGTCGCGTCGTGCTCGTCTCGCGTGATTTCGTCACCGTCGATATTGGGTTCAAGTCAGAGGGCCAAATCCCGGTTCAGGAGTTCCTCGACCGGAGCGGCAATGTGGATGTGCGGCCCGGCGACGAGATCGACGTGTACTTCGACGGTACCGACACCGAACACGGTGGCATCCTGCTGTCGCGCGCCAAAGCAGAACAGCTGAAGGTGTGGCGCGAGATCGAAGAGGCCTTCCAACGCGACGGCGCGGTCGAAGGGACCATCACCGGCAAGGTCAAGGGCGGGCTCAAGGTTGATGTCGGCGTGCCGGCGTTCCTGCCGGGCTCACATGCCGGCCTGCGCCCGGTCCGCAATCTCGACCGTTTCATCGGGCAGCGCGGCCGTTTCGCGGTGCTGAAATTCAACCGCGCACGCGGCAACGTCGTCGTGTCCCGACGCGCCGTACTCGAACGCGAACGCGAGCAGCTGAAGGAAGAAACCCTCAAAGTCCTAGAAGAAGGCGTGATCCTCGAAGGCATTGTCAAGAACATCACCGACTACGGGGCATTCGTCGACCTCGGCGGGCTGGACGGGCTGCTGCACGTGACGGATATGTCCTGGGGCCGCCTCTCCCGGCCGTCCGACGTCGTGCAGGCCGGCGAGCGCGTCAAGGTCGTCGTGCTGAAATACGATCCGGAACGCGGGCGGGTGTCGCTGGGCATGAAGCAGATCATGCCCGACCCGTGGGCGACGGTCGCCGAGCGCTTCCCGGTCGGCACACGCGTGCACGGCAAAGTCGTGAGCCTCGCCGACTACGGCGCCTTCGTGGAGCTTGAGCCGGGCATCGAGGGGTTGGTGCACATCTCGGAAATGTCGTGGACCAAACGCGTCACGCATCCCTCTAAAATCGTCGAACCGGGTCAGGAGGTCGATGTCATCGTGCTGGACGTCGATCCGGCCAACCGCCGCGTTTCGTTAGGGCTCAAGCAGGCAGCGCCCAATCCTTGGGAGATGGTCCGCATCAATCATCCGGTTGGCAGCCGTATCAAGGGCACGGTCAAACACATCACCGACTTCGGTCTGTTCGTCGGCGTCGATGAAGGGATCGACGGGTTGGTGCACATCTCCGACCTGCACTGGACCCGCAAGATCAAGCATCCCACCGAGCTGTACAAGAAGGGTGACCCCGTCGAGGCGGTTGTGCTCGGCATCGATGTCGAGAACGAGCGCATCGCCTTGGGGGTCAAGCAGCTGAACGAGGATCCGTGGGCCGTCATTGCTCACCGCTGCCCGGTCGGCAGCCGCGCCAAAGGCAAGGTGACCACGGTCACCGACTTCGGCATCTTCGTCGAGATCGAGGAAGGCATCGAAGGGTTGATCCATGTGTCGCAGCTCAGCAGCGAGCGGGTAGACAAGCCGCAGGCGCTCTTCCAGCCTGGACAAGAGGTCGAAGCCGAAGTCACCCATGTCGACCCGAAAGAACGGCGGATCGGATTGAGCATCAAAGCGTTGCGGCGCACAGAAGAGCGGGAGGAGATGGAATCTTATCTGCAGCGCGAGCGCGAGGGGGCGCGCTTCTCGTTCGAGGACATTCTCAACGAAGAGCTGCGATTGGATCGTGAGGACAACGAAGCGAGCGGGGCAAAACAGGGAGCATCAAAGATCAAGGGGGGCTAAAGCGCGCTCATGACCAAACGCGACCTGATCGAGGAACTCGTTCGGCGGTATCCACGGTACTCCCGTCGTGATAGCGAGGTTATCGTGAACTCCGTGTTCGACAGCATGGCTAGCACCTTGCGAAGCGGTGGCCGCGTCGAGATTCGAGGGTTTGGTAGCTTCATCGTCAAGCAACGGCAGGGCCGCGAGGGCCGCAACCCGCGCACCGGCCGCCTTGTCACCGTGCCGCCCAAGCGGCTCCCCTTCTTCAAAGTCGGCAAAGAACTCCGGCTGCGGGTCGACGGCAAGTTGGCCGCAGACTCGACAGCCGCTGCCAGCTAGCGCGGCAGAGCCTCGGCCCTCGTTTCACGGCGTAGTGGCGCACCGGAACAGCGGGTTCGTATGCAGGTGCTGTGGGCGCCTTGGCGCATGGCCTACATTACCGGGCCGAAGGACTCGGGGTGCATCTTCTGCGCCGCGGTCCAAGCCGGAGATCTTCGCGGGCAGCTGGTGCTGGCGCAGCAACCCGCCGTAGTGATGCTGAACAAATTCCCGTACTCCAACGGCCATCTGCTGGTGGCGCCGCGGCGCCACGTGGCGCACCTGAATGAGCTGTCACGTGGCGAGTTTCAGGTGCTCATGGAGATGCTGCAACGCGCCACCGGCGTGCTCGCCGACGCTTTCCGGCCGGAGGGGATGAACGTCGGCATGAACATCGGTGCCGCCGCCGGTGCCGGCGTTGCCGACCATGCGCACTGGCACATCGTGCCGCGCTGGGTCGGTGACACCAGTTTCATGCCCGTGTTTGCCGAGGTGCGCGTGATCCCGGAACATCTCGAGGCCACGTACGACCGCCTCAAGCCCGTCTTCGATGCCGCCGGTGGCGATTGAGAGCCGGCGTTGGGATTGCGGTTGCCCCACTGACCGCGTGTCCATATAATCGAGTCGACACGCATCACTGGTGCGAGGGACAAAAAGAATGCAGCGGGCAGGCACGCTCGGCGATCTGAAACGCGACGGATACCGCGTCCTGCCGGTGCGCGAAGAGATGCGCCGCAACTTGCTCGCCAAGCTGGAAAGGCGCGAGCGCATCCTCACCGGGATCATCGGTTTCGACGGCACCGTTCTGCCGCAAATCGAAAACGCGGTGCTGGCTGGGCACCACATGGTGTTCCTGGGTGAACGTGGACAAGCAAAATCCCGCATCATCCGCGGATTGACCTCCCTGCTTGATCCTCGAACCCCGATCGTGCGCGGCTGCCCGATCAATGACAACCCGCTGCAGCCGATCTGCAAAGAGTGCCGTCGCCGTCTCGCCGAACTGGGTGATGAGTTGCCGATCAGCTGGATCACGCCCGAGGTACGTTACGGCGAGAAACTGGCGACGCCGGACGTTTCCATCGCCGACCTGATCGGCGAGATCGATCCGATCAAAGTCGCCGAAGGCCGCTACCTTGCTGACGAGGAGACGATCCACTACGGCATCATCCCACGCACCAACCGCGGCATCTTCGCCATCAACGAGTTGCCCGACCTGACCGAGAAGGTACAGGTCGGGCTCTTCAACTTGATGGAGGAGAAGGATGTCCAGATCAAGGGCTACAAGATTCGGTTGCCCTTGGATCTCGTCATCGTGGCGAGCGCCAACCCTGAAGACTACACCAGCCGCGGCCGCATCATCACGCCCTTGAAGGACCGCTTCGACGCGCAGATCCGCACACATTATCCGCGCACGCTCCAGGACGAGATCGCCATCATGGAGCAGGAGCTGCCGGCGCTGGACCGTTTCGAGCGTGTGATCGGGATGCCGGACTTCATGAAAGAGATCGTCGCGCAGTTCACCTTCGAAGCGCGGGCCTGCCCAGAGATCAATCAGACCTCGGGGGTGAGCGTCCGCGTGACCATCAACAACTACGAAAGCCTGCTCAGCAACGCCGAGAAGCGCGCCGTGCGCCTGGGCGAGCGCGAGATCGTGCCGCGCATCAGCGACCTGCACGCGGTGGTGGCGTCCACTGCGGGGAAGATCGAACTGGAGTATGCCGGTGAGGAGAAGAAGAGCGACGAGCTGATCGAGCGCCTGCTCAATCGCGCCGTGCTGAAAGTCTTCGACCGGCTGCTCAAGGTCGAGGATCTCAAGGAGGTCGTCGAGTATTTCGAGAAGGGATGGGGCGTCGAAGTCTCGGACACCATGCGGGCGGAGGAATACCTCGAAGGCGTCCGTGCCATCGGTGGCCTGCACGCCGGCATTCGGGTGCTCGGCGAGATCGAGAGCCCGGGCTTCATCGCCGCCGCCACCGAGTTCATCCTTGAAGGGTTGCATTTACACCAGAAGCTGAACAAAGACTGCGAGGGCGGCCAGTATACGTATCGAGAGTGAAACGAGACGCGTCTGGCGTATACTTGCAACACGTCAATCGAGCTCTTGTCAACTATGGTGCGATAGGCCGTAAGCCAAGAGCCAGACGCCATGATCCGCATCCGCTACACTCAGTGGGATGGCAGCCAGCGCGTGCGGCTGAGCGCCGACCAGGTGTTTGACAAGCTTTCCGAGTACCTCTCGTTCACCGACGACGTGCAGGAGGCCCTCGCGTGGCTCATGCGGCAGGGGGCGGAGTGGGAAGGCATGCGGGTCATGGGCCTCGACGACTTCCTCGAAGAAGTCCGCGAGGAGCTGCGCCGGCGCTATCGTGAGTTCAATCTCAACAACTCCCTTGACGAAATCGGGCGACGGCTCGAGGAACTGCTCGATCTTGAGCGCGACACGCTCGAGGAGCGACGCGTCACGCGGCCAGCACTGAGGGAGAAGCTCGAATTCCTCGACCGACTGCCGTCACGCCTCTCCGCAGCCATCGAGCGGCTGCAGCAGTACGAGTTCGAAGATGAGCAGGCGCGCCAGGAGTTCGAGAATCTGCTCGACGAAATGCAGAATCTGAAGGATCTGGAAGATTTCCGGCGCCGCTACGGCGATCTCTTCCACGGACCCAAGTCGGCGAGCTACGAGGAAGCCTTGAACCTGATGCACGAAGTCGAGCGACTGAAGAGGCTGGAGGAGCAACTGTTGACCGGCGACTGCGAGCGGATCAACGCCGACGAGCTGCGCGCGCTGCTCGGCCACCAAGCGTTACAGGACTTTCGTAATCTGCAGCAAATGATGTTGCTGCTCGTGGAGGCGGGCTACCTGACCCCAAAAGAAGGTCGCGTGCACCTGTCGCCGAAGGGCGTGCGCAAGATTGGGCAATTGGCGTTGCGTGACATCTACCAAGGCTTGTGGCGCGACCGGACCGGCAGCCATCAGTCGGACCATCGCGGCATTCACGAGGTGCGGCCCGATGTCACGAAAGCGTACCGTTATGGCGACCCGTTGAATCTCGATCTGGTCGGCACGCTGAAGAAAACGCTGGCGCGCCGCGCCGGCGCGCCGCTGGACTTGCACCCCGAAGATTTCGAGATCTTCGGCGCCGACTACGCCACCAGCACCTCAACGGTGCTGCTGCTCGACATGAGCTGGTCGATGAGTTGGGAGGGGCGCTTCGCCGCGGCGAAGAAGGTAGCCATGGCGATGGAGAGTTTGATCCGGGCGCGCTTCCCGCGCGACTACTTCTCCATCGTCGGCTTCTTCACTCGCGCCGTCGAGCTGAAGCTGAGGGATCTGCCCGAGGCGACCTGGAACATGGGCGATCCCTTCACCAACTTGCAGGACGGGCTGCGTCTGGCGTCGGATCTCCTCGGCCGCCACCCCAGCAACAATCAGCACATCATCGTCATCACCGACGGGCAACCGACAGCGTACTTCTCGCGCGGCCGGCTCTACTGCGAGTGGCCGCTGTCGTTCGGCGGCGTCAGCATGCGCGCGGCGCAGGAGACCCTGAAAGAGGTTGAGCGCGTGACGCGCAAAGGGATAACCATCAACACCTTTATGCTCGACGACAGCGGCAGCCTGCGCGCATTCGTCGAACGCATGACCCGTATCAACAAGGGCCGCGCGCTGTACACCCGCCCGGATCATCTCGGCGAGTACCTGCTCGTCGACTACATCAGCAAGAAACGCAAGAAGGTGTGAGCCGGTCAGTCAGTAAATGACCTGTTCTTCTTGCAGCTTGCGGATCTCCTCGTGCGACATGGCGAGCAGCTCTGCAAACACCGCCTGACTGTGCTCGCCAAGCAGCGGCGAGCGGGAGTGAATGTCGGCCGGGGTCTCGGACAGCCGCCAAGGCGGCGCGATCACCCAGTCCTTTCCCAACACGGGGTGGCTAACCTGCACGAAGACCTTTCGTTCCTTCAGGTGTGGGTCCTCAAACAGCGCCTTGTTGCTCAGTGACGGAGTCGCCGCAATCCCGGCCTCCTGCAGCCGGTGCATGGCTTCGTAGTCGCCCTGGTCTTTGGTCCACTCGCCAACGAGCTGATCCAGCTCCTCCTGGTTTTTCCAGCGAGCCGCCGCACTGGAAAACCGTTCATCCTGCGCCAGCTCCGGCTTTCCCATGACGCCGCAGAGCGCGCGCCATTCTTGATCGTTGGCCACTGCGATGCTGATCCAGTTGTCCTCGCCACGGCAAGGGTAGCAATTGTGCGGCGCCATCGTGTCGTGCCGGTTCCCCACTCGCGTTCGTACCCTCCGGTTCATCAGGAAGTCAATCAGCGCGTCAGCGTTGAGTACGGCAACGGCTTCCTGCGATGAGAGGTCGATGTATTGACCCTCCCCGGTCCTTTGCCGGTAGAGGAGAGCCGCCAAGATCGCGAAGGCAGCGGTGGTCGCGCTGCGCAGATCGATGGACCCCGCCAAGACACTCGGCGGCCAGTCGGGATAGCCGGTAATGTACGACAGGCCCGCGGCGCCCGCGAAATTCGGGGCGTACCCCACGTTCTCTCGGTCGGCACCCGTCTGACCACAGGCTGATGACGAGAGATAAATGATGTCAGGCTTCACTTCACTCAAGGCCACGTAATCGAGACCCAGCCTCGCGATGACGCCGGGCCGCATGTTCTCGACCACGACGTCGCTCGTGGCGACCAGGCGCTTGGCGATCTCGACCGCCTTGGGTTGACTCAGGTTGAGACAAACGCTGAGCTTGTTCAAGTTCAGATTGTTGAAGACCGGGGACTCGTCTGGCCCCGAGAAGGTTCTCGCCGTAGTGAACGAAGTGAAGCGGGAATGGTCAAGCCGCTTTCGGCTCTCCACCTTGATGATCTCGGCGCCCAAAAAGCCCAGAAGACACGTCGCGTACGGGCCTGCCCACGCCGAAGTGAATTCCGTGACTCTGATGCCACCTAGTGGCCCGTTGTTCATCGCAAAACTTCTCCCAGAGGGCATCGTCGTCTCCTCAAGAATGGCCCTTCAGGTTTTCGTTCAGGCTGCGGAGGCTGTCTCCTCGGGGGCTGTCTCGGAGCCTTGCTTCGAACTCATCGACACTGTCAGATCACGCCGGCCTCTTGCAGCGCTCGCAACTCTTGCCTGCCATACCCGAGCCGCTGCCGGTAGATGATCTCGTTGTGCTCCCCGAGAAGCGGGGCGGCGCGTTCCAACGCGAACGGGGTCTTGGAGAAGTGGCAAGGGCGGGCTGGAAGTTTCAGCTTGCCTGCCACCGGGTGCTCTACTTCGGCGAAGAACCCCCTGTTATTCAGCTGTTCCGATGTCGCCACGTCTTCGGACGAACTCACGGGTGAGATCGGAACACTGAGGGACTGTCCCTTCGTGCAGACCTCCCTTACCGTGTGCTGCCTCATCCAGAGGTCGAGTCTCTGGCGCAGCGCCTCGAAGCCCCCCGTGCCCTTTGTGTCTTCGCCGGATGGTGGCGCTGCGCCGACCCCCTCGGGCAGCTTCGCCAAGCCTTCCTTCTGATGGTCGAGGGGGGTCACAGATACAACGTAGCCGTCCTTGCACTGAAACATCTGGGTGACAATGCGCTCCCCCTCGGGCCCTTTCCTGGTCAGGATCTCTCCACTGTCTGCGAACACCACGTTTTCGATTCGCTGCAACGACAGAACCGCTTCCTGTTGCGACACCTCGATGAACCGTCCCTTGCCCGTGATGCGTTTTGCGTACAGCGCAGCCAGGATAGCCACCGCCGTTGTCTGGCCGGAATCGTAATCGGTGCAGTTGCCGCCGATCCTGACCGGGGGGCGCTCGAGGTGCGGAGAAAGGAGCGGGAGCATGTAGCCTTGGCCCGAGGCGTGGGAGATGTTGAGGCCGTGGGCCTTGTAGCCCTTGTACGGTCCACTGCGCCCGAAAGGGGTGATCGAAGCCATGACGAGCCCGGGGTTGAGTCGTCGCAAATCCTCGTACCCGAGCCCCATCGTTTCCATGTGGCCCGCAGCCCAATCCTCTACCAGCACGTCCGCCACACTCACCAGCCGCCGGAAGATCTCCTTGCCCGCAGGCAGTCGGGGATCGAGAGTGATGCCGAGCTTGTTGGTGTTGAGGAACAGAAACAGACCGCTCTTCTCCTCATTGGGGACATCGCCGGGAAACGGCGGAAGCCTCCTAGTGTCGTCCCCTCTCCCTGGAAACTCGAGGTGAATGACCTCTGCTCCCAGATCGGCCATGAGTTTGGTGCAGAATGGTCCGCTGATTCCCTGGCAGTACTCCAGCACCCTCACGCCTTCCAAAGCTTTGAAACCCACGTGTGAACTCCTACTGCTTGGCCTTCGAGATTGTAGCGCCCCCACCGAGCGTTGCGCGTCACAACCGCGGCGTCCTCCGGCGGCCCCCCTTCGTGGAGGAAGTGCCGGAGTTGAGCCGCGGTTTCGTGGACGGTCTAGCGCTGCGGCGACCTGTGTCGCCTCACGTCAACTGTGCGAAGAAGTCGTTGCCTTTGTCATCAACCAGGATGAACGCGGCGAAGTCCTCGACCTCGATCTTGTAGATCGCCTCCATCCCCAACTCGGGATACTCCACCAGCTCCACCTTTTTGATGTTGTCTTGAGCGAGTATGGCAGCCGCGCCGCCGATGGAGCCGAGATAAAAGCCACCGTGCTTCTTGCAAGCCTCGGTGACTTGGAGGCTGCGGTTCCCCTTGGCGATCATGATGAGGGAACCGCCCTTTGATTGGAACAGGTCGACGTAGGAATCCATCCTCCCGGCAGTGGTCGGGCCGAACGAGCCCGCGGGCATACCTTTCGGCGTCTTGGCCGGTCCCGCGTAATAGACCGGGTGGTCCTTGAAGTACTGCGGCAGATCCTCGCCGCGATCGAGCCGTTCTTTGAGCTTCGCATGGGCGATGTCACGGGCGACGATGATGGTGCCCGTAAGTGAAAGCTGCGTCTTGATGGGATACTTTGTGAGTTCGGCGCGGATCTCCGACATCGGCCGGTTGAGATTGATCTTCACGACGCCGTGCTCATGCTTGCCGCGGTACTTGGTAGGGATGAACCGTCCTGGATTTTGCTCCAACTCCTCGAGCCAGATTCCGTCGCGGTTGATCTTCGCCTTCACGTTGCGGTGTGCTGAGCACGACACGCCCATCCCGATCGGGCAAGACGCTCCGTGCCGTGGCAGGCGAATGACCCGCGCATCGAGGGCGAAATACTTGCCGCCAAACTGGGCGCCGATTCCGCTCTTTCGAGCCCCCTCGTAGAGCCGCGCCTCCAGCTCGAGGTCCCGAAAAGCCTGGCCGTTGTCACTGCCTTGCGTGGGCAGATCGTCGAGGTATCCGGTGCTGGCCAACTTCACCGTCTTGAGACACATCTCGGCGGACGTGCCACCGATGACGAAAGCCATGTGGTATGGCGGGCACGCCGCGGTGCCCAGGGTTTTCATCTTCGCCACGAGGAAGCTCTCGAGACCACCCGGCGTCAGCAGGGCTTTGGTCTCCTGGAATAGGTATGTCTTGTTTGCCGATCCGCCGCCCTTGGCGACGAAGAGAAACGAATACTCCATTCCGTCGGTGGCGTAGATGTCGATCTGCGCCGGCAGGTTGTTGCCGGAGTTTTTCTCGTCGTACATGTTGAGCGCGAGCGTCTGGGAATAGCGCAGGTTCTCTTTCAGGTAGGTGTCGCGGATGCCGCGCGTCAGAAACTCCTCGTCCTGCACGCCGGTCCACACCCGACCGCCTTTCTTGGCGACCACAGTTGCCGTGCCGGTGTCCTGGCACATCGGCAACACCCCTTGGGCGGCCACCTCGGCGTTCTTCAGCAGCGCCAGCACCACGCCACGGTCGTTGCCACTGGCCTCCGGATCGTCGAGAATGGCCGCGAGCTGCTGCAGGTGCTCGGTGCGCAAGAGGAACTCCACGTCCCGCATGGCCTCGCGGGCGAGAACGGTGAGCCCTTCGGGATCGAGCTTGAGCACCTCCTCACCATCGAACCGCGCCGTGGATACGTACGCGTTGGTCAGCAGCCGATAGCGAGTATCATCCTTCGTATGGGGGAACATCTCATGGTAGGCTAACTCTGTCATTCTTCACTCCTCCAGTTATGCTCTCGCGCTGACGTACCGGCCACCGCAACGCGGGCGTCGGCACGCGAAGCGCTCGGTGTAGATTCGCACATCGGCGAGGCAGAATCCATAAACGCGGCGTCGCTCGGTGCGCGTCGCGGCGCCCGCACACTCAGGAGCTGTTCTCCTGGGCTAGGATTCGCGCACCTGTATCAGGTACCTGCTACGGACCGCGTTGAAGAAGGCGACGGCGTCCGCCGCAGCGTAGTCGCGGTAGGAGTACGGATGCGGCTGGAATGAGCGGTGGCTAAAGTGCAGAGTCGCTTCGGCGTAGATGCCATCTCCCAGATAAACGCGGTGTGTCGCCTCTTTAGTGGAGGCCAATACCAACTTCGCAGCGGCGATGTATCCGGGATCGATGTTCACACGACGCCCCGACCCCGTGCGCCACGCGTTCTCCATCTCATTGGTGAGGTGCTTCACCCCGGCCAGCTGTCCTGGAGCGATCAGCTCTTCAAAGCTGATGAACTGCCGGCGGATGAGGTCGCCCATCTCGCTGCGGTAGTAATTGCTGAAGCCCCACGTCGATGGGATCGAGCACGCGTCCACGGGCCCGAAGCGCTGGCCGAGCGCTTCGCGCGCCTCTCCGAGCAACTCGTCCGAGGAGGCGAGCAGCCCGGCAATGAGCTTGACGGGCGCAGGTGTGGTGGGCGTTCCCATCGCTGTGAGGAGAAATCTAGTCGCTCAGCACTCAGGGCCGAGGAGGCGCAGCATGCTCTGCGGCTACGCCGTCGAAGACGGCGCCGCCCGGTCAGACTTTGTCGGAGGTGTGCTGCCGGCTGCGTGCTGCCGCTTGTATGCCAGCACCCGGTCGAGGATGCGGTCGGCCACCGCGTCCTTACTCATCAGCGGCACCGTTTCGCGGTGGCCGGAGCGGTCGATGATGGTGACAGCGTTGGTGTCGACCGCGAAGCCGGTCTTCGCGCCGGCCACGTCGTTCGCGACGATCAGGTCGAGATCTTTTTCCGCCAGTTTGCGTTCGGCATTGGCGACGAGCTGCTCGGTCTCGGCGGCAAAGCCCACCACGATGCGCGACCCCTTGCGCGGCGCCAGATCCGCGAGGATGTCGGTGGTGCGTTCCAGCTCGAGCACCATGGGGCTGCTGCCCTTCTTCAGCTTCACGCTGGCGACCCGGGCCGGCCGGTAATCGGCCACGGCCGCGGCCATCAGGATGATGGTTGCGGATTCGTACTCGGCACCGACGGTTCGGTGCATTTCCTCCGCTGTCACGACGTCGCGGCGTTGCACGCCGTGCGGGGTCGGCAGCGCGCACGAGCCAGCAATCAGGCTCACTTGGGCGCCGCGGCGCCACGCCGCAGCCGCCAAGGCGAAGCCCATCTTGCCGGTAGAGCGATTGGAGATGAACCGGACTGGGTCCAGCGGCTCGCGATTGGGACCGGCGGTAACCAGAATCCGTTCGCCTCGCAGATCCTGCGGGCTGAGAGCGCGCTCGACTTCAGCTTGCAGAACCTCGGTGTCAGGGAGGCGGCCCTTACCCTCGTAGCCGCACGCCAAGAACCCCTCGCTCGGCTCGACGATCCGAAACCCATACGCCCGCAGGCGCGCCAGATTCGCCTGCACGATGGGGTTCTCGTACATGTGCACGTTCATGGCGGGCGCCACCACGATCGGAGCGCGTGTGGCGAGCACGACGGTGGTGATCAAATCATCGGCGATACCGGCAGCAAGCTTTCCTATGATGTTGGCTGTCGCCGGAGCAACCACCAGGACGTCAGCGGAATCCGCCAGCCGGATGTGGCCGATCTCGGATTCCTGGGTCAGATCGAAGGTATTGGTGGCCACTGAATGGCCTGAAAGGGTTTGCAGGGTGAGCGGCGTGATGAACTGCTGCGCGTTCGCGCTCATCATCACCCGGACCTTCGCGCCGTCACGCGTGAGCGCGCGCACCAACTCGGCGACCTTGTAGCAGGCGATGCCGCCGGTCAGGCTTAAAACAACCGTCTTGCCTTCAGACCGCTGTCCCATTGGCTTCCGACACCGCTTCGAGCTGTCGCATGGTCATGCCTTCTCGCGCCAGGGAGTATAGCCCAGCAGCGACGACAGCGGCAAACTGCGTGAGGTGTGACACGATGGAGTAGGCGATGGCATGGCTCTGCGACACGTTGAAGATGGCCAGCGAGAGCGTGCAGCCGAGCTGAAACGAGCCGATGTAGCCTGGCGCCTGAGGCACCGACACCGCGATGGCAACGATGGCGCTGACCGTGATCGACGCGACCAGCAGCTCAGCGATGGCGCTGACGGTGATCGACCCGACCAGCAGCGGTGCGGGGATATCGAACGCCAGAATGCCGAGCAGGTAAATGGCGGCAATAACCAGCCACAGGTATAATGACCAGCCGAGCAACTGTACGAAGGTCAACGGACTCTGCAGCGTCTCCAACGCCTGAACGAAGCCACGGAAGAAGTTATCGACCGGGGCAGCGATCGCCGCCGGCAGCGGCCGCAGCGCCAGCTGCAGCATGCGCAAGGCGAGCGCTTCTTGCCAGCGCACGATGATGACCGCGGCGGCCACGGCTGCCGCTAGCCCGGACAAGTAGTAGCCCCATTGTCGCACCTGATCGGAAACTGCCACAAGCGACGCCGCTACGCCGAAGAGAAACAGGATGGTGAACATGTCGAAGATACGTTCGAGCACCACGGTGGCGAGAATCCCGCTCAAGGGCTCGTTTTCCTTGCGGCTCACCAGCACCGGCCGGATGACCTCGCCCACACGTAGCGGCAAGACCATGTTCGCCATGAAGCCGATGTTAGTTGCCGACACCAACGTACGCATCGCCGGGGTGCCGACAGGACGGAGGAGGATCCGCCAGCGCTGCGCGCGGATGTAGAGGGTCCAGATCGTGACGCCGAACATCGGTAAGACGTACACGTAATGCGCCGCTGCCAGGGCTGCCGCAGCCTCGCCCCAGTCTACCTTGCGGATGGCGAAGCCGAGAAACACCGCCGAGATGGTGACGCTCAGCACGATCCGCAACGTCCGGTTCACAAGTCGCTTTCCGTTGGCCTGGTTGCCGCCGCGGTGGCGTGGTTCTCAGGCTCAGGCCGCGTTACGGTGTCGCGCGCCCAGGCTTCGGCAATTCCCCACACAAACACGATCATCCCGATCAACATGAACACCGTTCCGGCCCACGCCGCCCAGCTGTCCAACACGACGCCGGCACCGACCATCAGGACGAAGGTGCCCACGACGCGCTTGGCCTTGCCGGCGAGATCAACGCTGTGCTCGGCCTCAGGCATGCGACGATTTTCCCAGTGCTTGCCAGACATGCAGCACCCGTTGGAGCACGGTCAGACTGCTGAGCACGGCCAGAACCAAAATCGTCACGGTCACCAACCAGTAACGCGGCGCCGGCAGCCACGTGCCGCCGATATGTTCGAAGAGTGAGCCGAAAATGGTGCCGAATCCCAGGATCACGTAGCGCTCCGGACGCTGCAACAGGCCGACCTTGCACGACGCTCCCAAGCCCTCGGCACGAGCCCGTACATAGCTCACCATCAGGGCGCCAAGCCACGCGAACAGTACGACGCACAATACCCAGGAGTTGCGGTAAAAGATCACTAGCCCAAAGTAGGCCATCGAGTCCGCAAAGCGGTCCACGATGGAATCCAGAAAGGCCCCGCGCAGGCTGCCGCTGTTGGTCCGGCGTGCGACCCGGCCGTCGATGATGTCGAGCGTCCCCGTGCCCAGTAGCAGCCAGCCGGCAGTGAAGAGCAAGCCCCCGGCGTAGCAGGCTGCCACCAGCACGCTGCCGATGAGTTGCGCGCACGAGACGTATGCCGGGCGTATTCCCCAGCGCACGCACAGCTGCTCGATCTGTTGCAGATTCTCGAAGTACCAGCCCCGGATGCCGGGGCGCAACACCGGAGAGCCGCCCACCGAGCTCAGGTCATGCGGGCGGCGCAGATAGCCGCCGATGCTGACGACAGCCGTCGCAATGATATAACCCAGCAGGGTCAGGGCGAATGCCTGGTTGAATGTAGACGTGTGGTAGTCCACCGGGCACGCGAGAGGCGGCGCCAGTTATACCCAACGCTTGCCAGCGCCGCAATCTGGCCCTGCTGGGTAGGTGCGGAGTGCCCGCCTATTTGCGGAATCGCGATGGATAATCGGTGCCGTACTCCTTGTCTGGATGGAGTTTTTTGGCTCGTTCGATCAGTACTGCGTCGGTTTCGGGATTCTTCGGATCCGGAATGCAGCAATCAACCGGACAGACGGTCTTGCACTGCTCCTCATCAGCGAAGCCGACGCACTCGGTGCACTTCTGGGGTGCGATATAATAGAGGGCGTCCGACAACGCCGGGTGGGTCTCCCCATCAAGTTCCCAACTCGCTCCGCCTTCGTAAATGGCCGTATTCGGGCATTCCGGCTCACAAGCGCCGCAGTTGATGCATTCTTCAGTGATCACGGTTGACATGAACTCATAGCCTCCTCAAAAAGAACTCCTTCTTCGCTAGCACACGGCGAAACGAAAGTCGAAGTGGTTCGCGCATTAAAAAACCTTTCCTTGGTAAGGAGAGAAAGTGTCGCCGTGAGGTTCCCCTCCCAGGAGCTTAGTCGTCGAGGATCGTCGGCGGCGCGGTTGCCACGCGCTCCGCCTCGACCGCCTCCAGCACCTTGCCGGCGATGTGCAGGAACAACTGACTCACCGGATGCTCCGGTCGCTCCGCCACGATCGGCTTGCCCGCGTCACCCCCCGCTCGCAGCTCGGCGATGAGCGGGATGCGGCCGAGCAAGGGAACGCCGAACTGGGCGGCGATCTGTGCGCCACCACCGCTGCCGAACAGCTCTTCACGTTTCCCGCACTTCGGGCACTCGTAGTAGCTCATGTTCTCGATGATCCCGAGCACGGTGGTATTGACCTGTTGAAACATAGCAATCCCGCGCTCCACGTCCAGCCTCGCCACCTCTTGAGGGGTGGTGATCACGACACCGCCGGCCACCGGCACCTGCTGCACCAAAGTCAGTTGGGCGTCGCCGTTTCCGGGGGGAAGGTCGACCACCAGGACCTCCAGCTCCCCCCAGTTCACGGCTCTCAAGAATTGGCGAACCAGCCCCGCGACCAACGGGCCGCGCCAGATCACGGGAGAGTTGTCATCGAGGAAGAAGCCCAGGGACATCACCTGAAGACCGTATTTATCTAGCGGGTAGATGCGCTTGTTCTTGGAAACCCGCGGCCGGCCAGAGATCCCGAGCAGCGTCGGAAGACTCGGCCCGTAGACATCGGCGTCCAATAAGCCGACCCGCTGGTTGAGCCGCTGCATCGCCAACGCGAGGTTGACCGCCACTGTCGACTTGCCGACGCCGCCTTTTGTACTGGCCACTGCCACGATGCTGCGTACACCTTCAAGCGGCTCAAACTCGCTCGCCGGAGCTTGCGTGCCGGACTGCGACGCATGGCCTGTGCTAGCGTGGGCGGGCGACAGGATACGGACGTCAACCTGCTTGACGCCTTCCATCGCACCCACCGCGCGCTCGATCTCCGTCACCGTGGCGCCTAGACTGTGAGGCGGCATCGGCGGCGCTTGCAGAAAGATCGTCACAGTGCCGTTTTCGTTCTCGATGTCGCGTACCATCCCGGCCGCGATCACGTCGCGCGAGAACCCCGGTGGACGCACCTCCGTCAGGCGCTCACGGATGTCATCGATTGTCGTCATGCGCTGGTCACGTTGTCGACGCCGCTTTGACAAGATTCGCATGGACATAACCGCCGCAAGGTTGTGTAACTGAAGATGCCGGTGTCGTGCCGGTCAGTCCACCGGATGCTGATGGCGTAGCGGCCGACCACGCCGATCTGCACGGGGTACAGCTCGCCGCTGCCGAGAACCGGCAGCGCATGCGCCGCGCGCTCGCGACAGGTTGCACAGGGACAATAGTCGCGCAAATACCGGTTTGGGTACACGCTCTTGTGGCCGTCGTTCCAGACAATCTCGATGCTCTCTTTTCCGAGCCGTCTTATGGTGGAAGGTGAAAACCGCATCTGCTCCGAAAATAAGACCTAACGGCTCGGCGGCGAAAAAGCAACGTGCCCAGGCTGGCGCTCCGCTACCTTGACTCGACGGGGGTTTTGACATTATCTGACCGCGCGATTCAGGAACACGTGTGATCACCAGAGCACAGATGCGCCCGCGCTCCCATGCTCACCCACCGACGCTCAGTGCGGCTTTGGAAATGGTCGAGTCGCGTCTGGCGGCTCAGCTCAAATCGCGTGAGAATCTCCTGTCGGACATCTCCAATTACCTGATCGGCTCCGGGGGGAAGCGCGTACGCCCCACGGTGACGTTGCTGGTGTTTCTAGCCTGCGGGGGCCGCGAGTTGCGCGACATCGTGGATGCGGCCGCGGCGCTCGAATTGATTCACTCTGCCAGCTTGCTCCATGACGACATCATCGATGGCAGCGATGTCCGACGCAGCAAGGACTCGGCGTATCGCAAGTACGGCCTCGCCAACGCGTTGGTGACCGGCGATTTCATTTTCAGCCGCGCCTTTCAGCTGTGCGCCCGCTTTGAGGAGAAGCTGATCAATTGGGCGGCCGAAGCCTGCATCAGTCTGACCGAAGGTGAGGCCATGCAGAGCCGCTTCCGTCACAACCCCCGGGTCACCTTCCAGGACTACATCGAGATCATCAGCCGCAAGACCGCCAGCATCTTTCAACAGGGAGGGCGCACCGCAGCCTATCTGGCGGAGGCGGCAGAGCCGGTCGTCGAGGCCATGGCTGCATGCGGCTTCAACGTGGGCATGACGTTCCAGATCGTCGACGATTTGCTGGATGTCGAGGGCACTGAGAAACGCCTCGGCAAGCCGGTCGGCATCGATCTGCGTGACGGCAACCCCTCACTGCCGATCGTCCTGGCGATACGCCGCGATGCGGAGGTGGCGCGCGCGTTTGAGAGTCATCAACTCAGCGAGGGCGACATCCAACACGTCCTTGCCCGCATCCGTGCCAGCGGTGTGCTCACCGAAGCCCACGCCCTGGCCGCGCAATACGGAGAGCGAGCGCGCCGCGCACTCGCCATCCTGCCTGCGTCGCCGGAGAAGGACGAAGTCGCCGCCGTCATCGATCAGCTCCTGCATCGAACAGAGTAAAGGCCTGCCGACCGTCGCGCGTCGCATACCGGCAGGACAGCTTGCGGCCGATAAGCGATCAGTCATAGGCGATACGCATTCTCACAGCGATGCTGGATACCGGTCGCGCTCCTCGCGCACCGGAGGGTAGGCGACGACAGCCGGTTCGGTCGAGGCGGCGGGTGCGACAAGGACTATATGGCCGTTTTTCAGGACGCGAAACTCGTTGCCGCTCCAGCGCACCCTGTCGCCCAGGAAGCACCGTCCCCACACGGCGGAGACGAACAGATCTTTCAGAGGAAGCAGCAACGCCGCGGCGCGAGTTATCGGCGCCTCAAGATAGCGGTTACAGATCGCCCTTGCGGTGCCGGCGCGCACCGCATAGACGAGCGCGGCGAGCAGACAGGCGATGGGGCTGAAATGGTTGTACAGCAGGTTCAGCAACGCCCAGAGCGTGCCGTGAGTCATGATACTTGCGAAATATCCTGCCGGGCGGCAGTTGCGGTTCGTACGGGCCCAACGCAGTTGGTGATCGAGCAGGCGTCGCCAGCTGCCGGTGGCCAGCACGGTCTCCACCACCACGTCGGAGAGTACCAGCCGGAAGCCTCGCTCCACGACACGGTGCCCGAGGTGGTAATCGTCCGCCAAGTAGTTCGCCAGCGGCAGGAATCCGCCGATCGCGTCGAGCGTCGAACGCCGCAGCGCCATCGTCGCTCCGAAGGCGTAACTGGGCTTCTCGACCACTCGCGCCACCATCACCATCGGCACGAAATCCGTGTTGATGAGCAGCGTTTCAACCAAGGTGGGCAATCCGCCGGTGTTGACCGCCCGATACAGGCAGGTCACCAGGCCAACTCCGGGGTCCTGCAGCTCGGCAGCAAGGCGACGCAAGTAGTCGCGGCCGACGCGGATGTCACTGTCGGCGATCACGATCAGGTCGTGCTTCGCGTCGCGATACATGTTGTGAAGGTTGCTCACTTTAGAGTTGGTCCCGTAGACGCGGCGATCAATCACCAGGCCGATGTCGAGGCCGGGATAGGCTACTTGGAGTTGCCGCACGACCCGCACCGCGGGATCACCAGCATCCGCGACACCGAAGAGGATCTGGAAAACGGGGTAGTCCTGCTCGCAAAACGTCGACAGGTTGCAGTACAGATCGACGTCCAGCCCCTTCAAGGGCTTCAGCACCGTCATCCCGGACAGCTGCCTTTCGCGGCCATCGCCCCTGCGTGACCCACGCCGGCGGCGAAAGAAGCGCCGCGCCTCGGCGTAGCTGGCCAGGTAGAAGAGCAGGGAAAACAGGATGCCGATAGTCAGCAGCGACTGGAGCGCGAGAGCAATTCCGAAATGTGCGTGCATCGCCTCTTAACCGCCTGGTCAGCGCCGCGGGCAAAAAAAGCCCGCTGGCCCGCGGGCAGTCCGATTCATCACGGTTACGTTTATCTCACCCAACCACGCGAGTCAACGTGAGCTGCGTCCAAAGGGCAAAACGGCTCGATGCACCGCCCTAAATCACTTGTTGAGCAAGACCGAGCGCAGCCGCCGCTCCATGGCTTTCATCCTTCGCGCCGCGGCCGGCGAGCGTTCGTGATCATAGCCAAGCAGATGGAGGACGCCGTGGATCAGCAGCGTGCGCACCTCGTCCGCCACGGAAAGGCCATGTCGCCGGGCCTGACAGGCGGCGCTGTCGAGAGAGATCACCACGTCGCCCAGCACCGCTTCGTCGCCGGCCACGCGCACCCCTTCACGCATAGCGAAAGCGAGTACATCGGTGGGCCGGTCTTTCCCGCGGTAGTCGCGGTTCAGGCGGCGCATCTCAGCATTGTCGACCAAACTGATGGTGAGCTCAGATTCGGTCTCATCGAGCGCGCTGAGTAGACGCCGCGCCGCGGCGACGACGCGCGCCGCGCTCACGCCGGGCCGGTGGCAGCGACGGATGACGCTAACGGACATCGTGAGTCGTGCAGCGCAGTTGGCGCAAGGGAGCCCTCACCCCGCCCCTCGCCCAGAGGGAGACGGAGAAGAAACGCTGGAGGGCGAGGGAGGAAGAGCGCCGGAGAGAGAGGAGTCACGCCGGGCTTCGAAGCGGTCGTAGGCCGTGATGATGTCCTGCACCAGACGATGGCGGACGACATCACGCTCGGTGAAGTAGCAGAAGCGGATGCCATCGATGGCCGATAGGATCACCTGCGCCTCTTTCAAACCGGAGGCGCGCCCGGCGGGGAGGTCGATCTGCGTCACATCACCGGTGATCACCGCTTTCGAGCCGTAGCCCAGGCGCGTCAGGAACATCTTCATCTGCTCGCCGGTGGTGTTCTGCGCTTCGTCCAGGATGACGAACGAATCGTTGAGCGTGCGGCCGCGCATGAACGCCAACGGCGCCACTTCGATGTTGCCACGCTCCAGCATTTTCTGTGCGCGCTCGAAGTCGACCATGTCGTGCAAGGCGTCATAGAGCGGCCGCAGGTACGGGTTCACCTTCTCGGCGAGATCGCCCGGCAGGAATCCCAGCTTCTCGCCGGCCTCGACCGCCGGCCGCGTGAGGATCATGCGGGCGAAGTTGTTCTTCATCAGCTCGGCCACGGCCATCGCCATCGCCAGATACGTCTTACCGGTGCCCGCAGGGCCGATACCGAACACGATGTCGTAGTTGCGGATGGCTTCGATGTATTCCTTCTGCGCGATGCTCTTGGGGGTGATGATGCGCTTGTGCGCCGAGATGTAGATGGTGTCGAGGAAGATCTCGCGTAGGTTGGCGTTGCGGTCGCCGCTCAGAATCCGAATGGCGTAGTCGACGTCGCTGATGTAGACGGGGTAGCCCTTCTCCACAACGGCGTAGAGCTGGGTCAGGACGCGTCCGGCCAACTCGCGCTCGACCGGATCTCCGCTGATCAGCAGCGTCGTGCCGTTGACCCCGACCTGTACGCTGAGCGCTCGTTCAATCGCCCGCAGGTGCTCGTCCTGGTGGCCGAGCAGATTCTCGAAGAGCCTGGGATTCTCGAAGGAGAGTTCGAGGCCCTGCTCGTCCGCCGTGTTGAGGGTCGGCTGTTGCTCAGGACACAATTTGGTAGACGGCCTCCAGGGCTTCGCGCAGTTTGGCTGGATCTTTCCCGCCTGCCTGCGCCAGGTCAGGCTTGCCCCCACCGCCACCGCCGACCAAGGGGGCGATGCGCTTGATGATCTCACCGGCGTGGTAACGCTTCGTGAGGTCGCGGGTGACGGCAGCCAGCAACAATGCCCGCTCGCCGCGGGTCGTCCCGAGCACGATCACGCCGGAGCCGATCTGCTCGCGCAAGCGGTCGGCGAGGTCGCGCAAGCCGCGATCGTCGGCGCCCTCGACCTCTGCGGCGAGCACGGTCACGCCATCAACTTGCCGCGCCTGACGCAATAGGTCATCGCTCTGCGAGCCCGCGAGCTTGCTTTGCAGCTGTTTCAACTGCCTCTCCAGCTCGCGCTGCTGTGCCACCAAGCGACCGACGCGCACCGCCACATCCTCCTCCGAGCCATGCAGCAGCTCGCCGATCGCGCGCAACTGCTGCTCGCGCCCGCGCAACCATCGCAGCGCGCCTTCGCCGCTCAGCGCTTCGACCCGGCGCACGCCGGCGGCCACACCGGTCTCGGCGCGCAGCTTGAACACTCCGATGTCGCCGGTGCGTTCCGCGTGCGTACCGCCGCAGAGCTCGATTGAATACTCCCCGGTGCGCACCACCCGAACGCGGTCGCCGTACTTGTCGCCGAAGAACGCCAGCGCGCCCATCTTGATGGCGTCCGGGTATGCCATCTCCTCGGTGCGCACGAGCGCATTCTCGCGGATGCGGGCGTTCACGTCTTCCTCGATGTCTCGCAGCTCCGGCTCCGCCACCGGGCCGTGGTAGTTAAAATCGAACCGTAGGCGGTCGGGTGCGACGAGCGAGCCGGCCTGGTGCACCTGCGTTCCCAAATGCTCGCGCAGAACGGCATGCAGGATGTGCGTGGCAGAGTGATTCAGCCGCGCTGCATCGCGCCGCGTGCGATCAATACGCAGGCGCACGCGGTCGCCGGTGTGCAGCGCACCACGCACCACGGTGCCGATATGCACGGTGAGATCGGCGCGCGGCTTCTGCGCGTCGACCACCTCGATCAGGTCCCCGGCTTCGCTCTCGATCACGCCGCGGTCTCCGACCTGGCCACCCGACTCCCCGTAGAAAGGGGTCTCCGGGACGATCACCTGCACCTGGTCGCCGGCACGGGCCTCGTCGCGTTCGGTGCCGTCGACGATGAGCGCCGCCACGCGCGTCTCGGACTCGTAGATGCGGTCGCCTACGAAGCGCGACGTGTACGCACCGCCCCCAATCATGAGATCGACTCCCGTTTTGCGCGCTTCTCGCCCGCGTTGGCGCTGCTCCTCCATGCAGGCCTCGAAGCCGGCGATGTCGACAGTCATGCCCTTATCGCGAAGGATATCCTGGGTCATGTCGAGCGGGAAGCCGTAGGTATCGTAAAGCTTGAAGGCCGCCGCGCCGGGCAGCACCGCCCCTGGAATCGCTCGGTGCATAAAGCCTTCGAGAAACCGCTCTCCCGTCACCAGCGTCGCCTCGAATTTCAACATCTCGTCCCAGATGACCTGAGTGATCGTTTCTTTCTCGCGAATGAGTTCCTGGTAAGTGGCTCTCATTACTTGAACGACGCCCTCGCACGCCGTTACGAGCAAGTAGTCGATCATTCCTACACCGAGCCGTCGCGCATGGCGGGCTGCTCGGCGGATGAGCCGTCGCAAGACGTATTCTCGATCGGCGTTTCCGGGACGTAACCCCTCCGCGATCAGGAAGCTAATTGCTCTGGCGTGGTCGGCAATAGCACGATACGAAACGTCGCTGTCTGTTGACTCCCCGTAACGCTTTCGGTTGCCCACGCTAGTGACGATGCCTTCGATCCGCTCGATGATCGTCTGAAACAGATCGGTGTCGTAGTTCGACTTCACACCCTGCAGGACGGCCGCCAGCCGCTCCAGACCGGCGCCCGTATCGACATGGCGCTCGGCGAGCGGCTCCAGGGTGCCGTCAGGCGTGCGGTTGTATTGGATGAAGACCAGGTTCCACAGCTCGATGAAGCGCGCGCAGCCGGCGTTGACAGCACAGACATGCCCCGGCACCTGGCGCATGTCGCAGGCCTCTGACCCGCGGTCGATGTGGATTTCGGAGCAAGGCCCGCACGGACCAACCTCGCCCATCTCCCAGAAATTGTCCTTCTCACCAAAGCGCAAGATGTGCTTGGGGGCGATGTCGGTCTCTGAGCGCCAGCATTCCTCGGCCTCGTCGTCGGTTTCAAACACAGTGGCGTACAGCTTGTCCTTTGGCAGCTTCCATTCCTTGGTGAACAGCTCCCAGGCCCACGCGATCGCCTCGCGCTTGTAGTAGTCGCCGAAAGACCAATTGCCGAGCATCTCGAAGAACGTGTGGTGGTAGGTGTCTCTGCCGACCTCCTCGAGATCGTTGTGCTTGCCGCTCAGGCGCAGGCACTTCTGCGAGTTCACGGCGCGGCGGCTGGCGCGCTTTTCGGTGCCGAGAAAGACGTTCTTGAACTGCACCATCCCAGCGTTGGTGAAGAGCAAGGTGGGATCTTTATCCGGCACCAAAGAGGCGCTCGGCACCACCTCGTGACCGCGGCGGCGGAAGAACTCGACAAAAGCAAAACGGATTTCCGCACCGGTCATCATGCTCAGATCCTTAGCAGGCCTCGTCCAGAATGGCGAACACGACGGCCTCGGGAAAACCCCGGCGCAGCAGGAAGCGCGCGGCTTTGGCGCGTTCCGCCGGCTGTCGCGGCTGCTCCGGAAACTGTCGCGTCAGCGCTCGCCTGGCCAACTCAGCCTCGTCCTCAAAGCTAGCATGGAGAGCCTGCTCGATCACGTGCTCGGCAACCGCTTTGTGTTCCAATTGCGCCCGCACGTACTCGCTGCCGTAGCCGCGGCGCATCGCCTGCTCGGCCACGCCCAGCGCGAAGCGACGGTCGTCGAGATAGCGGAAGTGGCGCAAACGGCGCACGGCGACCGCGATGGTCGTGGCCGACTCCCCGCTGGCGGCGAGCCGGCTGCGGATCTCCTGCTCGCTGCGGTCGTGCACGGCCAGGAGACGGATGGCGCGGTCCCAGGCGCGGCCGGACGCCTCAGAAGCGGTCGATCTCGATCTTGGCTTTCGAGTCTCCAACCGAGTCACGGCGGTCGAAATCGTCCCAGCGGCTGTCGCTGGTGGAGGCGATGCCCCGCAACTTCAACTCGAAATCGGCGGGGTTGCTGGCGTTTGCCAGCGCCTCGGCGCGCGTGATCAAGCCACCTTTGAGCAGGCCCATGAGGGACTGATCGAACGTCTGCATACCGTAAGTCATGTGCCCTTGGGCAATCACCTCGCGCAGGTCGCGCAGCTTCTCCTTGTCGGCGATGTACTCGCGCACCCGAGCCGTCGAGGCCAGCACCTCGACGGCGGGGACCATGCCGTCGCCGCTGGCCTGCGGGATGAGGCGCTGGCTGATCACGCCACGTACCACGCTGGCGAGAATGAGGCGGGCTTGGTCACGCTGATGTTCCGGGAACGCACTGATGGCCCGGGTGATGGTTTCTGGTGCGTCAAGGGTGTGCAACGTGCTCATCACCAGATGCCCGGTCTCGGCCGCCATGATGGCCGTCTCGATGGTCTCGATATCGCGCATCTCACCGACCAGGATCACGTCCGGGTTCTGGCGCAAGGCCGCCTTGAGCGCGCCCGCAAAACTCACCGCGTCGAAGCCGACCTCGCGCTGGTTCACGAAGCTGAGGCGATCGGTGTGCACGTACTCGATCGGATCTTCGATCGTGATGATATGACAGCGGCGGGTCTGGTTGATGTGATCGATCATGGCCGCCAGAGTGGTGCTCTTCCCACTGCCTGTGGTGCCGGTGACCAGGACGAGACCACGACGGTCGTTGGCGATCTGTTCCACCACCGGCGGCAGGTTGAGCTCGCTCACCGAGCGGATGTAGGAAGGGATGACGCGGATGACGGCGCTCAGCTCTCCACGTTGCCGAAAGACGTTGACGCGAAACCGCCCGAGATCCGCCGTGTCGTAGGCGAGGTCGGCTTGCAGCTCGATGGCGAGCCGTTTGCGATGGAAGTCGTCGAGCAGTTCGTCGACCGCACGCTCCAGGCAGTCATGGTTCATTGGAGCAGCGCCGGGCAACGGCACGAGGTCACCGTGTATCCGCACCGCTGGGGGCGCGGCGATCTTGAGCAAAACGTCTGAAGCACCTATGCGAACGGCCGTGCGCAGAATGTCTTGAAGGTCCATCCTCAAGTTACCGCCTCACCACCGCTCAGCGTGATTCGTGCCAGCGCTCGCTCGCTGAATCGGCGAAGGACATTGCGGGGAATCAGCCCCCGTTCTGAATCGGGCGACTTACTTTTTTGTCGAGAGCGCTCTTCACGCCACGCCTTCAGGAGGCCGCAGGAGTGCGGCTTCGGTGTGAACGCCGGGGCGCAACCCTCACGTCGCTCTGGGCCCCTTCCTTGCGTCGGACTTGGGCGATTCGGGGCGGGCCGTTTGCGCTTCAGGTGTGGGCTTGCTGTCTTCGGTTCCACCGTTGCGGGCGATGCCGAAGTGGGTGCGGATCTTGCGTTCGATCGCCTGCGCGATTTCGGCGTGCTCTCGCAAGAAGTCCTTGGTGTTTTCGCGGCCCTGGCCGATGCGGTCGTTCTCGAAGGCGTACCAAGCACCGCTCTTTTCGAGGATGCCGCACTCGGCACCCAGGTCGACTAGCTCCCCCTCATGTGAGATGCCCGAGCCGTAGAGGAGATCGAACTCGGTGTCTTTGAACGGTGGCGCGACCTTGTTTTTCACCACCCGGACCCTGGTGCGGCTGCCGATGACATTATCGCCCTGTTTGATGGCGCCGACGCGACGGATGTCGAGGCGGACAGACGAGTAGAACTTCAGCGCGTTGCCGCCCGTCGTGGTCTCAGGGTTGCCGAACATGACGCCGATCTTCATCCGGATCTGGTTGATGAAGATGAGGATAGTGTGCGAGCGCGAGATGGTGGCCGTAAGCTTGCGTAGCGCTTGCGACATCAGGCGTGCTTGTAATCCCATCTGCGGCTCGCCCATCTCGCCTTCGAGTTCCGCTCGGGGCACCAGGGCCGCGACGGAATCGATCACCAGAGTATCAACGGCGCCGCTGCGCACCAAAGTCTCAGCGATTTCCAGGGCTTGCTCGCCATTGTCCGGCTGCGAGATGAGCAGCTCTTCGGTTTTGACGCCGAGGCGGCGGGCGTAGCTGACATCGAGGGCGTGCTCGGCATCGATGAAGGCGCCGATGCCGCCGGCTTTCTGCGCCTGCGCGACCACCTGCAAAGCCAGCGTCGTCTTGCCCGAGGCCTCGGGACCGTAGATCTCGACCACGCGGCCGCGCGGGAGCCCGCCCACGCCCAAAGCCAGGTCGAGTCCAAGTGATCCGGTGGAGATCACGGCGATGTCGCGCATGTGCGCCTGCTCGCCGAGCTTCATGATGGCACCCTTGCCGAACTGCTTCTCGATCTGGCTGACGGCCAGATCAAGCGCCCGCACGCGGTTGGGATCCATTGTCGTCATCGCGTCCCCCTTTATTCCGGCTGAGCGGAATTGTCCACAGCGGCGTGTACACTGCGCCCTCAGGTCGCAGCGTGCTGCGGTAAATTGTCACTGCATCGACGATACATTCTCCGAAGTCATCCGACAGATGAGTCTTGAACAATCCCTCCACGCCTGACCACCCGCGCATGCCGTTCACACGGCCCAGGGTCGCGTGGGGAGTGAAGGCGCGCTTCTCCGGCTCGAATCCCACATGGTTCACCGCCTCCTCGACATGCGCTGCCAACTCCGCAAGTCCCTCGCTCTCGAGGCCGACCCACAGCACACGCGGCCGACGCAGGCTGGGGAAGGCGCCCAGACCGTGTACCCGCATGGGCAATGCCGGCTGATTGTCGACGGCGGCAGCAAGCGCAGTATGAACCCGCTCCAAGCGCGCCGGATCGACCCAACCCAGGAACTTGAGAGTCACGTGCATGCCTTCCGCTCGCACCCACCGGACATCGCATTTCAGCCGCCGGAACTGTTCCAACAAGCGGCCCAGTGCGGCACGCACCGGTGGGCTGAGATCGACGGCGATGAAGCTGCGGACCTTTCCTTCTTCGGCTGCAGGCATATACGTGGTCGGTAACGTAGTACACAGCGCCCTAGGAATCCACCGGCCGCGGCACTTCCTCTTCTCCTCTACCCCCCGGAGATCTTCTCCAGAGGCCGCCCTTCGAGACGCCGCCAGAAGAAGGCGGCTCCTCAGGGCGAGCGGAAGATTGTCCTTCTGATGCAATGACAACACCGCTCGGGCTGAGGAGGTCCCGTCTTTCCGGGGGCCGTCTCGAAGCCCGCCCGCTTAGCTCATCAGCACTCTGTCTCGGAGAGCGCCACGGCTACCGCTTCGAGATGCCCGACTCGCTTGGGTCCAGGCCCAGCAAGTGGCGCCGCACCCAATCGAGCGCGATCTGGGACGAAAGTAGCTTCACCCAATCGCGCGTGCCCCACAGTTGATAGCGGCGGCGATATACTGTCGTCGCCATCGCCAGGGCGAAGCACACCGTCCCGACGGGCTTGTCGGGCGTGCCGCCCTCGGGGCCGGCGATGCCGGTGATGGCGAGGCCGAGGTCGGCACCAAGGACGCGGCGCACACCCGCGGCCATCTCCATCGCTGTCTCTTCGCTCACCGCTCCGTGCTGCGCGAGGGTCTCAGCGCGCACGCCAAGGCTCTGCTGTTTTACCTCGTTCGAGTAGGCGACGATGCCGCCTTTGAAGTAGTTCGAGCTGCCCGGAACGTTGGTCATGCGGTGGCCGACGAGCCCGCCGGTGCACGACTCGGCCAACGCGATCGTCATCTGGCGATCCGTCAGCATGCTGCCCACCACCGCCTCCATGGTCGTATCGCCCTCGCCATAGGCACAGCCACCGATGCGCTGGCGCAGTCGCGCGCTCAGCTCTTCGAGACGCTGCGGCACCAGCGCCGGTGGGCCATGCACCGTCAGCCGAACGGAGATCTGTGGAAAGGCGGCTCGGAAAGCGATGCGGCCCTCCTGCGGCGCAACGCAGCCGGCGACCAGCTCGTCCAGCGCCGACTCGCTAAGACCGAAGGTTTGGAACACTTGGCTGAGGTAGATCTCGTTACCCCCACGTGCCTCTTGTAGCCAGGGGAGCACCTGCTCCTCGATCATTGGCTTCATTTCCCGCGGCACACCCGGCAGCACGATCAGATGGCGCGGCCCGTACTCGCTGGCCAGATCGAGACGAAATCCGGGCGCCGTGCCGAGCGCGTTCGGGATGATCACCGCTCCCTCGGGGAACTGTGCCTGCTTGAGGTTGTTCTCCGGCATCACGCGGCCCATGGCCTCGAACATGCGTCGGATGCGGTCGGCCACTTCTTGGTCGACCAAGAGCTGCCGCCCGGTCACCTGCGCCACGGTCTCGGTGGTCAGGTCGTCCGCCGTCGGCCCGAGACCGCCGGTGGAGATGACGACATCAGCCAGCCGGATGGCCTCTCGCCAGGCCCAGGCGAGGCGCTCGGCGTAGTCGCCAACGACAACGATGGCGACCACGTCGAGCCCCGCGGCGACCAGCTTGTCGGCGATGAAGTTGGCGTTGGTGTCGAGTGTCCGCCCGGTGGTGATCTCGTCACCGGTGCTGAGAATGGCGGCTTTCTCGATCATAGCGGCAAGCCTACCGCGAGGAGCACGCGTAACGCCAGATTGCTGTAGATGCCGGAGACCACGTCGTCCAGCACGACCCCGGCGCCGCCTGGTGCGTGCTTGTCGATGTACCCTGCCGGATACGGTTTGATCACATCGAGCGCGCGAAAGATCACGAACGCCGCCAGCGCATGCCGCCAGGTCGGCGTGAAGAACAGCGTCGCCGCGAGGTAGCCGACAACCTCGTCAATCACGATTTTGTGGCTGTCGTGCTCCTGCAAATAGATCTCGGCCAGCCCCGCAATCCAGCAGGCCGCGGCAACCGACCCCAGGTAGGTGAGCACGTATAGCGGCACCGACGTCGCCCGCAGGGCGTCGAACCCCCAAAACATCGGGATGGCAACCAGCGAGCCGAACGTACCGGATGCGACCGGGATGTAGCCGACGTAACCGGCGGAGGCGAGGAAGAGGATGAGAGCGCGCATGGAGGTGCGTACGGCCTCAGACTCGGAACCTGAACGGGTAACCGTACCAATCCAGCAGCGGCGGCGCGAGGGCCTGCATGGCGGCGATGAGTCGCACCCCTCCAGGTACGTACACGCGTCGCCGATGCCAAATGACGGCTGCCAGGGTTTTGCGTACGACGACCGCCGGCTGGATCGGGCACCCTTGCTTCAAAGTCGCATTCGCCATGCGCGAGACATACCACAATCCACAATGACTGTCCGGCCTACAGGTTATTTCATCGCCGCCGCAAGCCCTGGCCAGTTGCCGGTCCTTTTCCGCTGCTCTCATCGTGTGTAGTGTACGGTGTGCGGCCATGAGAGACGTTCTTCCGGAGCTGGACCGCTGGGCAGCGGACCGCGAAGAGATGGCGCTCGCAACCCTCGTGCGCGTACGCGGGTCCGCGCCGCGGCTGCCCGGCGCTCGCTTGTGGGTGACGCGCAGCGGGCGCATGGTGGGCTCGGTCAGCGGCGGCTGCGTTGAGAGCGACGTGTTCGAGCGCGCCATGCAGGTGCTGGACAGCGGCCAGCCCATGGTGGCGAGCTACGGCATCGCAGACGAGGTGGCTTTCGAAGTCGGCCTGAGCTGCGGCGGTACGATCGATGTGCTGATCGAGCCGTTTGTTGCCAATGAGACCTGGCTGGCGCTGAGGCAAGCCGTGGAGCGCCAATGCCCCGCGGTGTTGGCGATCGGCCTGAGCCCGCCCGCCTTCCTGGGCCGCAAGTTGGTGTTGTGGGACGACGACACGGCGGTGGGCTCGATCGATGCGAAACTCGATGCTCCACTAATGATCGAAGCGCGGTGTGCGCTGCGGGAAGTCTGGACGCGGATCGTGACCTTCCCGTGGCAAGGCGAAGAGGCCAGCATCTTTCTTGAAGCGTTCACACCACAGCCCCGGCTGTTCATTGTCGGCGCGACACACATCGCCATGGTGTTGTGCCGCATGGCGAAGGAGTTGGGCTTTCGCAGCACCATCATCGATGCCCGCGGTCTGTTCGCCACCCGCGAGCGCTTCCTCGACGCCGACGAGATATTCCCGGCCGGTCCCGCAGAGGTACTGGACCGCGTCCGTCTCGACGCGTACTCGTACGTGGTCATTCTCACGCATGATCCCAAGTTCGACATCCCGGCGTTGGCGCGGGCGTTGCGTTCCGAGGCGCGCTACATCGGCGTAATGGGCAATCGCACTACGCACGGGCGGCGGAAGGTGGTGCTGCAAGAGGAGGGCTTCACTGCGGGTGATCTCGACCGCATTCGCGCGCCGATCGGGCTGGATCTTGGCGCCCGCACCCCCGAGGAGATCGCCCTTGCCATCCTCGCCGAAATGGTCGCGGTTCGAAACGGGACGGACGGCAGGCCACTGTGCGAGAGAAGGGGCACCATCCATGGGAGCGATTGAGGCCCGCCCGTTTCTCTCCGGCATCATCCTGGCCGCCGGAGCATCCACACGCATGGGCCGCCCGAAGCAGTTGTTGCCGCTCGGCGGTCGGTGCTTGCTCCAACGCGTGATCGATGCGGCAGTGGATTCCTGCCTCGATGAGATCGTCGTTGTCCTCGGGCACCACGCCGAGGAAATCCGAGAGGCGCTTCAGCTTCCGGCGGGGCGCGCGGTCCGCATCGTTGTGGCCCCCGACTGCGCGCTCGGGCAGAGTGAATCCCTGCGCGCGGGGTTGCGTGCGGCCAACTCCCAAGCGAGTGCGGCAGCGATCCTCCTCGGTGATCAGCCAGGGATCACAGGTGAGCTCATCGACCGACTGGCGACCGACTGCTCGGCAGGCAGCGCCCCCATAGTCCGGCCGGTGTACGACAGCGGTGGAGCCCACGTGCCCGGTCACCCGGTCTTCCTCGCCCGCCGGATCTGGCCTGCGGTGGAGAAATTGCAAGGCGATCAGGGCGCGCGCGTCTTGATCCGCGCACACCCTGAGTGGGTGACAGAGATTCCGATCGCCGGTGAACCGCCGCACGACATCAACACCGACGAGGACTACCGGCACGCATTCGCGATCCGATTTGCGCCATGACAGCCGACGAGAAACTGAAGGAGTACCGCAAGAAGCGGCGCTTCTCGGTCACCCCCGAGCCCGGTGGTGAACGGCCGCCACGCGGGCGACCGGCCAAACGCCTGTCGTTCGTGGTTCACAAGCACCGCGCCTCACATCTGCACTATGATCTGCGCTTGGAGTGGAACGGCGTCCTGCTCTCCTGGGCGGTACCGAAAGGCCCATCGCTGGATCCGTCGGTCAAGCGCCTGGCGATGGCGGTAGAGGACCACCCGATCGATTACGCTCGTTTCGAGGGCGTCATCCCCGAGGGCGAGTACGGCGGCGGTACGGTCATGATCTGGGACAAAGGTACCTATGTCCCCGAAGAGCCGGACGTTGGCAAGAGCGTCGAAAGAGGACAGCTGAAGTTCACGTTCTACGGCAAGAAGCTGAAGGGCAGCTGGGTCCTGGTGCGCACCGGCAGCCGGTACGCCGCGGATCGCGGCAACCGTAGCTGGCTGCTGATCAAGCATCGCGACGCCTTCGCCTCGACGCGCGACGTCACCGCAGAGGAACCGCGTTCAGTGAAGTCGCACCGCTTGCTCGCCGAGATCGCGCTCGACGAAGGCGGTGACGTCATCAAGGCCGCCGAAGGGGATCCGCCTGAAGCGCCGCGCGTCCTACTCGACAAGAACCCGAAGCTGGTATCCTGCCGCCGTGGCCGCAAGGCAGCGCTGTGGTCGTCGAAGGGAGGATCGTAGGCCCCTCCATGCGGACTGGGGTCGAGGAGTTGACCGTCCACGGGTAGTTTCCTTGCGCTGGCGGGTCACGTTGACTCGTGAGAGCTGTGCCAGGTATGATCAAGGCTGTGGGCGCGGTTTGGGAGGTTGAGGTGGGTGCATGTCTGATCGCGATAGCCTTCCCACCAACGGTCGCATCGCGAGCTAGAGCATTGTCATGTCCGTAACGAACGGCAGCGGCCTGCTCCGCGTGATCCCATTGGGCGGGGCGGGCGAGATCGGCCTGAACTGCCTGCTGCTCGAGTACGGGGACGCGGCCATCGCGATCGACTGCGGCCTGATGTTTCCCGAGCTGCACATGCTCGGCATCGATCTGGTGATTCCCGACTTGGGCTACCTGCAACGCCTGGGCGACCGCTTTCTCGGGTTCGTCATCACCCACGGCCACGAAGACCACATCGGCGCGTTGCCCTACGTGCTGCGCGATCTGCGCGCGCCGGTGTACGCCCCGCCGATGGCCGCCGGCCTGATCGCGGAAAAGCTGCGTGAACACAACCTGACCGACGCGGTTCAGCTCGAGACCTTTCAGCCACGCCGGGCGTGGTCCATGGGACCGTTTGCGATCGAGCCCATCCATATGACGCACTCGATCGTGGACGCGGTCGCCCTGGCCATCACCTCACCACTTGGGACCATCATTCACAGCGGCGATTTCAAGCTCGATCAGACGCCGATCGACGGCACGCCGTCCGACCTGCAATGCCTGGCCGAGTACGCGGCGCGTGGGGTGCTGCTGCTACTCTCGGACTCGACCAACGCCGAACGTGAGGGCTTCACCCCCTCCGAGCGATCGGTGTACAGGGATCTCGATCGGATCTTCAGTAGCAGCCCGGGCAAGATATTCTTTTCGACCTTCTCGTCGCACGTGCACCGCTTGGCGCAGGTGTTCGAGCTGTCGCAGCACCATGGCCGCCGCGTGGCGATCGTTGGTCGGAGCCTGAACACCAGCATCAAGATCGCCTCTCAGCTCGGCTATCTGCGCTTCCCCCTTTCGTTGTTCGCCAACCCCGATGAGGTGGATCGACTGCAGCCGCACCAAGTCACGCTGCTGACCGCCGGCAGCCAAGGTGAGCCGCTTTCCGCGCTGATCCGCATCGCTGTTGGCGACCACTCGCAGGTGCACATGAATCCGGACGATGTGGTGATCCTCTCGTCTCGCATCATCCCAGGCAACGAACGATCCATCAGCAGCATGATCAACCACATGTACCGGCGCGGCGCCAACGTGTTTCACGCCGGGAGCGATGCGGTGCACGTCTCCGGCCACGCCAGCCAAGAGGAACTCAAGCTGCTGTTGCGCCTGGTGCGGCCGCGGTACTTCGTGCCGCTACACGGCGAGTACCGCCATCTCGTCCGGCATCGCGCTTTGGCGCACTCCGTTGGCATGACAGCAGAGAACACATTTCTGTTGGAAGACGGCCAGGTGCTCGATATCGACCCGAGCGGCGCGCGTCGGAGCGCACCCATCCAGGCCGGGCGCGTGTTCGTCGACGGCAAGAGCATCGGCGATGTGGAGGACGTCGTCCTGCGCGATCGGCGCCACCTCTCTGCCGATGGTCTGGTCGTGGCTATTCTCGGCATTGACCAGCAAGACGGGCACGTCATCGCCGGGCCTGACCTGGTGTCGCGCGGTTTCATGCTCGAACAGCAAGGGCAGGCGTATCTGGAGCAGGCCAAGGGCGTGGTCATGGAAACGCTCGAGCAGATCACGGCGGAGTCACGGACCGATTCACTGGAAGTGAAGGAAGAGGTGCGGAAGGCGCTCAAGCGGTTTTTCGCGCGGACGTTGGAGCGCCGCCCGGTCATTGTGCCTTTTGTGATGGAGATGTGAGGAGGAGCGTAGTCGAGCGGTGGCCAAAGCAACGGACGAGCAGGAGACCAGCCAAATCCTGAACGAAGTCGCGGGCGTGCTGACGCTGGCCACGGCGTTGTTCGCCCTGGTCAGCTTCATGTCGTTTCAGCATGGGGAGCCGAAGGTGGACCTCGGCGGCCCGGTAGGATACGGCCTGTCCAGCGTTCTCATGCAGGCATTGGGCTTGGCGGCCTACCTGCTGCCTCTGTTGCTCGGCATCGCCGGCGTTCGCTTGCTGCGCTCGCGATTAGCTGAGCTTTCAGGGGCGCGCGCCGGCGCCGCTCTGAGCTTGCTGCTCAGCGTGGCGGTGATGCTCGCCCTGTGCTTGCGCGAGCGCGCCGTGGTCCACGCCGGCGGGTGGTGTGGCGGCTTTCTCGCCAGCCTGCTGCGCGAAGCGTGCGGCACGCTGGGCGCGTACGTCGTCACCACCGTGGCGCTGTTACTCTCTGTCATGTTCACCACCCGTTCATCGCTGCGCGGCGGCACCAACGCCGTCGCGACCGGCGCCCGTGCGCGCTGGAGCCGCTGGCGAGCACGCCGCCGGCAGAGCGCTGCGGCACAGCAGCCCGTGAACCGCAAACGCCCGCCGGCAGCGGCGCAGGACGGGCCGGTGATCGTGTTGGGTGAAGAGGTGGCGCTGGCGGTAGACAAGCCGGCGGCGCTCCGCGCAACCCAGCAACTGCTCCCATTTGCCGATGCCGGGTATCAGACCCCGTCGCTGAGTCTCTTGGATACGCCGCGCCATCATGTCGTGCGCGTCGACGAAGACAGTTTGCGCAAGAGCTCGGAGATCTTGGAAGCCAAACTGGCCAACTTCGACATTGAAGGCAAGGTGGTGGCGGTGCGGCCGGGGCCGGTGATAACCACGTTCGAAATCGAGCCCGCCCCCGGCGTGAAGGTCAACCGGATCGTCACCTTGCAGGACGACCTGGCCATGGCGTTGCGCGCCGTGGGCGTCCGCATCCTTGCCCCGGTCCCGGGCAAAGCGGTGGTCGGGATCGAGGTGGCCAATGCCAAGCGCGAGAGTGTCTACCTCAGGGAAATTCTCGAAAGCGAGCCGTTTCTGCAGGCGCAGTCGACGCTGACGCTGGCGCTCGGCAAGGACAGCGTCGGCAATCCGGTGGTCGCGGATCTGGCGCGCATGCCCCATTTGTTGCTGGCTGGGGCCACCGGCACCGGCAAGTCGGTTTCCATCAACGCCATGATCATGAGCATTCTCTTCAAATCGTCCCCGCGCGACGTACGCTTCGTCATGATCGATCTGAAAATGCTCGAATTGTCACTATATGAGGATCTTCCTCACCTTTTAGTTCCGGTCGTCACTGACGCAAAGAAAACCGTCCTCGTCCTCAAGCACCTGGTGAATGAGATGGACGAACGCTACCAGCTGCTCAAGGACATGGGCGTGCGCCACATCGACGGCTACAACCGATTGGTGGAGCGCGACGAAGACGACCGTCAGGCCGGTGTCATCGAGCTCACGGACCCCGTTGGCGAGGCGGCGCCGTTCGAGCCGCTGCGGCGGGCGCATGCGCGTTTGCCGAAGATCATCATCATCATCGACGAGCTGGCGGACCTGATGATGACGTTGGGCCGCGACGTGGAGGAATCCATCACGCGCCTGGCACAGAAGGCCCGCGCCGCCGGCATTCACCTCATCCTCGCCACCCAACGACCGTCGGTGGACGTGGTGACCGGTCTCATCAAGGCTAATTTCCCGGCCCGCATCTCTTTCCAGATGACGGCGCGGGTGGACTCGCGCACCATCCTTGACTGCATCGGCGCCGAGCGCTTGCTGGGCGGCGGCGACATGCTGTTCCTGCCGCCGGGCACGGCGCGGGTGCAGCGGCTGCACGGCGCCTTCGTTTCCGAAGCCGAGATCCGCCGCGTCTGCGAGTTCGCCAAGCAGCAGGCGCAGCCGCAGTACGCGCTCGATCTGCTCGAAGAGGATGAGGAGGATGAGGCCGCAGCCGAGGATGACGGCTATGAGGATGTGATGTACGATCAAGCCGTGCGCCTAGTGACCGAAACTCGTCAAGCATCGATCTCGTGGGTGCAGCGGCGCTTGCGCGTCGGGTATAACCGCGCCGCCAGGATGATCGAGCGCATGGAACGCGAAGGCGTCGTGAGCACCAGTGAAAACGGACGCCCACGAGAGGTTCTGGCGCAACGAATCGAGGAGTGATGACAGCACGAGCTCTCCGGGTTTGCCTCCTTGCCGGCATGCTCGTCGCGGCTGAGCGCCGTGGCGTGGAGGTTCAGAAGATCGTTCAAAAAGTGCAGGAGCGCTACGACAGCACGCGCGACTTTACCGCCCAGGTGACGCAGGAAATGACGATCGCCAGCCTCGGCAAGACGACCGCAGCGCAAGGGACGGTCGCCTTCAAGAAGCCCGGCAAGATGCGCTGGGAACTGGATCACGACACGCCCCAGGTGATCGTCGCCGACGGCAGTACCCTCTGGCTCTATCAGCCCAAGGAACACCAGGTGATCAAAGCGCCGTTCGACGACGCCTTTCGGTCCACCACCCCGATCTCGTTCCTCACCGGTGTCGGCAACATCGCCCAGGATTTTAACGTGAGTCTAGAGGGCGCCAGCGCCGATGGCGGGCTGGTCTACCTGATGCTGGTGCCGCGCCGCGACAGTGCTACCCTCGGCAAGCTCCGCCTGACGGTAGCAAGCGACAGCGGTGAAATCCGTGGCGCGGAGATTTTCGATCCGCTCGGCAACGTCAGCCGGCTGCGGTTCTCGGACATCCGGCGCAATCAGAACCTGCCGGACAAAGATTTCGTCTTCGAGGTGCCGCCGGGCGTCGATGTGATCACTCCACCCATCGCCCGGTGAGAGCGCATCCATGCCGTCATTCGACGTCGTCTCGCAGGTGGACCGCCAGGAGGTCGACAACGCCGTCAATCAGACGCGCAAAGAGATCGGCCAGCGCTATGACTTCAAAGGCACCAAGACGGAGATTGCCTTGGAGGATGACAGCATCCAGATCGTCTCGGATGACGATTTCAAAGTGAAAGCTACAGTTGACATCCTGCAATCAAAGCTCGTACGCCGCGGCATCTCCTTGAAGGCGCTGGTGTACGGCAAGATCGAGCCGGCGGCGGGCGGCCGGGCGAAACAGACGATCACCGTGCAACAAGGTATCGCCATCGAGAAAGCGCGGCAGATCGTAAAGCTCGTCAAGGACAAGAAACTGAAAGTGCAGAGCCAGATCCAGGGCGACCAGGTGCGTGTGAGCGGCAAGAAACGCGACGATTTGCAGGCGGCGATTCAACTGCTCAAGGCGCAGGACCTCGACCTGCCATTGCAGTTCATCAACTATCGCGAATGAGCGCGCTGCGCCTACCGCGTCGGCAGCGGCGCTGGGGAGCTCAGGCGACCTCGGCTTCCTGAGGGCGGCCAGGCTGCGCGGAGAAGACGCTCCATCGGTTGCGGTACACCGCGTAGCGCCCGCGGTACGGTTTGCCGGCGCCGTGTAAGCTGAAGGTCGGCCCGCTGACGGCGGATGCCGGAATGACGAAGATCTCATCGGCGGCGCGCCGGTTCTTGGCGATGCAGACGAAGACGTCGCAGTAACGGCGTTCCCACCGGCCGTGACGATGGAAGTTGAAGTTCCAGCTGCTGTAGTCGTAGGCGTAGCGTCTCCCGTTGACCGTCACGGTGTGGGCATAGCGCCCCGGAAACGCCACGCGCAACGCGACGCGCTGGTGGCCGTTGACGAGCAGGTCGTATTTCCCATCACGAGCGGGCTCGCGCACGTGGAAGCCCATCCGGCGCAGACGGCCGGCGATGGCGGCTCTAGCCGTTTGATGTTTATGGTGACGATTCATGTAAAGCAATGCCCTGAACAGATGCGACGGCGGCCGGCAGCCTTCCCTTCACATCGTTCCCCAAGATTTCTTGCAACCTCACAACCGGGATCAGGAGCTAGAAGCACGATAGCTTCGGCCCCGTGGTATCGCAAGAAAAAATTGGGCCGCGCCCAGCCTCACTCCGGCGGGCTGCTTCCGTTGGTCGGCAGTTCGGTTTCCGGCAAGCGGGCAGCGACGAATATCGTCCCATTGCTGTCGTAGGGACCTTGCCAGCCGCTGCGGTGACAGGGCGGGATCGGTTCGTCCACAAAGAATTCGTGCTCGGCCGCCGTGAGGGCGCGGTAGCGGGGCTGCCACGGTCCGTCCACGGCCTCGACCTCCGTGCCGACGTCGGTGATCCACGGACCTTCGACTTGCCATTGGCGCGAATGCGCATGAAAGGCCCACGGCCGCGCATCATACGTCGCTTGTCGCTGCAGCCCGTCGGCAGTCCGCACCGTACGTTTATGCCGGAGCCTGACTTCACGGACGCGGTAAGACCAACAATATGTGCTACTGTAGTCACCGTGAGGCTCGTTCTCCGGAGCCAAGGCGGCGCTATTCCAAGCAAATTCCTGCTTCCTGAGCTCCAATTCGGCTGGTGGCAAGGGCAGCTGCTCCAGTTCCGTTCGCACCGCCTCGGCCTGGTGTGGGTCGGTGGTCAGGGCCCGCCGCAGCTCCGTGACCGCAAGGTTCAGGCGTCCGGCCTTGGCCGCGAGCTGGGCGAGGTGGAGGTGGCGCTCGGCTTCAGCGGCCGAAGAGCGTGCGCCTTCGGGCGCTTCCTCGGACGCATGGTCGATCAGCCAACGCTCCTCCGCGATTGCCAGAGAATAGTGCGCCTCGGCCTCATCTTTGGCGAGGCTGGACTCATGGCGCTCCCAGGCCGACGGTGCACAGGCAGCCGCCGCGAGCAAGGGTAACAACCACCACCGACGCATCGCTCGCCGCAGTATGCAGCATTGGGCGCGCAGTCGGCAAGTCATCGATATCTGCCTAGCCACGTCTCCTCCCATGTTCGCTTGATCTGCGGCAGGCTCACGCCGAAATGGATTGCCATTGATCTGACTTCCGTCTGAATTTCTGCCGGCGCCTGAGTATGAGTGGGAGCCGGCGATAGTCAAGGCGCGCAGTCATCGCCGGCGCATCCTCGCAAAGCGCCGGCCGGAACGCTGGTTGAAGACTGCGCTTTCAGCTGGTGCGCGCTGAGTGAGATCGCCCGCCTCGGAGCCGAAGGTGTCCGCCATGCTATCCAACGGCACGTTGCATTGGACGTTGCCTTAAGGGATACCTTAGCATAGCATTTAGTCATGAAAGCTATAGGGGCCATTGTCGTCAGCGTGACCGTCTCCACATTGGTTGCCACGGCTGCCCGTGCTGACATTCTCGAATGGCAGGATGCGGAAGGTGTCCTGCACTACACGAATCTGAAGGACGAGGTGCCGCCGGAGCAGCAGTCACGGGTCGTCGTTGACGAGCGCGCAAGGCAGCCGCAGGCCCCAGCTGCGGAAGAGAAGCCGCAGGCGTCAGCTGGAGAGCAAGCCGAGTCACGCCGCGACACGGCGGAGGCAGACGACCGTGCACAGGCGGCGCACGCATATATCGAGGGTTTGGAAAACGGGCTGGAACTGGCGCGCAGCGTCAACACCGGCGGCAGCGCATACGTCAGCGGGCCGTTGGTGGTTACGATCTCCGGTTCGACGCCCTCCGAGGTGTATTCGCCGCCATGGTATTCGGGGTATTACCCGTTCCTCCCCGGGTACTACTCCTCATTGTGGGGATACTCCCCGTTCGTATCGGGATATTATCCATTGGTAACGACGGCCGTCGGACGGCACCGATTCCATCGACACGACAAGGAGATCGCGCAGGTGGAGCGGCCAGTATTTCCGTTTACTCCTCCAGCAGGCCCCCCGCCGTTGGGGCTACCCGTGGGACCGGTTCTGCGTGGGGTTTCAGGAGGCACGTGGCGGTGAAGCGCGCCGCCAAAGCCGGCCGGACGTGCCGCGCAGCAGTTATGTGAGATTCACCTGCTGTGATTTGTGAGTGGCCGCGCCCGCGGGACCGTAACGATCACGCCGCCTGTGCTTGCAGGTAAGCTTCGATGAAGCGGTCGATGTCGCCGTCGAGCACCGCGTCGGCGTTGCCGATCTCGACCCCGGTGCGATGGTCTTTGACCATGCGGTAGGGGTGCAGGACGTACGAGCGGATCTGGCTCCCCCACGCGATGTCCTTCTTGGTCTTGTTCAGCTCCGCCATCTTCTCGCGCTGTTTCTCTTTCTCCAGCTCGTAGACGCGAGCGCGCAAGATCTTCATTGCCATCGACTTGTTCTTGTGCTGCGAGCGTTCGTTCTGGCAGGCGACGACGATGCCGGTGGGGAGGTGCGTCAGGCGGACCGCCGAATCCGTCTTGTTCACGTGCTGGCCGCCCGCGCCGCTCGACCGATAGGTGTCGACGCGCAAATCAGCCTCATTGATCTCCACCTCCACATCTTCCTCGATCTCGGGATAGACGAACGCCGAGGCGAATGAGGTGTGGCGGCGGGCGTTGGCGTCGAACGGCGAGATGCGCACCAAACGATGGATCCCGGCTTCAGCGTGGAGATAGCCGTAGGCGTAAGGTCCCTCCACCGTGATGGTGGCGCTTTTGATGCCGGCGCCCTCACCGGGCTGGACATCGATCAGGGCGGTCTTGAAGCCGTGGCGCTCGGCCCAGCGCAGGTACATGCGCAGCAGCATTTCGGCCCAATCCTGTGCCTCGGTGCCGCCGGCGCCGGGGTGCAGGGTCACGATCGCGTTGCCGGCGTCGTGCTCGCCGCCGAGCTTGCGATGCAGCTCTAGCCGATCGAGTGCTTCCTCCACCTCGTTCAGCTTGGCCCGGGCCTCCGCTTCTGCGTCGGGGTCGCCCTCGGCCGCCAGCTCGGCGAATACCTTGATGTCTTCGAGGCCTTCGAGCTGCTTGCGCCACGCCGCAACGGGCTCCGAGAGCCCTGAGCGCTGCTTCAGAATGCTTTGGGCTTTCTCGGCGTCGTTCCAGAAGTCCGGGGCGGCGGCGCGCTCGTCGAGATCGGCTATGCGGGCTTCGCGCTCGGCAACGTCAAAGATGCCTCCCGAAACGGTCGAGGCGTTCCTCAAGGGAGGCGATGCGGTCTTTCAAAAGGAGGTCTTCCATGTGGTCTCCCACTTAAACTTAACGGCGCCCGCAAGAAACGCAAGCTACGGAAGGGTACGCTCGCTCCCGTGGAATCTCACAGTGCTGACACTGGCGGGATTGATTCCCGGTGGTGGCGCCGGTATCAAGAAGTTCTTGGGTATCATGGCACAAGGGTTGAGTTCGCCTCGTGTCGCTTGCCTCGTAAATCGGGTCGGCGCCGTTCTTTTGGTCACGGCCTTGTTGTTCCTTGATTGCGTGGTTACGAGCGGCTGCAGTTGGGCCCGCGTGAGGGCCGAGACGGGGGCGGGGCAGACCGCCACCACACAACCATCACAGCTCACGCTCGATGTCCAAGAGTCGCTGGGGCTGGCGCGGAGTCAATGGCCGATCACGGCGGGCGTGCCGTTCCCACAGGGGCTGGTGACGGACCCAGCGCGCCTCGTCGTTACGGACGACAGCGGCCGCGCCACGCCGGTGCAAGCGCGCGTACTCAGCCGCTGGCAGGATGGCAGCGTACGCTGGGCGCTACTGGACTGGCAGACGGACCTGGAAGCGCGGCAGACACGGCGCTTTCGCGTTGCGCCGGGAGCGCCGGTCGCGACGACTCGCACCGTGAAGGTGCGCGAGCGCGACGACCGTATCGACGTGGACACCGGGCCACTGCAGTTCAGCGTGCCCAAGAACCGTTTTGCCTGGCTGCAGCAGGCGCGTTTGAACGGCGTCGATATGCTCAGTGGCCCCGTGGTGTCGTTCTTCAACAACATCGACGGAGGGCGGGTCGACGGGCAGATCCCGAGCGCCGTGACCGTCACGGAGGCGGGCCCCCTCCGCGTGCGCTTGGAGATCCACGGCCACTACGGCGCGCGCTTTGATTACGTCATCCGCATAGATGCGTTCGCGAACCAACCGTTTCTGCGGGTGCTCCACAGTTTTGAGCAGCACAGCCCCGAAGCGTACACCATGGTCCGCCAGATTGGCGTAACGGTGCCGCTCACCCTGCGCAACTTGCCATGGTACCGCGCCGGCCAGGAGGACGCACCGCAACTCTCTGGAAAGCTGGCGGCGGGAGGGTTCAGCCTGCTCCAGGAAGACAATGACCGTCTCGTGGTCGCTGGGGCGCGCCGCGCGGGCCATGCGGCCGGCTGGATTGATGCCGGCGACGAGAAGCACGGCGTCGCGATCGCAGCGCGGTCTTTCTGGCAGCAGTATCCGCAAAGCTTCCAGGCGCAAACGAGCGGCATCACGTACAATCTTTGGGCCCCGGAGGCACCGCCCGCGAAGGTCGGCATGGGCGTGGCCAAGACGCATGAGGTGCTGCTCTACTTCCACGACAGCAAGCCCCCGCCGCAGGTGACGCTCACGGCACTCGTCGAACCGGTGCTGGCGTGGGTCGATCCGAACTGGACCGTCGCGAGCGGTGCGTTGCGTAACAGCATCGCGCCTTCGCCAACCACCAAAGGCTTTCTGCAGGATATCGACGCAGCCTACCGTCGCTACCTGAATCGCGCCGATAAGGAGCTGTGGGACGACAGCGGCGAGGTGCGCTGCCCCGATCCGATGCACGAGCGCCCGCGCCACGGCTTCTATGGCATGCTCAACTGGGGCGACTGGAACTATCCCGGTTACCACGACACCACGAAAGGTTGCGATGCTTGGGGCAATCTCGAGTACGACATGACCCAGGTCCTCGCTTTGGCATACGCCGCGACCGGTACGCGCGCGTATTACGAGGGTATGGTCGCCGCGGCGCGCCATTTCATGGATGTGGATCGCATTCACTACCAGCACGAGCACCCGAACTGGATCGGCATGAATCACCCGAAGGCCCCTCTGCACTTCGCCTTCGAGCTGGGTGGAGTCGATCTGGGGCACACGTGGGTCGAGGGCCTGTTGTCTTACTACTACTTGACCGGCGACGAGCGCGCTCTGGAGGCGGCGCGCGGCATCGCCGATTACCTGGTCAACCGGCTCCACGCCGGCATCGGCCGGGGTAACCCGCGACAATGGGGCTGGCCGCAAATCGCGTTGGTGGCCGCGTTTGAGGCAACGGGTGACGTCAAGTACAGAAGCGGAGCGCAGGACTACGCGCGCAAAGGTATGGCGGCCCACGCTTCCGGCAAGACCAAAGATTGGAAGTTGGGGATTCTCGCAGAGGGCTTAGCGTACACCCACTCACTCACTCACGATGGCGCCATTCGGGATTGGTTGTCGCGCTACGCGGCGGCGAACTCGCGCCGCACGGCGATTGATCCCCGTTTCCTGCCGGCGGTGGCGTACGTCGCCCGCATCCAGAACCGCTCGGAATACGCACGCAGCGCGAGCGCTGGCCTGGCCGGCCTGAAGTTCGGCAACTGGGGCAAACCGTTCACCATCGCGGGCCGTATCGGGTTCAGCTTGCTGTCGCTGGCGCCGCAGGCGGCTGCAGCGCCAGCAGCTCCGTAACATTGGTCGAGGCCTTACTAGCGCTGCGGCGCGTGCGCATGTACATGGGAAGCTGTAATGAAGACGGAAGCTCTCTGCGGCTGGCTTCTAACAATCGCTGCCGCCACTGTGTTGCTGGGTCATGTGTCCGCTGCACCGGCGCGGGTTACTCCAGCTGATCAAGCACCGCCATCATCCCACAGCACGCACGATGCCACTACTCATCATTCTTTCGAAGACGTCGAGCACTGGGTGTCCCTCTTCGACGACCCGGCACGCGATGCGTGGCAGAAGCCGGCGAACGTGGTGGAAGCGTTGCAGCTTCGTGCCGGCATGTGCGTGGCTGATCTCGGTGCTGGCACCGGCTACTTCAGCCGTTACCTGGCGGCTGCCGTTGGCGAGGCCGGTACCGTGTTCGCAGTCGACACCGAGCCGGGCCTGGTCACGCACCTACGCGAGCGTGCCGAGCACGAGCACACGCCGAACGTCATCCCCATCCTGGCTTCGGCCGACAACCCACGCCTGCCGGTTGGCGCCGTCGATGTCGTGCTGATCGTCGACACCGTTCATCACATCGACGACCGCATCAACTACCTACGACGGCTGCGCCATGTTCTGAAGCCCGGCGGCCGGGTCGTGGTCATCGATTTCAAGAAGCAGGATATCCCGGTCGGTCCGCCGCCTGAGCACAAGCTGGCACGCGAGCAGATCGTCGACGAGCTCAGCGCCGCCGGTTATCAGCTGGTCAGTGAGCCTGGCATTCTGCCGTATCAGTACTTCCTGATCTTTCAGCCGTCGTGAGCCGTGTCTTGACCAGGGCGGCGCCCCGATGCGGAGCGCGGCCCTGGCACCGACCAAGCATCCGTCAGAAAGTCACGGGTAAGGTGTGGATCGCGTGCAGCCCAGAACCTTCTTTCCATTCTTGCTTAGGCTCAAAAGTACACGTTCCACGACACCCCGGTTTCTATCCAGCTGTGATTGAAGTCGCGTAGGCCGGTAATGCCAGCTCTGATCGCCTGCTGCGGCGTGAGGGTGAGGCGGCCTTCGAGGCCGATGCGCGTTTCGGTGCTGACGTCGCCGAGGGAGAAGCGCGTGATGGCGGCGAAGACGTGCGTCTGGCGCGGCGCATCGCTAAGGCATGCGGTCTTGCACTATTAGGGTGTATCGTCCCGATCCGAACTTGTGGCAAGATTACCGCATCCGGAGGCAGAGGAAATGAAGACGTGCTACTTCTGCAAGGGCCGGCTTCCGCAGGTGCTGCATTTGCAGTGCTCACGTAGAGCATCAGCGTGGTGAACTCCAACCAGTTCAGTACCGGCCGCTCCAACCTGATATCCGACTAAAGTGATCAAGATAGCATCAAGCCCGAGCCGCATTCCCTACGGCACTCTTCTCAGCCGCCAGGATGACGATCCCGGCAACCATGACCACACCGCCGGTCCGGAAGCGTCGTGGCCTTCTGAGGTCCGTTGGTGCCATTTGCCAGCTCAATGGCTGATCACCACCATTGACACCGTCGGGCCTGGGGCGTAGCGGGAGAGTTACGATTCTATGGACTCGACCGCGCTCGCAACGAGACGCGCGGTGTTGCTAGGCGTCGCCTGCCTGGGTGTATCCGCGTTTGTCACACAGATGGTGACGGTACGCGAGTTCCTGAGCCTGTTCTCCGGGAACGAGCTGATGCTCGGCCTTACGCTCGGCAACTGGTTATTGCTGACCGGTCTTGGCGGCGTGCTCGGCCGCTCCGCCGGCCGCATTCGCGACCCGATCCGCGCCCTGCTCCTCGCGCAGGTCGGTATCGCGCTACTGCCGGCGGCCCAGATCGCCGGGATCAGGATGACGAAACAGCTGCTTCCCGTGGGTCTGATGGTCGGGATCGGCGAGGCCTTCTGCGCCTCATTCGTCGTGCTGGTACCGTACTGCCTGCTCTCCGGATTCCTGCTGGCCGTGTTCTCCGGCCTGGCATCGGCGCGCCGTGACTGGCGGCAGATCGGCGACGTCTACGCGCTCGACGCACTCGGCGGGATCGTCGGCGGCCTCCTGTTTTCGCTGTGTCTCGTCCGTTTCTTCGCGCCGTTTGAGATCGCAACGTTTCTCCTGGCTCTGAACCTGCTCGCGGCGGCCTGGCTGGCTCACGCCACGGGCCGCCGGGTGATGCGCGCATCGGTCGTCGCCGTACTGTTGATCACGCTCGTGTTTCTCGGGCGCACCGACCTCGAACGCCGAACCGGCCAGGCCATGTTCCCGGGCCTGGACGTCGTACACGAGGAGTCGACACCGTATGGAAACGTTGCGGTCACACGTCAGGGCACACAATTCACCGTCTATGAGAACGGCATCCCGGTCGGTGCGACGGAAGATGCCGCGGCTGCCGAGGAGGTCGTTCACTACGCATTAGTCCAGCATCCGGAGCCGCGAGAAGTTCTGCTCGTTGGCGGCGGTCTGGTCGGCGCCGAGCACGAGGTGGAGAAGTATCCAGTCGTGCGCATCGACTACGTTGAATTGGACCCGGCCGTCTTGCGCATCGCAGAGGCGCTCGCCGGAATGGGGAGCGATTCGCGCGTGCACGCGATCGCCGCCGATGCGCGCCGCTACGTGCAGACCATGCACGGCGCGTACGACGCGATCCTCATGGCTGTGCCGGATCCCTCGTCGGCGCAGCTCAACCGCTTTTACACCGTCGAGTTCTTCGCTGCGGTGCGCCGCGCGTTGCGTGCGGGCGGCGTGTTCAGCCTCGGCCTGAGCGGCGCCGAGAACTATGCCAACCCGGAGATCCGGCTCCTGGCCGCCGCGGTGTATCGCTCGCTGGTCTCGGTGTTTCCCAACGTGCTCGTCATCCCGGGCGCCCGGCAGTACTTCGTCGCCTCCGAGCGACCCCTCGGGTACGACATCGCCGCACGGCTGGAGGCAAGACATATCGCGACACGATATGTACGCCGCGAATACCTGACCGCGAAGCTGACCGCGGACCGTCTGGCCGCGGCGCGCACGATGGTGACGTATCGCACGGAGGAGAATCATGACTTCCGTCCGCTCAGCTACTACGTCTACCTGCGGTATTGGCTGAGCCAGTTCGGCGGCGGGCTGCTGCTGCCGATATGCCTGGTTGCGGCGTTGCTGGCGCTCATCGGCGGCCTGCTCGTTGGCTCGGTCACGCGCGCGGCGCCGGCGGCTATTTGCGCCAGCGGCTTTGCCGGCATGGGGCTAGAAATCGTTCTGCTCATCGCCTTTCAGGCCATCTACGGCTACGTCTACCAGCAGATCGGCCTCATCGTCACGGGCTTTATGGCTGGTGCGGCTGCGGGCGCGGCGTGGTCCGGCCGGAGGCGTATAGGTGCTGCATCACTGCTGTTCCGTTTAGACGCGCTGTTGAGCACGGCCGGGTTCCTGTTGATACCGCTGCTGCGGTCATTGGGTGCGACGGACAACGCCATCGTGCAAGCGGTGGCCCCACCGGTGATCTTCCCGCTGCTCAACGGCGTGATTGGGTTTCTGGTCGGCGCGCAGTTCCCTCCGGCGGCGCGTGTCATGTTCCGTACGGTCGAGGAGACCGCCGGCAACCTGTACGCGTTTGACCTGCTCGGTGCATGCCTTGGGGCGCTCATCGTCAGCACGTTTTGCGTCCCACTGATGGGAATCAGCGCGACATGCGCGCTGCTCGGCGGTGTAAAGCTCCTCAGTGCCGCGATGTTACGCCGGAGCACTGTGGCGATCGACGTTCCGTTTCCTCGGCCCCTTCCCGCCCGCGGCGCGGCGTTCGCCTTCGCCTTTCCTCTGCTCATTCTCGCCGGCATCGGCACGGTGATTGTCGCTGAGGAAACCAGCGGCGGAGTGTACGCCGTGTCGTTCGCACCGGCTTACTACTGGGCGCTGGTGGCCCTGCTCGCGCTGGGCATCGTCCGCGCCGTTGGGCTGCAGGGCGAGCCCTTGGGCGGGCTCCGCGGGTGGCCCTCGACGCTGGGCAGAATCCGCTCGGCGGTCCAGCGCTTCGGCCGGACCATCTATGAATCCACCAAGGTCAGCGTCTTGCGGTGGGTGTACTTCCTGAGCTTCTCCCTCGCCGTCAGCTACCCGGTCTTCCGCTGCTACTTCAGCGTGCCGTATCTCTTCTGCCATGTCTGCCCGCGCAAGTGCATCTTCGGTTTTCTGCGGCCGTACCTAGTGCCGGCGGTCTTGATCATGAACCTCAAGAGGCGATTCTGGTGCTACCAGGCCTGTCCGATCGGCACTCTCAGTGACTGTCAGGCGCGCGTGTGTAAGGCCTCGCGGCGCGTGCCGGCGCGCTTGCGGGCCGTGTCTTTCGCCGTGCTGGGTTTCACGGCGGTTGCCTACTTCAAGATCATGTGGGATCTCGATCACCAACCGGCCGTCGCGCTCGACTGGTACACGTTCTTCTACAACAACCTGTTTGCGGTGAGCGCCGGAGTCATCGGCGTCGCGGTCGCACTGATCATGCTCGGCTACCGCCTGCGCCGCAGCTTCTGCGAGATTCTGTGCCCAGTGGGGGCCTTTTCCGATCTGCTGCTGCGAGGCGAACGCGCCTTACCAGGTACGGCTGCACCGGCCCCTGCCGAGGCGGCGGAGCGAGGCCGATGAGCGAGCCACAGCTCGACCGGCGGTTGTTCCTCAAGCGAGCCATCATGGCGGGGGCCGGACTGGCTTGGGGTGCCTACACCGTTCCCAGTTTGCTGCGCCAGAGCCCGAGCGCGGGGTTGCGCGTGGGATTCCCGAACGACGCGCCGGCGAAACTCTGGCGGTGGTCGCGCGAGGCGGAGTGGTACGAAGCCCAGCGCGGGTTGGTGAGATGCGTGCTCTGCCCGCACGAGTGCATCCTGGGCGAGAACGACCGTGGGTTCTGCCGCACGCGCGTCGTTAAGAACGGCACGCTTTATACCGTCGCCTACGGCAACCCATGCACCCTCCACATCGATCCGGTGGAGAAGAAGCCCCTGTATCATTTCCTGCCCGGGACGCCGATTTTTTCGGTCGCCACTGCGGGCTGCAACCTGCGCTGCCTCAACTGCCAGAACTGGGAGATCTCACAGGTTAAGCCGGAGAAGACGGACAACGCTGATCTGTTGCCGGAACGCCTGGTGCAGGCCGTCGCCCAGCGGAACCTCCACCTGATCGCCTACACGTACTCCGAGCCGATCGTTTTCTACGAATATGTCCGTGACACCGCGGCGCTGGCGCGTGCGCGCGGCATCCGCAACGTCCTCGTCACCGCCGGTTATATTTCAGAAAAGCCGTTGCGCGAGCTGTGCCGGGTCATCGACGCCGCCACGCTCGATGTGAAGGGGTTTGACGACGGTTTGTACAAGAAAGTCACTGGAGCGAAGCGCGACCCCATCCTGCGGGGGCTCGAGGTGATGCGTGAGGAAGGTCTGTGGCTCGAGGTCAGTCGGCTCGTTGTGCCGACGTATTCAGATGATCGGGACGATATCCGCGACCTCTGCCGCTGGGTGGTGCGCGCGCTCGGTCCTGGAACCCCGCTGCACTTCTTGCGGTTCCAACCCGCCTACCGGCTGAACGGGCTGCCGCCGACCCCCGTGCAGGTACTGGACGATGCGCGCCAGATCGCTCTGGACGCCGGTCTGCAGTTTGTCTTCGTCGGCAACGTTCCCGGGCATGCTGGCGAGAATACCGTCTGTCCGCGTTGCGGGCGCACGGTCATCGAGCGCCGCGGGTTCAGCGTTACGATCAACCAGCTCGACAACGGCTGCTGTCCGTGCGGCGAAAGGATTCCTGGAGTGTGGGCATGAGTGAACATCGCAGCGGCACGAGTGAGGGGGCGCGTCGGCGACTCTCTCGCCTCCTCATCGAATTGGCGGTAATGATTGTTCTCTGCGCCTCGGTGGCCCTTCTGATCTGGCGCGGCAAAGGAGGTGACGCGGCGCTCGTCGGGAAACCTGCCGCGCCGCTGGAGGTGCTCGCCGGCCCGCCGCGGGTGCGCACGCCGGCGGTCGCGGGGCAGTTCTATCCGTCCGATCCGGGAGAGCTGTTCAATGAGGTGACGCGCCTTCTCGCGTCGTCGCCGGCAATCGGCCTCGGGAGAGTGCACGCTATCCTCGTTCCGCACGCCGGCTATGCCTTCAGCGCGACGGTTGCCGCGGCGTCCTTCCGCGAGCTGGATCGGAACTTCCGGCGTGTCTTTATTCTGGCGTCCAACCACAATGGCGCCGTGAACTTCGCGGGGGTCTCGCTTCCCGATGAGACGCGCTACGCCATTCCGGGCGCCGAGATCCCGCTCTCTGCAGTGCTCAACGATCTGCGTGACCCGACGCTCTTCGTTCACGAGCCCCTGGCGCACGTGATGCACATGGTCGAGGTGGAGCTGCCGTTTCTGCACCAATTGCGCGGGCGGCCGAAAGCGGCGGATTACGCGATCGTGCCGATGATTCTCGGCCGCATGGACACCAACGCAATAGACCGCCTGGCCGCCATCCTTGACGGCTACGCCGACCCCACCACGGTCTTCGTCTTCAGTGTCGACCTGTCCCATTACTATCCTGACCAGACGGCGCGCCAACTGGACCAGTACACCGTCGATGCCCTGATGGCCCGTGATCGCTCGGCGATCAGAAGGGCCATTACCGACGGCGACCAAGTTCTCGACACGATGCTGGCCCTGGTCCAGCGGCGGGGGTGGCAGCCGACATTTTTGATGGCGCGCAACTCGGGGGACGCCACCGGTGAAAAAGACCACGTCGTCGGCTACGCTGCCATCGCCTTCCACGAACCGTTTTCCCTGAGCGAGGCGGAGAAGCGCGATTTGCTGGCCTTCGCGCGCACGCGAGTGGAGGAGCAGGTACGGCACGGACGCGTGCCGGAGCCGGACGGCGCGTGGCTCGATCAGCATCCGATCTTTCGCATTCCCCGCGGCGTCTTCGTTACGCTCGAGAAGAAAGGGCATCTCCGTGGGTGTGTCGGAGACCTTATGCCCTCCAAACCCCTGTACCTCGGCGTCCAGGAGTCAGCGGTCAACGCTGCGGTGAATGACCATCGGTTCCAGCCGGTGACCGAAGATGAGCTGCGCGACCTTTCCATCTCGCTCTCTGTCTTGGATTATCCCGCGCGCGTGTATGTGAGCCGGCCGGAGGAATACCTAGAAGTCCTCAAGCCGGGGAAAGACGGCGTGATCCTCGACTACAACGGCAGGCGATCGACGTTTCTGCCGCAGGTCTGGCGCGACCTACCCAAGCCGGAGGATTTCCTGTCGAGCCTTGCCCTCAAGCAGGGTTCGCCCGCCGACGCCTGGCGGTCTCCGTCCGCCATCCTTTACAGGTACGAGGCCTACGCCTTCGGGGAGGACTCGATCGTGCATGCGACGGGGCAGCCGAACTCAGCCTTGAAGTGACAAAAACTACGCCGCGTTCAGCCGCGTTCAGTAGCCGATCGAGACGGTTGGCCGCATAGCGCATCGTCGGCACGCTGGCCAACCGCAGTCGAACACGAAACGACCATCCCTCCGGCGCGCGCCGGCACCGCACGTAGATCGGCAGGACGGTTGGGTGTAAGCTGACAAGATGTTTTGCCCGAAGTGCGGCGCAAGAGGTAGCGACGAGGTTCTCTCCTGTGCCGAGTGCGGAGCTGCGCTCGGTCCGGCGTGCCTCGCCTGCGCCGCTCAGAACCTGCCGGGGTCGCGGTTCTGTCGGATGTGTGGACGGCCGCTGAGCGAGCCGTCGCCCGATCGGCCGAGCCGCTCTCCCGCTTCGTACACTCCACGCCATCTCACAGAGAAGATCCTCACCTCCCGAGCCGCGCTCGAAGGGGAGCGAAAGCAAGTGACGGTCCTCTTCGCCGACGTGAAGGGGTCGCAGGAGATCGCGCAGCGCGTCGGCCCTGAGGCCTGGCACGGGATTCTCGATCGTTTCTTCGAGATCCTGTCCGCCGGAGTGCATCGGTTCGAAGGGGCCATCAACCAGTACACCGGCGACGGGATCATGGCGCTCTTCGGTGCGCCGATCGCCCACGAGGATCACGCGCAGCGGGCCTGCTTCGCAGCACTGCACCTGAAGGAGGAGCTGGCCTCATTCAGCGCCGAGCTGCGCCGCACGCGAAGCCTCGACTTCTCGGTCCGCATGGGCCTCAACTCCGGCGAGGTCGTCGTGGGTCGCATTGGGGACGATCTACGGATGGACTATACGGCCCAAGGACACACCGTCGGCCTCGCCAGCCGCATGGAGTCGCTCGCCGAGCCGGGCACGATATACCTCACTCGGGTGACGGCAGCGCTGGTGTCGGGATTCTTCCGGCTGAAGGACCTCGGGAAGTTCTCCGTCAAGGGCGAGCGACGGAGCCTTCGAGTCTACGAGCTTGAGGGAGTTGGCTCGGTGCGGACGCGCTTCGACCAATCGGCCTCTCGGGGCCTGTCGCCGTTCGTCGGGCGAGAGGCTGAGATGGCGCGGCTCGAAAAGAGCCTTGAGGCCGCCGTCTCCGGAAGCGGCCATGCGGTTGGGGTGGTCTCGGAGGCCGGCTTTGGAAAGAGCCGACTCTTCTGGGAGTTCGCCGCGCAGTGTCGCTCTCGGGGAATCCTCGTCCTTCAGGCTCGCGGAGTACTTCACGGGCGGGCGATTCCGCTCTTGCCGGTCGTCGAACTGCTACGCGCGTACTTCGACGTTGGAGAAAACGACGCCGCCGCCTCGGTGCGCGAGAAGGTCGCCGGCCGGCTTGCCCTCCTCGGGGAGCCGTTCCGCGAAGCGCTGCCGTTCGTCTTCGATCTCCTACGGGTGCCCGAGACCGACCATCCCGCGCCGCGGATCGATCCGGAGGCTCGGCGCCGCCAGGTCCTCCGCCTGCTAAGGGATCTCTTGCGAGCCCGCAGCGATCAAGAACCGATCGTCATCGTCGGCGAGAATCTTCAATGGTTCGACCGGGGAAGCGAGGCGGTTCTGGATCAACTCATCTCGGCACTTGCCGGAACCCGAACTCTCGTCGTCGTGAGCTACCGTCCCGATTACAAGCCCCCCTGGCGCGAACGCACAGGATTTCAAGAAATGTCCCTCGATCCGCTCGCGGCGGAGGCGACCTTGAGGCTGGCGGGCGAGCTCCTTGGCGACCATCGCTCGGTCCGCAGCCTCACCCTGCGCATGGCCGAGCGGAGTGGCGGCAATCCGTTCTTCGTCGAGGAAGCGATCCGTTCGCTCAGGGCCAGTCACGAGATCACTGGGCGCACGGGGCGCTATCGAGCCGTGCGACGCGTCGAGGAGATCGAGATCCCGGCAACAGTCCAGGCGGTTCTCGACGCGCGGATCGACGCCCTCAAGGAGCGGGAGAAGGTCGTGCTCCAGACGGCGGCGGTCATCGGAAGGGAGTTCCCGTTGGCGGTGCTCCAGAGGATGGTCCCCTATTCGAAAGCGGAGCTGCGCGCCGCCCTCAAGGTACTCAGCGACACGCAGCTGCTGTCGCCGCCGCGATACGGTGGCGAGCCGCTGTACGCCTTTCGCCACTCCCCGACGCAGGAGGCGGCCTATCGATCTCAGCTCGTGCCACGCCGCCAGCAGCTCCACGCTGAGGTCGCCCGCATCATCGAAGAGCTTCATCCGGGAGCCGACGAGCACGCGGCGCTGATCGCGCACCACCGCGAGAGCGCCGGCGACGAGCGCGCGGCGGCGGACTGGTACACCCGCGCCGCGCGCTGGGTGGGATCCGATGACCCTGCCGAAGCATACCGCCACTGGCAGAAGGTACGCGCGCTCCTCGCCCGCGACGACGGCGCTGCCGACGCGCTTCCGTTGCGCGTGTTGGCGCTGATTCAGATGCTGAACCTGAGCTGGCGTCTCGGCGTCGCCGAAGAAGAGGTGCGAGCGCTCTTCGAGGAAGTCCGGGATCTCGCCAAGCGGAGCGAGAGCAAGGACGCCCTGGCCAGAGCGTACTTAGCCTACGCCGTCGTTCGCGGAATGGCCGGTCACCTCGAGGAGTCGTTGAAGAACGTCCGCGAGGCGACGCAGCTCGCGGAGGACTCGGAGAACGCGGATCTCAATCTCGGTCTGAAGATGGCCTTCGCCTACTTCGGGGCGGCAGCCGGGCGGTTGCGGGAATCCTTGGCGACCACGGAGGCCGCGCTCTCCGGGAATGGCAGATATCCGACTCGGAGCGCCGAGCTGGCAGGGATCGACCCGGCCGTCTTCTTGACCGCATTTCGCGGCCACTTGCTCGGCCAGTTGGGGAAGCTCACCGAAGCTCGGGAGGCACTCGACGCCGCGCTGGAACTCGCGGCCGAGCACGTCGATTCGGAGGTTCGCGGATGGATCCACGGGTGGATCGTCGTGCTCGCCCGCGCCACCGGCGAGACGGCGGACGTGCTCGAACATGCCAACCGCGGACTCGAGATCGCAGAAAGGACAGGGAGTTTCTTCTCGCAGGTCGTCGCGTTTGCGCATCTTGGACGCGCCCTCGCCCTCCGCGGGGAGTGGCAAGAGGCGATCGGCGCCTTCGAGAAATCGCTTGAGATTGCCCGCGCGAAGAGGATTGGATGCGAGATCGAAGCGGGAATTGTGGCCGATCTCGCCGAAGTCAACTCCTCGATCGGCAATCACCAGGCGGCGCTGGCGCTCGCCTGGGAAGCGATCGAAATGGCGCACCGGCGCGGTGTGAAGGTAGAGGAATGCCGAGCGCACCTCGTCAACGCGCGCGTGCTCCTCCGGGCCGAGGGCGCGCCCAAGCAACGCGCCGTCCGCAAGGCGCTGGAAACGGCGGCGGAGCTCGCGCGCGCGACCGAGGCGCGCGTCTACGAGCCCTTCATCCACCTCGAACTCGCGGAGGTGGCGAGGCTGGCAGGAGACGAGGCGGCTCGCGCCAGCGCGCTGCGAACCAGCTCGGAGCTGTTCGCGGAGATGGGCGCCACCGGCCATCAGGCGACGGCTGCCGGCGACTCGGATCTCGGATAGATGAAGAGTGGAGCCGGCGACCGGCTGCGACTCCACCCAGATGCGGTCGCCGTGGAACTCGACCATCTTCCTGCAGATGGCCAACCCGATCCGGGAGCCGGGACAGTCGGCGGAGCGCCGCCCTCCACACGGCGGAGCATTTTCTGGGCAGTCTCCACCTGAAGAGGCTCGCGGTGAGGCTGGCCCGCAGGCGTGCCGGTCAGGCAGCCTTGCGAGACTTCGGACGCGACGGGGCGGCGAAACGGCCGCGCCAGGTTGCCTGCCACTGGCGACCTGGTCCTCCCGGCACTTCTACTTCTTCGGGGTGTTCGAACTGATAGATTCGCTTCAACAGGGCTTTTGGATCCGTCCACCGGCCGAGCGCCCGCAGAGGCCGGTCCTTTGCTTCCCAAGCCACTACGAGCTTCCCACCAATCTCAATCTGGACTCGCCGGAGGGCATCAATCTTCTTCATACCGCCTACATTATGGACATTCTGAGTCCGTTATTCAACCCCGCCCGAGCCCACGCTTGTCTAGTCCCGCACTTCGCTCCCGACTTGTGGGAAACGCTTGCAGCCGTTTTCGGCCAAGAACCCGCCCCGTTAGAAATCTGACACCGCTCTGCGGGCCCATCCGTAACCATGAGCCCGACCGGAAGCGGCCCGGGTTTGTCCACTTCAGGCCGGAAGCGCACGGTGCCTTCCGGCACGGTGCCGCGTCGACCCGCGCCCAGCTGTCCGAGCTGGTGAGCGCGGTCAGCAGCACCTTGATGCGTTTGTTGCCCTCGTCCGGGATGGGCGTGACGGTGCGTGCCAGCGCAAACACGGCGGCGATGTCGAGGCTCTTGCGGAACGTGCCTTCGTCGAAGACCGGCGCGCGCGGCATGAAACTATCCGCGCCGTAGAAGCGATTGCGCTCATCGGCTATCAGATCGTTGCCGGCACGCACGTCATGGTGCGCCAAGAACTGGACCACGGATTCCGGGGCGTCGGGATCGATCATCAAGAGCACCCGGCCGCCGCTGTCGAGATAGCGAGAGAGCAGGTCGGCTTCGCCGGGCAGGAAGTTGCGCGTCGGTCCCGGCAGGATGACCACCGTGCATTCGGCGGGGACTCCGTCAGCGGGGAGCGTCGACAGGGTGGGGATCTCGAAGTTCTCCTTCTCCAGCGCCTTGGCGACCTCGCTGTAACCGGTGCGTTCGCCGGAGTCCTGCGGGCTGTGCTCGCCGTGGCCGGCCACGAAGCACAGCGTGCGGTGCTGCTGGCGCATCGGCGATCACGTCGTAGCCAGCGACGATGGCCTGCCCGCTGGTCAGCGGAAAGACGCCGCCGAGAATGCTCATCGTGGTAGTCTTGCCCGCGCCGTTGGGCCCGAGAAAGCCGACGATCTCGCCGCGCTCGACCTCGAATGAGACGTCGGAGATAGCGGTCAGCGACCCAAAACACTTGGTCAAACGTTGCGCGCGGATCATGAAATCGTAGCCTTCCTATAGTCGACCGTGGCCGCGGGGCTCAATGCTGGCGGCTGGCCACGTTTATGCTCGATCGACGAGGCGCGAAGTATAGGGTTCGGGGCCGACTCTACCGAAGCAGGTGAGGGAGAGTATGCCAGGACGAATGGAGGCTGAGGTCGCCGTTATCACCGGCGGTGCCAACGGGATCGGCCGCGCCACCGTGCTGCGATTCCTTCGCTTCAGCCTCCGCCCAGTGAGCGGATATCCGGCTCGCGGACGTATACCTGTATGTTGCGCGAGCCCCACAAGACGTGCCTTCCGCTGCGTGCCGAGTCCGCCTCGCTCAACACCGGATAGTTCCTTAGTAGCGCATAGCCGCCGAGCGTCCCGGCTGCCAACTCACGCCGGAACGCTTCGCTGAATACCTCCATCGAGACCACAAGCTGCGGAGACAAGTCCCGCACGGCTTGCGGCGGAATTGCGCCGATGCTGCCGCTGGACCGCTCCTCCGGCACTTTCATGGGATGATACTTAAGGCACTCTGGCGAAATCAGACCGGCGGCGTCGATGACGCGCCCACGGAAGGTCCAGCCCAATGCGCCGACCTCTGGCGTCATCAGCACCGCATCGGGGAACAAGGCGGAGAGATCGGTCCCGATATGCAGATACTGCCGTGTCCTTGCCCCTTCCGCGTAACTAGGATGCTGCGAGGGGTCGCGCACCAGCAGCCCGTACGCTTCCCTCATGGCCGACGCAGGAAAACGGTGAATGGCCGCGAGGAGCAGCAGGATCGCATACGTCTTCTTGTCTCGAAGGAGGGCACACATGGCCACAGCCAGCGGCAAGAGGATCAACGGGACATACCACTGGAACAGGAACGTGCGGGTTACAGCATAGAGGCCAAGCAGCAAGAGAGGGAAAAACGCCGCGCCCTTCGCCCATGCTGGTGTGTCGGGCCTCGTCGCTTCGTAAAGCAAGACCGCGCTCGCCACGGCGAATGGAACCACCGCCCAGGGCTCCATCTCGGCTAGGCTCAAGAACTCCTTGAAATTGAGCTGGTACAACTTGGCCTTGGCGAAGACGGTGTTCGGGATGACGGTGCTGAAGAAATAGTAATCCGACACCAGCAAGAATAGCAGTGGAAACGCGCCGCCGATCACATACCGCCTTCGCGAGGCCGCACCAGGCGCCAGTAGGAACCCGATCAGCAACCAGGCTGCGAACTCGTACCGCACGAGCAGGGCCAACGCCGAAAACAGCCCAAAGGCCACAAATCGGTTCCGCTGGAGGCATAGCAGCGACGCGAGGAAGAACGACAACGCCGCAGGCGTTTCCATCAGCTGAGCAGCAACGCCCAGCAGGAAGACGGTCACAATCACGAACGCCAGGGCAGCTGAGGCAAGCATCGAAAACCGGCGGGAGAAGAGGACTGCGCACAGGGCGAATGCCACCAGGGTGAAGGCCAGGTCTGCATAGGGCACGTTCTCCGGGTGCACTCCCGCCACAGCAAACATCGCGCTGATCAACAGCGTCCACAGAAACGAACTGCTGCCCGACACCGGTTGACCAATGTTGTAATACGGCTGTCCGTGCTCCACGAAATTTCGCGCAATGCGGAAATGAATGTAAGCGTCGTCCGAAGGGTACTGCGAATAGAGCGCGATGTATGAATGGAAGTACACAGCGGTGGCGAGCACAAAGACGGCGGCAAGCACATATTGCCGCGTCTTGAGACTGGAGCGCCACATGCCGGGGCCAGCAAGGGAAGGAGAGCGCTGGGGTGAGGTGATGAGATATTCGGCGAACATCTGAGACAGGACAGTAGGTACTCTTTGAGGATGGCGAACTGATTTACCGAAAGTCTCTGAGCCGGACGAGTCCCCCACTCCTCGTGCTGGGGCCGCCGCCACGTGGCGGCTATGGCGCTGCCTGCGAGGAGGCGTCGGCTGCGGACGCTTCCGCGGGGTCAGCCTGCGAGGCGGTGGCGCGCTCGAGGAGGCGCCGTGCCGCCGGTGAGAGGTAGACGTCTTCGAGTGGGCGGCCGGCCAGCTCATCCACCAGGATGTCGATCTGGGCGCTGGGGGACAGGCCGCGGTCGAGCAAAATGACATGCTTCTCCCGCACCCGACAGCTGCCGCTGCGGACGCGGTAGCCCACCTCGCGCAGCAGCTTCTCCTCGCGCACCTCGAAGCCGAGGCGGGTTGCAGCCCCCTTCAGTTCTTCCAACAAGGCCAGCAGTTCACTGGCGCTGCGCGCTTGCTTCTCCGTCGGCCGTGCCACCGGGCTCTCCTCACGCAGCAAGTTTGTACTGGAGCACAGCGGCGTTGTAAACCCCGCACGGGTGGGCGCACCTTCCGGGTATTCCCGCTTGCGAACGCGCCAACCACGGAACGCTGCCGGGCGGCGGTATTTTTCGGACCACCCGTTGTGCTAAAGGGCCAATAGATTCGGTAAGGTTGGGCGGTGTTAGACGTCCAAATTCGGCGGGATGACGTTCAGGAATTGAGCAACCGCGATCAGGTCGCTGCGCTCTTTGCGGCGCTCGGCTATCAGATCGACTCGCGCCTTACCCATTCGTCGGCCAATCTCGGAATCACGAGCGAGCCCCTGGTTCGCCAGGTCACACACCTGGAGCGGCTGGCCGATCAGGAAGGGCTGCGATCGACGCGGTGTTGTTCCGTTGTTACGGCTTGTTCGACGATGGTGCTCGGTGCGTCCGCAGAAGGCTGGAAGACGTGCTATGAACGGAACCCGGCAGTTGGAAATTGATCTGCAACACCTCGTCTTCGACCTCTACGGCTTGACACCCGAGGAAGTGCAGCTCCTTCCGCACCACCGCCCCGCCGCGCGACCCGCTGGCGTTGGTGGAGGCGCAGACATTGCCGTGAGTTGAAGCGTCAAGGGAGCCAGGCCATACTGAACAAAATGAATCCGCGCGCCTTCTCGCCGAGGCCCGGGACCTAGCGAGGTCGTGCGTGGAGTTGATTGGCCTCGGCTCAATACCGGTGACGTTGCTGGCGAGCTTGACGACAGCGACAGTCTCCCCATCGCAATGCCAACACCTCCCCGCAGCGACAGCCCGTGAGAGCCAGCAGCTTGATTCGGGGCCCGTCTCTCGAACTACGGCAGCCCGGCGGTTCTCCGAAGCACGTCAATATCGAAAGTGCCGATCGGGACTTTCTCAGCTCGGTAGGACCAGTTTCCCGGGCTCATGAATACCATGTCTAGCAGGTCGTGACCAGCAGCGTCGACCTCGGGTACCGGGTGAATTCACCCAGTCGGGCCGCTGGGTGATTTTGGCTCCGGCGTAGGCAACAGCTCGCGCTCACTGTACTATCCGAAGACGGACAACCACCGACCCAAACCCGGACAATGGCCTATCGAGTCTTTGGGGCGAACTCTATGATCTGAGCTGAGGGTTGGATTTGAGGGGTTACGGGGGAAGGGATCGGCACAGCAGCAATTTCTTGAAGCGTTCGAGGATACCAGTGCAACGCGTGCGCGAGGTCGGCCGGCAGCATATTGTAATCCTTACGGACCTGTTCAAAAGCCAGCGAGATTAGTTCTGGATTTTGGGCATCAAACTCACCAAGCTCGTGTTTTCTGCCCCAACGCGCGCTGATGTACTTGAACGCCCTTTGATACTGGAGCGAGTCTATGAGCCGTAGCTCGTGAGCGCGGAATACCATCGCTTGCACGCTTGTCCGCCAGCGTTGCTTCAGCCTCAGCAGTACGTCCCATCTTAGCCAGCCACGGGAATCGCAGGCGCCGCTTGCCCGAAACTCCCGTGCGAAGCCGGTTCGGGGAAGCAAAAACGCGCCGCCAAAATGATCCGCTTCACGTTCCGTCTCGGGCGTACCAGTCGGTTTTCCCTTGTGCAAGACAAGGTGCCCGCATTCGTGCGCGAGATCCATTTCGGATCTCGAAACAGATTTCTCGTTCAGAATCACCGCGCTCCGAGTTCCGGGCCTGGAGAACGCATCTAGGTTTTGGGGAAGATCTCGGAATTTAGCAACGACCACACCGGCCAATTCCAAGACCCTGGTCATGCCAGCAATAGGAACGTCCAATCCCAAGCCCCACTGCATACGACAGTGCTCCGCCGCTCGTTCGATATCTTCGGCGTTCTCGGCGCGAATGATTGGCAGGTTGGTTTCCGGAAGAGATACTGCCGAATCTAGGTATGAGATGAGCATGCCCAAGAGCGTGCCGTGAGCCAACGCTCGTTGGCGAATCCAGAGCGGCGTGGACGCGCGCTTTCGAAACGCGCACTCCTCGTCCTGAAACGCCTCGGTAAGTGGTTCCTGGAAGAACTGGACTTCGAATCCAAGCAACTCGCCCAGCGCAGCGAGGAGCAGGCCACTAGGTTTCTTACGCCCGCTTTCCAAGAATGCAATGAACTGCGGGTAGATGTCGTTGAGTTCCTTGCCAACCTGAGAGAGAGTCAGGCCCCGAAATGTGCGTGCGAGCCTAAGTTTTTCGCCGAAGAATATCTGACTATTCTTTGCTCTCATCGCCACTTCGTTTTTTGGTTTGTTTGGAACCAACATGTGGCCGGGGAAGCTTGCGGGCTGGCTTGTTGATAGGGGTGACCGGGGCGGGAGGCTCCTCAGCGGCGTCGTCGATGACCCACTCGTTGAAGATTTCGCCCTTGAGATTGGCCTGTTCGATCACAACGCGAATGCCGCGATGATCATCATCCGTTTCAACAGCCATGAGCCAGAAACGTTTTTCCTCGTCGGGAAGCTCTGCTGGCAGAAAACTGTTTTCCAGCTCCGCAAAGTCACGTTGGTGTTTCTTCAGTTCACGGAGACCGGACCTAAGGTACCGTCCCCTTGGCCTGAGATGATCGCCGCGGAAGATTCTAAGCGGCGTGCCTTCAATGAGCAGTACGTAATAGAGGGGATTCTCACGCTGCACGGTTAGCCAGGGAATTTCGCCTTTGCGACATTTCTCCCAGAGTTGGTTGCCCGTTCGTTCATAGACACGAGACCCGAGACCAAATGGCCCGTCACCTTTTTGCGGCTGCTGCTCATCGACAGCATCGCTTCTAATTTCGAGCACGAGTTTCTTAAGAAATAACAGGCGTTCTTTCGTAAGATGGGGATCAATTCCCCAAGGCTTGGCCATTCGCAGCAAACCTCCTCCTCAGTTCTTCCGTGATCCTAATGCCTGAGGTGGGCGGAAAAGTCAAGCCCTTTTTCTACCAATTGGCCAGTTCTCTACCAATTGCGGGCTCTTCTATCGGCCGACGGATTTTCTACTCACGATCGACTTTTCTACCAAATGGCGCTTTCCTAACCCGTACTCTACCACCTAGTGGCGTGGCGGCGAAATCTTTCCACCCCGGATCACCCGCAGCTTGAACGGTCGTCGTCCCGCGAGCAAGCCCGTATGCGGATCACGCGGAAGCGTCGGTGGTGTTGCCGGTGCCATCGGTCCCGGGGGTTGAGCAGGCGCATCAATCGCCTTCTGAATCAGCTCACCGATGGTCCAGATATGCTTTGTGACGCCGATCGCCATTGCCGGCGTCATCCGTAGCGTCTCATGAACGCGGCAGAAATTGTAGAAGCCAACGTGCAAGCTCATCGCCGCAGCGTGGTTCCGAAACTTCTTGCTGTAGGCGTTGGTCAGCCGCGTCATGCGGCGGATACCCATTCTCAGGGTGAGATTCTGTCTCTCGACGTAAGACGTGGAAATCTTCTCTTCGTCCGGGTTTCCCATGACGACTCGCTTCTCAACGCCGATGATTGCTCCCGGTGAATACCGGTGTGCGGCGTCATTTCCAGGGACGGAAGCATACTCTTTTTGAAGCATGGCGTAGTCGCAATCCGCACCGAACGCCTCTTCAATGGCGTTGATGTAGGCGACTAGGCCATCCGAGGTTATCTGTGGTCGGTTGAGAATGCGGGTGCGAAGATCGGCAGCCAGGGCGTTGGCGTTTTCGCTGTCGCGCTTGCCCACGCGGTACGAGATGACCGCTTTGTTGATGGCGTCGAGCGCAATCCAGATGTAGCAATCGCCCCAAGTATCCGGGTCAGTGACCTGCACAAACCGCTGATGCTTGGCGATGTAAGCCCACGCCTCATCAAGCTCCAAAAGGCTGACGTTGAGGTTCCGCATGCGTGCGTCGTGTAAACGCGCGCACCCTTCGCCAACGCGCACCTGGAGGGACATGACGGTATGCTTGTCCACGTCCACCATACGAGCGGTGGCGTTGATGCCACAGCCTTCGCTCAGGGCGGCGACGATCCGGACCTGCTTCTCAAAGGGCAGTACGTTCATGGGGTTCTCCCTCTTCGCCCACGAACGTGCTACGGTTGAGCCGCCCGACGGCCTTGCGCGATGTACGTCGCGTGGGGTTCGCGCCCTGCCCGGTGTTAGCGCACCGGGTGGGGCGGGGTTTTTCGGTTCCTTCCATGCTGCAATTGTAATGACAGTTGCAGCACAAGTCAAGAGCGAAAATGAAGATTGACTTGTCCGGCGTTCGTCATTACAATGGCAGGCATGAAGCACAAGAAGCCCAAAGCGGAAAGAAAGGCGGACGTGATCCAACTTCGGGTCACGAGCCAACAAAAGCAAGCGCTATCCGAAAAGGCAAAGCGCCGCGGACTCAGCCTCTCATCCTGGTTGCTGACCCTGGGGATGACCGCGTCAGAACAACCGACCTTCCAAGAGGCGCATTAGATCCGCCGCGCCGCGGTCGAGCGTTTGCCTCACGCTGGATCGGCATGGTAGACTTAGATCAGTTTGGGGAATGGGCATCCCGTGATTCTCCTCGCTGGCACGAAGAGAATCGCTGCCCGATGACCGTCATGACTTCAATATCGCAAGTGATGCACTTGCGCAAGGGAGGAGTGTGGTCCCGATGGTCGATACCCCCTCAAATCCCAATTTATTGCGCGGTCCCGCGCCGAAGACACGCCACGGATTGACGGAGATGCCTCCCGGCACACCCGTTCTCTTTGTTAAACCGGAGCTAATGCGCTGGGCGCGTGCAACCGCTGGCATCACGCGCGATGAAGTCATTGCGGCGTTTGACATCACGGATGCCGAGCTTTCGGAGTGGGAATCCCAGGGTGCGCGTATCAACGCCCGAAACTTGGAACGGCTAGCGAGTTTTTACAAACGGTCGACAGCCGTGTTTTTCATGCCTAGCGCACCGGAAGAGCCTCCAGCACTTGCTGATTTTCGCTTGGTTCCGAGCGGTGCAACATTTTCCACGAAGCTACTACTTAGCCTGCGCAGGGCGCGACGTGCGCAGCGTATTTACACCGATCTGATGGCGGATGTGGACGGCGCGATAGAGGTCACCGTTCCGCCAATGACGTTGGGTGACGATATTGAAACTGCGGCGGCAAGATTACGCGGCGCCTTAGACGTACCCTTTGAAACACAGACGCAGTCTGCCACACCCGGAAAAGCATTGATGATCTGGCGTCGGGCCGTGGAGCGCCTCGGGGTGTTGGTGTTCCAGTTTCCGATGGCCTTCAGCCACGCATCTGGATTTTCGTTGCCGGGCGCAGCGGCGCCGACGATTGTCTTGAACGGAGCGGATGCGCCGAGCCGTCGTCAGTTTACTCTGTTTCACGAACTTGCTCACCTATCGCTTAACGCACCTGGTATCTGTGATGTGCACGCCGCATCGCCCATCCTTCAGAAAGCGCGAGTAGAAGCCTTCTGTAATAACTTTGCGGGCTCCCTGCTGGTTCCCAAGCCAGACTTGCGGACACAGCCAGCTACCGTCGCTTACCGTCGCCGAGAAATACCACTTATGACGGCTCTCAATAGATTGCAGAAGGTTTTCTTTGTCAGCCGTGACGTAATCCTTCGATGTCTCAACACGCTGGGGTTCGTTCCTGCATCGGAATATACGGAAGTTGCGTCCTTGCTCGCTAGATTGCACCCGACCGGTGGCGGCAAGTCAGAACCGGCCATGCGTCCGATCAATCAGTTAGGTGGAACATTCGTTCGCTCAGTCGTAGCTGCTCACAAACGCGGACTTATCACCGCAAATGAAGTGTGCGATTATCTCTCGACAAGATGGAAGTACATTGAGAAGGTAGACCTACTTGCTCCCGCAGCCTAACCCGCCAACCCACCGGGTAATCTACGTCCTGGACAGTAGCGTTCTAATCGATATCAAGAATGGCTACCCGATCAACAATCCTCTCTTTTCAGGGATCTGGCAAAGCATGGCCGAGATGGCTACCGATGGGCGTCTGATCTCGCCACACGAGGCGTTCCGCGAACTTCGAAAAGGCATGGATGAGGCTGCGGAGTGGGCTGCCGTACACAAGCATATGTTCGTGGAAATGGATCAGGAGCAAGCTAGCATCGTGACGGAGATTTGGACAAAGTGCCCTGAAATCGACAAAGATATTGCACGTCCACATGCCGATCCCTGGTGCGTTGCCTTAGCCATCCGACACCAGAGGAGTACCGGGTCCGCCGCTTATGTGGTGAGCAACGAAAACAAGAAGAGCCCCCGCAAGATCCCCGTCATTTGCGACAAATTCGCCGTTCAATGTATCAAGATGCTTGAGTTTTTCATGCACCTGAGCCGGCATTGAAACGAGACCAAATTCACCCACCGCCGCCCAAAGTCACCCGGTACCCGACCTCGGTGAACACAAGGTTGGCGGGACCGGTGTACCAGCCCCAGCCGATCAGGTTGGTACCGTCCGCGTAGCGGCGGAAGCTGCCCAGGAGGGCGCTGCTGGCGGCGCCCTGATACTGCCACACGACAGAGGCGCTGCCGGCGCCGAGGTCGAGCGCGTACTCGACGCCCCGGGCCGCTCCAGTACCACCGGCCGCTGCCGAGTGGTCATCGAAGAGCGAGATGTCCCCGTTTGGCTGAAAGCGCGCGTCGTGCTGCAGGTAGAACGCCACTTCTGGATCGCCTTGGATCGTGAGAATCTGCGCGCCATCCTTGTTGTACGCCGTCCCGCCCAACTTCCACACGACATTCCCGGTAGTCTTCGAGACGAGGAGCACTGCATTCATGTACGCGGAGGAGATGAGCACGTCGCCGTTGGCGTTCACATCGATCGAGTTGCAGTGGTACACATCGGCCGGGCTCGCGTCGGTGCCCGCGCCTGCCTGTACGACAGACTCCTTGGCCGGATCGGTGTGATTGCTGGCCCGCCAGTCCCATACGAGGTTGCCCTGAGGATCAACCTCCTGCACGGCGCAATCGAGGATCGTGGAGTTGGCACCGTAGCCATTCAGACCGGTGAGATCCACCCCCGTAAGGTTCGGGTACGATATGAGCATGAAGTCGCCGTTAGGCAGCAAAAGTAACTCGTGGTTGTTCAAGGGGATGCCGACGGTGCTGATGGCCTGGGTCGTCCATGTGTTGAGAAAGTAGAGCGTGCCGATGGAAGGGACGGACGTGGTCGTTATCCCCACCGTCGAGTCAGGAAGCGGCGTGACGACGGTGGGATTCGCCTCACCCGACGGAATACGGTGATACCAGATGGGAGTTCCGTTCGCGTCGACGATCATGGCATAGGGTCCAGATCCCGCGGCGACGAAAAGGTTGCCGATCAGATACCAGCCAGGAGTTGGGCTGCCGACTGCGGGGTACGTGCTCGGGACCACGAGCGGAAAGTCGGGGGGGGGAGGCAGCGGATCCAGTACTGCTGAGTGAAGCCGGTGGCGTCTTGGGCCAGCACCACAGCAGCCTGGTTCTGGATGAGCGACACGGGTACCGAGGCGGATGATACCCATGCGGTGGTGACCGGGGCGCTCAGCGAGACGCCTCCCCCGGGAGTCGCGGTCATGCCGAGCGTTAGGGTGTTCGTCCCGCTGCTGCAGACGACCGCGTAGTCGTAGATCGACGGCGAGAACGCCGGGCGCAACATCAGCGGGGACACGGTCAGCGAGGCCAGCGGCGGCTGCGTACAATTCCCTCCTACACAGATGGTCCCCCCGTTGGTGCACGCAGTACCGTCGGGGACGGGCAGGTAGGAACAGGTGCCGTCACCGTTGCACGTGCCAGCCTGCTGGCACTGAGCCGGCGGGGTGCAGCTGCAAGGCGTTGCTGTCGCAAGACTCGTCGGCGTATCGGTTGGTGTGGCTGTCGCCGTGCCCGCTGGAGGAATCGTTGGCGAGATCATCGCTGTCGCCACCACCGTGACGGTGGGTGGCGACGTCGGCCCGGGCGTTGTTCGGTGCACTCCGCAGCCATCCAAGGCGTTGTTCACCGCTGTCAGAATCTCATCCACGGTGACCTGGCCGTCGCCGTTCACGTCGCCCGCGAGGCACGTCGATACGTCCGCGTTCCCGAGGGCGATGTTCACCATCGTGAGGATCTCATCGACGGTCACGGTGCCGTCGTCGTTGCAGTCGCCGGCACACGGCTTCGGGGTGATGGTGGCAGCAGGCGCCACGGTGGGTGTGTTGGTCGGCGTGGGCGTGCTGGTGGCAGTGTTGGTTGGGGTGGGCGTCTGAGTCGGCGCACTGGCCGCGGTGGCCGTCGGTGTCAAGGTCGGCGTATCTGTCGGCGTGCTCGTCGCGGTGACGGTGGCGGTCGGTATCTGAGTCGGCGTGACTGTGGGTGTGCTCGTCGGCGTCGCCGTGGCCGTGGCGGTCGGTGTGGGTCTTGGCGTTTCAATCGCCGTCATCGTTGGGGTGACCGTAGCTGTGGGATTCGGCGTTGGTGTCAAACTCGGTGCGCTCGTCGGCGTCGGAGTAGGCGTTGTCGTTGGGGTGTTGATCGCTGTGGGTGTCGGCGTGATGCAGTACCCACCGGCGCAAGACGCTCCAAACACGATGGCGCATCCGCCGCACGTCCCAACAATTGGAGCCGCACAGAAGTCGGCACACTGACAGCAGTCGTTCGGCCCAGGCGTATTGGTTGGGATCGGCGTGACGGTCGGGGTCGCGGTCGGAGTCGCGGTCGGAGTATTCAGCACGCAGAGGTCCCCGTCCACGCAGCTGGCGCCGACGACCACCGAGCAGTTTCCGCACGAACCGTTTGTAGGCGCTGCACAGCTTGTCGGACACTGGCAGCATCCTGGAGGTCCAGGTGAGTCGTACTCGTACGCGCCGATGGAGCAGCTTGTGGCGCCATCACCAGGCCGGACGTAGCCGCGCTGGTCGAGGTTGTTCACCGGCGGTGCCGCGCAGACGGACTCATCGCCAGCGTTGACCGCCGGGCTCCCGAGCTCGAGCGCGACGGTTTGGGTCGGTCCGCCGTTATTCTGGAGCCCGGTCGGGTCAATAACAGGGTCCGTGCTACAGAACGAGGTGCCGGTCGTGGTGGTACAGCCGGTACCCGTGAAACCACACGTCGTGCCGTCGTCGATGTTGTGGCCGCCATCCGTAACGCTGCCGGCGCAATTGCCGCCCGAGATGCTATTGGCGACGATAGTGTTGGTGACGGTGACGGTAGCCGTGCCCACGTAGTTGAAGATGGCGCCGCCGCGGCCGTTCGCGCTGTTGCCGGAGAAGGTGCTGTTGGTCACCGTCAGCGTGCCGTTGTTGACGATGGCGCCGCCGACCAAGCCGCTCGCGCTATTATCGTAGAAGGTGCTGTTGGTGACCGTCAGCGTGCCGTAGCTGACGATGCCGCCGCCGCTAGTGAGGGCGCTATTGCCGGAGAAGCTGCTGTTGCTAACGGTCAGCGTGCCGTAGCTGACGATGCCGCCGCCGTAGAGCGCGCTATTGCCGTTGGCGATGGTCAGATTCTGGACCGTGAAGTTGACGCCATCGTCCACGGAGAAGACGCCCACGCTGTTCCCGCCGCTGATCGTGATCACACTCCCGCCGTCAACCGTCGTGTCGGCGGTAATGGTCTGGGTGCTGGTGACGGTAATCGTGGCGGCGCCACCGCAGTCGAAGGTCACGGTGCCGTCGAAACTCCCGCCCCCTGGGAGGCAGGCAGTCAGCGCTGCCTCGGTGCAGCTCGCACCCGTGCCGGTGCCCACGACGCACGCCAGGGCGCGCGATGGCAGAGTGAGACATGGCAGGAGCAGAGCCAGCCCTAAGCCGCTACATCGCAATGCCCTCTTCCTCATTGTCGCCTGATACGCTCTCTTGCCGCCTCGGAGGAGGATGGATATCGTGCACGACACCGATCGAGCATCCCGTTCAGACAGGCGAGTCATGGTGCTCCCGCTTTCTCAGCACCCGTTCAACGCGTTGTTCACGGCGGTGAGGATCTCGTCAACGGTGATCTCCCCGTCCTTGTTGGCATCGCCGGCGCTGCAGTCTGACAGCCGTGCGTTACCGAGGGCGATGTTCACCATGGTGAGGATGTCATCGACGGTGACGTCGTGGCTGTCGGAGTAATACAGACTGAAAAGTGGCGACGCCCATATTTGCCCCAGGAGTCACGATCGTCGGCCGAGCCACCTTCACCTACCCGCATCAAATGCCTTCTGGTCGCATTCTTTCGTGCTTGAAGGGTTTCTCCGACAGGCTCCTAGGCACGCGTTCAGCAACGGGCGAAATGTTTATCGCCTCAAAATGCATCGGGGCAACTTCACGTCGCCTCGACGCGATACCTGTGCACACGAACACACCTGCGTCCAGAAAACTGCACGCAGGTGTGTTTCCGCGCCAATCTACTCGGTACCCTTATTACACCCGTGACCGGGATGCCCCTGATGGCGATGCCCGTGACCCTTGGCGAGAAAAGCCTGACAAGTTGCCGACACCTTTTGATTATTTCTAACCGCTTGGCGCAGGCACTGGATTTGGCCCCGCGGGCCGGTGGTCACATTCGAGCAGAACTGCGACACGTCGTTAGTGCACGCGGTGTTGAACGCGGCTTGCCACGCGGCAATCTTGGCTTGCATCTTGGTTAGCTGCGCCTGGCAGTTCGGGAAATTGGAAATCGCAGACTGCTTGAGAAGACAGCTCGCAAACCCACCTGGACCTGGCGTGGCCTCCGTGCCGCAGAGCGCCTTCAGACAGCTGCCGTAACCACCGGGACCGGGACCGGGTGTTACGCTGGGGCAAAGCTGCTGTAGCAGCGGACGACAGGCGCCTCCACCACCCGGCCCGTGTGCCAAAGCCGGTGCCCCAGCAAGCGCTAGGGCGAGCGCCGCGACGAACACGGCGAATCTTGACGTTTTCATAGAACCTCCTTGGTTGAAAATCTCGGCCGTTAAGCAACGGCCAGCCTGACGCAACGCGTCCTTACCCCAGGTGACGAATCCGCAACCGTTAGGGTTGACCACACGGGCACATTTCACGAAAGAGCGGTGGGCATGATGTTTTCGTGCGCCGTTTTTCGGACGTGCCCGGTTCCCGGAAATCGTCGAAAAACGCTGCTGGCCTCAGCGCTTTTCGTCAAAAAGGGTGGCCGCGCACACCGGGCCTTAGCGCGAAGAAATCCGCCGCGACCGTGCGCCGGTGGCCCGCCGCCCACCCGACCGCTGCCACGCGGCGTACGGCCTATTTCCGGAGTGTGTCAAAACAGGTCGCAGATTCGATGGCCTTCGAGGGCGAACCCGTCGATCTGGAGATGCTAGAGGACCACCTGAAGGTCCTGTTGTGCCACGAACCGACTCCACCCGATACATCGACACGCTAGCCGGCCCGCGCCGCTACACCGAGCTGGCTCCCGACCTGGCGCGAGTGGTCGAGGACGTATGTGTGCGCTATCTCGCCTCGCTGGCCGCTGCCGATCACCCCGACTATCTTGAGCTCAAGGCCATTTGGGCCGAGCGGCTTCGGACATGAAGATTCCCTACGTCATTGACAACCAGACTCATCGCTTGGTGGACGCGCTCAGCGACATCCTAGCGGCACACGCGGGCAAGTCGCTCGACATCGCCACCGCGATCTCGTTGATCGGCGGATATTTCGCGGACCGGACCGCGATTATCTGTTCAAGAACACCGGGCAGCTGCTGTTGCGTAGGACGTACTCCGTGGTGCTGCCGAGGACCATCTCGATGATCCGGCTGTGGCCGTAGGCGCCGATGAACAGCAGATCGAATCCCTGCTGCTTCAGGCAGGCGACGATTTGTTCCGGGGCATGTCCGGTCTGCACCACGCAGTTCGACTCGATGCTGTAGGAAGCAAGGTACTTGCGCGCGTCGCCGATGACCCGCTCTCCGCTGTCGGGGTCCTTGGCGACGGTGAGGACGGTCAGCGGCAACGACAGCGAAGCGCAAAACTCGGCGGCGGCATGCATGGCCGCCGCGGCTCGCTGGCTGCCGTCATAGGCCAGCACCGGGCGAGTGATGGGGCAGAACTTGATCGGAGAGATGAACACCGGGCGGGGACACTTGCGCGTGACGCTCTCGGCGGTGCTGCCGAGCAGTCCGGTGGAGAACTTCTCGTTGACGCCACGGTGCCCGATCACCACCAGGTCGGCGGTGCGTGCCTGCTCCGCGACCTCGTTGGCAACGATGCCCATGACGAGGATGGTGTCGCTGCGCACGCTGCTCTTGCTGGCCTGGTCGCTAAACTCTTGCAGCAGGCCTTTGCCGCGTTCGTGCAGCGCCTCCCGCATCTTGGAAGAGAAATCGAGGTAGGGCTCGAATCCGAGCGAGCCGGACACGTCGTGGAAAAACGAGCCCTCGATGGAAACGATGTCGATGACATGCAGGCCGACGACTGTGGCGCCCAAACGCTCACCCAGCCACAGCGCGTAGCCCATCGCCGTACGCGAGTGTTCGGAACCGTCCAGCCCAACAAGGATGGTCTTGATCATCGGCTCTGAGTTCACCCCTTATCACTTTACGGCGCACGGCTTCAAGACGTGGCCCGAGTCCCTGATCCGATGCTAGGCCGAAAAGTCGTAGGGGCGGAAAGAAGTTTCAAAAACCCGGCAGGTGGGTCCTGAGGGCCTTGACAATTAGGTTAGGACAAGCTAGTAGGCTTGCCCAT
>JBEKBJ010000008.1:0-79246 GCA_050015455.1 Binatia bacterium
CATTCCAGGTTGCACCGTCTGTCGTGTGCAGGATCGTGCCTTGATCGCCAACCGCCCAGCCGGTGTTGGCATCGACGAAGGCCACCGCGTACAAAGCCTGCGCGACATTGCTCGTTTGCACATTCCAGCTACCGCCACCGTCGTTCGTGTAGAGGATCGTGCCGCCGTCACCGACGACCCAACCGTTCGAGGCGTCCACGAATTTGATTCCGAACAGCCCCACGCTGACGTTGGTGACCTGCTGAAGCCACGTCGCCCCGCCGTCCGTGGTGGACAGGACAGTCCCTTGATCGCCAGCGGCCCAGGCAGCCTGCGGGCTAACTGAGGTGACCGCGTACAGCGTGGCCTCAGTCGGGGTGGGCTGGTCGGTCCAGGTCACGCCGTCCATCGTGTGCGCGATGGCGCCAAAGGCGCCGACGGCCCACCCCTCCGTGGCGCTCGCGAAGCTGACGCCGAAAAGGGTGTTGGTCGTCGCTGAATTCAGCAACTGCCAGGTGTTGCCATCAGCCGTGTCGAGCAGTGTGCCACCGCCGCCGACGATCCAGCCGGTGTGCGCATCGATGAAACTCACGCCGTACAGAGGGTTGCTGTTCCTACTATCCTGCGGCACCCAGGTTCCGCCGCCATCGCCCGTGTGCAGGATGGCACCCACAGTCCCGGTGGAAAGATCGATCTCGCCGACCACCCAGCCGTTCAGCGGATCGGTGAAATCCATGGCCCAAACGACATCGATGTTGAGTGTTGCAGATGGCCAGTCGCTGCCGCCGTTGACGGTATACACCAGCGTGCCGCCGTCACCGGCCGCAAATGCTTGCTGCGTGCTGACGACGCTGATCGCGAGCAGCGCGCTGGTCACCCCCGGACTGCTTTGCTGCGTCCAGGTGTCGCCCCCGTTCGTGGTGGCTAGGATCAAGCCATTGTCACCGACCGCCCAGCCATGCATGGCATCAACGAACCCGACGGCATAGATGTCGCTCTGCGTGCCACTGGATTGCGCCGTCCAGTTCGCACCGCCATCGCTGGTGTGCAGGATGAGTCCGGTGTCACCAACGACCCAGCCGTTGGCTGCGCCAACGAAGCTTACTCCATTCAAAAATGACTGCACCGAGCTATCTTGCGGAAGCCAAGTGCTGCCGCCGTCAGTGGTGTGGAGAATCTTACCATTGTCGCCCACGGCCCAGGCGGTCAGCGCATCGGTGGAGGCTACGCCGTAAAGGTCAGGGGGAACTGGGCACCCGTTCAGCGCGTTGTTGACCCCGGTCAGGATCTCATCCACCGTGACCAGTCCGTTTGCGTCGGCATCGAAGCTTGTACAACTCGTCACCGGGAGATTCCCCAGGGCGATGTTCACGCCAGTGAGGATTTCGTCCACGGACACGATGCCGTCGCCGTTGCAATCGCCGACACACGAGGGAAAAGTCTGGAATTCCCAAGTGGTCCCGCCATCGGTCGTGTGCCAGATCTCGCCAAACTCGCCCACCGCCCACCCGGATTGTGCGTCGGCGAACTTCACGGCGTACAAGTCGTCACTGGCGGGCCCCGGATTTTCCAGAAACCAGCCTTGTGCCCTTGCGCGGCCGCTCGCCGCCGCAGTGTACAAAGCCAAAGCCGCCAGTAGCAACACACTCCGAAACCCACGCGCCCGTTTCCGCACCATACCCGACCCTCTCGCGCTTCGTTTACAGCGCAATGACTCAGAGCACAACAGTCTCGAGCGCGGCACGCCTCACAAGCCCCAGGAGAAGGTTGCGGTAGGAGTCACCCCCACGATGACGGATTGGCCTTCCTCGATAGGCGCCATGCGGGCGTACTGCTTGTACTTGCGATAGAGCGCCTGGCGCACACGCCGGAATGCGGCACCCTGATCGACAACGGCACCTTTGCCCACGACCAACACACCCGCGATGTGCTTCCAATTTTCGCTGTATTCATCGAAGGACAAGGCCACCGTGGGGTGTGTGCGGATGTTGCGCACCTTGCGTGCCTCCTTCTCGCTGGCGAAGTAGAGCCGGCCGCTGAAGAATACAACACACACCGGCACGTTGTGCGGCGTGCCGTCGGGGCCGACCGTAGCCACACGGGCAACCCGTTGGCTGCGGATGAAGGCGAGAACCTTGCCGCTCAATCGATGAATCATATTCGCCAAAACCCTCCAGCCAACGGAACTGCCGCGCTACGGCGAAGTCTAATGAAGTGACACTATACCAGACAAGCTGTCGCGGCGCGATGCACCCGCACGCCTGGACCTCATATGCGGTCGCTTTGGTACGGCTTGAATCAACTCCAACCGGAGGTTATGGTCATGCGACGATCGGGTGCAGACCCACAAGGGAACAGGAGCAGAGCATGGCGGACGTTCAGGAAGTCGGCGATAGTGGGTTCGAAGCGGAGGTGTTGCAGTCTCCTCTTCCCGTTCTGGTGGACTTTTGGGCGCCGTGGTGCGCCCCGTGCAGGGTGATCGGCCCGGTGGTAGCGGAGTTGGCGAAGGAATATGCCGGGCAACTGAAGGTCGTGAAGGTTAACGTCGACGACCATCCGCAGGCGCCGTCACGCTATGGCGTGCGCAGCATCCCGAATCTGGTCCTCTTCAAGGGCGGCCAAGTGCGCGACCAGATCGTCGGCGCGGTGCCCAAAGCGCAGCTCGTCAAGGCCATCGACCAGGTTGTATGAGACGATGGCGCGAGAGCTGATTCTCGGTCCCACGGCGCACTACTTCTACTCGCAACGCCTCAAGCTGCAATATGTCGACTGGGGCAGCGCCGACAAGCCGGCGCTGCTGCTGATCCACGGCGGGCGCGATCACGCCCGCAACTGGGATTGGGTCGCGCAGGATTTGCGCAGCGACTACCACATCATCGCCCCCGACCTGCGCGGGCATGGCGACTCGCAGTGGGCCATCGGCGGCTCCTACTCCATGGTTGACTACGTCCTGGACGTCGCTCAATTGCTGAACGCGCTGCAGCTCTTCCCGATCACCATCATTGGCCATTCCCTCGGCGGTGCGATCGCGCTGCAATACAGCGGGGTCTATCCGGACCGTGTCCGGAAAGTCGTCGCCATCGAGGGGTTGGGACCGCCGCCGGGCATGATCCGCGAGCGGCCGGCGGATCAACGCATGGCCGAGTGGATCATGGAGATGCAGACGCTGGCGCAGCGCCACCCGCACCGGTACAAGTCCCTGGACGAGGCGGTCATGCGCATGCGCGAGGCCAACCCGCACCTCACCCCCGAGCAGGCCCGACACCTAACCGTGCACGGCTCATATCGCGATGAGGACGGGACCCATCTGTGGAAGTTCGACAACTACGTCCGCGCCGTTTCGCCCTATCTCTTCAACATGCAGGAGGCGCGTGAGATTTGGCAGCACATCACCTGCCCCGTCCTGTTGGTGCGCGGCACCGAGTCCTGGGCGTCCGATCCGGAGGAGGACGGCCGCGCCACGGCCTTCCGCAACTACAAGGTGGTGAACATCGAGAAGGCGGGGCACTGGGTGCACCACGACCAGCTCGAGGTGTTTCTCCAAGCGGTGCGCGGCTTCCTCAACGACTAGCGAGGCGCGCCTCGCGCGTATGGCGGCATATCGCCCGAACCATCAGTCACACGCCATCTGCCATAAGCGGTCGCGGACGAGTCAGAGCGTCACTTCGTCGATGCTGCGCCAGATGTACCACGAGCCGATCGTGCGGTAAGGACGCCACGGGGCGGTGATGCGTTCCATCGTATGCGGCTTCGGCAGGCTGCGCAGGCGGTAAAGTCGCTGCATCCCCTTGCGCACGCCGTAGTCGCCGACTGGCAACACATCGGGCCGGCCCAGCGAGAAGATCAACAGCATGTGGGCGGTCCACTCGCCGACGCCACGCACCGTGGTCACCGCCCGGACCAGCTCTTCGTCGCTGAGCCGCGCCAACGCCTGCGGCCGTAACCGTCCGGCAGCAAACGCGGACGCCAGGTCACGCAGGTACGACAGCTTCTGGCGTGAGAGGCCGGCCTGGAGCAACGGCGCATCGGCGGCGCGCAGGAAATCTGCCGGCGAAGGCAGGCGGCCGCCGAACGCCCTGCAAACGCGCCGCTCGATGGCGGCGGCGGCGTTCCCGGCGAGCTGTTGATAGAGTACGGCACGAAACAGTGAGTGATAGATCCGACCGCGCGGCTGCAACGTGCACGGCCCGACCTGGTCGATGATCCGCGCCAGGCGGAGATCGACGCGGCGCAGGTGCCGAGCCCCCACCTGCAAGGCTTGCGGCGTGAGCCGCGTGGGCTGGGCTCCGGCGTTACGCAAGCTGCGCCTTCACCTCGTCGAACTGATTCGAGCGCGGCCCTGGAGCTTGTTTGCCTTCCCGCTCTGCACGGACCGGACGCTCGCGCCCCCAGTGCAGGTACTGTCCTAATAACCCGGACAGTGCCCCAGTGCGCGGTCCGCTTGCTGACCCGAGCGCGCGGGTGATACTCCTGTTAGCTCCCGATGATCTCATTCAGTCCGTCGACGAGCCGGTCCAGCTCCTCCGGCGTTACTCGGCCCAACTTCGTGCCAAGCCGTTCCACCGACAACGTACGGATCTGGCTGATCTTGACCCACGAGCGCTTCGGCAGCCGCACCTCCTTGAGTTCGATCGTAAGCGGGAAGCCGGCGCGCTGCGGTTGGCTTGTCACCGCCATGGCAATGACCGTGCCTGACCGCTCGTTGAAGATATCATGGCTGAGCACCACGACTGGCCGCATCCCCGCTTGTTCGTGCCCTCGGCTCGGGTTGAGGTCAGCCCACACCACATAACCTCTCAGTACTCTGGCCATTCCGCCAGCTCCCCCGACAACCCTTCATCCGCCAAAGCTTTCTCGGACACAGGGTCGAGCTTGGCGCACTCGCGCGCAAGGCGGGACCGGTCGAGGCGTTCTAGCTTCTCCTTCACGGCTTCTTCGATCGCCTTGCTGCGGTTCGGAAACACCTGCTGCCTCACCAGCCGATCGACCCGGGCGAGAACATCCGCATCCAGAGAAATGGCTACCTTTGCTGCTGGCATGCACGCACCTCCGGTATGATGAATTATCATACTGGAGCTTCGCACCGCAAGGCGGTCGCGGGGCTTCAAGCGAGCGGATCAACGACGGCCAGGCCTGGTATGCGTACGAATGCGGCATCGTGCGACCACATCTCGGTCGCGCCGTTGTCAAACGCGGTCAAGCCGATCTGCAGATCGAAGATTCGCACTCCCGCGACTCGCAAGTCGGAAGCCAGCTGCATGAGCCGCGCGGCAAACCCGGCCCGGGGCAACCACACCCGCATTCCGCCGCTCTCGATCAGCGACGTCATGAACGACATCGCTTGACTGGGCCTGGCCGGCGCGCCCCGCGCCGCCGGATGGGTAACGATACTCCAGAATTCGCTCACGCTTGCCAGGCTGATGCCCCACCCGCGCGGATCGTTCGCCGCCGTCTCAATCGCTCGCTGCGCCGCTCGGTGCTCGCGGACCCCGGCGCGATGGGCATAGATGAGCAGGTTCGTGTCGATCGCGATCATCGCTGCGCCAGCAGCCACTCGTGCATCTTGGCCCGATCGGAGATGTCTACGGGAGGCAGACCGCCCCGCGACGTGACCCACCGCACCTTCCTCTTGCCCCGCCGTTGCGCACGCCCCTTCTCCAGCTCTGCACGCAGGCCGTCGGTCAAGAGACTCCTCAGCGAACGCCGCTGCTCGGCCGCTCGCTTCTTCGCCTCGATCACGAGATCGTCAGGTAGATCAACGGTTGTTTTCATACGGAAACCCGTATACCCATAAATATGGGTCAGCGCAATCCTCCCGCGCTACAGGGTGGAAAATGGCCGGCCGCACGACTTAAACATCTCAGATCAGAAACATATGTAAAGCAGGTTGCGATGGAGAACCGCGAGCGCCGCGGCGTGACCCAGCGAGTCCTCATGCCGACTGAGAATGTTCACTCCTCGCCGACCTTCACGAGACCGTCGGCACCAGGCCGGACGCAACGATGCGCGGGTCGCAACGCCCGTGTGGGAGCCCACGCCGGCCACGTTGGTTCCCGGGGGCTGTGGTTCCTAGGTAGCATCGAGGAGCGCTACCTGACACGGCGGGACGCCAGCTATGCAACCTACTGCAGGTCAGGCCCGGCCTTCTTCTCGTCCGCAAGCTTTGCAAGCAAGCGAAGCACGGTATAGAAGCTCAGCACTCAGCACTTACGAGGAGGGGTGATGGCGAGACTCAGGCTGATCGAAGGCAAGGGGCGTAAGCGGGTGCTGGTTTATGGCATGCGGCTGTTCGAGCCGGGCATGCTGGCGAAGGTGAACCGCGGTGAGGTCTTGATGGCCGATGGCCGCAGAAGCCGGATCACCTTCCACATCATGGAGGGATCGCTCGTACAGATCAAGAAACAGCTCGCCACCAGCATCGACGCGTTCTTCGACTTGCAGGACGAGATGAAGTCGAGATGACTCCGCACTCAGGACCCAGCACTCAGCACTGATAAGGGCGAGGAGAAATGTTCACGTCGACGATCCAGTTCCCCGTCGATTTCGTCTTCGGCAGCGCCACCGCCGCGCACCAGGTGGAAGGCAACAACGTGCACAACGACTGGTGGGCGCACGAGCACGCGCCGGACACCAATGCGATCGAGCCTTCCGGCATCGCCTGCGACCATTACCACCGCTTCACCGACGACTTCCGACTGCTCCACGCCCTTGGGCAGCGCGCGCATCGGCTGTCGATCGAGTGGAGCCGCATCGAACCAGAGGAAGGCCAGATTCAGCGCGGCGAGATCGACCATTATTACGCAGTGTTGGACGCCCTGCGCGGCCTGGACATCGAGCCGTGGGTGACGCTGCATCATTTCACCTCGCCAGTCTGGTTCGCTCGGCGAGGCGGCTTCGCGCGCGCCGAGAACATTGAGGCGTTCCGGCGCTTCGTCGAGCGTGTTGCCAAAGAGTACGGCGACTTGGTGCAGCGCTGGTGCACCATCAACGAACCGACGGTGGTTGCTGAGCTGGGCCACCGGTTCGGATATTTTCCGCCGCGGCTAAGCGACGCGGCGGTGGCCGCCGATGTGTTGTGCAATCTCTTTCGCGCCCACGCGGCGGTGGCCGAAGCCCTGCGGCAGCATGCGCGTTTGGCGCCGTTCATCGGCATCACCTTGGCGGTGCAGGCGGTCGAACCCTATCGGCCGGATTCACCTGCCGACCGCGAGTTGGCGGTGCGACGCGACGCCGAGACCAACGGCGTGTCCTTCGATGCGCTACGGAGCGGAGTGTTCAGCTATCCCGGCCGCGCTCCCGTGGAAATTCCGGGACTGAAAGCTGCCTCCGATTTCGTCGGCGTCCAGTACTACTCACGCGTGCGTTACGACGCCGAAAGCGGCGGCCCGGCCATGCCGGACACCAACCGCCAGCTGACCCAGATGGCGTGGGAGGTGTATCCGGAAGGGTTCGGCCCGTTGCTGCAGCGCGCCGCCGCGACCGGCTTACCGGTCTACGTTACCGAAAACGGGATGGCGTGCGACGACGACCGCATTCGCGTGCGCTACATCGCTGACCACCTTGCGGTCGTCGATCAGGTGCGCCGTGCCGGCGCCGATGTGCGCGGCTACTTCTACTGGTCCACCATGGACAACTTCGAATGGAACTTCGGCTACGGCCCCAAGTTCGGGCTCATCGCCGTCGACCGCACCACCCTGACGCGGGCGCCGCGACCCAGCGCCTACTTCTTCGGCGAGATCGCACGTGCGCACCAGCTTACCCCGGAGATGGTGGCGCAGTATACGAAATAGTCCGCGCCTAGGCATCAACCCCTCGGAACGTGTGAACAAATAGGACTGGTCCCGGCGGGGCGGTTTTTGCTAGGGCAGCGGTGGGTATGCGTGTGGGCGCACAACAAGCGCGGCTGATTGTAGTTGTTTGGGCACTGCTGGGTGTGGGGACTTGCTTCGCTTCAGATCAGGTGCGGCTCGATGATTTTCGAGACATCTCGGGTTGGAAGGTCACCGCCTCCGAGGGCAGCAGTGCGTCGCTGGCGCAGGAGCCCGGACCGACGGGGAACGCCATGCGCATCGGTTTCGATCTCAATCCCGGCGGCGGCTACATCATCGTGCGCAAGGAGTTCTCGCTGGCGCTGCCGGCGAACTATGCTTTCACGTTCAACCTGCGCGGCGACGCCAAGCCGAACAATTTCGAGTTCAAGCTTGTCGACCCGTCGGGCAAGAACGTCTGGTGGCGCAGGCAACGCGATTTCAGCTTTTCCACCGAGTGGCAACACACGGTGATCCGCAAGTCGCGCATCGATTTTGCGTGGGGCCCTTCCGGCCGCGAGTTCAAGAAAATCGGCGCCATCGAGTTCGCGCTCTCTGCGGGCGTCGGCGGCAAGGGCTCGATCTGGATCCAAGACCTCGATTTCGAGGAACGCGAACTTCTGAGCCGCGAAGGCCCCAGTGCACCGACCGTCAGCGCCTCGACATCTGTGCCGGGGCACGAGCCCCCGCTCCTGCTGGACAACGACGAGAACACCAGCTGGAAAAGTCAGCCGCTCCCGGATTCGCAGTGGGTGCTCATCGATTTTCACCAGAACTGGGAATACGGCGGTCTGATAATCGACTGGGATCCGAACGACTACGCCACGGCCTACGAGGTGCAGACATCCAACGACGGAACGCATTGGACACGGGCTTACGCCGCCGCCGCAAGGAACGGTGGGCGCGACTACGTCTACATGCCGGATGCCGAGTCACGCTACATCAAGCTTGATTTACTACGTAGCAGCCGGGGGCGGGGATACGCCATCGCGACGGTGGCACTGCAGCCGATGGCGTTCTCCAGCTCGCCCAACCGATTCTTCACCGCGGTGGCGGAACAGCAGCCCGTCGGCACCTATCCCAAGTACCTCTACGGGCGACAGACGTACTGGACCATCGTCGGCGTAGACGGTGATGGCAAGTCAGCGTTGTTGAATGAAGAAGGACTGCTCGAGGTCGACAAGGGCGCTTTCTCCATCGAGCCGTTCCTGTTCGTGGACGGCAAGCTCATCACCTGGAGCACGGTGCACACCACCCAGGAACTCGAGGACGGCTACCTGCCGATCCCCTCGGTGGTTTGGCAGTACGAACCGCTGACCCTCAAGCTCACGGCCTTCGCCAGTGGAAAGCCCGGTGCCTCGACCCTCTACGCCACCTACCGCGTCGAGAATCACGGCGAGGAGGACGAGGACGTACGGTTGTTGCTGGCTATTCGGCCTTTTCAGGTGAACCCACCGTGGCAGTCCCTGAACATGAACGGCGGCACGTCGCCGATTCACGAGATCCGCTTCGACGGCCGTGCTATATGGGTGAACCGCGACAAGGCGATCATCCCGCTGCCGGTTCCCGACCGCTTCGGCGCAGTCGAGTTCGCCAACGGGGCCATCACCGACTTCTTGCAGCGGGGCGAGGTGCCGGGGCGCTGGGAGGTGTCCGACTCGTCCGGTCTCGCTTCCGGCGCACTGCAATACCGGTTCGTTCTCGGCCGCGGAAAATACGCCGAGGTGGACCTCGCCGTGCCCTTCCACGAACCGTACGTTGCCGCAGCCGTGGGCTTCGACGCCGCGAGCGGCCGCTCCTTCATCGACAAACAGCACGAGGAAATACGCCGCTACTGGCAAAGGCTTTTGAACCGAGTCGATTTCCAGGTGCCGGCGCAGGCGGAGAAAATCATCAAAACGGTAAAGACCACGCTGGCGTATGCCTTGATCAGCCGCGATGGAGCGGCGATCCAGCCCGGCACGCGTGACTACGCGCGATCATGGATACGCGACGGCGCCTTGACCGCCACGGCGCTGCTCCAGATGGGCTGCACGCAGCAGGTCGAAGAGTTCATCCGCTGGTACGCCGGCTACCAGTTCGCCGACGGCAAGGTGCCGTGTTGTGTCGATCGGCGCGGCCCCGACCCAGCTTCGGAGCACGACAGCCCGGGCGAGTTCATCTACGCGACTGCGGAGTACTATCGCTTCACCCACGACATTGGCTTCGTCTACGATATGTGGCCGCACGTTGAAGGCGCCGTCGATTACCTCCTGGAGCTGCGGCGCAAACGTCAGGCCGCGTCCTATCGCGACCCGGACAAGCTGGCGTCTTACGGTCTGCTGCCGGAGTCCATCAGCCACGAAGGCTACTCTTCGCAACCGGTGCACTCCTATTGGGATGACTTCTTTGCCCTGCGCGGGTTCAAGGATGCGGCCCTGCTGGCCGACGTCGTCGGCAACGCGGATCGCGCCGCCACCCTGGCGGCGGTTCGAGATGAATTCCGGCACGACCTGCGCGCCTCGATTTATCGAACCATGGCCAATCACAACATCGACTACATCCCCGGCTCGGTCGAGCTCGGCGACTTCGATCCGACCTCGACGGCCATCGCGCTCTCACCTGGCGACGAGACTACGACCCTGCCGCAACCGGCGCTGACGCGCACCTTCGAGCGCTACTATGCCGACTTCACTCAGCGGCGCACCCACTCGGCCGAATCCTCCGAAGCTTACTCTCCATACGAGGTGCGCAACGTTGCCGTCTTCGTCCGTCTTGGTGAGCGCGAACGCGCGCTGGAACTCCTCGACTACATCATCGCCGACCAGCGGCCGCCGGGCTGGAACGAATGGGCCGAAGTGGTCTGGCACGATCCGACGGCACCGAACTTCATCGGCGACATGCCGCACATCTGGGTGGGCTCGACCTTCCTGAGCTCCGTGCGCACCATGTTCGCTTACGAGCGCGAAGCCGATAGCGCCTTGGTGATCGCAGCGGGACTGCCGAGCGCCTGGGTCACGACCGATCCCGGGGTGGCGGTGAAGCGTTTGCCGACGCGCTATGGCGTGCTCAGCTACACGCTGCGGCGCGAAGGCTCGAATGCGCTGCTATTGCAGATCTCCGGCGATCTGGCGCTGCCGCCCGGCGGCGTCGCGATCGAGCCGCCGTTACCCCAACCGCTGCTGGCGGTAATGGTGAACGGCAAGGCCACCGAGTTCTTCACCGACAAGAGTGTCACCATCAGAGAGTTCCCGGCCGAGGTGCTGCTGGAGTACTGAGTGAACATGCCGGCCCTGAGATCCTCCGGCGCGCCGCGGGCATGTTTGTACCTGTCCGCTGTCGCAGCTACATGCCGATCTTGTGCTGACGATCACCAATCTGCGCAAGCGCTACGGGGTTGGCGGCTAATCGATGCCGACGGGGATCACTCGGGCACCTTCAATGGCGAGGTCGCGGTCCGTTCCCCAGACTTCCCCGATTCGAAAACGATCGAGGAACACCAGGCTTGATGCGTCCACATAGGTGAGCTTGTGGCCACGGAGACGCTCGAGCTTGCGGATCACCAGCGCATGGTGCTCGGCGTCGAGCGAGAGCAGCTCAAGATGCGGCAGGTCGGCGAGCGCCAGGCGGAACGTCCGCGCGGCTTCCTCCCCCAGGCGGTGGAGAAACCAGCCGTAGGTCTCCGACACGATCGCCAGTGACGAAAACCACCGTCGCGGCGGGTCGGAGAAGAGACGCGTCGCCGCCTGGTGATACTGATCGGATCGGTCGAGAAAGGCGATGAATATGCCAGTGTCCAAGAAGACCGGCCCGGCCCTCATGGCCGTGCGCGCCCATAGACCACGTCGTTCACGCTACGGCTTGCGTGTGAGTCGCCGGAGGACACCGAACCCGCGTACCGCATCCAAGGGCGAGCGCTTCTTTTCCGTTGCCCCAACGCCACGGCCACCGCGCGGCGCAAAAACTCCGCGAGCGAGATGCCCTGCCGTTCCGCCTCCGCCTTTGCTTGGCGGTACGCGTCCTCTTCCAGGGATATCTGTGTCCGGATCATCTGTTATCAGAGTAGTGCGGCGTGATAACACATGTCAAGCCCGCCGAGCTGGCTGGCGATGGAAGACGAGCTATCGGCGATTCTTGGCCGCAAGCTGGATCTCGTAAGCCGCCGCGCAATCGAACGCAGCGCGAACTGGACCCGCCGCAAGCTTCCACTCCTTCGACCAGCCCATGTGCACAAGCCGTTGCGGATCGCCGATGAGGGTTTTCGGCCGCACCTTCAGGCGGTCGATCTTCCGTGGCGCAGATCCCTCCGCCGACACGATCCTGAGGCGGCGACGGCAGTCTGCTGATGAACCTACAGGAGCTCGCCACCGCGGCCGAGGAAGATGTGAACGCGAAGGTCATCCCCCTGTGACGCGCTGCGCGCACGGGCGTAACGCTGGCTCGCGCAGGTCCGTGAGGTTGCTGCCGGGCTGAGCCCCCGGAGTTCACGAAGACCTTGCTGCTAGCCCACAAGCCTCGGTGATCGTATCGCTCTCACGCCTCTGTGGCTGCGCCACAACGCGTACCATCGCCAGCATTCGGGCGCGGCAGGCTGCTCCGCTTGCGGCTAGGCTGCGGCGGGCGGCGTGGCGCTGCCGCCCGGCGCGCCGGCCGCGGGGTCCGGCACACCATCCCGATGACTTCCCTGTATGCTTCTTGCAGCGCGGCGCGGAACCGCGGCAAGTCGTCCATTCCCAGTGGATCGATGTCCAGCCCGACGTAGAGCATGTCACGATAGCTGAACAGCCCGATGGACAACGGATGATCTCCCACCAGCGGCACGTAGGGGTAGACCTTCTCGATGGGCACGCCCGCCAGACATCGAGTATTCCGCGGCCCGGGCACGTTGGTGCACAGGAAATTCGCACTGGTCGTCTGCTGGCGTGCGATCGCTTCCGCCAGGGGCAGTGGAAAACGGAAAACCGCCTCGGCAACCAACGGGTACAGTTTCGCGCGCCGATCCGTCTTCACTTCGCCCACGCGTCGCTGGACGAGCCGTAGGCGTTGCCGTGGATCCAGCTCCCCAACGGGCAAGGAGACCGCCAGCATGGCAATCCGATTGCCCTCTTCCGATTCGTCCTCAGCCCGTAGGTTCACGGGTACAAGAGCGCGCAACTCGTTCACGTCCGCACCATGGCCCGCATGCCAGCGGCGCATGGCGCCGCTCACGACTGTAAGGACGATATCATTGACGGTCGCTTCCAGTGGCGCGCGCACGGCATCGATCTCGTGCAGCGACATCTCGAAAGTGGAGAGCTGACGCGAAAGGCTGCGCGGACGGTGCAGCGGGCCGCCGGCTCGCGTCGCGAACACCTGGCGACCAATGCCCGCAACCATTCGTAGCCCGCGCTCGACCCTCGACCCGAGTGGCGTCGGTTCCATTGCCGCGCTCGCAACCGCGCTCATCACCTGCGCGCCGGTCTGCACTCCTTGTCGCACGTTGTACAGCATCGCGCGCCAGAGCAGCGCCGCCGTGCTGGTCGACCTGGGCTCGCTTGCAGGAGGCACAGCGCCGTTGCGCCCCGGCTGCTCGCTCAACAAGGTCTGAAACAGCCGTGAGCCGCCCACTCCGTCCACCATGCAGTGATGCATCTTTATCAACACTGCGCCGTGCCCGTCGGGGAGGCTTTCGGCAATGTAGGCTTCCCACAGTGGCCGAGCGTGATCAAAGGAGGTCGCGTAAAGCGGGCTCAACGCCGCCAGCAGATCCTCCAGGGTGCCGGGCGGGGGCACCGCCAGATAGCGCAGATGGTAGTCGAGGTCGAACTGATCGTCGTCCACCCACTCGGGGGGTGCCAGCGTCCACGGCACCTCCACGACGCGCTGGCGCAAGCGCGCGAACTCCACGCTCAGGCGCGCGAACTCCTCTCGCAACCGCTCATGCGACGGCGGCCGCTCGAGAATCAGGAGCGCCCCGATCGTCGAGCGCAGGTCTGGCACCTTGTCCATCGTCCAGAACAGGGCATCCGTGGCACTCATCCGGGTGGGCCAGTGATTTCGACCATTTTGCATTTGTCACTCCGTCATTCTAGGCGGCACACACGGTGATGAATCGACTAACCAACTCTGTGTAACTCATTCGGATTATTTGCGTCTCGTGGCGAGATGGGCTCGCCCCCCTTGCCGCTCGGGGTGTTTGCGGATCGGCTGCCAAATTTACCCTTGGCGCAAAACTTATACCGCAACGTAAGGGCGCGGATCTACTTAGGAATTGCCCTACTTAGGGGGCTACACGAATAAGGGATTGTCCTTAGTCCAGCACCATCGCCTGGAAAGGGGATCTGCGCCCCGGAGGGCCCGCTCGCCTCCTACTCCTACGATGCTGACCCACAGGCCGCCTGCCCAACAAGACTACGGCGGCTAGCGACGGCAGAGGCGGGCAACTGCGGCTGCGACCTGCTCCGGGGTGAGCACGTCGGTGTCGATTTGATGATCGGCGGCGGCTTCGTAGAGGGGGGCGCGTTCCCGCAGTACCTCTTCGACTTCCTCCGTGAACGATCTGCCGGGGGTGAGTGCCGGACGGTCGGCAGCGCCTTGAATGCGCGCCAGAATCACCGCCACCGAGGCCCGCAACCAAAACAGCTTGCCGCCGCGCCGCAAACACTCGACGTTTTCGCGGCGGAGGACGACTCCACCACCAGCATCGATGACGACGTTGTCGCGCTCGGCAGCCTGTCGCGTCACTTCTGCCTCCAGATCGCGGAAATAAGGCCATCCATTTGCAGCCACAATTTCGGGGATCGAACGCCCGGCCCGAAGCACGATTTCTTGGTCCAAGCTCACCACCTCCATGCCCAGCCTCGTGGCAAGCAGACCGGCGACGGTGGACTTGCCGGTGCCGCGGTAACCGATGAGTACCACATTCATCGCTTGTTGGACTCGGCACCAAGATGCGTGAGCGCTACCTCTCGCATGACCTGGCGGGGAGCACTCTTGCCCGTCCACAGCTCGAACTGCATCACGGCCTGGTTGACGAACATCTCCACCCCGGAGATCGTCTTGAGTCCGCGCTCTTCGGCTTCCGCCAGCAGCCGGGTTTTGAGGGGGTTGTAAACGATGTCCATAACCACCAGGTCGCGATGCAACAGCGACTGGGGAACGACGCTGGCCTCGGTGTCGGGATGCATGCCGACGGGCGTGCAGTGGATGAGCACCTGGCTTTCGGCCAGCCGTGCCTCCAGGATCTTTGGGTCGAGCAGCGCGCCGGTTGCCTGGATGCCCGTTTTCGCGATGAGGTCGTGGGTGAGGGTCTGCAACTCAGGCTCGATGATCCCCAGCAGGAAGAGCGCCGCGGGTTTGGCCTCGGCGAGCGTAAAGGCGATGGCGCGGGCCGCCCCGCCGGATCCCAGGATGGTCACATTCTTTCCAGCTAGCTCGACGCCGGCATCGATTAGGGCTTGGCGCGCGCCTGGACCGTCGCTGCCAAACCCTTTGAGCCGGCCGCCGTCTTTGACCACGGTGTTCACCGAACCGATCCGCCGGTCGACTTCGGCGACCTCGTCGAGGTGCTCGATGATCGACACCTTGTGCGGAATGGTGACGCTCATCCCGCGAAAGTTGTCGAAGGCGCGCATACCCGCCACTGCCCCGGCCACGTCCTCGACGCGAAACGCCACGTAGACATAATCCAGGTCCAGCTCGGCGAAAGCCCGGTTGTGCATGGCGGGCGACAGCGAGTGGGCCACCGGGTTTCCGATGAGCGCACACACCGTGGTGCCGGGGGTAATGCCGGTGATCGACCTCATGTCGCTCCAACCCCTCGACGCGACCGTGTTGCGCGATATCTGGATGCCATCAGGGTCCTCACTATAGCTGCCCGGTTGCCCAGGGCAAAACTGCGAGCCCGGGCGCACCGCACGCGGCGGAATCGGGTCAGAGCAGGGCTGCCGTTGTTCTTGACGACTCTCTCCGTCGTCGGGTATCGGGTGATCATGCAGGGACATGTCGCTCGCCGTCCTGGCGGCCGACGGAAGCATTGACGATCTATGGCACGGCTACAGCCGCAGCCGGAGGCGGGGCAAGCACCGCCGACATCCAGCGGGCGTTCGTGGCGCTTTGCGCTACGGGTCGGTGCGGTGGCAGCGCTGATGTTGGCGATGAAGCTGTGGCCGCCGAGGAATTCTGGATACGGTGTAGCGTTCTGGCTCTGGGTGTGCGCTGTGGTGGCCTACGCCCTCAGCTTTGAGCGAACCCGGCGGACGTCAGCGTCGCCGCCTCGAATGGTTCAAGTGACTCTGGTCGGCATTCTGATTCTGGCTGCGGGGCTGCGCCTGGTTTTTATCAAACGATTCCCCGCCGAGATCCACATCGATGAGATTCTTCCCGGTATCGAGGCGCTGCACATCGTGCAGGGGAAAGCGCCGAACGTGTTTTCCAGCGTCGGATGGTTCACCACGCCGAACTTAGCGTTCGCGTTTCCAGCGTTGGCAATGGAGATAGGCAGCCATGATCTGCTGCGCGCCGCACGGCTCACGTCCGCGGTCATGGGGGTGGCGGGGATAGTGGCGTTGTACTTGCTGGCGCGCCGACTGTTGGAAGATCGGGTCGCGTTGATCGCCAGCTTCTTAGTGGCGGCCTCGTTCTGGCACATGCACGACAGCCGGACAGCTTTTTCGTATATTCAATCCTCCTTTTGCGCCGCGCTCGTAATGTACCTTGTGGTGCGGGCGCGGCAGGACCGTAGTCGGGCAACGCTCGCACTTGCCGGGATTGCGCTGGGCTTCGCCCTGGAATGTTACTTCCCGGTGCGCATCCTTCTGCTGGTGTGCCCGCTCTTCTGGCTGCCCGCTGTGCCGCGGCAGCAAGCGCGCACGACCCTGGCGGATGCCGCCACGTTTGTGACGGGCACCTTGCTGGTGTTGACACCATTGCTGTTCAACGTGCGTTGGAACGTCATAGTTGGACACTCACAACAAGTCCTCATCACGAATCCTGTAGTGTTGGATGAACTTGAGCGCCGTTATGGCGTTGTCGGTCTGCCGGCCGTCTTCCTGCGCAACCTCCGCGAAACCGCAGCGATGTTCACCGCGTGGGCAAACCCATGCGTGTGGCATAAGACGCCCGCCGGATTGTTGGATGCGGGCACGCTCGGCGCTTTGGTAGTCGGCGTGCTCGCGGCGCTGGTGGGCCGTAAGGCCGACGCGCTCTTGTTGGTTGCCTGGGCCGCTCTCACCCTTGTCCTCGGAGTGGCGTTAACGAGCGCACCTCGCGCGGCCTACCGCATGGCGGCCGCGATGCCGGCGCTATTCATCTTGGCAGGGTATGGAGTCGAACGTGTGCTGGCGTTGGTGGATTGGGCGCCGCGGCGTTATGGGCGCGCCGTGCGTCCGGTAGTGCTTGCTGGGTTCGCGCTGTGGGTGCTCGCCGTGAATTGCGACCGCTTTTTCGTCCGCTACGCCAACGGCGCCGGGCGCGAGAATTCCGACTCGAAGGCACGGAGGCTGCTGGCCGCGCACTGCGACGGACGTGAGTTCTTCTTCGTTGGGCGCTGGCTGAATCCGAGCGGCTGGGTGAGCTACGAGCCCGGAGCGCTCGACCTCTTCTGCCCGCAACACAAGCCGGTGACTGCCGAGCAGATCAGAGCGGGCATACAAACCACCCACGCCGCCACCTTCCTGGTGTTGGAGGAGGACAATCCGGCGATCGAGATCCTTCGCCGCTGTTACCCGTCGGCGCAAATCGTTCCGCGGCGCAGCCGCGACGGTCGTTCCCTTTTTGTCGGCGTCGACATCGGCGCCGGCGATCTCGCCGACGGACACCAATGTGACGGCGAATAGCGCCCAGTGGGCAGCGCCATTCGCCGTTACTTGGTTTACCGTGAGCGGACGCCCTTCGAGGATCGGTGCGTTGCCGGCCTTGTGCTACGCTTCCGTGCGCAGGCGTTGCCTCTGCACACCGTCCAACTCCTGCAGGCGCCGCGCCAGTTCGTTCCACTCCTCACGCAGCTCACGCGGCACCGGCTCATTCAGCGTCTGGGCCCACGGCGGGCCGTCCCCCGGTCCTGCGATGATCGATTCGGGGATGCTTCGGTTGGTTGCAGAATTGGCACTAGCGCCCAAACGGCGCAGACGCGGTTGAATATACGCCTCGCGCACGTGCGCCAGGATCTCGGCTAAACGCCGCCGGATGTGGAGCTCGTCGGTGATGTCCTCCCAGTGTATAGAATACGTGTCTCCGTTCAGCGGCCACAGGTATTCGTCGACTTCAGTGTCCATAAGATATTCCTCCCGTCCCATTTTTTCCATCAGTAATCCCACGCTAGGGAGACTGTCGATTTTCTCGCGCCACGCCCCTCGATACGCCGCCCAAGGATGGCGGCTACTCGGGGTGAACGGATTGGATGCTTGATCTTCAACCTTTTCTCCGTTCGTCCCGAGTAGGCCGCGTCTTCTCAGCGGCCGTATCGAGGGACGGTCCGCATTTATCGATACTCTCTAGGGATGGGAGTGAGGGGCGGAAAGACCCGAATGTGCCGTCCGACACACTCAATGCAGAATTATTGTGCCGTGTGATACTCGACGCGTCTTACGCGATGGTGCGGCAGCAGGCGCAACAGATCGCCACGCAGGATTTGCTTAGCTTGGTGGTTGTAACGGGCGTCGAAGAAGCGCGACGTGAGGACGATCTTGCGGGCGTCCTTGTCGACTAGACCTTCGCGCTCGAGACGTTTCATCACGCGCGCGACATTGGCGCGCGAGGCAAGGGCGAACTCGGCCAAATCGGCGTGCGTCAGGGGCAGGTCAATGAGCACGCCGTCGCGCCTGTCGCGGCCGAAGTCGCGTGCCAGGACCGCCAACTCGTGGATGAGACGCTCTTCCAAACGCAGGCCGAGCAACGAGCATTTGTCATACAATAGCCGGCTCAAGGCGCGCCAGCTGAACGACACGATCTGCAGGACTCCCGGCGTCGGCGAGTGGGCGACCAGGTCGGCCATCATCTCGTTGGTGATGATCGCGACCGTGACATCGGTGAAGGCGCTTGCCGAGAAGAGCCGCGGTTGTCCCTGGCCGGCATACCAATTCAATCCGAAAAATTGCCCGGGGTGAATAAGTTGAACACACACGGTGCCGGCGCCCGACGGACAGCTGACCTTGACCACACCGGACACCAGAAAGTTCACGAAATCGGCGCTGTCGTCGGGAGTGAAAATGTCCTGTCCCTTGCTCCAGTGGCCGAGCTGCGCACTGCGCACGAGCTGGTCGATGGCGCTCGACCTCAAACCCATGCGCCGGCCGGCATCGGCCAGTAGGATTCGGAACTGTTCCTTTGGGATCGCGAGTCCCACACCTCGACTCCCCTCGGCGGCCTATCGCCGCGTCCAAGGCTCGATCGGTTTTCACGGATTGGCGCGCGAGTCAAGACAGCATCAGGCCCGGGCACTGTTCGAATTGCGACCCGCCTCCCGCTACGAACTCGCAGCGGCGTCGCGGAGCGCGCGCTGGAGTGCGTCGACACGGGAGGAGAACGCGCGTGCATCGCTGCGCGCAATCAGTTCGTCTACCTCGGCGAGCAAGGGCTGGACGGTGGCTGTGTCGCCGGCCGCAAGCTGCACCTGGGCGCCAGCGAGCAACGCTTCGATGCGATGCACTGTCGGCGCATGGGCCAAGGCGAGGGCTCGGACGGCAGCATCGCGGGCGCGCTGCGCATCCCCCAAAGCGAGGTGGGCGCGCGCCAGAACGGACAAATCCAACGCTTCGGTGAAACTGCCCACTGCCAGATCCCGTGTCATCGCCAACGCCTCGCTGGTGGCGTCCACCGCTTGGCGCGGCGCGCCGGTGGCGAGCAAGGCGAGGCCGAGCGCCCCCAGCGCGGTGGCGCGGAGCGCGGCACTCCCGGCGACCTCCCCGTATTCGACCGCCTGCCGCGCATGGGCGAGTGCCGCTGCCGCGTCCCCGGCAAGCTCGTGGCGCAACACGTACCACAAGTGCGCCCAGTTCAGCACCTCCATGTCGGCTCGCTGTTGCCCAATGGCGATGGCGCGCTCAAGTGCCGCCGCCGAGTCCTCGAAGCGTCCAAGGAAGGCCAGCGCAGCACCGCGCAAGACTAACAGCGTGCCGAGAGGGCTGAACCCGAGGAGATCAGCCCCAACCGCAACATCACCCTCACACAGCTGGTCCGCTTCCTCGGTCGCCGCCACCGCTTCGTGTAACTGGCTCGAGTGCACGAGGAGCCACGTCAACGAGACCCGGCTCAACATTCGCAACCTGCGATCGCCGAGCCGATCGGCCAGCGCGGTACCTTGTTCGGCATAGCGCAAGCCCAGGTCGGGGCGCCCATCTAGCAACTGAACCATGGCGTAATCGCACAGCAACCACACGCGCGACTCGTCGTCCCCGAGCCGATCGATCAGTTCGGTGCCTTCGCGAAACAGCGCCGCCGCTTCCCCTTCGCTGCGGCCGACAAACAGACCATTGTGCAGGGTCTGAATACAGGCCAGCAGACGCAGGCGGAGCGTGTCGGCCGTTTGCGCTACGTCGGCGAGCAGCGTTCGCACCCGTTGCCAGTGGTGCATCATCGCGGCGCGGTCGCGTGAGCCGACCCACGCCGCCGCGCGTTGGTGCCATTGTGCCGCCGTCACGGCCTCGCCCGCGGCCTCCCAATGCTCCGCCAGCCAAGTGGCGTGCTCGTCGAGGCGGTCGGGCTCGATTGCCTCAATCGCGCGTGCCACCGCGGCATGGAGACGCGCGCGATGCTCCGCCAGCTGCGACCTATACGCCACCTCGTGCGTCAGCGGATGCTTGAACGCGTACACCGCTTCCGGATAGAGGGTGACCGGATGCAGGAAATCGGCGCTCAAGAGCACATCGAGTGCGCCGGCGACCGCCGGGGCAGGCTGATCCAGGACGCTCAGCAACAGCCGCTCACGGAACTCTTTCCCGATCACCGACCCCACCTGCAGCACGCGCTTGGCATGCTCGGGCAGCCGATCGATGCGTGCAGCCAGGACGGATTGCACGCTGGCGGGCAACACCGGCTCGGTGGCGTCGCGCATCAGCCGATACGCACCCTTGTGGCCCGCGAGCACGCCGGCATCGACCAGCGCGCGCACCATTTCCTCGACGAAGAACGGATTGCCGGCGGTCCGGTCCGCGATGCGCGCCATCAGCGGGTGCAACGCCGGTTCGTCGCCGAGCAGCTCGCGAATCAGGTCGGCGACCGCTTCGGGACCCAGCGGTTGCAGCGCGATCTCCTGGTACGGTGCCTCACGCGTCCACGTCGGCTGGTATTCGGGGCGGAAGTTGACCACGAGCAGTGTCGGTGTGTGCGACACGGACTCGATCAAGCTGTCGAGCGCCGCGGCGCTCGCCGCGTCTATCCAATGAAGATCCTCGAAGATCAGTACCGCCGGCCTGCCGTGGGTCCGTGTTCCAATCAAGCGGCGGACGGCGCCGAACAGCTGGCGCTGCTGCGCATCGGGATCCAGGCGCGGCGGCGGCCGCTGCGGATCGCGCACGCCGAGAAAGTCGAACAGCAACGGCAAGTCGCGCGCGAAGCGCTCGTCACGTAGCAGCAGCGTGCCGGCGATCTTGCGCCGGGCTTCCTCGGCTGAGTCATCGGCAGTGATGCCGCACAGAATGCGGAACACCTGCAGCACCTGCACGAATGGGATGTTCTTGCCGTGCGGCAGCGCCGCCGTGGCAATCACCTCGACCCCGCGGTGGCGGCAGCCTTCTGCGAACTCATAGCACAGCCGGCTCTTGCCGGCGCCGGCCTCGCCAACGATGCCGACGATCTCGCCGGTGCCGGCCATGGCCCGCGCCAACGCGGCCTCGAGGATCTCGATCTCGTGCGCCCGGCCGACGAAACGCGACAGTCCACGGCTGCGGCTGATGTCGAAGCGGCTGCGCAGCGTGCCGGGACCTTCGAGCTGATAGAGACGCAGGGGTTGGCGGCCGCCTTTGACGGTGGCGGTGCCGAGGTCACGCAGCACGAAATAGCTGGCGATCAGTGCGGCGGTGTGCTCGGTCAGCAGGACGGTGCCAGGCTGGGCCAACTGCTCCATGCGCGCCGCCAATCCTACCGTATGTCCCTGCGCCGTGTAGTCCATGCGCAGATCGTCGCCGATTTTCCCAACCACAACCTCGCCCGAGTTCATGCCCATACGCACGGCGAAATTGAGCCCCTCGCGCAGGCGCAGCTCGTCGGCATAGGCGCGGATAGCGTCGCGCAGGTACAAGGCCGCATAGGCGGCTCGCTGAGCGTGATCCTCGTGCGCCAAGGGCGCGCCGAACAGGGCCATGACACCGTCACCGGTGTACTGATTGATGGTCCCTTCAAAGCGATGCACGCCTTCAGTGAGGATTGCGAAGAAGCGATCCAGGATGCGATGCCAGACCTCGGGATCGACCTGTTCGGCCAAGTCCATCGAGCCCTTGACGTCGGCGAACAACACCGTGACCTGCTTGCGTTCGCCCTCAAGCGCGCTACGCGAGCTCAGAATGCGTTCGGCCAGGTGCCGCGGCGTGTAGGCTGCCGGCGCCGGTTGCGGTGGTTCTTCGCTCTGTGTGAAAGGTGCCCGACAGCGGCGGCAAAACCTCGCGGTCGCGCGGTTGGCGGTGCCGCATGAGGGGCACGGCCGCTCCAAGGCACCGCCACACGCTTCACAATACACCGCATCCGGGAGGTTATCGGCCTGACACTTTGGACAGCGCATGCGAAGTCATTCTTAGCACGCTGCCGCCGCCCAAGCAGCGTCGTGGGAATGAGGTCGGAAGGTGCGACCTTCTTGCCTCTCCTTGGTAAGGAGCGGGACCAAATCCGGCCAGGCCTTCCCACACCAAGGTCAGCTCAGCGGCAGGTCGTAGATGCGCCAGGTCTTGTAGATGTGGCCCCCCATCATCTGCATGGCGGCGTTCATCGGGCCGTTGTCTTCCAGGATCAAGCTCATCTCGCCCGCCACGTATCCCTTGCGCACGCCGGTCTCCCAGACATGCTGGTACAGCAAGGCCCCGACGCCGACCGGATGATTCTCGGGCAACACACCGAGGGCGAAAATGCGCACGAAGTTCAGCTTGCGCCTGGCTAGGAGGAACTTCAGCCAGCCGAACGGCAACAGGCGCCCGTTGAGCCGTTTGATGGCGCGGTTGATGTCCGGGATGCAGACGGTGAAGCCGACGAGTTTGCCATCAAGCTCGGCAAACAGACACAGGTCTGGATCGACGATCAGCTTCAGACCCCGCGCGATTTCCTGGATCTCCTCTTCAGTCAGGGGAACAAAGCCCCAGTTGTGGCTCCAGGCCTGGTTGTAAATCTCTCGCACGCGCATGGCTTCCGTTTGGAAATCGCGCAGGTCCATGCGACGGATGCGCACGGTTGCGCGCTGCCGCACGCGTTCGGCGGCTTGTCGTATGCCCTCGGGGAGCGGACCGGCATCGAGCCAGTAGGCGCATAGGTCTTTGGCTTTGACGAACCCGTAGCCCTCGACGAGTTCCTGGTAGTACGGCGGGTTGTAGGTCGTCAGCACGACTGGGTCGTCGTCGAAATTGTCGATCAGCAATCCGATTTCCTGGTTGGTGGAAAAATTGAACGGCCCGCGGAGGATCCGCATGCCCCGCTGCCACACCCAATCCCGCGCGGTGTCGAACAGCCGCGCCGCCGCCTCCTCGTCCCGCAGCACCTCGAAGAAGCCGAACAGCCCCGCCTCTTCTTTCTGGAACTGCACGTAGTTGTGATCGATCCCCGCTGCGATGGTCCCGCAGGGTTCGCTGTCTCGGCGCGCGATGAAGTAAGCGACTTGAGCATGCTTGAAGAAGGGATTGTGGCGCGGATCGAAGAACCGTTTGCGCTCGAAGAGCAAGGGCGGCACCCAGTGCGAATCGCCTGCATACACGCGCCAAGGAAACCTGATGAACTCACGCATATCCCGCGCGCTACGCACCGGCATGACCGTCAGCTCTCGACCCATTCGCCTCGCCCTCCTCCTGACTGCGCGAACCTCCCTATCAGTTCTGGCGGCTCACACCAACTGGCGACGCCAGCTTTCTTCTCGGCCCGTACAGTCGCGCCGCACGACAGGCGACCTTGCGTCATGTACAGCCGACCGGTATCTACAACGCCAGCGAGTGACCGGGCAATGGTGCGAACCGTCGAGTGGCGCAAGGGTGCAGTAGTGATGATCGACCAGCGGCTGCTTCCAACGCAGCAGGTGTATCGTGTCTGCCGCGACTATCGGGAAGTAGCGGCTGCGATCAAGGACATGGTCATCCGCGGCGCGCCAGCGATTGGGGTCGCGGCTGCCTTCGGCATCGTGCTCGGAATGCGGCAGGCGCGCCGCGACTTGCCGCGCGCGTTCGAGCGCATTTGCCGGGCGTTCGCCGTCACACGGCCCACCGCCGTCAATCTCTTCTGGGCGATCGATCGCATGCGGCGCACCTTCGCACGGGTGCACACCCGCACCGCGGACGAGATCCGCGCCGCGCTCCTGCGCGAGGCGCGCGCCATTCACGCCGAGGACATCGCGGCCAATCGCGCTCTGGGTAAGTACGGCGCCGCCCTGGTGCCGCGCGGCGCCCAGGTGCTGACGCACTGCAACGCCGGGGCATTGGCCACCGCCGGCTATGGCACGGCGCTCGGCATCGTGCGCGCGGCGCACGACGCGGGCAAGCAGATCTCCGTCGTGGCAACGGAGACGCGCCCGTTTCTTCAAGGCGCGCGGCTCACGGCGTGGGAGCTCAAGACGGATCGCATCCCGGCCACACTGATCACCGACAGTATGGCGGGGCATTTCATGCGTACCGGCAAGATCTCGTGCGTGATCGTCGGCGCCGACCGCGTAGCGGCTAACGGCGACGTCGCCAACAAGATCGGGACCTACAGCCTGGCTGTGCTGGCCCACCGACACCACATTCCATTCTATGTCGCTGCCCCGACCTCCACCGTGGACCTGGATTGCCCGACCGGCGAGCGCATCCCCATCGAGGACCGCGATCCGAGGGAAGTGACACACATCGGCGACCGCCAGATTGCGCCAGCGGGCATCGTCGTGGCCAACCCGGCGTTCGACGTCACGCCGCACCTGCTGGTGAGCGCCATCGTAACCGAGCGCGGCGTAGCGCGGGCGCCTTACAAGACCAGCTTGCGCCGCCTGGTGCTGGGACAACGACGCGAACCGCGCAGCCGCACCGTTGTGGATATAGAAAAGAACGCTACGTGATCCCTTCTACTAGGGCTTGATGGTGGGCATTGGGCAGCTTGCAAGCCGCGCTAGGACGGCTCGGCCGCAAGTCGCGCAGCCGTTGCACCCGATCAACCGCGGCGCTGATGCGGTCGCGGTCCAGCACGCCTTCCCCGACGGCGCCCTCAAGCGCCTCCGCGGCACGCTCCGCCTTGGCTAGATCCTGACAGACGAGCAGCGCATCCACACCCGCCTCGACGCTGGCGACGGCGGCCGCGCCAATGTCGCTGTGATCGGAGATGGCTCGCATCTCCAAATCGTCGCTGACGACGACGCCCTTGAAACCCAACTCGGTGCGCAGCAGGTCGGTGAGGATCGCACGTGACACGGTCGCCGGCCGTTGCGCATCGAGCGCCGGATAGAGAACGTGTGCGGTCATCAGCATCGGGATCCCGGCGGCGATGGCGGCGCGGAACGGCGCCAACTCGGTGCGCTCGATTTCGGCACGCGAACGTCGAACGATCGGCAGCTCGAGATGCGAGTCCTGGGCGGTGTCACCGTGGCCGGGAAAATGCTTGCCGCACGGGATGACGCCGCCCGCCAGCAAGCCGCGCATCAGCGCGATCCCCATCACACTCACCAGGGCGGGGTCGGAGCCGAAGGCGCGATCGCCGATGATCGGGTTCGCCGGGTTGGAATGGACGTCCAGCACCGGCGCAAAGTTGAGATCGATGCCAACGCCGGCCAGTTCTTCGCCCATGGCCTGGCCGATCTGGAAGGCGAGCGCAGCATCGCCGCTACGGCCCACCACGGCGGCGGCGGGGAACCAGGTGAATGGCTCATCGAGGCGCACGACGCGTCCACCCTCGTGATCGATGGCGACCAACGGCGCGGACGGCAGCGCGTGCAGGGCGCGCGTCAGGGCGGCGATTTGCGCCGGATCGCTCGCGTTGCGCCGGAACAGAATCACGCCGCCGACGTGGAGTCGTTGCAACGTTTCCCGCGTGTCCGCCTCGAGCACCGGGCCGGGAATGCCGACCGTCAACAGGCTGCCGATCCGCCGTCGTAGGTCGTCAGCCGTGGATCGTGGTTCGTGACTCGTGTTCACTTCTCACCAACTACGGCTTCACCAGCACGTCGTCGCCTTCCACTTTGACCTCATAGTTCTCTACGGCGCACGCCGGATCGTCGGGCGAGACACCGGTGGTGACGTCGTACGTCCAACCGTGCCACGGGCAGGTCACGACCGTGCCGTCGAGTTCCCCTTCCCCGAGCGGCCCACCTTCATGCTTGCACGTGTTGTCGATGGCGTAGAAGGTCCCGCCGCAGTTGAACACGGCGATGGTCTTGCCGTCCACCTCCACCGTTTTTCCCTGCCCCGCAGGAATCTCCCAAACCGATGCCACCCGAACGAAGTCCGCCATGCCTCCTCCTCCGTCGTATGACACCGCATTGTAAAGGAAGCGACCGTACTCGGGCAATCTGGGTCGTGCCGGGGTTGAGGGGCGGCTTGGAGTCCCGACGGCACCGACCGGCGCGGGCCTCGTCGCCGACGAAGAACCGGTGCTTGGCTTCGGCACGTCACTGTGGTTGAAGTGATGCATGGAGCCGCAGCAGCCTGGTGCCGTCGCCGAGAGCGGCCCCAAAGCCGTCCGAATCTCAGCGCGCAAGCTGAGAACGCCGGTGGGGGTGTTGCTGGTGGCCGCGTCGGACGATGCGGTATTGTACCTGGAGCTGCCGCGGCGCGGCGGCGCCGAATCGCCGTTCGAGAGCTGGCTGATCGGCAGGGACGAGACGCCGGCGCTGAGTGCGGCGCTGACGCAGCTGCGCGCATACTTCGCCGGCAAGCGCTGCGACTTCGATTTGCCGGTGTATCCTTCAGGCACCGCGTTTCAAAAGTGCGTCTGGCACTTGGTGGCCGCAATTCCCTACGGCCAAACCATTTCGTACGGCAGCATTGCCGAGCAGCTCGGCAGCTCCCCGCGCGCCGTTGGTGCCGCGGTGGGCGCCAACCCCATTCCCATCATCATTCCCTGCCACCGCGTCATCGGTGCCGACAGCTCACTCACGGGTTATGGCGGCGGCTTGCGCATGAAGATCTGGTTGTTGCGCCACGAAGGCGCGCTGCTTGCCTGAGCCACATCACTGATTGCACTGCCCCGGCTCGAACCTCGTCAACGCCGCCGATGATTGCGCCGCCTCGGCGCCGTAAGCCAAGGGTAGGTTGCATTAGAGGCAGCGAATACTGACTTTGGATCTTGTCTATGGCCGGCGCAAAAATTCTGCGCGATCGCGTTCATGTCGCTTGACCTCAGCTGCGAAATTTAATAGACGGCAAGCCGGCCGCGGGAGGGCAAGGGATAAGCGAGATAAACGCGACGAAACCTAGCACGCGGCTTTCAAAACGCAGCGGCGGGAGGGGTGTACGTTTATGATCCAAGTCACGGGCAAAGCATGGTGTGGAGTGATTCTGATCGCGGCGATTCTTGCGTGGCTGGCGCCGGCTTACGCTGAGGACAAATCGGACAAATCTCTGTTGGACGTTTTGCGGCAAAAGCAGGTGCTGACACAGCAAGACTACGAACGTCTCAAGAGCTCGGAGCTGACCCCTGCGCAGCGGTCGGCGCTGATCGACGTATTGCGCGACAAAGGCATCTTGACGAAGGACGAGGCCGCGAAGTTGGAATCGGCCGCACCCCCGGTGCCGGTCGCGGCGTCAGCAGCGGAGAAGGCCGCAGCAGCGGAGTCGCAGGCAAGCCTTCTTGCCAAGCTGCCGAAGTGGCTGAGCTACATCACCCCGTTTGGCGATATCCGCCTGCGCGACGAAGGCTTCTACCAGGAGGGGGCAGTGGCGCGCAACCGCGGCCGCTTCCGTGCCCGCATCGGCCTGACGGTGAACGCCAGCGACGAGATCAGTGGCACGGTCCGGCTGGCGACCGGTGACCCGAACGACCCGATCTCCACCAACCAGTCGTTCCAGAACACCTTCACCCGCAAATCGATCAACCTGGACTGGGCCTACCTCACGCTCAAGCCGGGCAAGACCTTCGGCCTCGAACCCGGCTGGGTCACCGTCACGGCCGGTAAGTTCGGCCTCACCAACTATCGCACCTCCGAACTGGTGTGGGATGATGACGTGTCGCCCGAAGGTGCCACCGAGACCCTAAACCTGGTGGACCAGCGCGCCGGTGTGCTGCGCGGGTTGAGGGTCAATGCCTTCCAGTGGACGGTGAACGAGGTGTCGAACGGGGCGGATCCGTGGATGGGTGGGGGACAGGTGGTGAGCGACGCGGCCTTCGGGACCCTCGCTACCGCCACCGTAGGCTTCGCCGACTACAATTATCAGAACTTGAACGAGGTGGCGCGCACGTTTCTCAGTCCCTATACGGGCAGTGCTCCCTTCACGGCTAACAGCAGCCAGAACACCTCCTTGGTGAACAGCAACGATGTCGTGTTGTCGGCTAAAGATGCCAACGGCCATCAGAAGATCCTCCGCTACGCGTCCGGCTACAACATCCTCAACTGGACCGGCGAGCTGAACTCGCCCGATCCGCTCGGGCTGGGGGTGCCGGCGGGGCTTTTTGGCGACGTCGCGTACAACAGTCAGGCCGACGGCCGCAACGTTGGCTGCTACGTCGGCGCTGGGATCGGCAACGCCGGCAGGGATTGGTACCACAACGTGCTCACGAACCAGGGTGACTGGGGGCTCTCGTACACCTATGCGCGGGTGGAGAAGGACGCGGTGCTCTCCATCTTCAGCTTCAGCGACATAGACCAGTTCTCCACGGCGCCGGCCAAGGGGGCCAGCTCGCGCCCGACACAAAACGGGTCGACAAATCTAATGGCGCACATTCTGCGCCTCGACTACTTGGTGCTGCCCAACCTGCAGCTAACCGCGAAGGCGTACGTCGAGAACGTGCTGGATCGAAGAATCTCGAATGCCGCGCTCACCGGCAACCCGACGCTGCTGCGCACGCAGCTGGACGCCATGTTGAGGTTCTAGCGGAGAAGCCGACAAGGTCAGCATCACCGACACGTCGACGACCGGCAGGATCGCGCGCGAAACTGAGACCGGCTTCCTGTTCTTTGCCCCCGTCACGACGCGGCACCTCAGATCCTGCTCTTGCATACACGCGGTTATCCGGTTATATGCAAGAACATGAGAGACCTCGCCACTCGCTTCACGGCGCTCGCCGACCCCACGCGGCTGCAGATGCTCGCGCTACTGCTGCGCCGGGGCGAGTTGTGTGTCTGCGACTTTGTCGAGACCCTCGGGATCACGCAGTCCAAGGCGTCGCGGCATCTGCGCCACCTCTGGACCGTGGGGCTGCTTGAGGATCGGCGGGCCGGCCTCTGGGTTTACTACCGCATCGCGCCCAACCTGGATGCCGAGCGTAAGGCACTGGTCTCGGCGCTCACGCGGCTCTTCGAAGGCCGTGACTTGGGCGCGCTTGAGCAACGCCTCAACCGCTGGCTGAAGCGGAAGGGTGGGACCGTCCCTACCTGCAAGGCCACTCCCAAGACCCGGGCGCGTGCCGCCGTGGAGGCGCGCCGATGACCCAAGAGCACACTGGCGTTGCCGGCAAGCTCTCGTTCCTCGATCGCTTGCTCACACTCTGGATCTTCCTCGCCATGGCGGTGGGTGTCGGAAGCGGCTATCTGCTCCCCGGCATCGTGCCCTTCCTCGACGGCTTCAGCGTCGGTACGACCTCGATCCCCATCGCCATCGGGCTCATCCTCATGATGTACCCGCCGTTGGCGAAGGTCCGCTACGAGGAGATGGGACCGGTCTTCCGCAACTTCAAGGTGCTCGGGCTCTCGCTCGTCCAGAACTGGATCGTCGGCCCGATCCTGATGTTCGGGCTGGCCGTGCTCTGCTTGCACGACAAGCCCGAGTACATGGTCGGGCTCATCATGATCGGCCTGGCGCGCTGCATCGCCATGGTCATCGTGTGGAACGACCTGGCCAAGGGCGACACCGAGTACTGCGCCGGCCTGGTCGCCTTCAACTCGATCTTCCAGGTCCTCTTCTACTCGGTGTACGCCTACGTGTTCATCACCGTGGTGCCGACCTGGTTCGGCCTCAAGGGCGTGGCGGTCAACATCACCATTGGTGAGATCGCGAAGAGCGTCTTCATCTACCTCGGCATCCCGTTCCTCGCCGGGGTCATCACCCGCTTCACGCTCATCACGGCGAAGGGCAAGCGCTGGTACCATGAGAAGTTCATCCCGAAGATCAGCCCCATCACCCTGGTCGCGCTGCTCTTCACCATCATCGTGATGTTCTCACTTAAGGGCGAGTACATCGTCGAGCTGCCGTTCGACGTCGTGCGCATCGCCATCCCGCTGCTCATCTACTTCGTGGTGATGTTCTTCCTCTCGTTCTTCATGAGCGCGAAGGCGGGCGCAACCTATGGGCAGTCGGCGACCCTGTCGTTTACGGCGGCGTCGAACAACTTCGAGCTGGCCATCGCCGTGGCCATTGCGACCTTCGGGATCGGCAATGGCGCCGCGTTCGCCGCGGTGATCGGCCCCCTGGTCGAAGTGCCGGCCATGATCGGTCTGGTCAACGTGGCGCTATGGTTCCAGAACAAATGGTTCGCGGACATGGTGCCCGCAATATGAAGACCGTGATCTTCGCCTGCGTGCGCAACGCGGGCCGCTCGCAAATGGCTTGCGCCTTCTTCAACGCGCTCGCCGACCCGTCGAAGGCACGGGCAGTCTCGGCAGGAACGCGCCCGGGCGCCCATGTGCATCCGGAAGTCGTCGCGGCGATGTTGGAAGTCGGGATCGATCTGGGCGGCGCCAAGCCGCAGTTGCTGACGCCCGAGTTGGCGAGAGATGCCGATCTGCTGGTCACCATGGGATGTGGTGATGAATGCCCGGTGGTTCCCGGGCTTCGGCGTGATGACTGGCCGCTCACGGACCCGAAGGGGTTGCCGCTCCAGCGCGTGCGTCAGATCCGGGATGAGATCCGCTCGCGGGTCGCGGCCCTGGTGGCGGCGGAAAGGTTGCAATGAGCGAGCCCTCAGCTGCGCAACACGGTTGCCCGCCCGTCGCCGATCCTTCCGCTACGCTGCCAGCGCCCGTGGCCGTTGCGCACCGCTCTCGTTGGCGTCGCCGGTTGCTGCCGCCGCAGGCGTTGGCGTCGCAATCGCCTCGATGAACACCGCGTCATAGGAAGGCCGGCCAAAGCGTTGGCGAGTTCTTCGGCGCTCGGACGTATTCGGGACGTAGTTAAATTGTTAAGTATCATGCGCTCGTAGCTGCGGTGTAATCGCGGCCCGGCTGACCCCCAGGTACCGGCTCACCCTCACCGGACGGATGCCGCGCTCCACCACCGCCGCCGCAGGAAGCGGCGGACGGCGGGATCGGCTTCCAGACCGATCGCCCGCTCGTAGGCTACATCGGCCGCTTCGACTCGGCCCGTCCGCGGGTTTGTTTCTGGATGGACATGATCTTCTCCCTGGGATATTATGAAATGCACCATCGTATGGAAGGCTAATGGAACGTACGATAATCGCTAAGGTGACCACAAGCGGGCAGGTGTCGTTGCCTGCGCCGGTTCGGAAGCGGTGGGGTACTGCGCAGGTTGTCATCGAAGACGAAGGGGATCGCGTCGTGGTCCGCCCGCTGCCGGACGATCCGATCGCGGCCGCGTGCGGCTCTCTGCGGCGACGCGGGGTGTCGTCGGAGGCGATTCGCGCCCGCGAGCGCGTCGCCGAAACCGCTCGGCAGCGTCGGCGCAGATCGCGATGAAAGTCGTCCTCGACGCCTATGCCGTGATCGCGGCCCTGATCGGGGAGCGGGCGCGTGCCGAGGTCGAGCCGCTGCTGAAGAATGGAGTCGTCTGCGCCCCCAACCTCGCCGAGGTGGTGGACGTGTGCGTGCGCGTGCATGCCAACGAGGAGCGCGTCGTGCGCGAGCGAGTGGGCTGGCTCCTCAGTGGCGGGCTTGAGATCGCCGCGCTGGAATCGGGGGTGGCGCTGGACGCCGGCGCGTTGCGCGCAAAGCATTACCGCAGGCGCCACTGCGAAGTCAGCCAAGGTGACTGTTTTGCTCTCGCCCTGGCCAAGCATCGCGGCCTCGCTTTGGCGACCGCCGACCCTGACCTCGCGGCGGTCGCACGCGCCGAAGGAGTGGATCTCATCCGCTTACCCGATTCGCATGGGAGGCGGCCGTGAGCCGAGTACCGATGCGAGGCGCAGAGGCGGACGGACTCGTCTGGCGATAGACCACGAGACGCCCTTCGCGGTGGGACATGCTCGTCGACAACATGGCGAGCGTCAGGACATCGGCCCGGCCATCGTCGTCAACGTCGGTCACGACGACATCGGTCGGGACCCAGAGCGGCAAGGCCGCGTGAGAGATCACGGCGCCAAAGCCTCCGCCGGGACACCTACCTCGAGGTCCTGAGACACGAGGTCCGCCGTGTGCCGCCCCGAGGTCATGGCGCCCTGGAAGCCCGCGGCCGGAAAGGTCCACGCGCCGGCGAGATACAGCCCCGGCACCGAGGTGCGCGGCTGGGGTCGCAGGACGGTGTGGCTCTTCGGTGTGATCGCGTAGCCGTAGATCGCGCCGCCGGGGTTCCACGAGTAGCGTCGCATGGTGTGCGGCGTTCCGGTCTCACAGATCTCGATGCGTTCGCGCAGATCCGGGAGCTCGGACGCCAGGCGGTCGATGAAGTACGCTTCGAGCTCACGTTTGCGCTCGCGGTACTCGCGCTCCTCGAGGTCGAGCCAGTGGCGACCGTCGGCGAGCGTGGCGACGTTCAGCACCGAACGTCCCGGCGGCACGTGGCCGGGGTCCGAGAGGTTGTGGTTGCCGAGGATGAGTCCCTGAGCTTTGTAGTCCCCACGCTCGAGCGCCTCCCACTGCGCGTCGAGGTCGTAGCTGGGCTCGACGAAGAGAACGCGGTCCTGGAGCCCAAGCGCGCCGGCGTCGCCGCGTATCCCGATGTAGGTCTCGAGGATCGACGGCGAGAGGGGGAGCGCGTCGGAGACCGCGCGGTCGGCCTCGGCGAGGTCGGGCCGATCCAGAAGCTTGTGGAAGGTGAGCGGTGCCGCGGCGTTGCTCACCACCACCGGTGCGTGGAAACGCGCCCGTGACGTCTCGACGCCCGTGACGCGTCCGCCCGCGGTCAGGATCCGGGTGACGGGCGTGCGCAGCCGGACGTCGCCGCGGTGCTCGCGGATCACCGCAACGAAGGCATCGGAGAGCGCCTGTCCGCCGCCTGCCACGTAGAAGCAGCCGCCCAGGTGGTAGCTGCTCCACATCTGGGCGAAGGTGAAGGCGCAGAGCCGCTCCGGGACCGCGCCGAGGTAGCCCCAGAGCTGCGAGAAGATCGCCTCGAAGCGCTCGTCGCGGACGTGCTCGCGCACGATCTCGCGCCAGCTGCGTCCCATCCACGCGAAGGCTTCGTGCGGCAGCCCCTGCTGGTCAATGCGACCGCCGTCGGCCCGACGGAGCGCGGCGAACAGCTCACCAACGCCGGCGCGCTGGTCGGGGAAGAGCTCGCAGAGCCGAGCCTGGTACGCGTCCGGGTCGGCGGGCACGACGAGGTCGTGGGCCGGCCCGCGCGTGCGGTAGACGACGGGGAAGCGGATCAGCTCGATCCGGTCGAGCACGCCGATCTCGGCGAGCGCCGCGTGCATGCGGCGGCCCGGTGCGAGGTCGCCGGTCTGGTGGAGGGCGACGTCGAAGTCGTAGACCGTGCGGGTTCCGCGTACGCGGCGCAGGAAGTGATGGGCGTAGCCACCCGCGTAGACGTGTTGCTCGAGGACCAGCAAGCGCAGGCCGCGGTGCGCCAGCGTCGCGGCGGCGGACAGGCCGCCGAGGCCGGCCCCGATCACGATGACGTCCCATTCCGGCTCCAGGCTTCGCATGAGAGATCCCTCCGAGGGCGCTGCGAGAATGTTTACACTGTAAAGATCCATCTTGACGATGTCAACACAACCAGGCATCCTGCGGCCGACCATGGCGGCAAGGGAAAAGACAGCGCGGCGCACGCCGCGCCGCAGGCGCTCCTATCACCATGGAGACCTCCGCCGGGCGCTTCTCGATGCGTCCCTCGAGATCATCGAGAAGCAGGGCGTCTCCCGACTCACCCTGCGGGACGTGGCGCGCCGCGTGGGCGTCAGCCACGCAGCGCCGAAGCACCACTTCGGCGACCTGCGCGGGCTCCACCGCGCCATCGCCGAGGAGGGCTACCGAAAGCTGCGCGATCACATGGCCCGCGCCTGCGAGGCCGAGCCGGCTGCCGGCCCGCTGCGGGCCTTCAAGCTCATCGGTATGGCGTACGTCGACTTCGCCGCCCGCAACCCCGGCCATTTCCGCGCCATGTTCCACCCAGAGGTGGCCGATCGATCGGGTCAACCCTCGCTTCAGCAAGCGGCGGAATCAGCCTATGCGCTACTGCTCGACGCCGTGCGCAGCGCGCAGGAGGCGGGCGAGATCCGCGACCACGACACCCGCGACCTCGCTCTCGGCGCTTGGTCGCTGGTCCACGGGCTCGCCGCCCTGGCGGTCGATCGCCAGCTTGCCAACAAGGGCTTCTCCAGCGCGGATCCGGTGGCCCTGTCGGACGAGCTCACGGACCAGCTCTACCGCGGCATGCGCCCGGACGGATAGCCAACGCCCTGTTGCCGCGACGTCAGGCGGCCTTTTTCGGGCGAAATCTAGAGATACGCCAAGGCCGCGCCCGGAGGCGGATATGTCATTTCCTCATCGAACTCCATCCATCCGGGATGCAAACCTGAGAACTACCTGGTAATGGTGGAGGCTGCGCGTAAATACGGGTGCTACCCCGAGCTTGCGGGAACATGACCGGAACGGCGAGATGCGCCTGACGGCGGTCACCACTGGTGACACCGAATTCTTGTAACGAGTGTGGAGGCGACGCTTGCGTGCTCGTACCTTTCGTTTATTCTGCGTCTTGGACTTGGCGCGAACGCTACGCTCGGCTGCTGGTGGGCAGACCCGGTGGCGGCGCGTCTGATGGTTCCGCGGTTGGTGAAAGGAAGGCAAGAAGGGATTCGGGGCAACGGGTGCCTGACTGAAAGGGAAAGATGTTCATCGTCCACGTCCACGTCAGCGTGAAGTCGGAGTTCGTCGACGCCTTTCACGAGGCTTCTCTGGCAAACGCCCGGGAGAGCTTGAAGGAGCCGGGCGTGGCCCGTTTCGACGTCATTCGAGAACTCGAAAGGCCAGAGCGCTTCGTGCTCGTCGAGGTCTACCGGACGCCCGAGGACGCCGCGCGACATAAGGAGACCGCCCATTACCAAAAGTGGCGGGACGCAGTGGTGGAGATGATGGCCGAGCCGCGCGCCAGTGTGAAGTACCAGAACCTGTTTCCGGGCGAGCCGGGCTGGGAGACGCCGGCGTGAGCGATGCAGTTCGAATTCGCCACCGCGACCCGGATTGTTTTCGGTGACGGCGTCGTCTCGAAGTTGCCGGATCTCGTCGCTCCCCTCGGCACACGCTGCCTGGTCGTTACCGGCGCCAATCCGTCGCGGTTCGCGAGCTCCGTTGCCGTCCTGCGGAGCCGCGGCATCGAGGTGACCACCTTTGCCACTCGGGGTGAGCCCACTGTTGACACCGCTCGCGAGGGCGTGACCCGCGCCCGCGAGGGAGGTTGCGACGTGATCGTGGCGATCGGCGGCGGGAGCGTCGTCGATGCAGGTAAGGCCATCGCCGCGCTCATCGGCAACGGCGGTGACCCGCTCGACTACCTCGAGGTCATCGGAGCCGGCAAAGAGATCACCAAGCCCTCGATCCCGTTCGTTGCCGTGCCCACCACGGCGGGGACGGGATCCGAGGTCACGCGCAACGCTGTGCTGGCGGCCGAGGGGCACCGTGTCAAGGTCAGCCTGCGCAGTCCGCTCATGTTGCCGCGGGTCGCGCTCGTCGATCCGGTGCTGACCCACACCATGCCACCGGCGGTCACCGCGAGCACGGGCCTCGATGCGCTCACCCAGGTGATCGAGCCATTCGTCTCCAGCAAGAGCAATCCACTCACCGACGGCATCTGCCGGGAGGGGATGGGCCGGGCGGCGCGCTCCCTGCGCCTCGCCTACCAGCGCGGCGACGACGCCGAGGCGCGGCGCGACATGGCGCTGGCGAGCTTGTTTGGCGGGCTGGCGCTCGCCAATGCCGCGCTCGGGGCCGTGCATGGTTTGGCGGCTCCAGCCGGCGGTATGTTCAGCGCACCGCACGGCGCCCTCTGCGCCCGGTTGCTGCCCTTTGTGATGGAGAGGAACGTCGCTGCCCTGCGCGCGCGTAGCCCCAACAGTCCTGTGTTGCCACGCTTCGACGAGGTCGCCCGGATTCTGACTGGCCGCCCCGATGCCTCGGCCGAGGATGGGATAGCGTGGGTGATGGGGATATGTGATGAGCTGGCAGTGCCACACCTCGGCGCCCACGGGCTGGTCGAGGCCCACTTCGACACGCTCGTCGACAAGGCCGCAGCGGCCAGCAGCATGAAGGGCAACCCGATCGCGCTGACTCGCGACGAGTTACTCGAGATCGTGCAGCGCGCCCTCTAGACTGACTGGCGGGACTTGAATGCGATCAGGGTCAAGCCTGGAAACTAGATTTTCTGGGGTGCTCTCCTACCTCAACACTAATCGCTACAGCACACCTCGCTCGGTTCCAATGCGGTTGAGGGTCTCCCGAAACTCCTTGGGGGGCGCCTCCATGCCTGGCTTTGACACCATCGACATGGCCTCCACCGGACAGCTCGAGATGCACAGCCCGCAGCCGATGCACCTGCCATCGACGATGCTCCAGATACCGTCGAGCTCCGCGATCGCATCAACCTGGCACCGCTCAGGACATAGCCCGCAACCCGTACACAGCTCCGGATCGATCTTGGCCTGGTAATAGGACTGGATGAAATCCGCAGGCCGGGGTGATATCTTGGCGTACTTCAGAGTCGGACAACAGCACGGACAGCAGCAGCAGATGGCTTCTATCTTTTCGGAGTTGGTGGGCATGAGCACCAGCGCTGATTCCTCCGCCAAGTCGAGGATCTTCAACGCCTCGTCCGTGCCTATTTGCCTCCCCAGCTTGTTGTCGAGGTAGAATCGGCCAAAGTTCCCGAAGCCGAGGCAGACCTCTTGCGGCCGGTGGCACGGGTTGCCCAACAACCCCTGCTCCTTTCGACAGATGCACTGCGATACGGAGATGACCTCCTGCTGCCTGACGAGATCCCGCACCTGGTTGTAGCTCGCCACCACGGGTGCCACGCTCAGTGCCGATTCCACCGGGATCACGCGCATCTGTCTGGTCTTGGCGGACATGATCGAGGCGCCGAGATAGGGCAAGTACTCCTCGAACAGCTCGCAGAATTCCCGGTCGAGGTTCTTGAGTTGGAACTCATAGAGACCGACAACGAAGTGGTACGCCTGATAAAGCCGCTTGTCTCCGTCCCGGACGCGAAAGATACAGCCCTTCTGAGCCATCTCTTCGAGCATCGGGGCCAATTCGGTTTCGTTCATGCCGACGCGAGCGGCGATGGTCCGAACCTCCTCCGGTTGGTGCCGTAATCTCGCCGCCAACTCCGCCTGCTCGGGCGTGAACAATTTCTTCAATATCTTGATTTCAACCCCGGTCGGCGTAGCCGGATACCCAGCCGGCAACGTGTCCATGAATGCCCGGAGTCTCAGATAAACGTCCTCGCTCATGGTTCCTCCTGTCGCTCCTTCGGCAGCTTCTCGGCGGCGAGTTCAAGCTGGTCGAGGCTGCTCATAGCTGACACTTAACATTGAGGTGGCAGAACTGGCAAACGCGCCACACTCGTGTGCGGTGCGGCTGAACGATGAAGGCGGATGATTGCCGAAGTAGGCGCGCGACACCACCGTGGACAGCACCGAGGCGAGAACCACCGGGCTGAACGACGGCATGGCGAAATTGCCCGTGATTTGAGGTCACCAATGACTACATGATCACCTTGCCGGTGATGATCGTAGCGACGCTGGCCGCCATGGTCGGGCGGGCCCTGAAAGAGGATTCAGTCTACAGCCTGAAACTGAGCCGGCGCGGCATCGCGCTGCATCACCGCGAAGATACGATCATGCGGACCCACATGGATATGGAGCGCTTCCGCGCGCCTGAGCAGGCCGGCGTCGCAAGTCAAATCTAGGCGGCGCAACGCGTCGCCGCCCCTGGTGGTTGCGGTAGGTGCACCCAGCCGATCAGCTGGCGGCTGACCGTAACGTCTCGTCACTCTGTCTTCCAAGAATGGGGCCCCACCAAAGCTGGGGGAAGCCGCCGGCCGGCTGGAACCGTCCCCATCAGGCTGCCCGCCACATTATTGGCAGATTTACCCATTTAGTCGTATTTTTGGCTTGCATTCCCATTTTTCCTGTTGTACAAATGCTAACGACATCGAAGAGGCCCCAATAAGCCAGGGCCCCGAGAGAAAGGAGAGAGCATGATGATGCATGTACGGAAGCTGCTCGCGGTCTTCACAGTCGCTGCGGGAGCTGCCCTCGTCCTCAGTGCCCCAGTGAGTGCCAGACCTTTTGGCCAGGGTGATCAAGGTGGGCCATGGGGGCGGGGCAACCGCGGCGCGCCGAATGAGCAACCGACCCCCCAGAGTACGCCGAGCGCGCAACCCAATCCCCAGTGTCTGCAGAACTGCCGACAGGCCAACCGCCTCTGCCTCGACAGCGCCCAAGTTGACGAGCAGACGTGCGCGCAGTCGACCTGTAGCAGTGAACAGGGGGCGGTCCAAACCGCCTGTACGACCGATCGCACCTCGGCCGCCTGCCAGAGCGCGCACAGCGCCTTGCAAACGTGTCTAGCGCCATGTCGCACTGCATTCCAGACGGCGGTCCAGACCTGCCTCAGCGCCAAGGAAACGTGTCCTGCCACCTGTCCGTCAAGCCAGCCTAATCCGCAGTGCGTCGCCGCCTGTCGTACCACGTCACAGACCTGTACCTTGACGGCCGGTACTACAGCGCTGAGTTGCTTCGCAAACTGCAACTCACTCGTGACCGCGGCGGAGCAGGCGTGTGGGACCGATCCTGGTGGGAGTGGGTGCACGACGGCGCTGCAGACCGCGCAGGCGTGTTGGCAGGAATGCCAGCAAACGCAGCAGAGTGCGGAGCAGTCGTGTCAGCAAGCTGCGCTGAGCTGCATTGCGGCCTGCCCGACCGCTGCGACCCCAACGCCGACCCCGACGTCCTCGTCGTCGGGCACGTAAGCGCGGGGCGTGAGCACGGCATGCGTGAACGCGAGCCAGCACTGAGTCAGGCCGTACACTCCGGCTGAGCGCTCGATCGTTCGCGAACGCCCGAGCCCGGGCGGCAGCCCGACCGGCTCCCCCCTTTACCGGTCCAGTTGCCGCCCGGCTCCCGGCGTGTCATGGGAAGCCAGCACCCCAACGGTGCGGGATCCGCTATGCTGCAGCGTGCGCTCAAGGAACAGTTCGCCACCGCCATCGACCGAATGCTTCGCCCGGTGGTGCGGCACTTGATCGCGCAGGGCGTCAGCCACCCCGCGCTCACGCAGATGCTAAAAGAGATCTACGTGGATGTCGCGGAGGCAGAGTTCGCCCTGCCCGACAAGCGACAGACGGACAGCCGGCTTGCCCTCATCACCGGGTTGAACCGGAAGGATATCTCCCGGCTGCGGCGTTTGCGAAGGCCATCCAGGCCGACCGTCGCAGTCGAAGACAATCTGGTCACTCACGTGATCGGTCGGTGGATGGCCGGCCCCCCGTACGCGGCGGCCGATGGCACCCCGTATCGGCTGCCGTACGAGAGCGATAACCCGGACGCAGCCAGCTTTGCGCGCTTGGTCCGTGACCTGAGCGTTGACATCCCGGTGCGCTCCGTACTCGACGAGCTGTTGCGAGGAAAGGTGGTCACGTTGCGGTTGCCGCAAGGGGAAGTCGAACTCCAACGGGAAGCCCATATTCCTGAGGACGCGGCGGCCAAGTTGACCGTGCTGGGCACAGATCCCGCGGAGCTGTTCTGCACGATCATGCACAACATCGAGCACCCGGATGCGCCACGCCTGCAGCGGAAGGTGGGATACGACAACATCGGCGGCGATGCACTTCCGGAGATCCATGCCGCAGCGCGGCGCACTGGTGAAGAGTTCGTCCGCCACGCCAACGCGCTCCTGGCGGCGCACGATCGCGATCAGAATTTGCATGCTGCCGGAGGGCGGCGGACGCGCGTGGTTCTCGGAACCTACTATTTTGAAGAGGAAGTGGCGGAAGCCAAAGCTGCACCGCCGACGCCATCGCGGCCGGACAAACGCACGCGTCTCCCCGGCCGCATTCGGAGGTCCCGATGAAGTGGCTGCGCTCCCCGATTTCGTTGCTGTGCGTCGTCTGCCTGAGTTGCGCGTCTGGCGGCGGGCCGAGTGGCACCGGCATCTCCTCCACGTCCGCGATCAGCGGCAACGTCGTCGCCGTCCAGGACGTCACCGCTGGCGCCGCGAGCGACGGCACTTCGGGAACGCTGCCTCCGATAGTGGTGTCGATCGACGGTCTCCCCACAGCAACCACCATGGCTGATAGTGGGGGCAACTTCATGTTGAGCGGCAACTTTCCCGCCACGCTTACATTGCGCTTCACGGTGCCGCAGTTTCAAGTCACTCAGCAGCTTGACGTGCCCGCCGGCTCCGCCGTCATCTTACAGGATATCGATCTCCAACCGAGCGGCATCGTCGCTCAAGCCGCTCGCCAGCTCAACTTCTTCGGCACCGTCGATCCACCGGTCGACTGCACCGATGGCACGCTCCTGGTCCGCGACCAGCGGTCCAACGGTATGCAGTTCCTGGTGCACCTGAATGACCAGACCAGTTACGTCGATGCGGCCGGGGCAGCCCAGAGCTGCACGGCTATCAGCGTGGGAACTACCGTCATTGTCGAAGGCTCGATCGCGAACTCGGAAGGCTCGATCGCGAACTCGACGAACTGGACAATCACGGCGGCTGTCGTGACGATCACGACGCAGGCGCCGGCCCCACCAGGGCAACAGCTTGAGACGCAATTCTCCGGAGCCCTTGTCGCGCTGGATTGCACGGCCGGGTTCGTCGTCGTGGATAATTCTGTTGAGCAAACCACAGTGCCTGCTGAGCGAACTACAGTGCAGCTGACGGCAGAGACACGGCTCACGGGCGCGACAGGCGCGCTCACGTGTCAAGATCTGCAGCTCGGTGATCCCGTCAGCGGCCAGGGGCAAATCGAGCTGGCCATGCCGGGAGTCATCGTGGCAACCCAGCTCGTCGTGATCAGTCCGCCCACGGGGCAGTCGCTACGCGTCAGAGGGTTCGTCACCACGACCGATTGCGCGACTGGGGCACTGCAACTCCAGGACGACGGGACCACGATCGACGTGCAGCTCTCAGCGGCGACGGCGATCATCGGGGGTAACGGCCAACCCTTGACGTGCGCCGATATCCAAGCCGGCGATCGCGTGGAAGGCCTCGGTCAGGTGGCCCCAGACGGCTCCACGATCGACGCTGTGCGGATCACGATCACGGGTCCATGGTTACGCAACGCGATGCGGCCGTGAGAAGCACTGATTCTGGTCAAGGCAACCGTTAGCAGGCGGAAAGAAACCCGCAGCCTTCACAGCGCGCTTTTCTCCTTGAGCTGCCTCGGGTAGGTTGCGTGCATGGCTTGCTCTAGCGTCGCTCGCATTGGGCTTGGCGCGAGCCTCGGGTTGGCGCTGTCCAGTGTCACCGCACTGGCCACTACCGCCGCCGAGCATGTCGATCCAGTCGCTCCCCTACTCGTTACGCTCATCGTGCTCTTGCTCGCGGCTAAGCTGGGCGGCGACATTTTCGAGCGCCTCGGCCAGCCCCCGGTGCTGGGCGAGCTCCTGTTCGGTGTGGCGCTGGGAAATCTCCATCTCCTCGGGTTTCGAGAGCTGGAGTATCTTCAACACGACCGGGCGCTGGAACTGTTCGCTGACCTCGGCGTAATTCTGTTGCTGTTCCAAGTAGGGTTGGAATCCGACGTGGGGGACATGCTCTCGGTCGGACCATCCTCCGCAGTTGTAGCTGTCCTCGGCGTGATCGCTCCGATGATTCTGGGGATGGTGACCAGTTGGTGGTTTCATCCGAGCGAATCCATGTACCTGCACCTGTTCGTGGGCGCCACCTTGTGTGCCACTAGCGTCGGCATCACCGCCCGCGTTCTGCAAGACCTTGGCCGCATCAAGACCCGTGAGGCGCGCATCGTGCTCGGGGCTGCAGTCATCGACGACGTCTTGGGACTCATGGTGCTGACCGCGGTGACGGGGGCGATCAGATCGGCAGCCGGCGATGGGCCGGGCGTATCAATCGGTGTGTTGGCGAGCATCGTTGCCAAAGCGTTTGGGTTCGTCCTCGGCGCGGTCACCATCGGCTATTTCGCCTCGCCTCACTTGCTGCGTGTCGCGGCGCGCTTTCGGGTGCGGGGCATGTTGCTGACCACGGCACTCCTGATGTGCTTCCTGTTATCCTACCTCGCTCAATGGGTCGGCCTGGCACCGATCGTCGGAGCTTTTGCGGCCGGCCTGATTCTCAAGGAGCGCCACTACGAGATCTTCCGTCGGCGTGGCGAACCAACTATGCACGCGCTGCTCAACCCGCTGGTCACCTTCCTGGTACCGCTGTTTTTCGTCCGTATGGGGTTGCTTGTCGATCTGCGGACCCTGAGCCGGACAGCAGTGCTTGGGTTCGCGGCCGCCCTTACTGGGGCGGCGATCCTTGGCAAACAGGTGTGTGCGTTAGGCGTGTTGGAGCGTGGCCTCGACCGGCTGTCGATTGGCTTGGGGATGATCCCACGCGGCGAGGTAGGCCTCATCTTCGCCAGCATCGGTGCAACGCTGGTGCTCGGCGGACACGCGGTGATCGGCCGCGACGCCTTCTCGGCGGTGGTCATCATGGTGATGGTTACAACGCTCGTCACACCGCCGCTGCTGCGCTGGTCACTTAGCCGTAGTTCGTCCTCACACCGGAAGGGATTGTAGATGCCGCGGTAGTGCTGCTGCGGCCGCACTTGCCAGCATATACGAAGTATGGAACGACACCGCGCTGAGCATCCGGCGCGCTATTCATAGCCCGAGTTTGCGAAGCAGCTTTCCAAGAACTTCCGAATGGCGCGCTCGAACGCGGTGGGGTTGTCGAGCATCACATGATGATGTGCATCAGGGATCTCGACCGCTTGGGCATGCCGGGCCACACGTAGCAACGCCGCGAGGCCGGCTTCAGTCAGCAGCGTGCTGTGGGCGCCGCGGACGAACAAGATTGGACAGCGCAGCCGCCGAAGATGAGGCGTGAGATCCACCGTGCCGTCCTGCGCCATCGCCTCGCGATCGAACTTGAGCGTCCAACGTCCATCGGCCAGTTGACGCAGGCCGTATGCTGCAACGTGCCGCAGGACGCTGGCGTCGGCTGTCGTGTGCATCGGCAGCAAGCGGAGGCGGCGTAGGGCGTCATCGCGACTGCGATACATGGGCTGTGGGAACCGTTGCAACCGCGCCACGTACCGGACGCCGGCGGGTGTGAGCTTGAGCGCACTGTCGACGACAACAAGGCCTTGGACTCGTCCCGGTGTCGTGCCGGCGTATGCGGTTGCGATCATGGCCCCGAGCGAATGTCCGACCAACGTCGCGCTCGGCAGCCCCAACAGCTCCATGAACGTAGACAGGTCACGCGCGTAGTCGTCGATCCGATAGGCCGGGGGCGATGCATGCTGGCTGTCGCCGTGGCCGCGCAGATCGAGCGCGTACACGTGATAGCGGTCAGCAATGCTGTCGGCAAACAGGTCCCACCAGTGCGTGTGGGCGGAGCCGCCGTGGAGCAGCACCACAGGGCGCGCTGAGGGTTGGCCCCACTCGCGGCAGTGCAGGCGGAGGCCGTTGACGGCGATGAACCGGTCGCAGACGCCCACGGGATGTGCCTACCACGTGCGGCGGAGTTTGCAACACGGTGCGAGCGTAGAGGTGCTCGCCAGCCGTGCCCCGCGCACGTCTCGACGCCGTCGATGAAGGGCCCACTGAAGATCACGCTTTGGGCGCGCGCCGACCGACACTCAGGGACTTGCTCGGGCTAGAAGGAGCTAGACGCCGCCCCGCGTCTCAGCCCCGCGTCTCAGCTTGTGTCCCGACGCGCCGCAGGCTAATGATTTCCCCAGGCTTGTGTACGGGGCGCCAGGGACAGCTTATCGGGTAGGTGCCGGGCCGCTGGGCGGCCGAAATGACGTTGGGCAGTGAAAATGCTTTTGTGTAACGATAAGAAGTGCAGTACTGTTTAAACCGCGCCGCGTATCTGGTTGCGCGCAGACAGGGAACGACACATGAGGGAGACGTACAAGCGGGTGGCTGTATGGAGCCTCCAGTTCTGCGGGCTGGTGTTTATTATGGCTCTGCTTGGTTGTCACGGCCGCAGCTCGGAAACGATTCCGATGCCCAAAGAGATCATCGATCTGTCCCCGGTCATCACCAAAGACCTGCCGGTACGGGAGTTTGGACACCGCGCGGTCGAATTCCTCGGGATCAAAGAGCGCCTGACTTTCACGCCTGTGGTCCCGGCGAAAGAAAATTATTCTTTCGGGCTGAGCTACTTCGAGTTGCCGAGCAATCTCGGTGCGCACCTGGACGCTCCGGCGCGGCTGCTGAAGGGAGGAGATCGACCCGATCAGATGCCGCTAAAACGGCTGTACGGTCGCGCACGCGTCATTGACCTGCGCTGGAAGGATCGGCACTCGCCCCTACAGATCACAGACTTGGAGAATTACACGATCGTGCCCAACGAGATTCTCATTCTGTTCGTGGGCTACACCCAACCGCAAGATGAGGACTGGCCCACCTACTCTTCGCTCTCTGTACAGGCCGCACAGTGGCTGGCCGCAAAGAAGATTAGCGCCCTGGCTACCGACATGCCGAGCATTGGCAGCTTCAGCCGGTACGCGGAGTTGATGGAGAAAGGCCGTCTGCCCGAGGAGGTGTGGGCTGAGCGTCTAGCCTTCATGCAACTCAATATTCCGGTCGTGGAAGGGCTGACCAACCTCGGTCATTTGCTGGGGAAGAGCAATGTAGTGTTCGTCGGGTTCCCCTTGGGGATCGCGGACGATGCCGGCGCTCCCATGCGTGCGGCAGCTCTGATTTATTGACCGCGGCTACTATCGTCCGACGGCCTCGATGAGTCGCCGTTCTGCTGCCGCGGGCAGCCCGGCGGCGTGAACCACCAGATGCGCAACCTCTTTTGGCGGCAGACCGAGGCGGGGAAGTAACCATTCGGCCAGGTCTCGGTGGCGCGCGAACGCTTTCTCACGCCAGCTGATATCGTGGGGCAGATCCGCAACCCAGAGCGCAATCGTCAGATGGGCGCCGACCAGGAAGGCGTCCGAGGCCCGCCGTTCCTGCACGTTCTTCTCCAAACAGGCACGCATGAGCCGGTAGGCGGTGCCGTTGGGATAATTCTTGCCGCGGATTGCTGCGATCTCCGCCGCTCCGCGCCGCACCTCTGCGCGTGAAACGGCGGCAGCAAACGGTGTCGATACGGGCGTGCTCGCCGCTACGAGTGCGCCCGTGCTGAGCAACAACGGCACCAACACAGAGCGGCAACGGAGCGGCATCTGCATGGGCACACGCTACGCTACCTCGCACGCCTCTGGCAACGCCTGTGAGCCGCAAAATTAGAGAGGCGTGCGCTGGCTGTGTATTCACTCAGCTTGTCTGAGAAGCCGCGCTCGCCTCAGGACTCTTTCGCGCTGAGCGGCAGGGATTCCGGTGAGAACTCCGACGAACCAGGGAACTCAGATAAGAGGGCTTCCATTGCCTTGCGCGCTAGACGGCTCGGTTCAATATGGCCGTTCTCCCATCGATTCACAGTCGACACCGTAACCCCAATCGCGTGGGCGAACTCTTCCTGCGTCATCTTGAGCCGACGCCGCAGTGCGCCGATGGGGGAGCCAAAATCTTGTCTGTTGCCTAGCATGATTTCCCCTTTGCATGGAGTCTAGGATTGATCAACGTCGGACAGCACGGCACGTGCCACGGTCCCGAGGATTCAATGTCACTTCAAAACGCAACCGTGGCAACCCGATGTGTCAAATTTGTGACGCGAGATGTGAGAAAAATTGCGCGGCGGTTTTTTCCGCTTGATTTCCCTGAGCGAATCTGCCAAGAAGCACTGGTGTCCAGGCCTAATTCTCGAGAGAGAAGCGGAGGAACCAAATTTTTCTTGGGGTGAATCTCGACCGCGCCAAGTGGTTGAGATGGGCAACTCTTTGAGCCCAAACCCGTCAGCTAACTTCGCCGGCCTTCAAGGAGAGGAGCCACGGTCGAAGACCGTGGCGCCAAGTGCGGCGTGCGCCGCGGGGTGTGCCTCTCCAGGGACGTCAGAACGGAGGGGTACATGGCTCGAATCGGAGTTACTCGTCTCAAAGGCCTTCGGGAGATCTCACTGCTGGTCGCGGCTGTGTTGTCGGCGGTTGTGGTCGCAGCGCCAGCGCATGCGCGTGATGCCCGGCGGAGCAATACGACGGCGCCCAGAATCACCCGGGCGTCGTGGTATGGGAAGACGTTTCAGGGAAAACTGACGGCTGGTGGCGGCATATTCAACCCGCACCGGCTCACGGCGGCCCACCGCACGATTCATCTGGGCAGCACGGTGAAAGTGACCGAGCTGCGCACCGGACGCTCGGTGGTGGTGCGAATCACCGACCGCGGTCCGTTTTTGCCCGGACGGGACATCGACCTGTCCTATGCGGCGGCACGCCAGCTAGGTATCGTCCGCCGCGGTGTAGCCCGCGTCCGGCTGGAACTGCTCGATCGCGAGCCGCCAGCGCCAGCTGAGCCCCTCATAACCGCCTGCTCCTGGCCGATGTCGGCGTGGTTGCCGCAGGCGATCGCTGAATAGCGGGCAGCCAAGGGCTGCCCTGGCTTGCGCCGCTCGACCGCTATTCCGCGGAGGTGGGCGGAGTTTCTGCCACAGAAGCCGACGCGCGTGGCGTCATGGGTGCTTCTGCCACCGACTTGCGGCCCGGCCGCACCCGTCGTTCCAGCTGGCCAATGCGCCGCGACAACCCCTGCACCTCTTGCCGCGACGGTACATCCAGGCGCCGCAGGAGCGGCCCCAGGCGTTTCGCCGCTTCTTTTTCCAGAGTCGAAAGAAAGCGCTCTGCCCGCGATTCGACATCCTTGGATGCGCGTTGGGCCCGCTTTTCGAGGTCCGTACGGAGTCGCTGCGCCTGGCTAAAGAGCCGATCCAAGGCGCGCTTCTGATCACGCGAGATCAGACTCGTAGCTTGTTTGCGGGTGCGAGACAGGAGGGCCTCGGCGTCGCGCTGCAGCCGCTTCATGTTGTCCTGCAACCGTGACAGCACCCGACTTGTTTGTGGTTTGCTGCGTACCGCTCGTCCCTTCGGCATGTACAGGCCTCCTTATGCGAGTCGTTCTTTACTACTCGTCGACCTTGCTGGCAATACCCGCCCGAGGCCCCCGCTGCAGTTGATTCCCGTTGACCCTCGGCGGGTGTATCGGCATAGTAGCACGACTCGCCTGTACGCAGTATGAGGAGCGCGCGTTTTCCAAAGGGCCTGATTGGGCTGGCGGTCGTATTGAGCCTTAGTGTCGTGGCCAGTGCCCCCTTGCGAGCGGCGGGGCAATGTAGTGCAAGCGGCCAACAACTCGCCGCCCTTGAAAGTCAGCTTTTCGATGATGGCCAGGACGGCACGATTGAAGGCGATGATTGTCCTTCTGACGCCAATGGAGATGGGTCGATCAGCGCCGCTGACCTCACCGGATTGCTCCTCCTGATGCCGACAGTGCCAACCCCCACGCCAACAGCGTCCGTCGGGCCGTTAATTGTGACCTTTACCCTCGCCGGAGCGGATGGGACGGTATTCACTGCGGACGGTGCGGCCAGTGGCATGCAGGTGTTTCAGAGGGCCGCTGGCTCGGGCTTTCAGCTTGTCCTGGAAGCCGTTCCGGGCAGCGACGGCGCTGCGGTCGGCACGGTGCTGTTCAACTGGAACTCCAAAGACCCGACCGCCCGTCCCGACCTGCAAATCGAAGCCTCACGGCCGCTCGGAGACGGTGATCCCACCGGCGTGTGCACGGCGGGTGGCATTCCCGGTTTCGACCCGCCGGATTTCACCATGACACAACCCGTGGCGAACGCGTTGAACGACTTCAGCTGCACCTTCCAGGCCAATACCAACCCCAACCGCGCCTGCACCGTCGACGCGTTCGACTCGCCGGCCTTCGTCTCTTCTGCGGCGCACCTGGTGCAATTCTGCGCGGTCATCAATGCGGACAGAACCTTTCCGCCCGGAGACACCATCCTGACGGGGCGCGTGCGCGATGTCAGCGGCAACCTGGGCGCCCCGTTCCAGATAGTCGTGCGCATCGGCAACCAGCCGGTGGCGACGGATACAGCCACGCCGAGCCTGACGCCGACCAATTCCAAAACGCCCACACGGACGGCAACGCCCACCAAGACAGTGACGCCGACCTCCACGTTGAGCCCAACTTCGACCGCAACTCTACACCCAACGCTGGGCATAACCCCGAGCGCGACTGCGACCTCCAGTCTATCGGCTACCATTACACCGAGCCAGACGGCTACCGTTACATCGAGCCAGACGGCTACCGTTACATCGAGCCAGACGTGGACGGCACAGCCGACTGCCACGCACACGCCAACCGCACCCCAGACGGCAACCCCGTACCCTAGTGCGTCAACAACACCGAGCCAACCTCCCTCGCAGGCCAGCCGGACGCCGACGCCCACCCCTACTCAGAGCGCAACACGGAGTCCGACACCAACGGGGCCCCACCCGGCAACCCCTTCACCAACGTGCACATGTACCGCTTCGCCTACGTCTAGCGCTACGCCAACGGCCTCGGCAACGGCCCGGATTTCCATGACGCCGGCCCCGATAACGTACACTCCCACGGCGACCGCGACGGCAACCACTACTCGCAGCCTAACGCCCACGGCGACGCCGAGCGTTCTACCGACAGCCACCTTCCACGCCAGCGTCACTTCTACAGTTGCTACATCACCAACGGTGACTACCACTCCTGCACCACCCACCGTGACGGGGATTCCAGCATCCTCGACGCCATCCAGCACACGAACTTCGACGCCGACGACGACACCAACCAGCACGCGCACGGCCAGCGCTTCTGCGACGCCTAGTCCGACCATGACGAACACGCGTATGTTCACCGCAACACGGACGCCGAGCCCGTCGACGACGGCAACGCCGAGCTTCTCGCCGACACTGACACGTACGGTCACGGCGACGCCTAGTCCGACCGTGACAAACACGCGTATGTTCACCGCGACGGGGACGCCGAGCCCGTCGACGACGGCAACGCCGAGCTTCTCGCCAACGCCGGCGCCCACGTTCAGTGCGTCGCCGACCTGGACGAGCCCGCCCCCGACGGCGACGCTGACCCGCACTCCTACGCGATCGCCGACGCCGACCCGCACCGTCACCCCGACGTGGACACCCAGCGCCACGGCGTCGCCCACGGCATCACCCACGGTAACCAACAGCCCCGTCCCGACGCGTACTCCCACACCGAGTCCATCGGCGACGGTGACACGCACGGCGACGGATACACGCACCCCGACACAGACTGCGACGTTCACCCGGACGCCCACGATCACTTTGACCTCGACGGTCACGCCCACGCCGACGGTGACCAAAACACCGACGGCGACCATCCCGCCGGAGCCGGTGATTACCTTCTTCGGCGTGACCAACGGCGACGATACTTTGGTGTCGCCGGTGGGCACCGCCCAAGACGGGACCTCGATTTACGAGCGGCCCGCATACAATTTTTCGCTGGTGATAGAAGGCCGCCCGGGAGGCACTATGTCGCCGATCGGAACGAGTACGTTCAATTGGAACCCATCCGATCCGTCGGTCTTGCCGTATCTTCTGATCGAAGCCTCGGAGCCGTTGGGGCCGAATCCAACCACGGCAGTGTGCGATGACTCTCCGGGCAATCTCGGTGGCGTCCCCGCAACCGATCCTCCGGACTTCTCAGTGACGCAAGCCGTGGCGAACGTGATCAACGATTTTGCTTGCCGTTTCAAGGATGGTGCCGGCGCATACAATGGCCGCGCGAGCAGCGATGCGTGTACGCAGTTCCCAGATGACTGGCCGCCGTATCACTTCGTCAACTCGACGAGCACCATCCAATTCTGTGGGTTGATCACCCCACCGATCGCATTCCCGGTCGGAGACACTCGGGTGACGGCGCGCGTTCGTGACCTTGCCGGCAACCGCAGCGCGGCCTCGAGCATCATCATCCGCGTCCCCTGACGCGCTCCGCCTGGTGCGGAAAGGCACTCCCCCGGCTCGCGGCGCTACTTCGGAGGTCGGGCAGGCAGCTCGCCGCCCTGGCCCGTCAGCAGTTGTTGGGTGGTGTACTCCTTGCGCAGGGTCTCATTCTCTTGCGCCAGGCGCTCCTGCTCCTTCGTGACCTGTTCAACCTTCTCTTCGAGCTGTTGTTTCTGGTCCCGAAGAGCGGCCGCCTCGGCGTCGGTCGCCTGCAAGCGTTGCTGCAGCCGTTCCACTTGCGCCACCTGCGCTTCCCAGCGGATATAGCCGGCCAACAGGCCGATTCCAGCGGCAATGACAACAGCCACAATCGCAGCGATCCAACGTGCCATTGAACATCAGTAAATCATTGGTTCAGTCATTGAGTCAATGGCCCAATAACCCAATCTCTTACGAGACTGTCCAGGCGCAAGGGCAATGTGAGAGCTTCGATTCACGTTCAGGCGGCGGCTTCGACGCCGATGACCTCGTAGCGGGTTTCCTGCAGATCGGGAACGGCTTTGACGATGATCTTCTTGTTCAGCTTGACTTCCATGGCGCGCAAGGTCCGGTCCTCTTCGCCATCTAGGAATTGCGCTACGCTGGGATGTACTTGCACGGCGATCTGTGCCACGCTGGGGTTAAGCGCGGCCTCACGCTGAATGCGCCGCAGCACCTCATAGGCGACGGTCTCCGTCGACTTCACCTCGCCGCGGCCACCGCACGCCGGACAGGAAGCACACAGCAACTGGTGCAGGCTTTCCCGCGTGCGCTTGCGCGTCATTTCGATGAGGCCCAACTCCGAAATGCGCAGCAGTTTGGAGCGCGCCTTGTCCTTCTTGAGGGCGTCGCCGAGCGCTTCGAACACCTCGCGCTGGCTGTCGCGGTCTTCCATGTCGATGAAGTCGACGACGATGAGCCCGCCGATGTTGCGCAGCCGCAACTGTTCGACGATGACCTTGGCGGCCTCCAAGTTCGTCTGCAGGACGGTTTCCTCCTGCGTCTTCTTGCCGACGAAGCGCCCGGTGTTGACGTCGACGACAGTGAGCGCCTCGGTATGATCTATGACGATATACCCGCCCGATTTGAGCCACACCTTGCGCTCCAATGCTTTGGCGATTTGCGATTCGATGCCGAAATGGTCGCCGATCGGCTCCGGTTCCTCGTACAACTCCACCTTCGATTTCAGGCGTGGCATCACCGTGTCGAGGAAATCGAGGATACGTTGATAATCGCGCGGGTTGTCGACCACCAGGCGTTGTGTGTCCGTGGTGAACAGATCGCGCGCCGTGCGCAGGATCAAATCCATATCGTAATGCAGCAAAGCCGGGGCGCCGACGCGCTCGCTTTTGTGCAGGATCCGGCTCCACAGTTTCAACAGAAAGCGGATGTCGCCTTGGATTTCACGCTTCGACAGTCCCTCGCAGGCCGTACGGATGATGAATCCGCCTTCCGGAGGGCGTTCCGACTCGACTATCTCTTTCAGCCGTGCCCGCTCGTTCTCGTCCTCGATGCGACGCGACACGCCGACGTGGTTGCTTGACGGCGTGAACACGAGGTGCCGGCCGGGCAAGGAAATCAGAGACGTCACGCGTGCACCTTTACTGCCGATCGGCTGTTTGGCCACTTGAACGAGAATCTCCTGGCCTTTCTTGAGACGCTCCTCGATGGGCACCCGGCGTGGGACCGCCTTGGGCTCGGCAGCGGTTGACTCCGTCGAGATCTCGATCGGTGTGGGACCCTCTTCGATCAGGAACTCGTCTCCCAGTTCGGCGTAGAAATCCGATCCGTGCAGGAACGCGGCCTTTTCCAGACCGATGTCTACAAACGCGGCTTGCATGCCCGGGAGCACGCGTGTGACCCGGCCCTTGTAGATGTTCCCGGCAATGCCCTTGTCGCGGGCCCGCTCGATGAAAACCTCGGTCAGCCGCCGTTGCTCGAGGAGTGCGACCCGCGTCTCGTACGGGGCCGCGTTGATGATGATCTCACGCGCCACTGGACTCTGGCACGACCAAGGGCCGGAATGTTTTCGGTGTGCAATCCATTGTGGGAAGGGCCGCCTGCCGCGGCATCATAGGGGTAGCCGTACCAAAGGGCAAGCACGCGGTCTGGGCTGGCTGGTGTCGTATTGTTGACTTCGCCGGCCCTTACAGCTAGACGTGCCAGCAATATTCCGGTGGTTGACGTAGTCAGAGAATGTCTGCAGCAGCATCAGTTCTTAATACCAAGGTCCTAGTTCTCAACCGTTCCTTTCTCCCCGTCCATATCACCTCGGTCAGGCGAGCGTTTTCCCTTTTGTATCAAGGCATTGCGTGCGCCGTTAACGAACAGTACCGCACCTTCGACTTCGAGAGCTGGGCGGATTTGTCGGTTTCGGTCCACGATGACAGCATCGGTTTGGTGAACCGGGTCGTACGGGTGCCGCGGGTGATCCTCCTGGTCGCGTATGATCGGCTGCCGCACCGCCAAGTGCGTTTCAGCCGGTTCAATATTTACGGCCGCGACCGCAGCATATGTCAGTACTGCGGCAAGAAGTTTGCGCGCAGCGAACTTAACCTCGACCACGTGGTACCGCGGTCCCAGGGCGGGCTGTCACGGTGGGAAAACGTCGTGTGTTCTTGTCATGTTTGCAACCGCCGCAAGGGTGGACAGACCCCGGAGCAAGCGGGCATGCGGCTGCTGCGACCGCCACGGCGCCCCGAATGGACGCCGTTCATGTTGGAGACGTTCAGCTTGCGCCGCTACAAGGAATGGACCCCGTTCCTTTCCGCCGTCGACGTTTCCTACTGGAACACCGAACTGTTGGAATAGCTCCTGGCCACCACCCGGCGGGGGCCTTGCGGATCACCCGCGACACCACAGAGTGTGCCACAAGCCTGCGGGGGTCAGCTTCCGTCGATTCGAGCTGCTCGCCCCCGCTCCAGGCTGAGGAGGCCGAGCCTTCAATCCGGGTTATTCATGAATCGATCTGCTACGAGCGCTCATGAAATAATCCGGGTTTATGGGCTTGCGCATGTTAGAGATTGACGGCTCTCTGGGCGAAGGCGGCGGGCAGGTTTTGCGCACCGCGCTCGCGCTGTCGCTGCTCACGCAAACGGCCGTTCGCCTCAGCAACGTTCGCGCGCGGCGGCCGAAGCCTGGGCTGATGGCGCAACACCTGAAGGCAGTCGAAGCGGCGGCGGCTATCGGCGATGCGCACGTCGAAGGAGCTGCGCTAGGGTCCACGCTGCTGGAGTTTGCGCCGCGCCGCCTCTCCTGCGGTGAGTTCCGCTTCGACATCGGCACTGCCGGCTCGACCTCGCTCGTTCTGCAAACGGTGCTCTTGCCGCTGGCCCGCGCCGGCGGCGCATCACATCTTACCATCACCGGCGGCACGCACGTGCCGTGGAGCCCGTGTTTCGACTACTTGCAGCTTCAGTGGTTGCCGTACCTACGCCAGATCGGCGTGCGTGCCGAAGCGTATATCGAACTGGCGGGCTTCTACCCACGCGGCGGCGGCTGCATCCACGTGACAATTGATCCCAGCGCAGCATGGCGTCCACTCCAGGCTACCGGTCGGGGAGCGCCCAAGGCGATCCACGGCCTCTCCGCCGTCACCAATCTCCACACTGGCATCGCCGAGAGGCAATGCCGACAGGCGCTCACACGACTCCGCGGGGAGCAAGTGAGCATCGAGGTAGTCAATCTCCGTGGACGCTCCCCAGGCACGATGCTGTTGCTGCTTGCGGAATTCGAAAGATCGCAGGCGTGCTACTTCGCCCTCGGCGCACGTGGCAAGCCAGCGGAGCGCGTGGCCGACGAAGCCGTGGATGCACTAGAGCAGTTCCTTGCCACTGACGGCGCGATTGACCAGTACCTTGCGGACCAGCTGATCCTACCGCTGGCGTTGGCCGCCGGCGTCTCGCAGCTCCACCCCTCGTGCGTAACGCAGCACCTGATCACGAATTGCGATGTCGTGCGACGTTTTCTGCCGGTGGAGATCTATGTCGACGGCGCGATCGGCCAGCCCGGGCTAGTTTCGATACTTACCCGCGGCCAGCCATAGGCGAGCGCTCTGGTGGACCGCCGGCGGGCGGCTCAGCCGCCCCGGGTCGCGGCAATCAAGACGTACCAGTGATTGAGATACAGCTGGCCGGCGATCTCTGCCAGGTTCAGCGCGGCGCGCTGGGCATCGTCGAGAGAGGTAAGTACGGCCTGGATGCGGGCGACGTTTTCGGGCGTGACGCCCTCCGTCAGTGCCGTTAGCGGGCGGTGCCGCACGTACGGCTCGACCGCGTGCACGGCAAACCCGGCTTCCGCCAGCATGCTGCGCCATTCATTTGGGCGGTACTCCCGCACGTGCGATTCATCGTGCAGGCGGTCGAGCTCATTCATGCAACCGTCGACGAAATCGTCCTCCGCCACGCTGCGGTCGTCGATCACCAGTCTACCTCCGTGCCGCAGTACGCGCCGCACCTCTGCCAGCGCCCGTCTGATATTCGAGAAATGATGCGCCGCAAGCCGGCAGGTGATCAGATCGAAGCTGGTGTCAGCAAAAGGCAGGTGGTGCACGTCGCCGGTTCGGAACGTCACGTTCGTCGCGTCGCGCTCGACACGGAGCCGTTCGGCCTCGGCCAACATCTGCGGTGTGAGATCGATGCCGATGACCGAGGCGACATGTGGTCCCAGTGCCAGCGCCGTGTGCCCGGTGCCGGTGGCGATGTCCAAGGCCGACCAGTGTGCCTGCGCTCCAGACAACTCGACCACCCGCTGCAGGACGCGCGGGTCTGTGTGTGTCTCTCCCGTGGTGTACAGCACAGCGCGCTCTCCAAAAACACGTTTTGCCAGCTCTTCAGTTTTCATCAGTGCCTTTTAGCCGTGACACCGCAGGCAGGAGAGCGGGCAGCCATTGAGAAACACGACCGAGCGGATCGCGGGCCAATCGTCCAGCCTGTGGCAAGCACTAGAACGGCACCCTGTCGAGCGCCAAGACGATCAGCACCGCAGGTAGGTACAATAGGGACGCCAGCAGCAGATGGCGCGCCGCCGCCGCGTCGCGCCACACCGCGAACCAAATTCCACAGCCCAGGAATGCCATCCCGAACACGAGTGCGGCGAGGAAGTACGTCGGCCCCGCGAGACCCACCAGCGTCGGCAACAAGCCCACGGGCAGCAAGGCGAGACAATTGGTGATGATCTGCCGCCCAGCGCTCCTGCCGTCGGGTTCCACGATCGGTAGCAATCGGATGCCGGCCCGCGCGTAATCCTCGCGGTACAAGCGGGCGATGGCCAGCGAGTGGGGCAGTTGCCAGAGAAACAGGATGGCAAAAAGAACCCACCCCGGCACTCCGAAGCCGCCGTGCGCCGCTACCCAGCCGGTTACCGGGGGCAGCGCGCCGGGCACGGCACCGACGACGCTGCAGAGCGGTGTGACGCGCTTCAACGGCGTGTACAAACCCAGATAGATGACGGGAATGAGTGCGGTGACGATACCGCTGAGGATGTTCACGGTGACTGCGAAATAGGAAACGCCAGCGAGGGTGAGCAGCAGCCCGAACAGAAGCGCTTCCCGCGGTTCCAATCTGCCATCTGGCAGCGGCCGCAGCCGCGTGCGCTCCATCTTGGCATCAACGTCGCGCTCGATGAACTGGTTCAGTGCGAGCGTACCAGCTGCTGCCAACCCGGTACCGATCAGAGTGCGCAAGAGGAGTAGATAGTCTGTGTCGCCGGCGCTTCCCAAATAAAAACCGACGCCCGTGGTCACCAACACCATGGTGACGACCCGCGGCTTGGCGAGCGCGATGAAGTCGAGCACCCGCCGCTGGACTCGGAACAAGTCGATCTGGAGCGCTTCTGGTTGTGGAATCATGCCGTTACCTGTTGGCCGCGGGCGGTACTCAAGGGCAAAAGACCAACAGGATCAAGGCGTGTCCAAAAGGGATACCGTGAACTGCACCGGAATCCGCTTCGATCCGCGCTGCACGGAGAGGTGTGCCGGCGTACCTTTGAGAGCCTGCAGGCGTGCGGCCAAATCGCCGATGCCGGTCACCGCGGTGCCGTCGATCTCCAGAATCACGTCACCGCGCTGCAGGCCCTCGGGAGCATCGCTGGCGACGTCGGCGACCAGGGCGCCGGACCCCGGCGGCACGCTGAAGTACTCTGCAAGCTCGTCAGTCAAGTTTTGCACTGTGATCCCAGAAAACCTTATCGTACCTGTCGTCTGCAGCTGGTGCTGCAAGCTGACCGCGTTATCACCCTTCAGGAGGGCGCTGGCGACGAAGATGGGCCGGTGAAAACGTACCGCCAGCGCAATCGCATCGCTCGGCCGGCTGTCGATCTGCAGATCATGTCGGCCGGCATGAAGGAAGATGCGGGCGTAGTAAGTGGTGTCCTTGAGATCCTGAATCAGCACCTTTCGGAACTCGACCCCAGCGCCGTCGAGAATCTCCTTGATCAGATCGTGCGTCATCGGCCGCGGTGGGTTGACGCCCTGCATCTGCATCGCAATGGCCTGCGCCTCGGCGGGCCCTATCCAAATCGACAGAGCCAACTTGCGGTCGTGATCCTGCAAGACCACCACCGGCGCGTTGGAGGCGTCGTCGAAGCCTACGCTGCGGACCTCCATCTCGATCTCGCTCTTCTCCGGTGTCCGGCATGCCGCCAGGGTGAAGGCGCTCAGGAACACTAGCGCCCACGGTTGAAAGCTATGGCTTCGAGTCGACTGCGTCATCGCAATGTCCTCATGTGGCATTGCACTCGAATGTACGGCCTGCCATGGGCCAATTCAATCACCCCGCGAGGTCAGGCTTCGGACCACAGCTACGGCAGGGCGCTCGCCGCTCGCAAGAGCGGCTATTACGCGGATACGGCCAGGCGCCAGATCACGAGCCGCCCTGTTGCAGGTTCGCGGCCAGCCGGTGTTGCAAACCGTTCAGCTCTTCGAACCGCGGCCCTGGGCGTACGACACGCTCGCGCCCTTTCGGGCCCGTGGTGAGAGCGATGACGCCGACCTCTATATAGCGGCTCAGGGCGTTGCCGATGGTGACGATCGAGTTGCCCTCCGGTTTGCGCACTTCGCCGAGGAGCAAACCGGTGGCGTAGCGCCGGCGGACCGCATCCACCAAGGCTTTGTGCGCCATGCCGGCCTCCTTCAACTGCGCCAGGGTGGCCGCTGTCATCCAGTACGCCTCGCAGAAGTTGTCGAGAATGCCGGCCGTGCTGTGCACCAACGGGTGCTCGGGGTTGATGGTGTCGCCGTTGCGGGCGCTGATCGCGCCTTCGCTGCGGAAGTAGTCCAGCAGTTGCCCGAGCTCTGCGGCGACCGCTTCGCGCTCGGGCAGGGCGAACTCCCAACGGTACAGGTCGAGCCACCAGCTGACCTCATCCTTGAGCGCGGCACCTTGCAGCCCGGTCAGCAGCGCCCGCGCCAGCAGCGCCGGCAACAAGAAGAAATGAATGCTGTTGTTCTTGTAGAAGTCGAGGATGACGCGCTTCTCGGGCGGCACGTGAATCACGCCGCCTTCGCCGGGCAGCCGCTGAATCAGGCCGCCGGATTCAAGAAAAGCGAGGTTCTCTTTGAAGTCCTCCATGTTGCGTTCGAATGAGGCGGTGACGTGGATGTGCTGGCGGCGCAGTAAACGCGCCAGGGTCTGCGCCGCCGCCAAGAACTGCGCGTAGCGCCACGCCGCGTGCGGCGAGCTCAGCAGCACCGTCGAGGACACCGAGGTCGCGCCCACCACGGTCACCGCATTGACCTCGCGCAGGATGCGGAACCCGAGCTTCTGAATGAACCGGCGCTTTTCCTCCTCGATCTCCGGATCGTGGTTGGCGCGCAAGCGCTCCTTACGCTCGCCGAGCGCCTCGTTCAGCGAGATCGGATCGGCGAAGGCGACGTTAACGGTGCCGTACTTCTGCCGCAAAACGGTACGCGCCTTCAGCAATGCCCCAAACGATTCCTTCCCCTTCTCGGCGCCGACCAACTCGCGCTTGTACGCTTCCTCCTCAACGATGCGGCCGTAGTGAATGGATATCGGCACGAGGTAGAGATCGCGTCGCACGCCGGAGATGAACGCGTTGACGATCGCCGAGAGCATACCGAGTTTCGGGGTGAGGATTTTTCCCGTCCGGCTGCGCCCACCCTCGATGAAAAATTCCTGCGTATACCCTTCACGGATGAGGTACGTGAGGTAGTTGCGAAAGACCATCTTGTAGAGGTCGTTGCCCTCGAAGCTGCGGCGAATGAAGTAGGCGCCGGCGCCACGGAAAAGCGGGCCCATCGGCCAGAACGAAAGATTGATGCCGGCCGCGATATGCGGCGGGCTGAGATAGTTGGCGTGAAACAGGTACGACAGGATGAGGTAATCGAAGTGGCTGCGATGGCACGGCACCAGCACGACCGGGTGTTGCTTGACGCAGTCGACCACCTTCTCGAGCCCGGTGTACTCGAAGCCGTGGAACACGCGCGGCCAGATACGGTTGAACAGGAACTCCAGGACGGCAAAGTAGGCGCCGTGGAAGTTAGCCGCGATCTCGTCGAAGTAGCGCTCGGCGGTGCGCCACAGTTGCGACTCCGGCTGGTTGCGTTCGCGCGCCAGGCGGCGGATCAGGGCGGCGAGGTCCTCACCCTGCACCACCATCTGGCGGACGGTACGCTTGGGCAGCAGCGTGGGGCCGAGGACCACCCGTTCCTCGCGGTGCAAGAAGATCTGCAGCGCCCGCGCCAACCGGCGCACGATGCGCTCCTCGCCTTCTTGCCGGTAGCGCTCCATGAACTGCGCCAGGTGCACTTCGTTGCCGACGATGATGCTGCTGCTGCGCGCGTTCCATAGCAACGACAGCAGCCGCTTCACCTCGCCCGGCGCCTCCTGCACGCTGTACACCAAGGTCGCCAGGCGTGACTCGCGGCGCTGAAAGTCGCGGCCGCGGAGCACCGCGAGCGGGACCAGAAACACTTCCTGTTCCTTCGTCCAAGCCGCATGCACGATCTCACTCAGGTAATCGGTGCCCGTCCGCACCCGGCTCAAGGTGGCGCCGCGCCCCTCCAGCAAGTGGACGCCCTGCGCCCGGGTGCGCATGAAAATGAGGACCGGCCGCCCTTGGCTGACCAGCTGCTGGCAGCGGTCGCGATCCTCGAAGTGCCGCAGTCCCTTGCCAACCACGCGGGCGCGGCGCAGCTTGCGGCCGAGGGTGCTGATGATATCGCGCAACGGCCGCAGTACCAGTGCGTGGACGTCCGAGACGAACGCCGGCAGCGGCAAGCCCTCACGCAGGAGGATGAAGGCCACCAGCAGGTAATCGATCAGCGAGCGGTAGCGCATCACGTAGACAACGCTGCCGCGGGCGGCGAGCGCGCGGATGCGGTCGACGGCCTGTGGATCGATCCGTACCTGCGAGAACATCTTGCGGCACAGCAGCGCGGGCAGAAAACCCAAGCGTTGCATCGGGCCGGGATAGACCGGCGCAGGCGGTTGCGGGGCGGGGGCGTTCATTGCGGTTTGTCAACTCATAGCACAGGTGCACGCGCCGCCGCGATAGCGGCACCTCGCTTGACCCGGTTAACTACCGCGAGCCCGCCCGCAACTCGTCCAGCGCCGCCAACAGGCGGTCGATATCCGCCTCATCGTTGTAGAAATGAGGGGCCACCCGGATGCCGCCGCTGCGCACGCGTACCACGAACCCGCGCCGCGTCAGCTCAGTCCAGAGGCGGTGCGGGTCGCCCCCGAGCCGAAACACCACAATGCCCGAGCGCTCACCCTTGCCCCACGGGCTGACGATCTCGGCACCCCGCCGCCGCAGACCTGCCGCGAGTCTATCGGTCAGTTGGCAGAGCCGGCGCTGGATCTGATCAGCACCGATTTCCAAGAGCAGGTCGATGGCCGCCCCGAGCGCGTAGATGCCCAAAACCGAAGGACTGCCAGGCTCGAACTTGGCCGCATCCGGGCGCGGCTCGAAGTGATACGGCAGATAGACCTCGGCGTCGCGCACGCTCTTCCATCCGTGGAGCACGGACTGAATGCGATCAATCACCCGCTGTGAAATGAACAGGCACCCGCAGCCCTCCGGCGCCAGCAACCATTTGTGTCCGCCCACGGCCAGGCAGTCGATGTACTCGCGCTCGACGTCGAGAGGAATAGCCCCGACCCCCTGGATGCCGTCGACGCAAAACACGATGCCGCGGCGGCGGCAGAATTCCCCGATCGGGCGCAGCTCGGTGCGTGCGCCGGTATTCCAATCCACGAAGCTGGCCGCGACCAGCCGCGTCCGCTCGTCCACCAACGCTTGCACGTCCTCCACCCGAACGCGCCCGTGCACCGGCTGCACCATACGCGTTTCCACACCCCAGCGCCGCAGTCCGAACCAGGGATAGACGTTTGACGGGTACTCGCCCTCCACGGCGATCACGTTGTCCCCCGCGCGCCAGTCCAAGCCCGCGGCCACCAACGACAAGCCCTCGGAGGTGTTTTTCACGAACGCGATTTCCTCCGGCCGGGCGCCGACCAGACGTGCGAAGCCGGCGCGGACCGCTTCGGTCCGGGCTTCCCAGCCGCGCTGCACGGCGGCGTCGATCACGGTCGCCTCATTGATGAACGCGCTTACGGCGGCGACCACTCGGCGCGATACCGGCGAGACGCCGGCGTGATTGAAATGGGTAACATGCCCGGTGATCGGGAACTCCACACGCCACTGGCCCCAGTCCACTGCCGCCATTTGCCCTCCTTGTGGTTTTCTTCCGATTTGAGTCCGTATACCCGAAGGGCTGAGGGCCGGGAAGCGCCACCGAATCGCACAGAGGCGATGTACGGAATTTCACGCCGGCGCGCGGGACTCGTGTCGGTCGGCGCGTTTGTGGTCTATCCGCTGCTGGGCGCGGTATCCGCCTATCTTGCGGCCGCCTGATCTGCCCGTGAGGACCGCGCCCCGGAAAGTGAGGGGCCGCGAGCCCAGACGGCTGCGGCGGCGACGAGCACGCCGAAACCGGCTACGGTGAACATCACGCGAAACCCGGCGAATTCTGCGATCACACCGAGAATCGGATTTCCCAGAGTGTTGCCGAGATCGAACATCGCCGTGAGCCAACTGATGGTGCGGCCCCGCGAACTGGGCGACACCTGTTCCAAGGCAAGCACGTTGAAGATGGGAAATGCATAGCCGTGTCCCGCGCCGCACATGGCGCCCACGGCGATGACTGATGGCACACTGACGACGTGCGGCACGAGCAAGACGCCGGCGGCGAAGAGCACCATCGCCGGGATCAAGACGCGAATTTGTCCGAGTCGATCGGGCAAGCGCCCGGTCAACACTCGCACCGCGACCGCGGTGAGCGCGTAGCTCATGAAGAAGCTGCCCACCGCCTGGCCGCCGCGGCTTTGCACAAAGGGCGCGAGAAACGTGAAGATGCCGTTGACCGCAGCTCCGAAGACAAACGTGGTAGCCAGTACGAACAACAGCGCACGGGTCCGGGCGCGCGCCGCCGCAGGAACGTACTCGACGGCGCTGTCTCGCGGCCGAGCGGTTTCGGGCAAAAACTGGCTGAGGCCCAGCGACGCCAAGGCGAAGCCCACACCGGCCAGAAAGTAGACGTGAAATCCGATCTGGTTGATCAAGAACTCCGCCAGCAAAGGGCCGAGCCCCTGTGGCAACATCCCCCAGATGGCGAACAGGGCGATCCCCTCCGAGCGCCGGCTCAGTGGCGCGATGTCACTAGCATAGGTAAAGAATGAGGCGAACAGTGACCCGCTCGCCAGGCCGTACGCCACCACCAGAGCTGCGGCGCGCGCGCCGAGCCCGCCGACCGAGAGAAACCCGAGCCAGGAGGCGACATGCAGCAGCCCGGCAAACGTCAACACGCGCCGGCGGCCGATGGTGTCGAGCCAACGCCCGACCGGCAAGCGCGCCAACACGGCCGCAGCGCCGGTCATGCCGGCGTACAGCCCGATGGTGAACTCGCTACCGCCGAGGTGCCGAACGAACAGCGGGAACAAGATGTACAGTGACATCGCCATGGCGCCACAGAAATGCACGCTGCAGGCGAGCCAAAAACGCGGCGTCAACAGCGGCTCCAACGTGGGCTTCGATTCGTCGTGGAGGTCCACAGCCATGGCGTGCAACAACTTTGGACTTGAGATGGACTTCGGCGGGCGTTCGACGTCAGTTGATCTTCCTCTGGATGTCGATGAGCTCTCCTTGCGGCCATCGTCTACCAGTTGCGCCGCGCCGGCGCCATCGCTGAGGGCGGTGCGGTGCGGTCTTTCTGAGCCCAACACACTCCCCACCCCTACTGGATGCTCACTTGGAGATTGCGGGCATGACCACCTCAAAACGGCCGGTTCATTGGTAGTAGCCGGCGTATTGAGGCGTCGGGTCGAGGCGCATACGCGGCCGCGTTTCTCCCCGACAGGCGGCGCCCAAGCGCCTGCCAAGGCATCTCGGGAGGTGGTAGCGTCTTTGAGATGGGTGGTCTATATGACCGGTGTCGATTGCGCGCCGGACGATCCGTGGGCGCGCGGCGCTTGGTAAGGAATGACAGTATGCAAGACGTTTACGTTGTCGCCGTCGGAATGATCCAATTCGGGAAATATCTTGATAAAGGAATAAAGGATCTGACGGCAATGGTAATGAAGAATCTCTTCGACCATAGCCCGGTGCAGCAGGACCAGATCGAAGCGGCCTGGATGGGCAATGCCGGTTGGGGCATGTCTGCCGGCCAGCACTGTATTCGCGGCCAGGTCGCGTTGGCCCCACTGGGGATCGGCGAGATTCCCATCATGAATGTGGAGAACGCCTGCGCCGGCGGATCGTCGGCATTTCACGGCGCGTGGCTCGGCGTGGCCGCCGGTGCCTACGACGTGGCGCTCGCGCTCGGCGCCGAGAAGACCTTCGTTCCTCCCGACGCCGATCCGGAGACCCGCAAGAAAGCCTTCAACAACTTCCTTGCCGGCACCGACGTCGAGGTCACTACCAAGCTGATCGAGATGATGCAGGTGCAGGCAGAGGAGAAACGCCGGGAAATGGAGCGGCGGGGCGAGCTGAAGAAGGGAGAAGGCGGCGGTGCGCGCAGCCCGTTCATGGACATCTACTCCATGGCCAGCCGCGCCCACATGGAGCGCTACGGGACCACCCAACGCCAGCTCGCCATGATCGCCGCGAAGAACCATCTTCACGGCTCGCTCAATCCCGACGCCCAGTACCGGATGAAGATGACGGTGGAGGAAGTACTCAACGACCGGCTGGTTTCGTACCCGCTCACGCGCGCCATGTGTGCGCCCATGGGCGATGGCGCTGCGGCCGCCATCCTGGTCTCGGCGGAGTACCTCAAGCAGCTGAGAGACGCCCGTCCGGTGAAGGTGCGTGCTTCCGTTCTCGCCTCCGGGAGCACCAAACCCAGCAGTCACGCGAAAGCCGCCGTGCGGAGAGCGTACGACATGGCCGGGGTCGGCCCGTACGACATCGACACCGCCGAGGTGCACGATGCCACCGCATTCGGTGAGCTGGCGCAGACCGAGAGCCTTGGCTTTTGCAAGGAGGGTGAGGGTGGGCCGTACGCCGAGTCGGGCGCCACCAAGCTCGGCGGTGCCAAGCCGATCAATCCGAGCGGGGGGCTGGAATGTCGCGGCCATCCGATCGGCGCCACCGGGCTCGCGCAGATCGCCGAAATCGTCTACCAACTCCGTAGTGATGCGGGCGCACGCCAAGTCGAAGGCGCACGTCTCGGTCTCACCGAGAACGGCGGCGGCTTTATCGGCACGGGTGAGGCAGCTCTCAGCATCCACATCTTCGAGGGGCCGTCGGGCCGCTAACCGACGTGCCCGCCCGGTCTCGAAGGAGGGCAGCCGCCCGCAGCGCGTCGCTGTTCTCGGGGCCATTTGCGCGCGTCACCGTCGCCAACTTTTTCTTCTTTCTGAACTTCGCCTCGTTCTTCCTGCTGCCGCTGTATGTCAAAATGCTCGGCGGCAGCGAGTCTACCGTCGGCCTGGTGATGGGAACCGGAGGGGCGGCGACGTTCTTGACACTGCCCATCGTTGCGGTCCTGATTGATCGGCTGGGGCGGCGGCGGTTCCTGATCCTCGGCGCCCTTGGCATGACGACGGCGTCGATCTGCTATCTCCGGGTCGACACGATCGGGCCCGCGCTCTTCGCCCTCCGTGCGCTGCAGGGCGCGAGCTTCGCCGCCGCGTTCACCGCGACCACGGCCTTCGCGGCCACCTTTGCACCGCAGGACCGGCGCGCGCAGGCCCTCGGGATCTTCGGCCTCTCCGTCCTGCTCACGCACGCGATCGCACCGGCCGCCGGTGAGGAGATCATCCGGCGCCTGGGGTTCTACGCGCTGTTCACCGTCACAGCCGCATGGACACTGGTAGTGTTGCTGGTCGCAGCGCGACTGCCGTCGGGGGTGGTGGCGCGACCAGCCGGTGCGCAGCCTGCGCCGTGGCACTTCGATCGTGTGCAGTGGATCGTGGCGGCGACCATGGTGCTCTCGGGCATGGGGTTTGGGACCATGATTACCTTCACGCCGACGTTCATCCATGGCGAAGGGCTGGGCCGGGTTGGGATTTTCTTCGCGGCGTACACCACCACCGCCATCCTGACGCGTGTAGTGGGCGCCGGCCTCTCGGACTCCTTCGGTCGCCGCGCGGTGATCATCCCGACCCTGTTGGTCCTCGCCGGGTCCATGCTGACCATGGCGTTCGTGCGCGGCATCCTGCTGCTGGTGTGTGCCGGCGCGTTGTTTGGAGCGGCGCAGGGCATAAGCTACCCGACGCTGCACGCGTTCCTGGTCGACATGACGGCCGAGGCCCACTTAGGCCGCGCCCAAGCGCTCTTCAACGGCTCGTTCAACTTCGGGGTGGCGAGCAGCGCCTTCATCTTCGGCGCCGTAGCCCAACAGCTTGGTTACCGGCCGATGTTCGCGCTTGCGTCACTGACCCCGGCGGTGGCTTGCGTCCTGTTTTACCTGCATGGAGCACCTCCGCCTAGACGAGGTTCGATCGACTGAACTCGATGCGGGCTGCCATTAATTCACCCGGCTACTTTCGCCGACGCAGTGCCGTGGCGAGGGCCGGCTGCAGCCGGGCGTAGGCCGCGGCGTCGATCGCCAATTGCTCGGTCACTTGTGCGACGGTCTCGCGCGTCTCCTCGCGGGCGCGCGGGGCGAGGAACTCGCGCACCTCGGTGGCAACGGGTTCAGGCGTGAGTTGACCCAGAGCGCGGATGAGGCCCTGCAGCAACATGGGATCCATCAACGCAACCAGCCGCTCCCACTGCTGGCGCACGAACGCCCACGCCATGAGCCTCGAGGCGCGGCGCCCGATCAGGCCGGCGAGCAAAGACGTCCGGTCCTGAGCTCGCACTTCCACGCTTAGCGCTAGGTCGAGCGTGCGCTGAATCAGCTCCGGCAGCTCGAACGCGGTGAGCGCGAGCAAAAAGCGTTGCTCCTCTTCCGGGTCAGTTTTGGCGCTGCGCTTGCGTTCGAGGTAGCACTCGTACAGATCCACGTCGCCGTCGCGGGCGGCGAGCCCGGCCACCATTGAAGCAAGGTTGGGATCCAGCGATGAGCGATCGGCCAGATAGCGCTCCAGCCGCCGACGGGCTTCCGCTCGCACCGTGCCGGACCGCGCCACCCCGCCGAGGGCGCCGATCACAGCCGCGCGTTTCAGCCGCTCGTCCACGGCCTCACCGGAGCGTGGCTCCCACCCGAGCAACTCGAACTGTGGTGCATAGTACTCGGCGACGAACCGCTCGAACCGAGGCCGGATCTCATCGAGCACCCCGTGGACGCTCAAGGCGTTCAGTTGCTCCGCAGCCATGGAAACGACGGCTCGGTCCGATTCACTGCGGTAACCGTCCAGCACCGCCAAGTACTGGTCGATGGAAGCCATCCCCGCCTTCAGCAGCGCCCACTGGTTGTCGAGCAGGAGCAAGCGCTCGTGTGGGCTCAGGGCTTCTTGCAGCTCGCCCACCAGCGCCTGCAAAGAAGTGTCGTCTATCGTAAAGCGATAGAAACCGCTGGCGCCGCCGTTGGGGAAGAACCAGCGGGCGTCGGCTAATGTGACTTCGCTCTGCTCCGTCGCCAGCAAGTCGCGGTGCTCGGCGGCGCCGCCTGTGCCCCCATACCTGATCACGAGCGGCACCGGCCACACCTGAGTTCGTTCTCGCTGTCTGTCGGCAGCGCTGGGATCGGCGTAAAACCGTGCCTGACGCAGGGACAAGCGCAGGGCATTGCCTTCTCGTCGCCCGGTCACGTGCACCACCGGATGCCCCGGCTCCTTGATCCAGGCGTTGGCGATGGTGGCGACGTCCCGTCCCGACGCGGCACTCAGCTCACGCCAGAAGTCGTCGGCAGTGGCGTTGGCCTCGCGGTAGCGCTGCAGATAGCTGTGGACGCCGGCGCGGAACGCATCCGCACCTAAGAACCCTTCGATCATGCGCACCACGCCGGCGCCTTTCCAGTAGGTGATCACGTCAAAGCGCTCGGTGGCCTGCTTTGCGTTCTTCACCTCGAAGGAGATCGGATGCGTCGACACCAACGCGTCGAGCGTGAAGGGGCGCGTTAGAGTCGCCACAAAATCGCGCCACATGCCCCATTCCGGCATGAGGTCGGCGGTGACCTTGTAGCCGACGAAGGTTGCAAACGACTCGTTGAGCCACAGGTCGTTCCACCACACCATCGTTACCAGGTCCCCCCACCACATGTGCGTAAGCTCGTGTGCCGCGGTGTAGAAGATGCCCTTCAACGCGTGTGTCGATGAGTGCTCGGGATCGGCGGCGATGGCAGTCAGACGGTACGTGATGGCGCCGGGATTCTCCATGGCGCCGGCTTCGAAGTCCGGTACCCCGATCGCGTCCGCCTTGGCGTAAGCGTACGCAATACCGGTGTAGTCTTCGAGGTACGCCAGCGAGCGGGCGTGCGCGTCGCGCGCGTACAGCCCCTTGTCGGCGAGACCGCGCGGCAGCCATACGCGCACCTCGATGCCGCTGGGGGTGGGAGTCGGCGGCGTCGATTCAAACGGCCCGATACAGTACGCCACCAGGTACGAGGAAATCGGCGGCGTTTCGGCAAAGCGGATTTCCGTCCGTCCGTCCGGCAGGGTACGGCTTTCCTGCTGCGGGCCGTTGCTGATAGCTACGGTGCCCGGCGGGATGACCAACGTCAGCGCGAAGCGCGCCTTGAATTCCGGTTCGTCAAAGCACGGGAACGCGCGACGCGCGTCGGCGGCTTCGAACTGCGTAGCCGCGTAACGGTCGCCGTCCTTCTGCGATCGGTAGAAGCCTCGCAGCCGCTCGACTATCTCCCCGCCGAATTCGAACTCCAGGGTGGCCGGCCCGGCCGGCACGGGTTCCGCAAACCGCAGAGTGGCGCTCTCGGCCTCCGCGTTGAATTCGACCGTGGCGACGCGCGCGCCATCCTCGATCACCGCGCGCGCCGAATGGATCGTGAAGCCCACGGCATGTACTGCGATCTCGTTGGTGGGGCGGTGGACTACGACCTCGATGCGTTCCGCGGCACTGAAGCGCCACTCCGCGAGATCGGCCTCGATGCGCAGGTCATACCGAATTGGCATGACATCTTTGGAAAGACGAAAGTCGCGATCGCTCATCCTCCCATGATTACTGGAATAGCGACGCCAGCGGAAGTGGTGTTGCTCGCCTGAGTTGCCGCTCACGAGAGTTGCTATTGCCGTGCAGCCGATCCGTACGCCCCCGCGGCCACCCTTCCCGCGGCTGCCATAAGCGGCAGCCCGCCCCGCAGATCACTGCTGCTGCTGCGCCGCCGCCACCAACTCCGCCAGCGCCTCCTTGATGTACGTGCCGATCGCTTCGAGGTCGGGCATGGCGTCGTAGTCGCCGAGCAGCCCGAAGGTCAAGCTGCCATTGTAGCTCACGATCGCCACGATCAGCGCGAAGCCCTCGACAACGAAGCCGACGGGCACCATCTCCACCAGCTCACGACTCATGAGGTACAGCGGAAACTGCGGGCCCGGGACGTTGGTGACTATCAAGTTGGCGAAGCGTGGAGAAAAGTGCAGTCGGGAGGCTTGCGCCAGCAGCGTCGGCGGCGCAAACCGCTCCAGCGCAATGATCACCTGCGCACCGAGCGCCTGCTTCGACTCCTTGAGGCCGTGCATCCCAGCGCGCACGATGCGCAGCCGCTCGACCGGATCGTCGCAGTAGACGGGTACCGGGGCGATCATCAGGAGGATGCGGTTGCCAAACTGCTTGTGTTCCTGCTCGGCGCGCACGGAGACCGGTACACTCGCACGCAGCTCCAAGCCTTCGGTGCGCACGCCGCGGCCGCGCAACCAGCGGGCGAGCGCGCCGCCAACGGTGGCAAGCACCACGTCGTTTACCGTGCCACCCAGGCTGTTCTTGATCAGCTTGAAGTCGGCCAGGCCGGTGCGCACCCAGGACACGCGCCGGTGAGGTCCAATCGGGACATTCATCGGCGACGCCGGTGCGTGAGTCAGTCCCGCCCACACCACCTCACCGAGCCCTTCAGCGGTCGCCCGCAACGCCTCGGCCGCTTGCCGCGGGTCGGTAAGTGCACCGGCGACCGATTTCGCCAGGCCGAAAACGACATCGGCCGAGTCACGCACCAACTTGGCCGCGACCTCCACCTGCGACGGCTCGGGGTGCGGCTTCCACTTTCTGGCTGGTGGTGCGTTTTGTTGGTCATCGCCTGACATATCCAAAATCAGCGTGGCAATGTCGACGCCGGAAATGCCGTCGACCATCGCGTGGTGGGTCTTGTTGACCAGTGCGAAGCGTCCGTTTTCAAGCCCTTCCACCAGATACATCTCCCAGAGCGACTTCGAACGATCAAGTCGTTGGGAGAAGACGCGTGCGGTCAGGCGTTGCAGCTGCGCGATCGAGCCCGGCGGCGGCAGCGCCGTATGGCGCACGTGGTACGTCAGCGTGAAGTGAGTGTCGTCGATCCACAGCGGCCGGCCCATTTCGAACCGCGGCAAGAGGAGCCGTTGACGATAGCGAGGGACGAGAGCGAGTCGGGCCTCGATGTGCCGCAGCAGCGCCGCGTACGGTGGCGGCGGCCCCTCGAAGATCATCACCCCGCCGATGTGCATGTGCGACGGGCCCCGCTCTTGGACCACGAACGAGGCATCGGTAGCGGTCAGCCGCTGGAAGTGGCGTGCCCTCATGCGTGCGCTCCTCTACGCGGCGACTTGCGGGTGAGCTTTTGGTGCTTCTCCTTGCGGGCGGCCGCGATTAGTTCGGCTATCGCGTCGTCGACGTCGCGGCCGAGGTCGTCTAGGTCAGGCACCGCGTCGGCATCGGCCAGCAGGCCGAACTCCAGCATGCGGTTGTAACTCACCAACGTGACCATCAGCGCACAGCGCTCCACGAGGAAACCGATTGGCCCGACTTGCGTCACCTTGTGGCCGAGCAGGTAGAGCGGGAAGTGGGGCCCGGGGACGTAGGCGGCAATCAGGTTGAACAGGCGACTGGAGAATATCAGGGGCGACAGCCGCGCGAGCAGCGCGGGCGGCGTGAACTCCTGCAGTGCGGCAATGGCGCCTGCGCCGCGCGTCTGCCTCGGGCGCTTCACCTCGTCGAGCAGGCGCCGCACCAGCTGCAAGCGCTGCAGCGGTTCCGACGCGCCGACCGGCAGTGGGACGAGATAACTTACGATACGCGAGCCGCCCGCGCTCGGGTTACGCAATGAGATGCGGAGCTCGGCGCGCACCTGCAGCCGGCGCAGGCGGATGCCGCGGCGCCCTAGCCACGCGGCAAGCGCACCGCTCACGACCGCGAGGTACACGTCGTTGATGGTGCCGCCGAAGCTGTCCCTGATCTGTTTGAAGTCGGCGGCCCGGCAGCGCGTCCAGTACACACGCCGATGCGGGCCGAGCGGCACGTTGAGTGGCGTCCGCGAGGGCGGCCGCATGTAGGCGGCGCCCAGCTCCCGGAGACCCTGCACCACCTCGCGCACGGTGGCAATAGTCGCCTCGGCATCGTCCAACTTCCGCCAGGCCTGCCGCACCGCATCGACGGGCCCAGCCACCAGGTCTCGGATACCGGCGGTGACCAGCTCGGCCGGCGACGGCTCCGGGCGCGGCAGCCACGGTCGCTGCTCTGCCGGCACCGGCGCAGGATGCGGACTGGTGTCGAAGAAGACGGTGCTGACGTCGACACCGGCAATACCGTCGACGACGGCGCGGTGCGCTTTGTTGATGATGGCAAAGCGACGGTCGCGCAGACCTTGCACCAGCCACAGCTCCCACAGGGGTTTTGAGCGGTCAAGCCCTTGTGAGAAGATCCGGCCCACGAGCGCGCGCAACTGATCCCACGAGCCGGGCGCGGGCAGCGCGGCGTGCCGGACGTGGTACTCGAGGTTGAAGCGTGGGTCGTCGATCCACAGCGGCAGCGCCAGCTGCAACGGCGGGAACGCCAGCTTCTGCCGGTAGCGCGGCACCAGGTGCAGGCGCGCCTTCACATGCTTGAGGAGATCGGCATACGCCGGTGGTGGCCCGTCGGCGATCATCACCCAGCCGATCGGCGCATGCGTGCCACGGTCCTCCTCCCAGAGGAATGCCGCGTCCGCAATGCTGAGCCGGTCCAAGTGTTGTGCGTCCATCAGAGAATGACTATTGCCATATTCCGGACAAATTGTCGCTACCCTTTGAGAAACGTGAACCGCGCTCGTGAATCGTGCTCGTAAGGGCAAACGAAGCCAGTAGAGGCGACCTTTTGGGTGGGTTACCGTGATCACAAACCGGAGTGCTACTGGGCCGGGCGGCGCCGCGAGCGTCCGGCCGAGCACGATTCACGGTATCAACGTCGCCGCATCGCGCCGCCGAGCAACTGCCCGGTGAAGAATGCGCCGATGAGAATTGGAAACGAAACCAGGTGCCAACCGAGCCCCGAAACGACCCGCAGGAAAATGACCAATGGGACGGGTGCGTGCACGGCAACGAACCAGGGCCGCGTGAATCTTTTCGCTCCGGCCCGCCAGAAGCCGAAGGGCAAGTTCATCGCCAGCACTGCCAGCGCTAATCCCCACAGACTTCGCTGCCCCAATTCGGCCACTCACCCTTCCTCTGACTTCACACTGTACCCTTACACCTTCCCCGGCGCTTAGGCGAGATCCGGGTTATGAGAGGTGGCGAGACCTTGCAGGCAGTAGTTCTCACCTGTAGGAAGACGAAAGCCCGCCATCCCGGCTGTGCAAGAATCGGGAACTGGCTTAGAACTTGCACAGTCTCTTAGAGAAGAGTTGCCCTAAACCAGGGCAAGTCGGAGTAAGAAAGCAACGGCTGGAGCGTCGCGCCTCTTTGGCCGCCTCGGCGAGCCAGGAAAGGCGTTTCAAGGTGTCTGAACAAGGCCGCGAGCAAGTTCTCGAATCACCCGAAACAAAAAGGAGAGTAACATGAGCGACACACTAGTGAACCTGCGGGACATCCGGTTTGTCCTGTATGAGATGCTCGGCGTCGAGACGTTGACCGAGTACGAGTACTTTCAGGACCATTCCAGAGAGACGTTCGATGTCGCGATGGACGCCGCATACCAACTCGCGCGCGAAGTCTGCTGGCCGGCGTACGTGGAAATGGACCGCATCGGCGTCACGTACGATAACAAGAGCAACAAGACCCGCGTTCCGGAACCCATGCACAGGATCTGGCAGGCGTTCAAGGAAGGCGGCTGGCATGGACAGGTAGCCCCAGCCGAGTTCGGCGGCCAGCAGTTCCCGGGCACAGTAAATGTCGCGACTGCGTTCATGTTCAACGCCGCCAACACCGCCGCGAACATGTACATCGCCGGCGCTTACGGCGCCGCTGGTCTGATCATTTCGTTCGGCGATGACCAGCTGAAGAAGACCTACGTGGAGAAGCTGTGTACCGGTGAGTGGGGCGGCACCATGTGCCTTACCGAACCGCAAGCCGGCACCTCTCTGAGCGACGTCAAGACCATCGCCGTGAAAGCCAAGGACAGCGATTACTATCTGTTGACCGGCACCAAGTGCTTCATCTCCAACGGTGACCAGGACATCACGGAGAACATCATCCACCCGGTGCTTGCCAGGCTCCCCGATGCCCCGCCGGGGGTGAAGGGCCTCAGCCTCTTCATCGTTCCCAAATACCGCGTCAACGACGACGGATCGGTCGGCGAGTTCAACGACGTGGTGACCGCCGGACTCGAGCACAAGCTGGGAATCAGGGGCAACGCGACCGCCACGCTGAGCTTCGGCGACAACGGCAATTGCCGGGGCTGGCTGCTTGGAGAACCGAACCGGGGCCTCGCCTACATGTTCCAACTGATGAACCATGCGCGCATCGCCACCGGATTGCAGGCGACCAGTCTCGCCTCGAATGCCTATCAACATGCGCTGCAATACTCGCGGGAGCGCTTGCAAAGCCGCAGGGTCACAGAAAAAGATCCCACCACACCGCAGGCTCCGATCATCAAGCATGCCGATGTCCGGAGGATGCTGCTCGCCCAGAAGGCCATTAGCGAAGGGATGTTCGCACTGCTTGCCTACGCGGCGTTCCTCGGCGACAAGGGCCACTTCAGCCCGGACGAGACGGAGAGAATGGATGCGGAGGCGGTCTTGGAAGTTTTGACGCCGGTCTGTAAGGCCTACGGCTCGGAGGCATCGTACGACTCGATCGTGCTCGCGATTCAATGTTACGGCGGTTACGGCTTCAGCGAGGAATTCCCGATCGCGCAGATGTTGCGTGATTGCAAGGTGTTCCCGATCTACGAGGGGACCAACGGCGTTCAAGCGATGGACCTGCTTGGCCGTAAGGTCGTGATGAAGGGCGGCGCCGCGTTCAGGGCGGTCCTGGCCGAAATGTCCAAGACCCTGGAGCAGGCGTCGCAGCTCGATCCCCTGAAAGAGATGGCGGGAAAAGTCTCTGCGGCGATGGACGAGGTCGCCGAGACCACCATGCAGCTGGGCGGAGTCGCAATGTCAGGCGACATCGAGTGTTTCATAAGCTCTGCAACGCCGTATTTGAGCATGTTCTCCCGCCTGATCATCTCCTGGCTGTTCCTCTGGCAATCGGTCGTGGCCCAGAAGGCGCTCGATGCCGGCGCCACCGACCAGAGTTACTATAAGGGCAAACTTGCCACCGCGCGGTTCTACCTCAACAACGAGCTGCCCCACCTGCACGCCACCGCCCAGATCCTCAAGAGCGGCGAAAGGACGGCGCTCGATTTTGACGAGGAGTGGTTCTCCTAGTCGGCGATGGAGGTGTGCCTGGTTCGGCATGGTGAGCCGACGAGCGAAGCCGAAGACCCGCAGCGACCGCTGACCGCGCGCGGCCGCGAGGAGGTGCGCCGCGTCGGTGCGGCCGCGGCGCGCTTGGGGCTGCGGCCGATCGAGATCCGGCACAGCGGCAAACGCCGAGCCGCCCAGACCGCGGAGATCTTCGCCGAAGCGCTCGGGTTGCGTGACGCCGTCGTAGCGGCAAGGGGTCTGGCACCGAACGATGACGTGTGGCCGGTCGCTGTGGCACTCGCCGCCACCTCACAATCCGTGATGCTGGTTGGGCACCTGCCGTTTCTCTCACGGTTGACCAGTCTCTTGCTCGTAGGCGATCCCGACCGGCCGCTCGTGCAGTTCCCCATGGGCGGTATCGTGTGTCTTGCGCGGGAGGCGCCGGTGTCGGGTGGGACTCCGGTCTGGAACCTGGTCTGGGCTCTGACCCCGGTGATGGCGCCGTCCGCAATCCCTGAGGCTTGACGGTAACACCGATTGCTCAGGGATGGGCACGGCAGGCCGCCGTCCGCTACAACGAAAAAGGGCTGCCGCGTGTCAGCGGCGGCCTTTTGCGGAGTTCGTTGCCTACCTGGACGAGTTCACGGCTGCCGAAGTAAGCGAGGAGCAGACCGTCCGCGGTTACAAGGTGAAGGTTCGGCGCAGCGCGCCCACACCTGACGCTTCCAGCAGCTCGTTGGGGACGACGGTGTAGTTCGACCCCGTGTCGATCAGTAGCGACGCTTCTCGTGCCCCGCGTGCACCAGCAATTGCGGCCTTGCACAACAGAAGCCTGCCGTGTCGCTTCAGCGTGTAGCTGGCAGCCAAAACATCACCGCGAGGTCAGTGGGCCACTCGCCACAGTACTCGATGGCCAGGTTCTTGCCCTCAATCGTCAGCTGCTTGGCGTAGATCTCTTCCTTGCTGTCCGCGACAGCGACGACGTCGCCGTCAACTACATCGAGATTGCGGTCGAGTTCCCGGCATTCGATCAGCACCCACTTCCCATTGTAGCAGTCGCGGATCTCGGCGAGGGTCATAGACTTTCTTTAGCACCATCCTGCTTCGACCGCCAAGCGCCAACGCTTCGGGGATCGATGGGCCAAGACGGTCGTCGCTCTCGATCAGTGAAAAGAACAGAGATGAAGAGAGACCATGAGCTTCAAACGTGGCGGCTGCAAAAGGTCTTCTCTTGACACGCAGTGCCCGCCGTGTTGCCAGCGGCTAGCCCTCGCGAGTATGCTTCGAGCATGAATCCGCACACGCGCACACCGACGCCTCCCGTAGCGGCGCAGCACGCTGCGCCGTCCTCCGACCACGAGCCATAAGCCACAAACCATGTGCGTATTTTTCCGACTCACCTTCTTCTCGCCTTCACTCGAGCCCGCACTTGCGCCCCCGGCAGGAATGGCGCTATCCGTGAGAGCAGAGTCGCCCGAGGAGACCATGTCATGATTGCCATTCGCATTCCGAAAGCCCAGTGGGGAAAAGCCTGGCGCGCGATGGTCGAGCTCGCTCCGGTGCGTCTGGTTGCCGACGATCCGATTTACGAAGTACTGCCAGCGCACCTCGAACTGCTCAGCCGGCGTGGGTTCACCTACGAGATTGTCCGGCCGGCTGCAGTGGCGACGCAGGGGAAGCGCCGTGCCGCGGCCGGTTAGAAGCATCGAGATATACTTGCCGCTGGAGGACAACGGCGGCCGACCCATCGCCGAGTCGAAATACGTTCGGCTCCAGGCGGAGCTGCTGAGACAGTTCGGCGGTGTGACCTCGACCCAGCGACAGTTCCCTTTGCAGGGCCTGTGGCAAGCGGCTGGCCGGGTGTACCAGGATCGCGTTGTGGTCTTCGGCGTCATGGACTTCCGGGCGGTACCCTCAGGGCCGGTGATTCAGTATCTTGAGCGCTTGAAGTTGCGCCTCAAACGGCAATTCGTCCAACTCGATGTCCTGATCACCGTACAAGAACTGGTTGCGATTTGATCGAGCCTGTACCTTCGTTGCCCCTCGTTCAGAACCTCCACGGGTCAGACTGGAAGGCTCATCTAAACGCTTCCCTCAGTCGCTTGACCCTGTCGATGCTGATGACGGGCCGCAACAGCATCACTGGCGCCTTGGCGCTTCAGCCACGTGGCAGTTGTGGACGGAAGCGTAGCACTTGCGCGGCGACCATTGCGTTGCCAAGGGAAAAAGAGATATGGCAGCTGCGAGGTTGACTAGCCCTGGAGGCAGTTTTTGAAGGCTCTCAGCTCCATATCGGGACGTGCATCAACGCCATTTGTGTGGACCTGTTCAACCCTGTTTGAAGTTGACGGCCGACTCGTGTTATGGGCTGAGGCGGCAAGAGAGGGGGTCAGGAGACAATGAGGAAGAGAGCATTGCGGTGCAGCAGCTTAGGACTGGCTCTGCTTCTGCAATGTCTCGCTCTTCCCTCGCGCGCCCTGGCGTGCGTCTTGGGCACCTGCACCGAGTCAGCGTTGGATGCCTGTCTCCCGGGCGGCGAGAGTTTCACCGGCACTGTGACCTTCAGCTGCGGTGGCGCCGCCACGATTGCCGTCACCAACACCAAGACCATTAGCGCCGACACCACCATTGACGGCGGGAGTCTAATCACGATCAGCGGCGGGAACAGCGTGACGGCCTTCAACGTGGAGGGCCTCAAGACTGCCGTCACGTTCACGGTCCAGAACCTGACCATCGCCAACGGCAATAGCGCGGGCGAAGGCGGCGGCGGCATCTCCAGCAGCGGCGGCAGCTGGAGCTGGGTCAACACCGGCCTGAACGGCAATGCCCTCTACGTCTACGCGCTGCGTTCTGGAGCACTGAGATGGGAATCGCCCTTACATACGATGAAGACGCCAGCTCGCTTCGTCAACGAGAACACTGTTGTCGTCGGATCAGACGACCAAGCCGGGTAGGACCGGTTGGTCACGTGCCGTCCGTGAGTTCATAAATGGGGGCGCCATGAAGAAACTCGTTCTGCTGCTGGCCGTAGTGCTCCTTGCCCTTGTCGGGTTTGTCATCGTAGGGCCGTTTTGGACGATGCATCAGATCAAGCAAGGCATCGAACGAGATGACCCTGAACTCCTCTCCGAAAACATTGATTTCCCGGCGCTGCGCCAGAACCTCAAGGAACAGTTTAGCGCGCAGATGATGAAGAAATCGGCAGCCGAACTCCAGAATAACCCTTTTGGCGTTCTTGGCGCCGCGTTGGCTTCGAACCTCGTCGACGGACTTGTGGACTCGTTCGTCACACCGGCTGCGCTAGCGATGCTTATGGAGGGAAAGAAGCCAGGGGACATGACAGGAATCAGAGGTACTGAACCAACTGACCTGCCGGGCCCGCATGAGGCGACGGTTCCTGCCCCACACGGTTTTGTAAACGACTTTGCGCACGTGCTCGACCGCGGGACGGTGGATGCACTCACACGGCTGATTGGACAGTTGCAACAGAAGACCGGCGCGGAGATAGCTGTCGTCACCGTCGACAGCACGGCGCCACTGTCCGCCTTCGACTACGCCATGAAGATCGCCGAGAGCTGGAAGCCCGGCGCCAAAGGCAAAGATAACGGCGTGGTCTTTCTCGTGGCGGTGAAGGATCGCCAAATGTACATCCTTACCGGAAGCGGGGCCGTGCGGGCGCTGCCGGACGCCCGCGTCGGAGAGATCCGCGACCGCCTCATCCGGCCCCGCCTCGGCCAAGGCGACTATGCAGGAGGTATCCGTGCTGCCACGGAGGAGATGGCTGCCGCGCTGGCCGCGGAGTACGGCGTGACGGTCGAGGTTGTTCAGCCCGTACAGCAACCATCCCGGGAACATGCAGAGCTGTTCAAAGGCGCCAGCTACTCCTTTGATTCGGCCAGCAAGTTCTCCATACGGGTGCCGGGCGAACAAGGTCAAGAAATAAGATTTGTGCTTACCCGGGACGGTCTTGCTTGGAAGCTTACCAATATCGTGATCCTGATGCAGGCCAGGTCCTAATAATGCGGTTGCACGCGATGGCGCGGGTAGCGGCTGTTGGTCTTGCACACGTTACTCTCTCGGGGGCAGCCACCATCTGTGGGTGGTTGCATAGCCCGGTCATCGGCTTACCCGCTCCGCAATGGGGGTATCCGCACTGACCGGTTCTACTTGTCACCAACAGCACCTTCTCCGGCAATAACGCGAGCGACGGCGGCGGCATCCGGCGACGCGAACCACGACAACCAGATCACCGTCGATGAGATCCTCACAGCGGTGAACAACGCGCTGAACGGATGCGTGCAGAGCCCGTGAGGAGTGAGGCGTCAGGGGTTCGCTACGAACTCCTCCGGCCGAAGCTGTTCGGGCGCGAGGCCGGCACCCGGTCCTTACAAGACATGCCGGGGCGCACCAATATCTGGGCGCGTCCCTATGACGGTGGAAACTGGGAGCGAGATAGATCATGATGGGAACTGTGGCCGGGAGCTGATGCCTATGAGCACGATCCAAGTCGACGTCCCAGACGAAGTTCTGATCAGCCTGAAGGAAACGCCTGACACGCTACCCCGCGAACTGCGCATTCTCGCGGCCGTCAAACTGTTTGAGATCGGCAAGCTCTCGTCCGGGCGCGCGGCGCAGTTGGCCGGCATGTCCCGCGTCGAGTTTCTCTCGGCGCTCGGTCGTTACCAGGTGTCGCCGTTCGCACTAACGCCCGGGCAGCTGGAACGCGACGTCAGCAATGCCTGATACGCGCGTCATCGCCAACACCTCGCCGCTTCTGTACCTTCACCAAGTTGATTGCTTGGACGTCTTGCAGCAATTGTACGGCACGGTGGTCGTTCCTCCTGCCGTGCGGGAAGAACTCGAAACCGGAAGGAAGCAAGGCGTCGATGTGCCTGACGTGGGCAACCTTCCCTGGATCGTAATCCAACCTGTTGCCTCAGCGGCGCTGGTGCCAGTGCTCGTAGATTTGGGACGGGGCGAGGCTGAGGTCATCGCCTTGGGCTTGGAGACGGGCGGCAGCCTGCTGGTCCTTGATGATCAGCTGGCCCGACGCATCGCGGATCTGCACGGGCTGCAATATACGGGTACGCTCGGCCTCCTGGTAAGAGCCAGACAGGCGGGTTATTTGTCATCCGTCGGCGCCGTGGTCGCTGCGCTGCGCCAAAAGGGCATGTGGTTGAGCGACGGGATTGTGGAGCATGCCCTCCGATTGTCGGGAGAGCAGCCGTAGTATTGAGGAACGTACCTGGTTACGCGGCATGCTAGTCCCGTCGCCGGCAATGAGATCCTCACCATGGTTAGCATCGCTCTTGGCAACGCATCGCTGCTCGACTGCGAAGCCGCCGATGGGAACCACGACGGCCAGATCACCGTTGATGAGATCCTCACCGCGGTGAACAACGCGCTGGAGGGATGCGGGTGAGGCAGGTGACGGGTGTCGCGGGTCAGGTGCCGGGGCGGATGATTTCTGATTGCGGAGTGTGTTACGCGGCGGCCAGGCGCTGGGTGTCTCCCTTCTGCCTGGCGGGCAACCGCACGGCTTGACGGCGGCCAGGGGATCGTCCTACCTTCGTGACTGGTGAAGCGCCGATGGCCACAGAGGCGAATGCCGTGCGGGAACTGAGCGCCCGATTCAAAGCGTTACGGCCTACGGATCAGCTCCGTCTGCTGCGCAAAGTGTTGACGCCGCAGTTGCGGCTGCGTCTGGCGGTGGAGCGCCTGTGGAAGCGAACAGGGGACCGCGACCCTCGCCTGATTGCCCGCGCCGTGAGCGCTGCCCGCCGGGATGCACAGCGTGAGCACGCGAAAAAGCGGTCTGCGGGCTGTTCTCGACAGTAACATCCTCGCGCGATTCCTGCTGACGCCGTGTGGTTTCAGCGGGCGGCTGC
>JBEKBJ010000009.1:0-76771 GCA_050015455.1 Binatia bacterium
CAGTTTGGCTCGGCCCACTCGCCGACCACAGCGGGCCGCCCGGCCGGCGTCAGCCGCCCGCAGCGGCGCCCAACGCGCCGGATCGCGCGCGCCGGTGCGTTAGCGCCGGATTTGGGGCAGCCGCGCAGGGCTCGCTTCGGCAGCCAAAACTTGCTAAGCATAAGCAGTCTTTGCGCCTTGACGGAAGCGCAGGGAGGGGGATCGGCTACGGCGATTGGGAGGCGGAATCCCATCAGCGGCTGAGGATCCCGATCGAGAGGGTGAGTGGAGTAGTGGGGAAAGATCTGGCGCTGCGATGGGACGATTTCAGGCGACAGTACGAATCCTCGACGTGACGGAGCCTGATGCGCCGACTGCCGTGCGCAGGGTGGAAGAGCGGCTGCACAAGGCTGGATTCAATCGTTGGCAGCTCGTGAGTCTACACCCCCAAGCCGTCCGCATCTCTGCTCGGCGCCCGCGGAGGCGAACGATCCGTCGCGAAATGAGCCATACCTACGGCGCCATCTTGCTCGGCGCCATATTTGCCTGCGGCCTGTGGTTTCTGTGGTTTATGGCAAGCTGACCGCGCCGCCCCGCACGCATAGTGGATTGAAGTTTTCTCACCACTGGTGCATCGTCTAGGGTATGAAACCAACCCGCGTGTTGCCCTGGTTGCTCTTGATCCTGTTGCTGGTCTCCGGCGCTGCCAGCGCCACCGACTTCCCCAACCCGTTTGGCTTCCTCGGGCTGGGCAAACCGCAGCCCCCGCAGACGCCCGTCCCTGAGCGCTTTTCAGGCGCGGCGCCGCCGCCCTCCTCGTTCGCACCCATCGTGCGGGCGGTGAAGCCGGCGGTGGTCAACGTGTCGACCACGCAGACGGTACGTTCGCAAGGGCAGGGGTTCGGTCCGCCGGGAATGAGCCCGCAAGACCCGTTCTCCGAGTTCTTCCGGCATTTCTTTCCCGAAATGCCACGCAGCTTCACGCAGCGCAGCCTCGGTTCCGGCGTCATCATCGATCAAGACGGCTACATCGTCACCAACGCACATGTCGTCAAGAGTGCGGACAAGATCGTCGTCAAGCTCGACGACAAACGGGAGTTCGACGCCCATCGCGTGGGCATCGACGAGAAGATGGATGTGGCGCTGCTCAAGATCGCATCACCACGCGACCTGACGGTGGCGCCGCTCGGCGACTCCGATACGCTCCAGGTGGGTGACTGGGTGCTGGCCATCGGCAATCCCTTCGGGTTGTCGGAAACCGTCACCGCCGGCATCGTCAGCGCCCTGGGGCGTGTCATCGGACAGGGTCCGTACGACGATTTCATTCAAACCGACGCCTCCATCAATCCGGGCAACTCCGGCGGGCCGCTGATCGACATGCGCGGTCAGGTCGTCGGCATCAACGCGGCGATCTTCAGCCAGAGCGGCGGCAACATCGGCATCGGCTTCGCCATTCCGATCAGCTCCGTGAAGAGCGTGCTCGAGCAGCTCAAGACACACGGCAAGGTGATCCGCGGCTGGCTCGGGGTCGCCATCCAGGACATCACGCCCGACTTGGCCCAGTCGTTCGGGCTGAAGAAAGCGCAGGGCGCGCTGGTAGCCGACGTGACGCCGGATAGCCCCGCCGCGCGCGCCGGGCTCGAGCGCGGCGACATCATCATCAACTACGAGGGCACGGATATCGACGAGGCGCATCAACTGCCGGTGCTGGTCGCCGACAGCAAGGTCGGCAAGACCGTGTCGATCACGGTCTTGCGCAACGGCGAGAAGAAGACTCTGCATGCGACAGTCGCGGAAATGCCAGCCACCACCGTGGCGGGCGGCCCCGGCGGCGAGGAAGAGGCGGAGCAGGCCTGGGGATTGACGGTATCCAACATCACGCCCGATGTCGCCCAGCAGCTGGACCTCGAAAACACCAGAGGTGTCGTCGTCACCGAAGTGGATCCGGAGGGCCCGGCCAGCGATGCCGGCATACAAGCCGGGGACGTCATTACCCAAGCCAATCGCCAGCCGGTGCACAATCTGGGGGATTACCGCAAGGCGATCGCGGGAAAGAAGAATGAACTGCTGCTCTTGGTCACTCGCCAAGGCCAGAGCTTCTTCGTGGCACTGCGCAAGCCGGAGTAAATTGAACGACTACACCACATCGCTCCTGACCAACCCCCTGCGCGAAGGGCAGCGCCTGCAGGCGCCGGTGGGGAACTGTGCCATCGTCATCTTCGGTGCGTCCGGCGACCTGACGGCGCGCAAGCTCATGTCGGCGCTGTTCAATCTGGCACGCCGCAACCAGCTGCCCGCGGGCTTTGCCGTCGTCGGCGTGGCACGCACTCGGATGAACGACGAAACGTTCCGCCAGCGCATGCAGCAGGCGGTCAGCGAGTTCGGAGGCGAAGCGGTCGCGGGGCCGGTATGGGACGGCTTCGCGCAGAACTTCTTCTACATCAGTGAGGACTTCGCCGACCTCCAGGGCCGCTCCGCCGTCGCTGAGCGCTTGGCAGACATCGATCGCCAACGCGGCATCCCGGGAAACCGGCTCTTCTATCTGGCCACCCCGCCGAGCGCGTACATCGGGATCATTCGCTCCCTGGCCGAGCGCGGCCTGGCGGGACCCAAGGCGCCACCGCAAGGCTGGAAGCGCATCATCGTGGAGAAGCCGTTCGGCCGCGACCTGGACTCAGCGCGCGCACTTGATCAGGAAGTGCTGCGCGTGTTCTCCGAAGAGCAGGTCTTTCGCATCGATCACTACCTCGGCAAGGAGATCGTGCAGAACGTGCTGGTGTTCCGCTTTGGCAACGGCATCTTCGAGCCGATCTGGAACCGCCGCTACATCGATCACGTGCAGATCACCGCCGCCGAGGAACTGGGCGTGGAAGGCCGCGGCGCCTACTACGAAGAGGCCGGCGTCGTGCGTGACATGATCCAGAACCACATGCTGCAACTCCTCTGTCTGGTGGCCATGGAGTCGCCGGTGGTCTTTGATGCGGAAGCGGTGCGCAACGAAAAGGTCAAGGTGCTGCGGGCGCTGCGGCCGCTGCTGTCGCCCAACGATGTCGAGCAGTTCGCCGCGCGAGGGCAGTATGGCCCCGGTTCGGTGGGTGGCGCTGGCGTCGCTGGCTACCGGGAAGAGCCGGGAGTGTCGCCGGCCTCGCAGACCGAGACCTATGCCGCGGTGAAGTTCCTCATCGACAACTGGCGTTGGGCCGACGTGCCGTTCTACGTGCGTTCCGGGAAGCGGCTGCCCAAACGCGTCACGGAGATCGCCATTCAGTTCCGCCGCGCGCCGCATCTGCTCTTCGGCCGCAGCCCCGCCGACCGCATCGAGGCGAACGTGCTGGCGCTCCGCATACAACCCGACGAGGGCATCTCGCTGAAGTTCGTCGCTAAGAGTCCCGCCCAGGGGTTGCACGTACGGCCGGTCGACATGGATTTCCGCTACGGCGCCGCGTTCGGCGTCGAGCCGCCCTCGGCCTACGAAACCCTGCTGCTCGAATGCCTGCGCGGCGATCCCATGCTCTTCGCCCGCGGCGAATGGGTCGAGCGCGCCTGGGCCCACGTGATGCCGATCATTGAAACCTGGGCGGCCGCCCCGAGCGATTTCCCCAACTACGAGGCCGGAAGCTGGGGACCACAGGAAGCCGATCTGCTGCTGGCGCGCGATGGCCGCATCTGGCGCCGGTTGTGACATGGAACCACAGCAGCCTTTTGCCCTGGGTGCTCCCACCGCCGTGGAACCGAACGCGATTGCACGCGGCCTGGCGGATCTCTGGAAGCGTGCCGACGAGGAGCTGCGGGACACGGGGCAGCACGCACTGATCCGCTCCTGCACCCTGAACTTCGCCGTGGTGTTGCCGCGCGCCGAGCTGATCCAGCAGGCAGCCGCCGCCGCCGCGGCACTGACGCTACGACACCCGTCTCGAATTTTTCTGGTGAGCGCGGAGCCTCAGGCCGAAACGAGCAAACTGGAGGCGTCCGTGTCGGCCCTGTGCCACCTCGCTGCACCCGGCGGCCGCCACATCTGCTGCGAGCAGGTCACGGTGATAGCGCTGGGCGATGCCGTGCGCAGGCTCACACAGTTGATCCTCGGGCTGCTGATCCCTGGCGTCCCGCTGGTGGTGTGGTGGCGTAGCGGCCTGTCATTCGATCTGCCCCTCTTTCAAGGGCTCACACATATCGCCGATCGGCTGATCGTCGACACTGCCGAGTTCGACACACCTGCTGCAGCGCTGACGCGTTTGGCGCAGCTGCTCAAACAACGCCCGCTGGCATTGGCGGATCTCGCTTGGAACCGCCTCACGTGCTGGCGCGAGTTGACCGCGCAGTTCTTCGATGCAGCGCAGCAACGGCCGTATCTCGATCGGCTGGATCGCGTCGCAGTCGAGACCGGCGGCGGCGCGCTGCCTCCCGAAGGCCTGCTGTGGCTCGGCTGGTTGGCGAGCCGGCTCGGATGGACTCCGACCGGCGCGCACGCGGCGGACGGGGGATACGTCTGCACGTTAGAATCGCGCGCCGGCGGGGTGAACGCGGAAGTTCGCAGCAGCGGCGCCGACAGCCGGACGGTGCGGCGGTTAGAGCTGGCAGCCGGGGGCGAGGCACGGTTCACGGTCGAGCAGCAGCAAACCGGCTATGCGCGCGCCACCACGCACTTCCGAGAGCAGTCCATGCCGCTCCGCACTGTACCGCTTCGCAGCTACGACACTGTTCAGCTCCTAAGTGACGAGCTCGACTTCATCGGCCGCGACCGCGTCTATGAAGATGCGCTGAGAGTGGCGGCGCGCGTCGCGGAGTTGCTGGTAGAATAGAGACATGCCACGATCACCGGTGCTAGGTGCCGATGTTGGTGGGACCAAGGTCAACCTGGCAATCTTCGAATGGCGAGACGGGCGGCTCTCGTGCGCGCGCACAGCGTCGTACCACAGTCTCGAGGTCGATGGCCTGCCCACCGCGCTCGAACTGTTTCTGGGCCGCGGCGTGCCGGCGCTGGACGCCGCGGTGTTCGCCGTGGCCGGCCCGGTGCAAAACAACCGCGCGCAGATCACCAATCTGCCGTGGAGCGTGGACGGCGAAAACCTGCGCAGCGTTCTTGGCATCCGGCGGGTCAAACTGATCAACGACTTGGAAGCGACCGCGTACGGCGTCCTGACGTTGGAACCGGCGGACGTGCTGGTGCTGAACGCCGGGACCGCCGTAGCGGGCAACGCCGCGGTGATTGCCGCCGGCACCGGACTCGGTGAGGGGCTGTTGTTCTGGGATGGGACACAGTATCACCCGGCGCCCTCGGAAGGCGGCCACGCGGATTTCGCTCCCCGCAACGATCTCGAAGCGGAATTGCTGGTGTTCTTGCGCCGGCGTTACCAGCACGTGAGCTACGAGCGGCTGCTGTCCGGGCCCGGCCTCGTCAATATCTACGAGTTCTTGCGCGACACCGGTCGTAGCGACGAGCCGCCGGCGTTGGCGCGCCGGCTGCAGGAGGAGGACCCGGCCGCAGCGATTTCTCACGCCGCGCTGCAGGGTGCGCCGCCGCTCTGCGTGCAGGCGCTAGACCTGTTCACCGCGATCTATGGCGCCGAGGCCGGCAACCTGGCGCTCAAGGTAATGGCCACCGCCGGCGTCTACGTCGGCGGCGGCATCGCGCCGAAGATCCACCCGAAGCTCACCGACGGGACCTTCATGGCCGCCTTCCGCGATAAAGGACGGATGGGCTTCCTGATGGACCTGATGCCCGTCCGAGTTATATTAAGGGAAACCACCGCTCTGAACGGGGCTGGCTATTGCGCGGTGCGCTTAGCCCAGAAGGAGGAACACGATGACTGAGAGAGTCCGAGAGATTCTAAGCTGGTACAGCAGCGACACGCCCGGGACGCGGAGCAATATCGCTCGCTTGCTGAACCATGGCCGGCTCGGCGGTACGGGCCGGCTCGTGATTCTGCCCGTCGATCAAGGCTTCGAACACGGCCCGGCGCGAAGCTTCGCGCCCAATCCGGCGGCATATGATCCGCGCTACCATTTCGATCTGGCGCTGGCTGCGGGATGCAACGCCTACGCGGCGCCGTTGGGCTTTCTCGAAGCCGGCGCGGCCGAGTACGCCGGCGAGATACCACTCATCTTGAAACTGAACAACTCGGACAGCCTGTTGGGTGGCAGCGATCCCTGCCCCGCCGTCACCGGCAGTGTCGACGATGCACTACGTCTCGGCTGCGTCGCCATCGGCTTCACCATCTATCCGGGCTCGTCCTTCCGCAACGAGATGTACGGACAAATCCGCGCCTTGGCGGAGGAAGCGAAGCGCAAAGGGCTGGTGGTAGTGGTCTGGTCATATCCGCGCGGCTCCGGCCTGTCGAAGGAGGGTGAGACCGCCATCGACGTGGCGGCCTACGCAGCGCAGATCGCGGCGCAGCTCGGCGCGCACCTCATCAAAGTGAAGCCACCCACGGCGCACATCGAGCAAGCGGCTGCCAAGAAAGTGTATGAGAAGGAGCGCATCCCCATCGCCACACTCGCCGAGCGCGTCCGCCACGTTGTGCAGAGTGCATTCAATGGGCGCCGGATCGTGATTTTCTCCGGCGGCGAAGCGAAAGAGACCGGCGCCATCCTGGACGAGGTCCGAGCCATTCGCGACGGCGGTGGTTTCGGTTCCATCATCGGCCGCAACTCGTTCCAACGGCCACGCGAGGAAGCCATAAAGTTCTTGAACACGGTGATGGACATCTACGCCGGGAAGACAAAGTAGGCGCGCTGCAGCCGACGATGGCACCTGGCTCAGCACAAGCGGCGCGCCGCGGAGTGTGCCTGGCAATCGTGGCCTTGGCGGTTGCGTGGCTGCTGCCTCGGCCGGCGTATGCGGAACGGTGGACGCGCCAGTATATCAACTCGCTGCCTGACTCCGCCTTCGCTGTGGTCGAAACCACGCCCGACGGCAAGAAGCTACGCCACCTGCCTCACCACGACCGTTCCGGGGGCGTCGATGTCCCCCACCTGCGTAACGCCATGAGCCGGCTGTCGCAGGTCAAGTGGGCCGACCCGCAGCACGCCGCCATGGCTCGGGAGCACCTCGAACGGCACTTGCGGGAGCTACGCACGCCGTCCAGCGGCACTGAGAGTGGACGTCATTGATGATCGACGCTCGCATGAGGAAAAGGCTGATCACTTCGGTCTTGTCATTGGCCTCTGCCGGCTCCTCGCAGCCAGGAGTTGGGAACTGGGGCCTGACGCGCGCGGTGGATGTCGCGGTTTCCGTCTTGGCTCGCGCCATACCGGGTGGGCGCGCGCTCTCTCATGGGTAGTGTCCGTGTCGTACACACCTCTCGTGCGCTCAGCTTGACGTTTTGGGGTTGCAGCTGTATACGGCTGCGGGAAGCGCCTCTTTTGTTGGTTGTGGGTCGGGAAGTTACTCTTTGGATGATCGGGACGCGTGGACACCTATCGAAAGGGGGAGCAACGATGCGAACGGGCAGTGCGGTCGGGGTGAGTCTAGTGATGGCAGTCCTCCTCGCGGGTCCGAGGATGCTGTGGGCCGAGGGATTTGCCGATATCGGCGTCGGTGGCGCTATCACGCAAAACGCCCAGATCACGACAGAAAACAATGGAAACCGCGCCGAGGGGAGAGCCCACTTCGCGGACTCAGTCACCGTGGGCGGCAGGATCGGTTACTGGTTTGAGGGGGCACCGCTCCTCGGAGTGGCTGGAACCGTTTCGTATTATCAGCCGGGCGCCTCAGGGAGTACCGCCAAAACAGAGGTGGTTCCACTGACCCTATTGGCGATGGCGCGTTGGCCCGTGTTGGAAAGCAATGAGTTTCCGAACGGACGGCTGCAGCCGTACGTTGGTGTGGGACCCGGCTTCTTCATCACAGATGTCTCGGCCCCGGGCTTCTCAGACACGAGCAAGGAAGCTGGGCTCGACGTGCGCGCCGGAGTCCACTGGCTGTTTACCTCGCACGTTGGGTCGTTCGTGGAGTATCGCTTAACGCACGTTGGCACAACCTTCCGCGACCAAGGGGAGCGAGTGGAGACCTCCCTGACTACGCACCATTTCCTGACAGGAATGGCGTATCACTTTTAAGCGCGGGGTCGGGAGCGCTACAGCCGGTCGCTTGCCCTGACGGGAATGGCCCGTCTTTCCTCGTCCGGCGATCAGGTCACAGGACCGCGGGGCGCTGCGCCCTAGCGGGAGGCGAAGCATCGCGATTTGCTTGCCGAACTCTCCCCTGATTGGCGCCGTTGCTTCATAGGCTGCGGGTTCTAGACGGCCACCAATCTGGCGGAGGTCTTCACTCAAGAGATCGGCCATGCGCCTCCGAGAATGCGGAGGGGCGGAGTCCAGCGTCGCGCGACGCTACCATGCGTTACCTGGCTCATTTCGGTGGTCGCGGCGCGAGCGTGCCGTTCGCGGCGTCGGAAAAACACCGGCCGCCGAATCTTCGCCGACGCGCGTCATATCGCACTTCAGTGCCGGAGTGTTGTCTCTGCTTACCGCACACCACGTAGCGGGTGCGGACGACCACCGATTCGGGGTGCCTTTCGTGCTGGTACGTCTCTTGCGTTTGACGGACGCGAATACGCTCAAAGATGGTGCGCGAAACGGCATTGCGGAACTCCGAACCCATCTTCGAGAACTTCGGGATCTGATGCTTTCGAACTCCTCGCAGGCGCAACGTAATAGTGACCCAACCCCTGTCAGCACCGGGGTGGATCTGGCTGGGTTGGGGAACCGCTTCCTCGGGCTGCTCGGTCGCAAGTGGTCGCGCCGCGCCTTCGCTGCGGAAATGGCCAAACTGCTGGCCGTGGCCGCTGGGGCGAAAGCCGCCGCAGTTTTGGCATACGAGCGGCGAAGCGGGTCTCTGGTGCTCCTCGCTGATCATCGGCTCTCGGACGAGGCGCGGGCTGCGCTCGGCAGCGGCGCCGAGGGGGCCTGGGACATTCCGCTTCGAGGGCTGCAGAACCGGCGCATAAGCGTCATCGAGGCGGCACACCACAATCCCTTTGTCCCTCGAGCGCTGCGCCAGTTATGTCCGACGGGGCTCTGTATCGTTTCCTTGCCGGTCTATTACGATTACGACCCAGTCGGCGTCGTCCTGCTGTTTGCGGCCCGCAGCCGCGCATTTGCCGACGGGCAAGTGCAAACGCTGAGTCAGGCCCTGCGCGTGTGTGGCCGCGGTCTGCGTGAGCGCGAGAGCCCGATCGCCCGAATCTCAACCGCAACCGTTGCACCAGCCGTCAGCCCCGCCGAGGCGGCCGCTGAAGCCGCACACCGGGAGGAGCCGACGCTGAGGCTTCTCGGTGGCGGGCAGGTCGAACCGATTCAAGAGAGCCAGCCGGAAGCCGCCGTCACCGAAGCCCAACGTGTGCAGCAGGAACTCGGCCGGGCACAAGCTGAGATGCAGCGCCGCAGCGAAGCGGTGCGCAGCGTCGCAACGGCTACGCGCCTCCTCAGGACCGAGCGTGACCGTCTGGCTCAGCAACTGACGGAGTTGGAGTACCTGCGCAAGAGCGAAAGCGACGAGCTGCGCGCTCAAATAGGCGCCTTGGAAGAGCGGCTGCTCGCGGCGGAATCGGAGCGGCTGCGCTATCAGCGCGCCGCCGAGGCGAAGCACCAGCGCACCGAAGAGTCCATCCAGGCGCTGCAGGCAGAGCGTGACGCCTTGTTGGAACGGCTGCGCGCGGCCGAATCGAGTGGTTCCGAGGTGCAGACGGTACTCAATGCGGCACGCCAAGAGCGCGACCAGCTGGCGGCGCAGATGCAAGCGGAGCTGCAGGAGGCCGCCGCCACGGCCGCGCAGCTCCGTCAACAGCTGCAGGATAGGGCCGCGGCACTCACAACGAGTGATGAACAGCTGGCCGCTCTCAGGGCTCAGCTGGAGCGAGCGGGCATCGAACGCCAGCAAGCCGAGCGCGTCTTCGAGGATGGGCTCGCGTCGGCGCGCGCGGACCTCGAGCGGCTGACGGAGGATACCTCGGGGCTCCGAGCCCAGCTCACGCAACGCGACGCTGATTTGGCGCGCCTGCGCGACGATAGTGAACGGGCACAGCAGGCGCAGAGCGCCCTACACCAAAGTACCGGCGCGTTGCGGGCAGACGTGGTCAAGCTGACGGCTCAGCTCGAGCAGGCGGCGACCGCAGCCGCCATGCGAGAGTCGGAGCTGGGCGCCGCGCTGGCCCAGGCGCGAGCCGAAGCCGAGACCTTGCGCCGGGCGAGCGCCGATCGGGAAATCCTCGCACGCACAGCGACCGACCTCGGCGACAAAGCGGCAAGCCTGGAGCAGATGGTCGCCAGCCTGCGCGAGCAGGTCGCCCTCGCGCACGCCGAAGGCGCACGTGGCGACCAGCAAGCGGCGGACCTGCGTGCGCAGCTCGCAGCCGCGCAGCACACCTACGAGCAGGCTCGTGCCGATGCCGAACGTGAACGAACGGAACTCCAAGCCGCAGCCCAGGCAGCGGAAGCCGCGGGGCGAACCGCAACGGCCGAGACCGATGAGCTTCGCCACACCGTGCATGATGCCCTGCAGCGCCTTGAAGAGGAACGGCTGAAGCACGCCGCCGAAATCGAAGCTCTGCTCGAAGAGTCGGCGCTGCCGCTCTCTGGCGCAACCACCGAGGCCCCAACGGCAACGCCAGAGGAGGTGCAGGGTGGCGATGGGATTGAGATGCCGGAGGGACCGTTGGTCATCGAGCGCTCGGCGCCGCTCGCGGCTGCGGCCGATACACTAGCCGAGGCTGCCGAGAGTCCAGAGCCGCTCATGGAATACCAGCCAAGAGCCGCATCCGTCGACGAGTTGGTCCTGCTCGACCAAGGGGCGACCGCCGAGCAGGCGTGCGCGGCGCTTGCGGACGCTGGTTTCCAAGTGACACTATTCCCGTTCGGAGAGACTACGGTAGACGAGCTGGCGCGACGGAAGCTGAAATGCATCATGCTGAACTTGGCTGCCGGCGCAGCCGCGTGGCGGACGCTGAAGCTGCTGCGCGAGCGCGTCGGCACGCGTAACGTGCCGGTCTTGGTATACGTCATGGCGCCCGATGTCCCGACCGGCTTCTGCTTCGGGCGGACGGATTTTGCGCTGTGGCCGCTCGAACCCGGTCGCATGATCGAGCACCTCGGCCGGTTGCGTCCGAAATTGCACCGTTTGCTCGCTGTCACCTCGGACGTCGACGGCATGAGCCAACTGCGAGAAGCGCTGGCGCGGGCCAAGATCTCGACATCGATCGTGCTCGACGCCAAGCAAGTCATGGATTTCGCGACGATGATAGACCCGGAAGCGGCTATCCTGCACATCTCCCCGAGCTGTCCGTCCGCCGCTCGCGCCCTGCAGGCTTTGCGTGCCAGTGATTCGACGCGCGAGCTGCCGTTACTCGTCCTGCTCGACAAGTTCGCGGGGGATGACGAGGCGTTCTTCTCCCAGGCGAGCCAACAGCTGCTGAGCAAGGCGAGGTTTCAGTTCTCACGGCTGCCGGAAGAGATCGGTCGGTTGATCGGCTGAATCATGGACGACCTCACGCTAGACCTTGCGCCGCCACGCATCGTCCCTGTCGCGAGGTCACCGGCGGCACCTTGAGTCACCGCCCCTTTGGGACGTTCGGGACTGTTTGGCCGTGAATGCTTGCTGTTGTGATTGCTGGCTCTCTCAAACATTCATAGGATTGGATACACGTTGACTTTTTCCCTTGTCGATGGCAATTTAACACGCTAGTGTCTCTGCTTTTGGAGGTGAGGTGCAAGGGCAAGGCGGCAGAGGGTGAATGAAGTCCACTTGCAGTCTGGCGCGGGCGGTACGCGAAGGCGGCGACATGGGGCACGAGGTGGTGCGGATGGTGGGGTATTTTCGGTGGTTGAGGGCTAGCGAATTGCGTGCGCTGCATCACACGAGGCCGAATCGAGCGTGGACAGAGGAGAAATGTATGGAGTCGCGTGACGCAGAGAACTCTACCAATACGAAACAGCAGCTGCTCAGGCGCGCGGGGCGGGGCGAACCCACTCGCGGCCTTGTGCGGGCGGGGCTGATTGCGGCCGGTTGCTTGTATTTTGCATTCCTGGCTGCACCGGCGGTGGCAACCGAGCTCGTCAGCGTCAACATCCACGGAGTTTCCGGGGACGGCTCCAGCAGCGGCGTGGCGATGAGCACGAATGGAAACATCGCCGCGTTTTACTCCGACGCCGACGATCTGGTGCTCGGCGATACGAACCAAGCCCGTGACGTGTTCGTGCGGGACAGCAACGCCGGGACGACCGAACGGGTCAGCGTCAGTAACTCCGGCGCCCAAGCCAACGGACCAAGCCAGACCCGCGGGCTGGCCCCGGCCATCAGCGGCAACGGCGAGATCGTGGCGTTCTATTCTGATGCCAGCAACCTCGTCCCTAACGACAACAACGGCACCACCGACGTGTTCGTTCGCGACCGGCAGGCGGGCACAACCACACTCGTCAGCGTCAATCTGAGCGGCAAATCCGGAAATCGGCCGAGTCTCTTTCCCAGCATCAGTGCCGACGGCAGCCTTGTCGCCTTTCAATCCGCCGCCTCCGATCTGGTCCCGGGAGACACCAATGGAGCAAGCGACATTTTCGTGCGGGACTTACAGGCCGGCAGCACCGTACGGGTCTGCGGGGTCCAGCCAAACTCCTCCAGTCTCAATCCGCAGATCAGCGGCAATGGCCGCTTCGTCACCTTCGTCTCTGCGGCCACCAACCTTGACCCCAACGTCACGCCCGGGATCCTCAACATCTTCGTGTGTGATCTGACCACGGGTATGGTCAAGTCGGTCAGTGTCAGCAGCGCGGGTGTCCCGGGCAATGGCGACAGCATGACACCCGCCATCAGCTTCGACGGCCGCTTCGTTGCGTTCAAGTCCGAGTCCAACAACCTGGTGCCGAACGATAACAACGATCTCTTGGATGTGTTCGTGCGCGATACGGTCGCGGGCACGACCGAGCGCGTCAGCGTGAGTTTAACCGGCGGCGACTCCAACGACGTCTCGTTCCCGCCGGCCATCAGTGATGATGGGCGTTTCGTCGCCTTCGGATCGGCGGCCAGCAACTTGGTGCGTAACGACGCCAACGGAGCTGCCGACGTGTTTGTCCGCGACCGGCTGGGTGGTGTGACTTTGCTGGTGGACCTCGGTGCCGACGGCCAGCAGGCCAACGGCGGTATTCCGGACATGCCGCCCGCCATCAGCGGCGACGGGACGCGGATCGGTTTCGCGTCATTCGCAACGAACCTCGTGCCGAATGACCAGAACCAGATGTCCGATGTGTTTGCGAATGAGAACCCGTTCTTGTGCGGGACCTGTCCGGAGGGGTTCATGTGCGTCAACGGCTTTTGCTTGCAGCCCACCCCTACGCCGACGATGACGTCAAAGACCCCGAGCCAGACCCCGACTCCGACCCCAACGGGCCCGACGTCAACGCCAACCGTAACCGTGACGCCGACCATGACCCCGACCCCGATTCACTGCATTGGAAACGAGGACTGTTCGTTTGGGCAAGTCTGCGTCGGGGGATTGTGTGTGTTCCCGACGCCGACGCCGACGCCGATCGCCTGCACTGACTCGATCACATGTCCGCAAGGTTTGATCTGCCTGAACGGAATCTGTCAGCCGGCGCAATCGCCAACTCCAACCATGACCCCAACGCCCATCCCGACGTGTTCGACCGATGCCGATTGCGCCAGGACGTGTGACAACTGCCGCGCCACTCAGGACTGCGTCGGCGGCCAGTGCAGCCCGGCCGACCGCTGCGTTGACGGCGTCTGCGCCCCGACGCGGCTGTGCTCACCGGACAACACGACTGCCTGCATTATCGACCGCGAGACCTGCCTCAACGACACGTGTGTGTGCGGCGGCGACTGCAACCAGGATGGGTTTGTCTTCGCCAACGAGATCGCGGAGATGATCTGTATTATGTCGGGTAGCTGTCCGCTGAGCGGCTGTGAAGCGGGAGACCTCAACCAGGATAATGAGATCGAGGGCAATGAGATCTGCGATGCAGTGACCAATCTCGGCGTTGGTTGTCCGTTGGGCATCCAAAACGGCGCCGCTGTCATGCCCGCTACAGCCCAGGCGACCCGGACGTTGACGCTGATGGGTCCCCCCAACTCGGTCTTACGTGGTCAGACGATTCCGATCGACGTCAGCCTCAGCGGTGGCCCGGAGGGGGTCACGGACGTGGCGACGGCACAGTTGGACGTGCTGTTCGACACGACCGTACTCAGCTTCAACGAGTGCACGGTCAATCCGCTGCTGAGTACGACCGACGTCTCGTTCACCTTCATGCCGCGCCGGCCAGACACGGCGCCCAACGTGGAGCGCTTGCGGGTGTTCGTCGCGGACTTGGATGTGTGCAATCCGAACTTCACGCCCAGCAGCCCGGCGATCGGCAACGGGGGACTAGTGACCTGCACGTTCACAGTCAACCCGACGGCGCCGTTTGGACAGTCAGAGGTGGAGGGCGACCGCACGAACCTCGGCGGTTTTCTCGGAAACGTGATCCCGTCGACCCCAACCACCACGGACATCACTGTCGCCCAGCAGACGTGCACGGCCGATACCGACTGCAATCCGGGCCTCCATTGCCGCGCCGGTGTTTGCACGGGGATCCGTCCCTGCGTCGGTTCTGCCCAGTGTGTGGTCGGCCGGGAGGCATGCGTGCTAGAAAACGGCACTGGTGTCTGCGAGTGCGGCGGTGACTGCAACCTGGATGGGTTTGTGGAGGGAAACGAGATCCTTACTATGGTCAGTATCTTCGGTGGAGCTACGCCGCTAGCGAGTTGTCCTGCTGGCGACATCAATGGAGACCTGTATATTGAGGGCAATGAAATTTTGACCGGCGTGTATAATTTCGGCGCGGGGTGCCCGTAGAACGGATGCGTCGGCAAGATGATCAGACGAATTACCACCCCGCTACAGGAGGGAATATGAGCATGGATAGGGTAGCATTCGCACCAGGACCGCACGCGTACGTCTCGATTAGGCCATTCCTTGTCGCGGTGCTCGCACTGGTGATAGGTTCGGTTGCCGGCGAAGCTCAGCAGGTTCCCACTCTGTCGGTGGGGAATGGAACCGGGGGCTCGGGCGGCAGCGTGCCGATCGTAATCGGCATCAGTGACGTAACCGGACAGAACGTCGGATCCGCCACCGTTGACGTCCTCTTCGATAATACGAATCTCATCCTCGCGAACCCGGCGCAGGACTGCGTTCCGAGCGTGGGTAGCGATTTCAGCGCGTCGGCAAGCATTGCAACGACCCCGGCGCCACCGGCGGGAGAAAGTCGGCTGCGCCTTGGCGTATTCAATATCAAATTCGGTTCCACCCAGACGGTTGAGGACGGGCCGCTGTTCACATGCACCTTTCAGATTTCGCCCGGAGTGACTCCTCCTGCGAGCTTCACGCTGACCCCAGATCCGGATTCGCCCGAGACTCAAGTTGCGCAAATCGGAGGCGCCGTTCTTTGCAGCGGCCCGCAGACGCCTTGTGATACCACGCCTGGCCAGATCACGGTGGCTGAGGCCACGGTGACGCCAACGCCCGTGACAACGTGCGTCTACCAGAGTGACTGTCCGGGGCTGATCTGCCAAAGCGGGGTATGCACCGTGGTCCCATGTACCACGACCGCGGACTGCCCGATCGGCATATGCTCCAACAATAATGTGTGCACGGGCCAGCCTTGCAACACCAGCGGTGATTGCCCGCCGAGTCAGGTCTGCCTCAACCAGGTGTGTTCGCAGGTGCAGTGCACCAATGGTACCGGGTGTCCCTCCGACGCGATCTGCCTCGATGGGACTTGTGTTGCAGCCCCCGCACCAACAGCGACCGAGACGCCGACCTTGATACCGACGAGCACTTCGCTGCCGACGGGCACGCCGACTCCGCTGCCGACGGGCACGCCGACTCCGCTGCCGACGAATACGCCGACTCCGCTGCCGACGAATACGCCGACTCCCACCGCGTCACAGACCGCGACGGCCACGCCGAGAGCCACCGACACGGCCTCGCCGGTGCCGAGCGCGACGAACACGGGCGTAGTGCCGGCGCCAAGCTCCGCCGATAATGATGGGTGCAACATGTCGCAGTCGGGCTCAGGGGGCGCGCTGCTGTGGTTGCTGGTCCCTGCCGCTCTCATGGTGTACCGCCGGCGAAGGTAGCCCTTCGGGGAGCAAACAGCGGCTCTGCACACGAGAGGAGGCCTCCGCGCCTCCTCTCGCTTTTGGGGCACAGCAATGGCGGGGCAGGTTTCTGTGCTCGCCCGGTGGCGCCGGCAGCAACGCCTGCTGACGCGGTTTTCTTCGGGGCGGCCCTGCGCAGCCCGCTAGCTTGGCGGCGGATTAGTGGGTATGGTGTCGGCGCCATGCAGGACGATCCGTTCACCACCCTGATCAAGCGACTCCAGTCACGCCAAGCCGTCGTCGGCATCATGGGCCTCGGCTACGTGGGCCTGCCGTTGGCGGCGACCTTCGCGGAGGGCGGCTTCACGGTGGTTGGCTTCGATATTGCGGCCCACAAGATCGAGGAGCTACGCGCCGGCGGCAGCTATATCCGGCACGTCTCGGCGGAGCGCCTGCGCAACATTGTCCGCTCGGAGCCATTTCGGCGCGGCGGCCCAACCGGTTTCTACCCCAGCACGGAACACGCCCTCTTGCCCGAATGCGATGCCATCCTAATCTGCGTGCCGACCCCGCTCACCGAGCACCGCGAGCCCGACCTGTCCTACGTCACCGGAACTACCGAGGCGATCGCCGCTCACCTGCGGCGCAACCAACTCGTCGTGCTTGAGAGCACGACCTATCCCGGTACCACGGACGAGGTCTTGCGCGAGATCCTCGAGGCGGGCGGCCTACGGGCGGGCGAGGATTTCTACTTGGCGTTCTCGCCCGAGCGCGAAGACCCAAACAACGCGCAGTACAACACCAAGACCATCCCGAAGCTGATCGGCGGCTACACGCCGCGCTGCGGCGAGGTGGCGGTCGCCCTGTACGGAGCGGTGCTGGAGAAAATCGTCCCCGTGTCTTCGGCGCGGGTGGCCGAAGCTGCCAAGTTGCTGGAGAATATCTACCGCAGCGTCAACATCGCTCTGGTCAACGAACTGAAGCTGCTCTTCGAGCGCATGGGTATCGACGTGTGGGAAGTGATCGACGCTGCGGCAACTAAACCGTTCGGTTTCACCCCGTTCTACCCTGGGCCGGGCCTGGGCGGTCATTGCATTCCGATCGATCCCTTTTACCTGACGTGGAAGGCGCGGCAGTACGATCTGACCACCCGCTTCATCGAGCTGGCCGGCGAGATCAACCACGCCATGCCGGCGTTTGTCATCGAGAAGCTCACTGACGCGCTCAACGAACGCCGGCGCAGCCTTGGGGGAGCGCGGGTGTTGGTGCTGGGGGTGGCCTACAAGCGCGATTTGGATGACACGCGCGAGTCGCCGGCACTCAAACTGCTCGATCTGCTGGTCAAGAAAGGGGCGGAGGTCGGCTACCATGATCCGTACGTGCCGGCGTTGGGACGCTCGCGGCACTACGATTTCCATCTCCAATCGCTGCCCCTGACCCCAGAGGAGCTACGACGCTGGGACGCCGTGATCATTGCCACTGACCATACGGTTTTCGACTATTCGATGATCGTCAGGGCCAGCGCGCTGGTCATCGACACACGCAACGCGACGCGCTCGGTCACGAAAGACCGAGGGAAAATCGTTCGGGCCTGAGCCGGAAAGGGCGTCGGCGGCGACGGAGATCGGCCCTCCAGAGCACTGCGCAACCCCTCCAGCCCTGCTCCGGAGGCAAGTGAAACGGCAAAAATGGCCCTCTTGACCCATCGCGGCCCGGTTTTTGCGTTGGCGGGGAATCAGTTTTCGGCCCGGAAGCAACTTTTCCATGACGTTATTCTTGACAATACGCCGGATTTTTGAGTATGTATGCGCGCACTTAGGTGGTGCGGAGAGCAGCCCGGCCCCTGAGTGTTGGGACGAAGGCACTAGGAGCCAGTGAGCAGGGAAGGTCGACTGGAAAGGAGGAGGGCAATGCGAACGGTGAAGTGGAACGCTTTACTCTCATGCCTCTGCGGACTCGCGGTGGTGTTGGGAGGCGTGGCGGTTAGCGCTCGAGCTGACGTCACGACGGAAAAGGGGGCATCGATCCTCATCTTTCCCAAGGTGCGCGCCGACGGCACGTTCGATACCATCATTCAAATTGCGAACACCAGTAACAGCATGAGGTATCTACAGTGCTTCTACGTGAACGCGTCCTTGCTGGACTCGCTCACGCATTTGCCGTGCACGGTCCCCAGCGCCACCTGCGTACCGCAGTGCCAGGAGACGGATTTCACCATTTGGCTCACTAAGCAGCAGCCAACACATTGGAGCGTGAGCGAAGGCCGCTATTTCAATCCCAATGCGGGATTCGGCACTTATGATTCGGGCTTCGTGCCTGGTCACATCCCGCCGGTGACCGACTTCGTCGGCGAGCTGAAGTGCATCGAGGTGGATGCTTCCGGCAATCCGTCCATCTCCAACAGTCTAAAGGGTGAGGCCACCCTCGTCTCGCTTGTGACCGGGGGGGGCAGTACCTTGAGCTCTAATCTCACCGCTGAAGGCGATGTCGCCAAGTATAACGCGATCGGCATCCAAGGTAACCCGGACGTCGCGCCGGTGAATCCGCTCTTGCTCGACGGGGGCGCGACGTACAATGCCTGTCCAGCCAAGCTGATCTTGAACCACTTCACCAGTGGCGCGCCCGACATTGTCGTGAGCGAGCTCACTACCGATACGTCGGCAGAGTTCACCGACTTGACGCTGGTGCCGTGCAACGAAGACTTCGAGAATCAAATCCCGAAATCGGTGACCGTGCAGTTCCTCGTTTACAATGAGTTCGAAGAGAGATACTCGACGAGCATCACAGTCTCTTGCTTTTTGGAGACCGAACTTGCCAACATCGGCCAGGTGTTCACATACGGGTTTCTCGGCACGGAGGTGGCGCAGGCCATCATCACTCCGGTCGTGCAGGCCGATGGCTCTTCCGGCGGCCTGGTAGGCATCGCGGAACGGATCACCACTGTTGAGGTAGCGTCGCCGGCGACGGCGGCACGTGCGGCGTACAACCTGCACAGCGAAGGCAGCTTCATTCCTCCGATTGGGCCGGACCAGATCACGCTGCCGGCAGAGCAGTGATCGCTGGCACAGAGGCAAAGAGGGGAAAAGGCAGTGGCTGGTTTCTCCCTGATAGGTGAAAGGAGAAGGGCAATGCGTACGGTGAAGTGGAATCCTTTTCTCTCGGGTGTAGCGATGCTCCTGGGAGGGGTGCTCCTATGGGCGGGTGCTGCGCACGCCGATATCTCGTCGACTAACCCGGCGGCGATCGTGGTGTTCCCGAAAATAGTGGTCGATACGGGCGCTGTGATATCGGACGCGAAAATCGACACCGTCATTCAACTGACCAATACCGCCCCCCAGGCGGTGAACGTGCGGTGCTTCTACGTCGACGCCAACGGGCACTGCTCGAACGCCCCGACTGCATTCTGCGATCCGGGCCAGCCGGCGAGCGACTACTGTAGCAGCCCCGGCTATTGCATACCGGGCTGGGTGGAGACTGATTTCTCTTTCCAGCTGACGGCCAATCAGCCGCTCGTGTGGACAGTGTCTGCAGGCTTGGCCGGCGGAGACTTTCCACTCGCCTCGTTGCCAGGTATAGGCGGTGAGCTCAACACCGGCAGCATCCCGCAGGCGGCTGAGGATCCGATGCTCGGCGAGCTGAAATGCGTCGAGGTCGGCGATGACGAGATGCCGGTCGATACGAACGACCTCAAGGGCGAAGCGACAATAGAGCTCCTGACCGGGGTAAATATCGACATCGAGGGCTACAACGCCGTCGGCATCCAGGCGATCCCAGGGAGCTGCAGCGGCGACTCCTCGATATCGTGCACCGCCGATACGGACTGCCAGCCGCCGGCAACGAGTGCTGATGACACGCCGTGCATACACGTGAACAATTTTGACAACACTCTGGTGATCGGCGGGCCGAACGCGGAGTACAACGGTTGCCCGAACACCCTCATCCTTGACCACTTCTTCGATGACGCGCCGGTGCTTGGGAGCAACGTCGATACGTGGCTCACGTTGGTGCCGTGCTCGGAGGACTTCTTCACACAGACCTGCGTCACAACCACCGTGCAGTATCTGGTGTACAATGAATTCGAGCAGCGCTTCTCGACCAGCCGGCCGCTGACGTGCTTTAGCGAGTTGCAGCTTTCGGACATCGATACGCGTCTTGGCAACGACCCGCCGAACAACTACACCTCGATCTTCAATGTCAATGTTGAGGGGACGCTGACGGGGCAGACGGTTATCCGTGGTGTCGCCGATTCCGACCCTACCATAACGCCTGGACACGGTCTGCTCGGGGTCGTACATGAGTTCCACCAGCTGAACGGCGGATCGGCCCCCGTCTTCTCCGCTGCGTATATGCTGGATCTGAGTGGCTCACGGACGCAGGCCGACATCGTGCTGATGCCGCCGCCTTCGCCACAGTAATTGCATCGAGTAGCTTTGGTGAGCGCAAGGGCCGGGCGGTCATCTCGCCCGGCCCTTCGCTTTTCTGGCCCGGAAGACCCCCGGCGCTTTCGCCACCGCTACGCGTTCCCGGCGAAGGGGACGTTGACGCGGTAGACGTAGGCGCCGCGGCGAATGGAGACCAGAGCGCCGCGCGCCGAGCGCACCTCGATCATTGTGCGGCGGAAATCCTCCAAACTCCGCACTGACGTGCCCGCGAGCGCAACGATAGCATCGCCACTCTCAACCCCGATCCGCGCCGCCGGGCTTTGTGGCCGCACCGCATCGACGCGTAGGCCGTTCCGCGCGTCCGTCAGCCGCACCCCGATCAGTTGCCAAGCCAGAGCGTCAGCCCTTTCCGGCGGGAAGCGGCGTGCATGCAGGGTCAACCGGCGTGCTCCGCTGTCTCCCATGACGGTGAGTTCAATTGCACTGCTCTCGGCGTGGTCGCGAATGCGTTGGTCATACTCTTCCGCCGAGTGCACATCGCGGTTGTCGACGGCGGTGATCACCTCTCCCGGAGTGATGCGGGCGTCCGCCGCCGGACTGCCGGATTCGATGCTCCGCACCACGACGCCGTACCGGCGCTGCGTCTGCATTTCTAATTGCGCGGCAAGCTCGGGAGTCAGATCCTGTACGATGGCGCCGACCCAAGGGACGTGCACTTCGCCGTAGCTGATCAGATCGGTGACGATGCGGCGGGCCCGGTTGATGGGGATGGCGAAGCCGATGCCCTGCGCCTTCTGATAGATCGCGGTGTTGATGCCGATGAGATCGCCGCTGAGATTCAGTAGTGGCCCGCCGGAGTTGCCGGGATTGATCGACGCGTCGGTCTGGATGAAGTCGTAATAGGTTTGCTCGCCGGTCTTCAGTGAACGGCCGAGCGCGCTGACCACCCCTGTCGTTACCGTGTGTGAGAGTCCGAAGGGATTGCCGATGGCGATCACGGTTTCGCCGATCATGAGGTCGTCGGAGTCGCCCATGTTGATGTACGGTAGCGAGGTGTCGGTCTTGACCTTGAGCACGGCCAGGTCGGAGTCCGAATCCGCACCAACCAATTGCGCTTCGAAGTCTCGATCGTCCGCCAGCGTCACCTTGATCTCGCTGCCGTGCAGGACGACGTGCTGGTTGGTCAGTATGTAGCCGTCGGGCCGGATGACAACGCCGGAACCGAGGCTGGTTTGCTTGTAGCGCTCCACCCGTGGCTCGGAGAAATCGTGGAAGAACTCGTCGAACAGCGGATCCCGAAAGGCAGGGAACGGGCTGGTCTGGCGTGCCACGATGGTTTCCGTGGAGATGTTAACCACGGCCGAACTGACCTTGTGGACCGCTTCGACAACCGGCGTGCGCCGGATCGGAGAGACGTCGGCGTGCGCTGCCAGCGGCAACGCGAGCACAGTCACAAAAGCCAACAATAATTGTAGCCGCATGGCCAGTGAGTGCAGCACGGATGCCCGCAAGTCAAGGAGGAGAGACCGACGTCCGCAAAAGCAGGTTCCTCCCCTTACCAAGGGGAGGTCAGGAGGGGTTGCAAGCAGCGCCGCTGTTATGAGCTGAGCGCCGATTGGATTGTTACCGCCTATTCCGCGAACACCGCGGCGGCCACCACGGACGTCCACAGCCCGTCCTTATCACCGATGGCGGACTGCGTGACATTGCGCGTGACAACAATCTCGGTCGACAAACGCCACACGTCCTTGCGCTCGTCGTAGCTCTTGTTGGCGTCGAACTCGACACCCAGGAGCGTCGCCAGCATGGAGGCGGCGAGGTCTTCGGCGTAATCGCCCGCCTTGTCGTCGGTCTGCCCGAAGCTGTGGTGCTCGGCCAGATAACCGTACTGCGTGCGGTCCTTGGGGATGGCGACGCCGACCGAGGCAGCAATCAAACGGTGCGGTTCGTTGGTGGCGTTATCGCTCATGACGACGTAAAGAATCTGGCCGGGTTTGAGCAGCGTCAGGCCTTCCTGCGCGGTGATCAACTTGGCGTGAGGCGGGAAAATGCTCGAGACGCGAACGACGTTGAACTGTGCGATCTTGGCGCTGCGCAGGGCCATTTCGAAGCTGGTCAGCTTCTCGCGATGCTTCCCCACTCCTCGGGTGAGAAAGATCTTCTTGGCCACCATCGACATCGCTACTCCTCCTTCCCCAAGAGCCACCGAGATTGCGGCGCGTTTAACACGATTGCGGCGCGGCTACAACCGCAGCCTCGGTACAGTGGAACTGCCGACACGGGGCGCAGCCCGCTACATCGTCACCGAAGGCTGGTATTCGCCAAAAACCCGGCGCATCGCGTCCGCGATCTCGCCGAGCGTGGCATAGGCCCGTACCGCATCGAGAATGGCCGGCATCAGGTTGCTGCCGCCGCGTGCACTGTCCTCGACCTGCCGAATCGCACGCTCGGCGGCGGCCTGGTCGCGTTCGGCCCGCACGCCAGCCAGTTTCACCCTCTGCCGTTCCTCCAGCTCGGGATCGATTCTCAGCAGCTCCGGCGCGGGTTCGTCCGCCAGCGTGAATTCGTTGACCCCGACAATGATGCGCGACTTGCGCTCGATCTCCTGCTGGTACTGGTACGCCGCGTTGTGAATCTCGCGCTGCTGGTATCCCAGCTCGACGCCCCGCACCGCACCGCCCAGCTTGTCGATGGCGGCGATATACTCCTCCGCCTTGCGCTCCAGCTCATCGGTGAGCGCTTCGATGCAGTAAGAGCCGGCAAGCGGGTCGATTGTATCAGCGACGCCGCTTTCATGCGCGATAATCTGCTGCGTCCGCAGCGCCAGGCGGACCGACTCCTCGGTAGGCAACGCGAGCGCCTCATCTTTGCTGTTGGTATGCAGCGATTGCGTGCCGCCGAGCACCGCCGCGAGCGCTTGGATCGTAGTGCGCACCACGTTGTTGTCAGGCTGCTGCGCCGTGAGTGAGGATCCCGCCGTTTGCGCATGCGTCCGCAACATCATGGAGCGTGGATCCTTGGCGCCGAGGCGGTCCTTCATGATGCGCGCCCACAGCCTCCGGGCCGCCCGGAACTTAGCGACCTCCTCCAGGAAGTTGTTGTGCACGTTGAAGAAGAACGACAGCCGGGCGCCGAATTCGTCCACACTCAGCCCGGCTTTGACCGCCGCTTCTACGTAGGCGATGCCGTCCGACAGCGTGAAGGCGATTTCCTGCGCCGCGGTCGAGCCGGCCTCACGGATGTGGTACCCGGAGATCGAGATCGTGTTCCAGTTGGGAACTTCTTTGGTGCAGAAGGCGAAAATGTCGGTGATGATGCGCATGGAACCGGCTGGCGGATAGATGTAGGTTCCGCGTGCGATGTACTCCTTCAGGATATCGTTCTGGACCGTGCCGCCGACTTGGTCCCAGCCGACCCCCTCCTTTTCCGCCACCACGAGATAGAGCGCCAAGAGAATGGCAGCGGTGGCGTTGATGGTCATTGAGGTGGTGACTTTGTCGAGCGGGATGCTGGCCAGCATGGTCTCCATGTCCGCTAGCGAGTCGATGGCCACGCCGACGCGTCCGACCTCGCCGCGCGCGCGCGGATGATCCGAGTCGCGTCCCATTTGTGTCGGTAGGTCGAACGCCACACTCAGCCCTGTCTGTCCCTGCTCCAGCAGATAGCGGTAGCGGCGATTGGACTGTTCCGCGGTGCCGAAACCGGCGTACTGGCGCATCGTCCAGAAGCGCCCGCGATACATCGTGGGTTGTACGCCACGGGTGTACGGATACGCGCCCGGGAATCCGATCTGCTCCACATACTGCTCGTGGGTGCGATCTTGCGGTGTGTACAGCCGCTTCACCTCGATGCCGGACGTGGTTTCGAATCTCGCGCCGCGTTCGGGCGCGCGCGACAGCGTGCGCTTGAGCACTTGCTCTTCCCAGGCCTGCTGTCCTTTGGTGGCGTCGTCCATCGCACTCATTCGATCACCGCCAGCGCCTGGCCTGCCTCCACCGCTTGCCCCGGCTCGACCAGCACCTCTTTTACTTCGCCGGTGGCAGGTGACTTCACCTCGTTCTCCATCTTCATCGCTTCGATGACCAGTAGTCCCTGGTCGCGCACGACCACATCGCCGACCTGGATCAGCACTTCGACGACTTTACCGGGCATCAAGGCGCGCACCTCGTGCCTGCCTTTCTCCTCTTCGGGCTCGCCCAACATGACTAGCCGCCGGCGCTCATCGACGATGCGTAACCGGAAGACCTCGCCGGCGATCGACACGGTGTAGTGATCGCCATCGATCCCAACGTCGGCCACTACCGAATGCCCGTCGATGAGCAGCGAGTACGTGTTGGGTCCGATGCGCCGGCTGTCGACGGTGCGCGGCACGCCGTCGATTTCCACCGTGAAGGCGGAATCGCCTGCCGCGTGCACCTCGATGCGGTGCGTCTGCTGCTCGAGTTCCGCCAGGTACGCCATCAGTTGCGCAGTCCGTCGCGCCGCGCTGCGTCCTTCCAGCGCGAGCGCTGCTGTTGCGTCGGAGCCGACCGGGATAGCCGCGTCGTACGTTCTACCTCGTGTTCACGCTGCGCCAGCGCGGCGACCGCCAGGGCGGCTTCGCGTCGCGCCGGCTCAGTAGCGGCCTTGAAGGAATGGAACTCCTGCGGGATGAAGTTGGTGTCGAAATCGCCGGCCAGGAAGCGGGGATGCCGCAGGACCCAACGGTGCAGTGCCAGATTCGTCACCAGGCCGTGGATGCTGTACTCCTCCAAGGCGCGCCGCATGCGCCGGATCGCTTCCTCGCGCGTGCTGCCCCAAGCGATCAGCTTGGAAATGATAGGGTCGTAATACACCGTGACCTCGCAGCCCGAGTAGACCCCGCTGTCGTCACGAATGCCGATGCCGCCTGGCGGCTGCAAAAAGGTGATCTTGCCCGGCGACGGGAAGAAATTGTTGTACGGATCCTCGGCGTAGATTCGGCATTCGATCGCGTGTCCGCGCCGAGTCAGATCCTTTTGCCGGAACGGCAGGGGCTTGCCGGCAGCCACCTCGATCTGCGTCTTCACCAAATCGACGCCGGTGATCATCTCGGTCACCGGATGCTCGACCTGGATGCGCGTGTTCATCTCCAGGAAATAGAAATTGCGATCGGCATCGACGAGAAACTCGATCGTGCCTGCACCGACGTAGTGCACGGCCTTGGCGGCTTGCACCGCTACGCGCCCCATCTCCATGCGGATGCGGTCGTTGATCGCCGGGCTGGGGGATTCCTCGATCACCTTCTGGTGCCGCCGCTGTATGGAGCACTCACGCTCGAACACGTGCACGGTGTTGCCCAGCCTGTCCGCCATCACCTGCACTTCGACGTGGCGTGGCTTGGTGACGTACTTCTCGACGTACATGCGGTCGTCACCAAACGACGACTTCGCTTCCGAGCGTACGGCGCGCAGCGCCGACTGCAGTTCCTCCGCCTTGTGCACCAGCCGCATGCCCTTGCCGCCGCCGCCCGCCGCGGCCTTCAGCATCACGGGAAAACCAAGGCGGTTGCAGGCCTCGGTGACCTCTTCGGGAGTGTCGAGGGTGCCACCGGAGCCGGGGACCACCGGCACGCCAGCCTTCTGCATCAGCGTCCGGGCCGCGACTTTGTCCCCCATCTGCTCCATGGCTTCGGCGCTCGGCCCAATGAAGACGATGCCGGCGTCGTCGCAGCGCCGGACAAACTCCGGGTTCTCGGCGAGAAAGCCGTAGCCGGGGTGGATGGCGTCGGCGCCGCTGCGGCGCGCCGCACTCAGGATGTTGTTGATCGCCAGATAGCTGTCGCGTGCCGGCGCCGGACCGATCGGGTAAGCGTAATCCGCCTCCTTGACGTGCAGCGCGGCGCGATCGGCTTCGGAGAAAACCGCTACCGTTTCGATGCCGAGTTCTCGGCACGCGCGGATGACACGCACCGCGATCTCGGCGCGGTTGGCGATGAGGACGCGCTTAAACATTATCGTGATTCGTGCTCGTGAATCGTGCTCGGAGAGTCCAGCGGTGCTGCGCACCGCTGCGGCTGCTCGCTCTGTTCCACGAGCACCACTCACGAACACGACTCACGATCTTACAAGGGAATGTTGCCATGCTTCTTGGGCGGGTTCTTGTCGCGCTTGCTTTCGAGGATCTCGAGGGCGCGAATCAGCTTCGGACGCGTGTCCTCTGGCATGATGATCTCGTCGACGTAGCCCAGCTCGGCGGCCTTGAACGGGTTGGCAAAGGTGCGGCGATACTCGTCCACCAAGCGTTCTTTTTCGCCCACCGGATCGCCAGCGCGATCGAGCTCGTTGCGGAACACGATGTTGACGGCGCCGTCGGGCCCCATGACCGCGATCTCGGCGGTCGGATACGCGAAGTTGATGTCGCCGCGGATGTGCTTCGAGGACATGACGTCGTAGGCGCCGCCGTAAGCTTTGCGCGCGATCACCGTGACCTTGGGGACAGTGGCCTCGCAGTACGCATACAGCAACTTGGCGCCGTGCGTGATGATACCGCCGTACTCCTGTGCCGTTCCCGGGAGAAAGCCCGGCACGTCGACGAAGGTGACGATCGGGATGTTGAAGCAGTCACAGAAGCGCACGAAGCGCGCCGCCTTCTTGGAGGCATTGATGTCGAGGCAGCCGGCGAGGAAGGCGGGCTGGTTCGCCACGATCCCGACCGAACGCCCGCCCAAACGTCCGAAACCGATCACGATGTTCTTGCCGTACTCACGTTGCACCTCGAAAAAGTGGCGATCGTCGACGACCGCGGTGATGATGTCGCGAATGTCGTAGGGCTTGTTCGGGGTGTCCGGCACTATCGAACGCAGTTTCTCATCGCGGCGCAACGGATCGTCGTCGGTCGGCACAAACGGTGGATCCTCGAGGTTGTTGCTTGGGATGTAGGAGAACAGTTCGCGCACCATGGCGAGGCATTCGCGATCGTCACGGCCGGAGAAGTGCGCCACGCCGCTGCGAGTGTTGTGCGTGACCGCGCCACCGAGATCCTCCTTCGTCACCTCCTCGTGAGTCACTGCCTTGATGACGTCGGGGCCGGTGATAAACATGTAGCCGATCTTCTCGACCATGAAAATGAAGTCGGTCATGGCCGGCGAGTACACCGCGCCGCCGGCGCACGGCCCCATGACGACGGAGATCTGCGGGACGACTCCGGATGCCAGCACGTTGCGCAAGAAGATGTCGGCGTAGCCGCCCAGGCTGACGACGCCTTCCTGAATGCGCGCGCCGCCGGAGTCGTTCAGGCCGATCACCGGCGCGCCCGTCTTCATCGCCAGCTCCATGATCTTACAGACCTTCTCCGCGAAGGCGCCGCTCAAACTGCCGCCGAACACGGTGAAGTCCTGCGAGAAGACGTACACCAAGCGGCCATCAATGGTGCCGGAGCCGGTGACCACGCCGTCGCCCGGTATCTTCTTCTTGTCCATGTCGAAATCGGTGCAACGGTGGGTTTTGAACTTGTCGGTCTCCACGAAGGAGCCGGGATCGAGCAGCACATCGATGCGTTCGCGGGCGCTGAGCTTGCCTGAAGCGTGCTGCCGCTCGATGCGATCGTCACCACCGCCCAGTTCGGCTTCCCGGTGCAGGCGCTCGAGTTGTTCCAGGTTCTCTTTTAGGCCCATAAGAAAGCTTGTCCCCACCTGCGGGCCGGGACGCAGCCGTCTTCATATGCGTCCCGCGAAGGGAATTCAAGGATGCGGCTCAGCGCAGTTTGCCAACTTCGGCTATAGTGGGGCTGCGCATGCTCGGCCCGTTCGCCGCGTAAAATGCGACCGAGGCGCTGGAGGCACCGGCCAGGAATAGTGTATACTACGCCCCGAGTCCGACGGAGGTGACGGTTGTTGGAGGTCGAAAAAAGGCAATACCGCTTCCCTGCGATTTACTTTGAAGCCACGCGGTTGTGCAACCTGCAGTGTTCCGTGTGCATGTCCGCGAGCAACGACGCGGAGCGCGTGCGCGCCAGTCGCAGGCAGGAATTGAGCTTCGAAGAGATCCGCGATCTGGTGCTCATACCCGCCAAGCGCCTCGGCGTGCTGGCCATCGGCTGGAGCGGCGGCGAGTTCCTGCTGCGCAAGGATGCCTTCGACCTCTTTCGGCTGACCATCGACCTGGGCTACCAGTGCAAGCTGTGCAGCAACGGTGAGCTGCTGACGCGCGATGTCTTGCTGCAGATCAAAGAGGCCACTGGCGGGCGGGTGACCATCGCCCTTGGCCTGAATTCCATCGATGAACACAACGTCTGGAGCCGCGACGCGGCGCCGGACCGCACGCTGGAAGTGTTGGATCTCTGTGACGAGCTGAAGATCGACCGCCACGTCATCATCACCATCGGTAAACACAACGCCGAGAGCTTCGAACGCACGGTGAAATACCTGGTGGATCGCCACATCTCCTACAACCGCTCGCCGCTGGTGGCCCGCGGGTCGGGCTGCGATGCCTTCATGGAGAAGGCCTTCGATCGAAAGGATCTGGAGGCAAAATTTCACCCGGCGCTGCGCCGGCATGTCAACGGCTACGTGAGCTACACGCCGTTCTTTCTCTCGCCGGAGCTGCACACCGAGGTCTCGGGCGGCGTGCGCAACGGTGCCGTGCCGCACAACCCGCCGATAGGCTGCTGGGTGGGCACGTGGCTGACGTTGAACGCCGAGGGTGACGTCTCGGTGTGCCCGGTGCTGCTCGACGTGCTCTCAGCCGGCAACGTGCGCGAGAAGCCGCTCGATCGCCTGGTCAACGAAAGCGAGCTTTTCGCCACCATTCTCGACCGCAGCCAGCTCAAGGGGCGCTGCGGCCGCTGCCGCTACCAATACACCTGCGGCGGATGCCGGGCCATGGCCTACTTCCACACCGGCGATTACATGGCCGACGACCCAACCTGCTTCTTCGACCCGGTCGACAAGACCACGGTCAGCGAGCACGAGGAAGAGACCAACCGCTTCTTCAAGAAATACCTGATGATCGCCCGTTACGTCGGGCTGTATCAGCGGCCCGAGCGGAAACCGGCCCACCTATCCGAGCGTGCGGAGGAGCGCCCCGGCCTCAACTCGTAGCGGCGCAGCATGCTGCGCCGCTGGCGTTTGGACGTTATCAGGCTATATTCTGCTGAAGTGCCCAGAATATGGCGACGGAGCCCAATCGTGCGGCGCGACCAAATCGCCCAGGGCAGCGCCCTGGGCTGATGGCTGGCGCCCCTTTGCGGCTTGCTTTTCTGGAGCCCTGAAAGGGCGGAGAGTCATGAGCCCCGGGCAACGCCCGGGGTGGCCCGGAAATCATTCCCGGCTCTGCCGGAGAAAGGGACATAACCATGAGTGACACCATCCTAATTACGTGGCTCGGGCACGCGACCTTCCGCATCCAGAGTGCGAACGGCAAGATGCTGCTGATCGATCCATGGATCCGCGGCAATCCGGCCTGTCCGGACGCCGAGAAACAGACTGGGCCGCTCGACGCCATGCTCATCACGCACGGCCATTTCGATCACATCAGCGATGCCGTCGAAACCGCACGCGAAGCGAAGCCACACGCAGTTGTGGCGATTTACGAGACCACGGCCTGGCTCGAGCGCAAAGGCGTCGAGAACTGCGTCGGAATGAACAAGGGCGGCACGGTCGAGGTGGCGCCCGGCATTTCCGCCACCATGGTCTATGCCGATCATTCGTGCGGCATCTTGGACGACGGCCAGATCATCTACGGCGGCGACCCGTGCGGCTACGTCATCGAGTTCGAAAACGGGAAACGCGTCTACCACGCCGGCGATACCAACGTCTTCGGCGACATGAAGCTCATCCGCGAGCTCTATCGGCCCGACATTGCCCTGCTGCCGATCGGCGGGCTCTACACCATGTCGCCACGCGAGGCGGCGCTGGCGGTCAAGCTGCTCGGCGTCAAGCGCGTCATCCCCATGCACCACGGCACCTTCCCAGCGCTCACCGGCACGCCGGAAGGGCTGCGTGCGGCAACCAAGGGGATTCACGGGTTGAAAATCGTCGACTTGAAACCCGGCGAGTCGACCGAGTTGTGAAGACTCTCTCCGCAACGCCGTCCGCTGCTGCTCCCTCCAGATCGAGCGTAAGCATCAAGGCCTTCTCGAAGCTCATCGAACTTCTCCCGGACGGGCAAGGGACAGGCCTGTCGCGCTAGCGGGTATGGTCGGTCAATCGAGCAGTGACCCTCTCCACCCAGTGCCGCAGCAGTGCGGCGTGCTGGGGTAAGCGCCCCGCGATTTCCTCCGCCAAGTCTTCGTTATAGGTGTGCACGGTCAGGTTGCGATCGTCGGCCATGGCCAGTGCGAGGCGCGTCTCGTCTTCGTCGAGAATCCCGACCTCCAGCGACGCCCGAGCTACGCCCTTGGGTGAACCGAGATCGAGGCCTTCCACTTCCCGGAGGTAAAGCTGAACCGCCTTCCAGACAGCCTCGAAAGTGTACTCGAAACGTTGGATCGCTGCATCCCGCTCGACCTTTGACCGCTCCCGTTTGTGCGCCAGCTCATCGAGCGTGGAGAGGACCTCGCGGGCCGTGGCGACGCGTTGGGTCAATCGTTCCACGGAATGCCCTCAGCCAGAATTCTACGGCGAAACGCCTCACTGACGGTTGAAAGGTCGATGACCTCGACCCGGTACGGGATGTCACTCTCTTCCAGCGCCTCACGCAGACGGGCCAGCGTCCCCGGAATCAGCGGGGCCTCCGGTAACACCGCCACGTCGATGTCTGAAGTGCGGCGCGCGTCGCCGCGCGCGCGTGATCCGAACAGAAACAGCCGGGCGCGTTGCGGCGCAAGAAACTTCACGACGATCCGCCGCGCCGCCTCCACATCGTCGCGTTCGCCGCCCGTGTGTGCGTAGGCCACAGCGGCAGTATTAGTCCTGACCACACAGCCGGTCAACGGCTGCCGCGCGCCCCGTGCCGCGGCGCTAGAGTTCCTGGCTTTTACCTTGTCAATGGCATAGAAGGGTGTCCTCGTTTCCAACGGCCCGAACGGCCATGACCTGCGAACCACGGTGGAGACGCCGCCATTCGACCACACGGAAGAGTCGACGGTCCCGGCGTCGCTTCCCAGGGTCGCGCTGTTGCGATGGGAGGAGGAACGATGACGCACACGCGTAGGTGTCTGACGGGCGAAGAGAGTAACCCCGGAAGGTGGCGGGTGGCACTCGCAGCGCTGGTTGCATTGCCGATTTGCACGGCGGCCATGGGCGTTGCTGACACCGCAAGCCTCAACATCAGCCCGTGCGTCGTGGGCACCGGCACGGGGGCGAGCTGCACCGAGACCGCGCTGAATGCCTGCCTCCCAGGCGGCGGGAGTTTCGACGGCACCGTGACCTTCAACTGCGGTGGCGCCGCCACGATTACTGTCACCAGCACCAAGAACATTAGCGCCGATACCACCATTGATGGCGGGAGTCTGATCACGATCAGCGGCGACAGCGGCGGCGGCATCTACAACTCCTCGGGCACGGTCACCGTCACCAACACTATCGTTGCCAATAGCACCTCGGGCGGCAATTGCGGCGGCAGCGTTCCTGTCACTGATGGCGGCCACAACATCGACGACGGCCCGACGTGCGGTTTCACGGGCACAGGCTGTACCGCCACGACCGGCACCTCGTTCTGTAACACCAACCCTGTTCTCGACCCCACCGGGTTCCAGAACAACGGCGGGCCGACGCAAACCATCGCGCTCCAGGCGGGCAGCCCGGCGTTCAACGCTGGCAATGAGTCCGTGTGCGCGGCACCGCCCGTGAACAGCCTCGACCAACGCGGCTACGTCCGGCCCGGTACGGGCGCAACAAGCTGCTCCATCGGCGCGTACGAGTACAACTCTGGAATCTCATGCGGCTCGGGCGCGTGTGTATTTCCCCAGGTGTGTGTTGTTGGTCAGTGCGCCACCCCGGCACCGACTCAGACGCCGACGAGTATGCCGACGCAAACGGCAACCAATACCCCGGTGGTGACCAACACTCCGGTGGTGCCGACTGCCACCCCGGTAGCCACCAACACCCCGCAGACCGGCTCGACCAACACGCCGACCACGTGCGGCAGTGCCACCAACTACACCGTTGGAACCAATCCGCATGGCGTGGCCGTGGGCGACTTCAACGGCGACAAAAAACTCGACCTCGCCGTGACAAACGAGGGCTCCAACAACGTCTCCATCCTGCTCGGCAACGGCGACGGCACCTTCGGGACGGCCACCAACTACAACGTTGGAACCGATCCGCATGGCGTGGCCGTGCGCGACTTCAACGGCGACGGGAAACTCGACCTCGCCGCGGCCAACAACGGCTCCAACAACGTCTCCATCCTGCTCGGCAACGGCGACGGCACCTTCGGGACGGCCACCAACTACAGCGTTGGAACCAATCCGAATGGCGTGGCCGTGCGCGACTTCAACGGCGACGGGAAGCTCGACCTCGCCGTGACAAACAACGGCTCCAACAACGTCTCCATCCTGCTCGGCAACGGCGATGGCACCTTCGGGACGGCCACCAACTACAACGTTGGAACCAATCCGCATGGCGTGGCCGTGGGCGACTTCAACGGCGACGGGAAGCTCGACCTCGCCGCGGTAAACAACGGCTCCAACAACGTCTCCATCCTGCTCGGCAACGGCGACGGCACCTTCGGGACAGCCACCAACTACAACGTTGGAACCAATCCGCATGGCGTGGCCGTGGGCGACTTCAACGGCGACGGGAAGCTCGACCTCGCCACGGCAAACAACGGCTCCAACAACGTCTCCATCCTGCTCGGCAACGGCGACGGCACCTTCGGGACGGCCACCAACTACAACGTTGGAACCAGTCCGTTCAGCGTGGCCGTGGGCGACTTCAACGGCGACGGGAAGCTCGACCTCGCCGCGGCAAACAACGGCTCCAACAACATCTCCATCCTGCTCGGCAACGGCGACGGCACCTTCGGGACGGCCACCAACTACAACGTTGGAACCAATCCGCGTGGCGTGGCCGTGGGCGACTTCAACGGCGACGGGAGGCCCGACATCGCCGTGGCAAACAACGGCTCCAACAACGTCTCCGTGGGGCTCAATTTGGTCTGTACTACGGCAACCCCGACGTTTCCCACCAGCTCGCCGACCAACACGCCTACCAACACCACGGCGCCCACGGTTACGCCGACGTTGGCAAGTACGCCCACTCAGACTCCGACGCCAACGAACACGCCGAGCGCGACGCCGACACAGACGCTAAGCGCCACCAGCCCCCCTACGTCGACGCCGGCGGTAACGGCCACCAGCGCGACCGCCACGCCAACTCAGACGCCGACGAGCATGCCGACGTCAACCGCGACCAATACCACGACGACCACACCCACCAACACGGGAACGGCTACACCGACTGGCACTCCCACAGCGACCCCCTTGCCCCTTGTCGTCAGAGGGACCTGCATGGAACCTAGCTCACAGGGCCTCGCCCCCTGCACTGCCGGCACGGTGGTTACTGCCTACCTGTGCACGGACCCAAGCTGCGCGGCGTCGACGCTGATCACACTCGAAGTGACTCAAACGGATGCGAATGGACAGTTCGTCTTCGTTCTCAGCCGCGGGCAGGTCGCGGGCAAGCGGCTGGTCTTTGACGCCACCATCGTACAGGCCGGAGGTGCCCTGACAACCAGGGGCCGCGCGGCCAGCGACACCACCGTCGATCTACAAACCATCGATTTCGGTCCCATTGGAGCGGCGACGAATTTGAGTGAGCTGATCGATCTGACATCGGAGGCCGCGGTGCAGCTGGTGGACGACAACGGGGGGGCGCAGCACTACAGCGATCAGGGCATCAAGGATATCATCCAAGCCGTGCGAACAGCCGACAGCGGCATCAACTTCGCTGGCTTGACCGCGGCCGCCGCGGTTACCCTGGCGACCGAGACGGCAGGCAACGATCCCGCGGTACAAGCCGCGCTGCAGATGAAGTTGTGCACCGGCGATTGCAACGGCGACGGCACGGTGACGGTTGATGAGATTCTCACCATGGTGAACATCGCCCTCGGCATTGAGGATGTCTCCACCTGCCTCCCCGGGGATGCGAACAATGACAAGATGATTACCGTCGATGAGATCCTCACGGCCGTGAACGACGCGCTGAACGGGTGCGCGCCCTCCTGATTATTTTCGGTCGTCGCCTTTCACCCACAATCCCGACCACCACCCCAGGGCCCTCGGCGACAATTACACCAGCGGCGAGCAGGTTGCATCGTACCGGCAACCTGCGCCACAATCGCCGGCCGCAAGATTGAGACGAGTGCGCAGTGCCTGCTGACCAGCATACCATCAACGATAGCGATCGGGTTCCCGCCGGCATTCTCTTCGGCGACATGAAGGGTTCGACCGAGGAGGCCGAGCTCGACGAGAAGTCCACAATCGTCAAGCTGCGCGAGTACGAACGCATCATCAACGAGATCGCCAATCGCTTCGGGCCGAACTTCTACAAGGTCAAGACCGAGGGCGACGGCTTCATGGCGACCTTTGCCAGCGCGCACATCATGGTGGCGTGCGGCCTCGCCGTACAGCAGGAGTTTTGCCGCCGCGGCTGGCAGGTCCGCCTGGGAGGACACTACGGCGAAGTGTTTCGCAACAAACAGGGCGACGCCTTCGGAGCCGACGTCAATCGCGCCGCCCGCATCATGTCCGCCGCGGACGCGACCTCGGGCGAGTTCCTGGTGTCGGACGCCGTGCAAGTGATCGTGCGCGACCGACTACCGGACGCGCATTTCGAGCCGCACGAACCGATCCTCGCCAAGGGCGTCGGCAGCCTGGTCGTCTTCGCGGCCGTCGCCACCGGCCAACCCTCGCGGCCACCGGTGAGCCCGCACGTGGGAGCGGCAAGCGCGAAACCCGGCAGGCTTCCGCCGCCTCCGCCGCGGCGCAATCGGCCCCGAATCGGCCCGGCCGCTGCCTTCACCGTCCTGCTGATGCTCGCCGGACTGGCTGGGGGCGTGTGGTATTGGCGCGGCATGGCACGGAAGACGCTGCCGCAGAACATCGGCGATCGCAGCGGCAAACCAACGGATGTGATGAGGCCGATCGCGGTCATGGAATTCGAGAATCAGCGTGCGGACGATTCGAAGGACGACTGGTACGCCAAGGCGCTGCAAGCCGCGTTCAACACCGAGCTGAGTAAGATCCCGACGCTGCCGGTGGTCGCTCCCGAGCTGATTCAGCAAGTCGCGAAGGAAACCAGCCTCGATCGCATGGCAGCGGCCAAGAAACTGGGGGTCACCCGGTTCGTGACCGGTTCGTTTGCGGTGGTCGGCGACTCCATCCGCATCGACGCGCGCATCGTCCAAACGACCACCGGCATCCAGGAGGCGGCGGAAAACATCGAAGGGCGTCAAGACGAGTTCTTCGCCCTGCAGAAAAGCCTTACCCTGGCCACGCTCGAACACTTTCGGGTCCGACTCACCAAGAGCGAAGCCGAGTCGTTCAAGCAAACGACCAACTCGCGTCTCGACAAGTACAAGATGCTGCTGGACGCCGAAGGCGTGACGAAGGGCAAGAGCGGCGGTGAACCGGAAACCAAGGCGTCCGATGCCCAGGCCTTTGGCAGTGCCGGGAGAGAAGTCATCGGAACCTTCGCCGCCGCGCGCGTGTGGTCGTGGGTGCTCCCAGCGCCGGCGGTCGCATTGGCGCAGGCGCCGCTGGAAGCCGCCGCGCGCGAGGTCCTTGAGGAGTATCGCCGTGCGCACGAGCGCGGCGACCTCGATCAGCTCGCGAGCCTGTATGTCAACTTCCCGGCTGCTCAGCGACAGAAAATCGATGCGTATTTGAAGGGGATCACTGACCTGCACGTGGAGCTGGCCGACGTGAAGATCCAGCCGCGGGAGCACGACATCGCCGTTTCCTATATCCGGCGCGACAAATTCGTCGACAAAGAAACGGGCGAACCCGTCACCCTCGAAGTGCGCCTCACCAAGTTCCTGGTGCAGGATGGCGCCAAGTGGAAGTTCGCCGAGGGATCGTGAGATGTCGCGTGCGTGGCGTTTGCTGAACCGACCCTTGTCATGAGCAAGGTGGCCGGCGGTCATCGGCGCGCGATAGAAGTAAGGGGGCGGGAGAACATGCCGAACCGGTGTCGAGGATACTGGCTTGTGGTATCCATGGCGGCTCTTGTCTTGTTCGGGTTGCCGCTCAGTGTAGTGCCGCGAGCCAACGCCGCCGGGAATTCCAACCAGTTCGGTGGCCAAGATCGCGCCGCGGCCGCGGCGCAGATGATCGTGCTCGGCGTCCAGCAGGGCATTTCGTCCCTGCCGCCGACCTCGGGCCAGTCGTTTGCGTACCAATTCGATCCGGCGTCGGACACCTACGTCCGCAGTGAGCAGTTGGGACCGACCTCGTTCCGCTCGCCGCAGACCGTCGGGCCCGGGAAGTTCAGCTTCCGCTTGGCGACGTCCTACTTCGAGCTCGCGGACACCAAGGCGCCGATCCCTTACCTCGTGAGTTCGCCGCCCGGCACCGCGCTCGGGGTCGGCGCTTTGGGCCTGCAGGCGGATGCGAAAGTGGCGCTCGTCAACCTCTCCGCCAACTACGGCTTTACCAACCGCGTCGAAGTGACGATGAACCTGCCGGTCGTCGTCGTCGATGCAAGCGCCAAGCAGATCTTCAGCACCAGCCAGCCCACCGGGCCGCCGCAGCAGGCGCCGTTCAGTGGAACTCCCATCGTGACGGATTCTACGGGCAAGCCAGATCTGGCGGCGAGCGTCGGGTTGCTGAACCAAGCCATTCAGGCCGGTGCCCTCCATCTGCGCAAAGAATCATTGAGTGCTCTGGGCTTCAGCTTCAACGATGGCACCCACGTCGGCGTCGGGCGCATTAGCCTAGGTGTGAAGGGTGTGCTCTACGCTGACAAGATCGTCCAGCTCGCCGCCGCTCCCGAGTTCTACTTCCCCAGTCCCAACCAGGGCGAGTTTGCGGGCTCGGACAGTGCGGCGATCCTGCCGCGCCTGGTGGCGGCGTTCAGGTTGGCCGATGCCGTCAGGTTGCACATCGACGCCGGGTACGACTACGACTTCGACAAGGACGAGCTGCGGCGGTTCGTGTGGAATCTCGGGCCGTCGCTGGCACTGGGCCGGGCGACCGTGGATGCCGGGGTGGGGGGCTCGAAGTTCAATACCGGGATCAAATGGACCCCGACCACCGCGCCCTTTGTCGACAACTCAGGCAACCCCGGCTCGATTCGGGCGTTGGGCGACAACCGGCTGGGCAGCAACTTCATCGACGCGCTGGGCGCGGTGAAGGTGCGGCTGGGGACCAAGTCGGTGCTCAGCGGAGCCGTCAACGTCCCGTTGAACAACGAAGGCTTCCGCGCCGCCGCCGTCGGCACGCTGGCGGTCGAGCTGCATTTGTAGACCACGGCCGACGCGCGCCCCGTGCCGCGGCGGTAGAGTTCCTGGCTTTTACCTTGTCAACGGCATAGAAGCGTCCTGGTTTCCGACGGCCCAAACGGCCATGACCTGCGAACCACGGTGGAGACGCCCACACGAAAGAGTCGACGATCCCGGCGTCGCTTCCCAGGGTCGCACTGTTGCGATGGGAGGGCGAACGATGACGCACACGCGCAGGTGTCTCACGGGTGAAGAGAGCAAACCCGGAAGGTGGCGGGTGGCGCTCGCCGGTCTCGGTATGACGGGGGACGGGTTTGCTCAAGCCGACGTCAGTCTCGTCTTTGGAGACCCAACTGCTTTCCCCGTCGCCGCCACCGCGGCGCCCGAGGCAAGCGGCAGCGCGGCTTTCGATGGAACGAACTTTCTCGTCGGCATTCAGACGCAAACTACAGTTGGCGCGCAGCTCGTGTCGCCAGCGGGTGTGACGCTCGGTCCTCTGATCACAACCAATCGCAGCGGTAATGAGCCGGTGCTCGCTTTCAATGGGACCAATTACCTGTTGGCATGGGCGACGCTCGATGCAAGTCCCTTTGCCTACGGGCAGTTGGTGAGTCCGTCGGGAACTACCGTCGGCTCCCCGTTTCAAATCAGCCAATCCAACACCGTCATCCTTACCGGAGTGCAATGGTCGTTGGGCGGCATTGCCTCGGACGGGACGAACTACCTGGTGGTGTGGACCGATTCACGGCTTTCCCCGGACAAATATATCTACGGGCGCGTGGTTGCGGACTCCGGGAGCCCCGTCGGAAGCGACATCATGATCAGCGAGAGCCCCGGCGCGGAAGCCCAAGTCGCCTTCGACGGCAACAACTACCTCGTCGTCTGGCACGGCGAAGACTCCAACAGCTCCTTGGTGATGGGAAGATTCATGGACCGAGCGGGGGCACTGGTTAGCGCCGAATTCGTTGTGAAAAATGGCCCGGCTCCGAGCGACAATCCCAACGCCGTCGCGTTCGGCCGAACCAACTACCTTGTGGTGTGGCCGGACGAGGTGGACTCGAGCAGCCACCAGTGGAACATTTTCGGGCAATTGGTGACGCCTTCCGGCGCCCTCACCGGAGAGGTGCTCCAGATCACCAGCGAGCCCGGGGAGCAGTTTTACCCAACCCTCGCCTTCGACGGTCGCAACTACCTGGCGACCTGGACGAACTTTACGTGCAACGTGTCTGCGGGCGAGACGTGCGGAGATGTGCACGGCCAATACCTGAGTCAGTGCGGCACGCCGATAGGCGCTGCATTCCCATAGGCGCGGGAGCTGGCACCCAAATGATCTCGCCGGTGGCGTTCGGTGCCGGTCAGTACCTGGTGGTGTGGAATAGTGATGCCACCATCAGCCACAGCGGGATCACCGGCGGCGATGTGTACGGGACGTTCCTCGCGCCGGTGCCACTGGCCTGCGCCGGTGACTGCGGCGGCGACGGCCAAGTCACCATCGATGACATCCTCACCATAGTGAACATCGCGCTGGGCAACACCACCCTTTGCGCGTGCGAAGCGGGCGACGTCAATGGCGACGGCCAAATCACCGTCGATGAGATCCTGACGGCGGTGAACAACGCGCTCAACGGGTGCGTGCAAGGGCCGTGAGGAGTGAGGGCCTGAACACCTCACGCTGCGTGGCGGCGGCGCTCGAGCTTGCGCAGCCGTTTCTCGTGGTCCGCTCAGTCGCGGTCGGCGCGGGCGTAGTAGCGGCTGAACTCGGTCAAGAACGACAGCGATTCCATCGACCGCATGCGGTCAAGGAAGACCTTGCCGATCAGATGATCGCATTCGTGCTGCACCACCCGGGCGTAGAAATCCTTGGCGACGTAATTGAGCTTGTTGCCGGCACGATCGTAAGCCTCGACGCGCACGAGCGTATAGCGCGGCACTTTGCCGCGCAGGTCCGGAAGGCTCAGGCAACCCTCCCAGTCCTCGTCCGTGTGCTGTGACAGCGGCGTGATCTTCGGATTGATGAGCACCGTCAGTGGAATGGTTTCCGCGTCCGGATAGCGTGGATTGCCGTCGACTTGAAAGGTCAGAATCTGCTGCGAGACATGCACCTGAGGCGCCGCCAATCCGGCACCGTCGTACTCGATCATGGTCTCGATCAAATCGTCGATGAAGCGCTGGACCTGTGGGGAGCCGATTGCTTCCGGCGGCACCGGTTCCGCCACCTTTCGCAATACGGGATTGCCCAAACGCGCAACCTTGAGAATGGCCATCGGATAATCCCGTAGCGGAGCAGCAGGCAGTTTTCCAGGGTTTAGAGGGCAGCTTTCAGCTGTCAGCGTTCAGCTTTCAGCCAAGAGCATGGCTTACTCACCAGCTGGAGTAGGTTGCTGACAGCTGATCGCTGACGGCTGCCCCTACGCGTCTTCGGTCTCGCCGAAGCTGACGTCGTCCGGGGCAGCACGGCTCTCGAAGCGAGTATACTCCGAGATGAACGTCAGGGGTATCACGCCGGTCGGGCCGTTGCGTTGCTTCGCCAGGATCAGCTCCGCCTCACCTTCGTCGGCATTCTTGTCGTACACGATCGGGCGGTAGAGGAACCCGATCACGTCGGCGTCCTGCTCGATGGCGCCCGATTCGCGCAGGTCGGCCATGATCGGCCGCTTGTCGGCCCGCGTCTCGACCTGCCGGTTCAGCTGCGAGAGGGCGACGATGGGGACGTTGAGTTCCTTGGCCAGCGCCTTGAGCGAACGCGAGATGTTCGAAATCTCCTGCTCGCGGTTGTCCGCGCGCTCATGGCCGCGCATCAGCTGCAGATAGTCGACAATCACCAGCCCGAGGTTCGCTTCACGTTCACGTTTCAAGCGCCGCGCCTTGGCGCGCAACTCGAGCGCGCTCAACCCCGGTGTGTCGTCGATGAAGATGTGCGATTCGGAGAGCCGGCTGGCGGCCTTCGCCAGCTCCGGAAAAGCAGTGGCCGGGACGTAGCCTGTGCGCACCTTGGACTGGTCGACCCGGGCTTCGGAGCACAGCATGCGCAACCCGAGCTGCTCCTTCGACATTTCGAGCGAGAAGAGGGCGACCCCTTGCTTGCCGGTGATGCCGACGTGCTGCGCGATGTTCAGCGCGAAGGCCGTCTTGCCCATGCTCGGCCGGCCCGCCACGATGATCAGGTCGGAGGGCTGCAGCCCGGCCGTCAACCGGTCGAGATCTTTGAAGCCGGTGGACACACCGGTGACCAACTCCTTGCGTTCGTACATCTGCTCGATGGAACCCATGGTGCTAAGCATGATGTCGCGCAGATGAAAGAAGGCCGGCCGGATCCTGCGTTCGGAAATGGCGAAGATCTGCTGTTCCGCTTGGTCGAGGAACCCGTCGACGTCGGCGCCGGACTCGAACGCCCCGCGGGCGATCTCGGTGGCGGTATCGATGAGGCTGCGCAGCACCGATTTCTGATGCACGATGCGGGAGTAGTAGGCGACGTTGGCAGACGTCGGTACCTTGTCTGCCAGCTCGGCGAGGTAGGCTGCGCCGCCGATCTCCTGCAACTCGCCGCGCCCCTTCAGTGCCTCGGCCAACGTGATCAGGTCTACCGGCTCGTTGCGCTGGTTGAGGTCGATCATGGCGCGCATGATCTTGCGGTGCGCTTCACGGTAGAAGTCTTCCGGCGAGAGAATCTCCAGCGCCCGGTCGAGCGAGTTGTTGTCGAGCAGCACCCCGCCCAAGACCGACTCCTCCGCTTCAATGCTCTGCGGCGGCAGTTTGCGCAAGGTTTCTTCGATGGCGTCCATGTGGGAGCGCAAAGATATCAAAAGCGGCGGTCACGGAGCAAATAAGTTTCTGCGATGGGCACCCAAGTTCCAACGTAGCGCAGTTGCGCAGGCACTAGAACCTCTCCTCCGGCCCCTCTCCGACACGGGAAGGGGAGCGAAAAGCCGAGCCTTTCCCCCCCTTCCCTCGCAGGGAAGGGGGGCAGGGGGTTAGGTTTCAATGCGAGCGGCGTCAAACTAGGACTGCGATGGGCAGGCGCCGCTTGTAAGCCTCTGTCATTTTATGTCCTCGCCCGGTATCGTGGGTCAGTGAGGAGAACACGGCCCCTACATCGGAGACGCTTTGCTGCTATGGTGTACCTGCGGTGATCGCAGATGGACCTGGACTTCATCACTCGAGCCAATCCGGACTACGTGGACGGCTTGTACCGGCAGTTCCTGCGTGATCCGAGCTCGGTGGACGAGCAGTGGGCTATGTTCTTCGCCGGTTTCGAAGCCGCTGAGGGCGATGGCGCCCGCGCCGCCAAGCTCGAGATCGAGATCGCCCCAGCGGGGATTGCCCGGCTGGAGCCTGCCCCGAGCGAGCCCCCCGCGACGGGGATTGTTCCCGCTGCCCAGTGGGGTCTCGGTGTGTTTGAGTTGGTCCACCATTACCGCGAGTTCGGGCACTTGATTGCCAACCTCGATCCGCTCGGCCACAACCAGTCCAGCCATCCGCTGCTGGAGCCGAAGGAGTTCGGCTTCACCGCAGCCGATCTCGACCGCGCGGTGGAATGCACCAGTTTCTTGGGTTGCCGGCGAGCAACCATCCGCGAACTGGTGACGCTCTTGCGCGCCACCTATTGCGGCACCTTCGCCGTCGAGTACATGGACATCGCCGACAAGGCACAACTCGATTGGCTCCAGGAGCATATGGAGCCTGCGCTCAACAAGCCGGAGCTGACCGCGGAGGCGCGCAAGCATATCCTCTCGCGCCTCATCGCCGCCGAGGGCTTCGAGCACTTCCTGCACACCAAATATGTCGGCCAGAAGCGCTTCTCCTTGGAAGGAGCCGAGTCGCTCATCCCCCTGCTCGACACGCTGATCGAAGAAGCCGGCAAGACCGGCGTGGAACAGATCATCATGGGCATGGCGCACCGCGGCCGCCTGAATGTTCTCGCCAACATTCTGCACAAGCCGTATGCGCTGATCTTCGCGGAGTTCGAGGGCACCTTCCTGCCACCCAACGTCCAGGGCGACGGCGACGTGAAATACCATCTCGGCTACGCCTACGACCACACCACCGAGAGCGGCCAGACGATCCACTTGTCGCTGTGCTCGAACCCGAGTCACCTCGAGGCCATCGATCCGGTGGTCGAAGGCATCGTGCGCGCCAAGCAGTACTATCTCAAAGATTACGAACGCAGTCGGGTGGTGCCGGTGCTGATCCACGGTGACGCCGCCTTCACCGGGCAGGGGATCGTTTCCGAGACGCTCGCCCTCTCCGAGCTGGAGGCCTACCGCACCGGCGGCACGATCCACATCATCGTGAACAACCAGATCGGCTTCACCGAATCGCCCCCGGAATATCGCTTTACGAGATATCCGAGTGACATCACCAAGATCATCCAGGCGCCGGTGTTCCACATCAACGGCGACGATCCCGAGGCGGCCATCCAGGCGGCGCGCCTGGCGGTGGCTTTTCGCCAGAGGTTCAAGAAGGATGTGGTCATCGATCTGGTGTGCTACCGGCGTCACGGCCACAACGAAGGTGACGACCCGACCTTCACTCAGCCGCTGATGTACAAGGAGATCGCTGCGCACCGCAGCGTACGCGACCTGTATGCCGAGCGCTTGCAGTCCGAGGGCGTGATCGGAGCCGAGGAAGTCGCGGCAGCGGGTACAGCACTCCGCGAGGTCTTCGATGATGCTCTAAATTATGCTCGCGACTTCATGCCGCGCATGCAAGTGTTCGCGCTGGACGGCGCCTGGAAGGGCCTGCAGTGGGCCGGCGACGACTGGAGCGCGCACACAGCCGTCCCGCGGGAGATGCTTGAGCGCGTGATGCAAGGCCTCGAGCGCGTGCCCCAGGGCTTCACCGTGCACCCCAAGGTCAAGCGCCTGCTGGCGCAGCGCGCCGAGATGCTGGGCCGCGAAGGCGAGATCGACTGGGCCGGCGCCGAAATGCTCGCCTTCGGTACGCTGCTCCTCGAAGGCACCAAGATCCGGCTGAGCGGACAGGACTCGGGCCGCGGCACGTTCAGCCAGCGACATGCGGAGTTGTTCGACATCAACACCAACGAGCGCTACGTGCCGCTCGACCACCTCAGCCCGGAACAGGGCCGCTTCGTTGTTATCGGCGGCATGCTCTCCGAAGAGGCCGTGCTCGGCTTCGAATGGGGCTTCAGCTCCGCCGACCCACGCAATCTGGTGGTTTGGGAGGCGCAGTTCGGCGACTTCGCCAACAATGCGCAGGTTATCATCGACCAGTTCATTGCTTCTTCGGAATCGAAGTGGCAGCGCATGAGCGGTATCGTGCTGTTGCTGCCGCACGCATACGAGGGGCAGGGGCCGGAACACTCCGGCGCCCGCTTGGAGCGATTCATGCAACTCTGCGCCGAGGACAACATGCAAATCTGCAACTTGACGACGCCGGCGCAGTACTTTCACGCTCTGCGGCGGCAAATGCATCGCCAATTCCGCAAGCCGCTCATTGTCATGTCCCCGAAAAGTCTGCTGCGCCACAAGCTGGCGGTGTCCTCGCCGCATGACCTTAGCGACGGCAGCTTCCAGATGGTGCTCGGCGAGGGCGACCCGATGGATGCGGCGAAGGTGCGCCGTGTGCTGCTCTGCAGCGGCAGAGTGTACTACGAGCTGCTGGTGGCGCGCCGCGAGCGTGACATCGACGATATCGCCATCGTTCGAGTCGAGCAGCTCTATCCCTTCCCGGGACGGGAAATCACCGCCGCGCTGCAGCCGTACGTTTCGGCGCGCGAGGTGCTCTGGGTGCAAGAGGAGCCGTGGAACATGGGCGCCTGGCACGATATGCGTCGTCGCTTACGCCGCATCCTTCCACCAGGCCGCTTCATCGGATACGCCGGCCGCCCCGCCGCGGCCAGTCCGGCGACAGGCTTGTACAAGGTGCACCAGACTGAAGAAACGGATCTCATCAACAACGCCCTGAGGAAGTCCTATGTCCGTTGATGTGCGTATACCAACACTCGGTGAATCAGTAAACGAAGGAGTGATCGCTCGCTGGATGAAAGCGGACGGCGCGGCGGTCAAAGTCGATGAGCCGCTGCTCGAACTGGAAACCGACAAGGCGAGTGTGGAGATCCCGGCCGAACGTCAGGGTGTGCTGAAGATTCTCAAACCCGAAGGCACCAAGGTGCGGGTCGGAGAGGTGGTCGCACGCATCGAAGAGGGCGCAGCCGCACGGCCCATGCCGCCTCCAGCAACGCCCCGGGAGGCCGGAGCACAACCAGCCGCGCCGGCGCCCGAAAAGAAGCCCGCCGAAGAAATGTCACCCACCAGCGCCGTTCTCAGCCCGGCCGTGCGCCGCCTCGTCGAGGAACACAAACTCGATCCGCGCACCATCAAGGCCTCGGGGCGCGGCGGCAGGCTGACCAAAGAGGACGTGCTCGCGCATCTCGAGGCGGTTGGCGCAACAGCGCAGGAAGAAAAAACAACTTCTGAGCCCACGGCCCTGAGCCCTCAGGACGTGGCCGCGCCCGCTCCTCCGCCCCCACGACCCACGCCGGCAGCCGCCGATGAAGAGGAGCGGGTGCCGATGACGTACCTGCGCCAACGCATCGCCGAACGTCTGGTGGAAGCGCAGCGCACGGCGGCCGTCCTCACCACCTTCAACGAGGTCGACATGAGCGCGGTGATGGAGTTGCGAGCGCGCTACAAGGCTCGGTTCAGCGAGGTGCACGGCGTCTCGCTTGGGCTCATGTCCTTCTTCGCCCGTGCCTGTATCGGGGCGCTGCAAGACCTGCCGATCGTGAACGCTCAAATCGACGGCGCCGACATCGTCTACCACAAGCACGTCCATCTCGGGATCGCGGTTGGCACCGAGCGGGGCCTCGTAGTCCCGATCATCCACCACGCCGACCTGATGTCGTTCGCCGAGATCGAGAAAGAGATCGAACGGCTGGCGGGCCTGGCCCGGCAGCACAAGCTCAGCATTCACGATCTCAGCGGCGGCACGTTCACCATCTCCAACGGCGGCGTGTACGGCTCGCTGCTGTCGACGCCGATCCTCAATCCACCGCAGAGCGCGATCCTCGGCATGCACAAAATCGAAAAGCGGCCGCTCGTCGTCAATGATCAGGTAGTCGTCCGCGCCATGATGTACCTGGCGCTCTCCTACGATCACCGGCTGGTCGACGGCGAACAGGCGGTGACGTTTCTGGTGCGGATCAAGGAACGCGTCGAAGATCCGACGCGCATGATGTTCGGCGTCTGAACCGAGAGCACGAGCGCAAACAGGTTCCTTCTCCCTCCGGGAGAGTGTCAGGGTGAGGGGGTAAAATGACTCCGCGACCGCCAGTACTTAGCAATCAGAACCCTTCAACAGAGATCAGGACAGGCCCAGGAGCCAGCACGGATTTCGACCTCATCGTCATCGGCGCCGGACCGGGCGGCTACGTTGCCGCCATCCGTGCCGCGCAACTCGGGATGCGGGTTGGCTGCGTTGAAAGAGCAGCCACGCTCGGCGGCACCTGCCTCAACGTCGGCTGCATCCCCAGCAAGGCACTGCTCGACTCCAGCGAGCAGTACCACACCGTTCGCCATGGCTTGGCCGCGCACGGCATCAAGGTCGGCAGCGTGGAGATCGACCTGGCAGCCATGATGGCGCGGAAGGAACGCGTGGTGAAGGTGCTGACGCAGGGCGTGGCTGGGCTGTTTCGCAAGAACAAGGTCGAACGGTTCACCGGCACCGCTCGCATCACTGCCGCCGATGCTGTCGAGGTTGCAAATGGCGCCGGGCGCCAGACTCTTCGTGGCCGCCGCATTCTCATTGCCACCGGCAGCGCTCCAATGGAGTTGCCGGGGCTCCCGTTCGATGGGAGGTCTATCGTTTCGTCGACTGAGGCGCTGAGCTTTTCGCAGGTGCCGCCGCGGCTCTTGATCGTTGGCGCCGGTGCCATCGGTTTGGAGCTCGGTTCGGTGTGGAACCGGCTCGGATCGCAGGTACTGTTTGTGGAATTCATGGATCGCATCGTGCCCGGCATGGATCGTGGGATGGGCGAGCAACTGAGGAAGTCCTTGGAGAAACAAGGCATGACCTTCCGCTTGCGCACCACGGCGCGGCAGGCGGCCGTGAGTGACGGCAAAGTGCGTGTGACGTTGGAATCGGAGGGCAAGACGAGCGAGGAGGAGTGCGACGTGGTGCTGGTTGCCGTCGGGCGGCGGCCGTTTAGCGAGGCGCTAGCGGCGCGCGACGTTGGAGTCCAGTTTGACGACCACGGGCGGATCACCGTTGACGCGCACTACCAGACAAGCGTTCCCGGCGTGTACGCCATCGGCGACGTGATCACCGGCCCGATGCTGGCGCACAAGGCTTCGGAGGAAGGCATTGCGGCGGTGGAAAGCATGGCCGGGCAATCCGGGCACGTGAATTACGACGCCATCCCCAATGTGGTTTACACCTGGCCCGAGCTGGCCAGCGTCGGCATGACCGAGGAGCAGGCACGCAGTCAGGAGATGCAGTTTCGCGTCGGCACGTTCCCGTTCATGGCCAACGGCCGCGCCCGCTGCATGAACGAAACCGAAGGGGGGGTGAAAATCCTCGCGGACGCCAAGACCGACCGCATCCTGGGCATCCACATCCTAGGCGCGCGTGCTTCCGACATTATCGCCGAAGCGGCTGTGGCGATGGAGTTCGGGGCCAGTGCCGAGGACATCGCGCGCTCGGCGCACGCGCACCCAACGCTCCCCGAGGCGGTGAAGGAAGCGGCGCTCGCCGTAAACGGGCGCGCGTTGCACATCTGATTCGCCCAGGGGACCTCCCGTAGGCTTCGGCGGCAGAGAGTCGCCGCTCCCGAACGCCGCAGACCGGCGCTTTCCAACCGCCCGTTAGGCTAGAGCCCGTGCTCGAGCGAGCGCTGGGTGAACGTGTCGTCTCCGAAACCGGGGTCGTACGTGATCTCGCTGAAGTCGGCCACGGTATGACTCCCACCCTGTTCGTTCATCATTTCCATGCGAAAGGCCGTCGGAATCGCCCCGACAGTGCGGATATCACGAAGGGTGAGCGATTTTTCCAGCCGGCCGCCCTTATCGTACATCTGGAACTTCACCATCACGAGATCGTCGGCCGTTAGCCAGGTGAGGATCTTGCTGTACGTGAGGTCCTTCCCGGTCGGGGTGAACTCGATGACATGGCTGGGGCGGCCATCCAGTACCTCGTCGCGCAGCAAGACGGCACGGGCATCCGCGTCAGTCCAATCGGTGATGTCCCCGATTATGGCCAGATCGTCGTAACTGAAATCCGTCCCCATGAAGCTCTCGTGCTTGGCGCCCGCGCTGATTTGTCGGACGCGCTTCAGCTCGGGAAGATACAACCATTGCTCATCTTTCCCGTGTGGGTCGGCCCACTGCAGGAAGCCAACGCCTTTGACCTCCGGCGGCGATTCGAAGAACAGGATCGTGCGGCTGCGGTCCTCAGGATACTTCTTGGACTTGATGACGAGCTCGCGATTCCGCTCGCCGCCCCGACGGTCGACGATGCGCAGCTTCAAACGCTGCAGCCGATCGTTCCACTTGCGTGTGGTCTCGGCCAACAGTCGCGTCTGGTCGAGCAGCTCGCGCGCGGTTGTCGCCGCTGCGGCAGGCGCGGCGACGCACGCGAGGAGCATCAGGAAACCAAAGGTTCTGCGCATGTGACGTTCCTCCTATGTCATGATGTCGGCGAGGCCGGCCTCGTGACCGCCGGCGGTCAACCCACCGCCGCATTCCCACAGGCTGCGAGCTTATTCGCACCTCCCGACTTCTTGCCGAATTTCACAGCTTGTACTCGAGCCGGACGAAGCCTTCGTCGTTGCGCCGATATTGACCGATTAACGAACCGGCGCGTCCCGCAATGAACAAGTAACCGACCTGGGCATTCAAGTTGTCTGTAAGGCGGTACAGAAGCGTGGGGCGGATGAGCGTGTAATCGCTTTCAATTGCATGCATGCCGATCAGCTGCGTTTGCAATCGGTCCGCCAGAAAGCTCTTGCGCAAGTTGGCAAGCAGCCGCGTCTCGACGTTTTTGATCAATAGGTCCACGTCGTTGTGCAATACATCGGTTTGGTTCACCTGCAGGAGCAGGAGGTAGCCTTCGTAGACGTAATCGACCCCGAGGCCCCACTCGGCGGCGGAATGGATGACGGTGGCGGGAGGCAGCAGCACTGTTGCCTGGCCGGCGCCCTGGGTGAGTGCCGTCAAGGCATTCTTGATTTCGCCGGCGAGGGCTTGCGGATTCGTCACCAAGTCCCGCAGGTCGCGGGGGAAGGGGCGCCCGCTGACAAAAGCCCCCTCCCCGCGCACGGTGAAGCGATCAAACGCGTATGCGAAGTCCGCCCCCCATGAGTCGATCCGGTGGAATTCGGGCGACAGGGTCGTGGCGCCGGACAAATCCTTCACGTGAAACGGATTGGCAAGGCTCGGATCGGGCTGGCCGAAAACCTGCGCCGTCAAATTGAACCCCGGCTCGATGTCGAAGCCGTGAAAGTAATACAGCGCCAGATCGACGTCGCGGATGAGCGCCGAGTAACGCACACCGACCGTGCTGTCATTCAGACGCGTCGCCGGCGGCGCCACGTTGCGCACGCGGAAAGCGAGCGGCACATTGAACCCCGGACTGGGGCTCCCGTCGGGCAGAGTGATGAGGCCCGGCGGCACGAAGAAGTTGGGCGTCGGCACACCCGCCGGGGGAAACCAGCGTTCCGCATCGCAATGCGAGGCGTTGCCCTGGACATCACACGTCGCCAAAGGGAACCGAGGCGGCACATACTTCGGCACCCAAACGACGGTCAGACGGCTCTCCGGCGGGATGGCGGCGGTCTCCGGCAGATAATACGACGCCTGCAGGGCGGGCACACCGATCCGTTCTTCGGCTTCCTCTGCTAGGAACGGATCGAAGTAGGCGATGGGGTTGATCAAATTGTTCGGCTGCGTGCGGTCGAGCTTCCCCCAAGCCACCTTCTGGATGCCGAGGCGGAGATCGACGGAAGGGAGGACCATGCTGAGGTACGCTTCGTCGAACTCCACCGCGGGTGATATGTCCTGAAAGACGCCATTCCACGAGTAGACACCGGCGCGGTCGGCTTTCAGCGTCGGGCCGCCATTCGTCCCGACCGTCGTCGCATCGAATCGGACCCACTTGGCCAGCTCCACACCGACGTGCAGGCGTAACTCCTCCAGAGTCCGTTCGTGCTTGGTAGCCCCGTTCTCCTCGACGACTTCCCGGACGCGCAGGGTTCCGTCAAGATCAAGCGGCCGGCCGCCGACGGTCGTTTGCATCGGCCAGACGGCCGGGGCCGCTAACATCCAAACAACCACGACCAGCACCAACCAGATTCCTATCTTCGCCGGCATCCACCCTCTGGCCATCGTGTCCACGGTTCTGTCATTTCCTCCTGGTCAAGGCCTACGCGCCAGGTGCGAAGTCGCCCCACCCCGTGGCGCGGGCCGCAAACGCTTTTGGGCTTGAAACGTCGGACACGCTTTGCATAACTCAGCTGTCACTGTCAAGCGGAGAAAACCGTCCGTGAGAGACGACCAGCTGTCGCCGGCTCGCGCGGAGTCCTGCGGCCACCAAGCCAGTGACAGGCAGGATGGCAGATCGCGCTACTGTACCGAGGGGAATTTCGCGCCCACGGCCTTGATCATGGAGGGCGACGCCGTCAGCGTCGATGTGACGGCGTCATCGTGCGAGCGATTGGAAATCGGGCGCCTCGAGCTCGGCGAGCGTCGGATTCCACAATCCCTGCTTCCGCAGGATCCGGACATTGTGGACGTGAATTATGAGGGACAGCCCCAGGACATGCCCATCCTTGCCGTGGAAGAGCTTCACCGCTTCGCGCGGCACAGAGCGGAACTCTGCCCCCAGATCTGCGTACGCTTGGAGAAGATTCTTCCAGATTAACGCAAACCGCTGTGGGTTCCAGCTGACTGCCGCCGAGGGCTCTGGGGAGTGCTTCGCCAGCACTGCCACACGCTGCAAGAAGGCATCGGGAGTATAGAGCTTATTCAGTAGCCACTGTGTTCCATATTGCAGCTCATGAACTGTCATTTGCTTGGGAATGATATTGGTACCCGTGTATCCGTCTTCCTCATTGAGCGTCCGTAACCGGTGCTCAGCACGGAGGCGCCGTTCGAGGGGCGTGCCCTCCGGCGCCACCAACATGTTGACCAGTACCGCAGGAATGCCCGCCTGTTGAAGGAACTCCAGCTGCACGCGAAAGGAGTCCTTGGTGTCCGCATCGAAGCCGGTAATGATGCCAGCTTCAACCGAGATACCTCGTCGCTGGAAGGCGCGGATGTCAGCGATCAGATCGGGTCGCAGGTTCTGCTGCTTTCTTACCTGGCGCAGCGCTTCGTGGTTGGGCGTCTCGATCCCAATGAAAGCCTGCCTGATACCCGCTTCGGCAGCGAGGTCCAGCAGCCCGGGATCACGCGCAGCGTCGATCGACACCTGGGCTGCAAAGGTGACGCGTTCGGGCTTACCGCGGTTCCACTGGCGAATGGCTTCCAAGATGCCCTTGGCGTGCTTGCGGTGGGCGGTCAGGTTGTCATCCGCCAGAAAGCCCTCGCGGTAGCCGAGCTGATAGAGTTGCTCGATCTCGGCGACTACGCGCTCGGGTCTCTTGTATCGCTGCCGGCGGCCGAGGTAGACGATCACATCGCAGAACTCGCATTCGAAGGGGCAGCCGCGACTCGTCTGGACGATCCCCACCCAGTACGCTCCACGCTTGACCTTGCCCATTGCCGGGAGCGGCGAGTGGTTGAGGTCGACCGGATTCCGCTCCCGGTACTCCGACTTCCAGGAGCCGGCACGGAGATCCGATAGAAACTGAGGCCAGGTCCGTTCGGCCTCGCCGATGAAGAGAATGTCGGCATGGGGACGCACGGTACTGGATGACAGGGTGGCGTACGGGCCGCCGATGGCCACTAGGTTCCCATGCTGGCGGAACACGTCCGCCAGCTTGAGCATACGATCCCTGTGCGTGATGTAGCCGGTGATGCCGACCACGCCCCAGCGTTCGCTCAAATACGGCTCAATGCTTTCGAGCTGCTCGTCTACGATAGTGACGTTGACATCACTGGGGGCCAAGGCCGCCAATGTAGGCAGCGCGATGTTGGGCGTGTACGCCGCACAACCGGTGATGTCGGCGGTCTCATTCATGGAGTACAGCGACGGCTTCTGGCCCGGGCTCACCAACAAAACTCGCACCGCGTACTCCTGAGTTGACACTGCACCTAGTGCCCCTCTGAGCCAAGATCAACGAAATCGGCGCGAGACCTCACGCTGCCGTAGCCGATTTGCCAGGCGGAACGAAGCTCAAGGGCCCGAAGATCGAGTCGCGGGAATACCATCAAGACGATGCGACCTTGCGAGCACGTGCGTAGCGGAGCGGGCGCGACTCCATCTCCGTATGTGCTTCAGGTGGAGTGGATCGACCGCCCGCGTCGCACGGCGGCAGATTGACGCAAAAGCTGCTTCCGTGGCCCTCGCGGCTGTCAACAGTGATAGAGCCACCGTGCTCGCTAACGATTTGATGAGCGATGGCCAAACCCAGACCCGTCCCCTTGCCCTTCGTGGTGAAAAAGGGGTCGAAGATGTGTTCGAGCTGGTCTGGTGGGATACCGACGCCCGTGTCTTGGATCTCAATTTGACCGAAGGCGCCATTTTGATGATCGACGCAGCGAGTGGAGATTGCGACGACGCCGCCGGGTCGGGTCGCCTGAATCGCGTTCAGGACCAAATTGATCAACACCTGCTTGATTTGGTCGCCGTCGGCATTGACGAGCGGAACATTTGCCGAAAGCGCGCGCGTCAGGGTCAGATTGTGTTTTCGCGCTTCCGGTTCGAGCAGCGTCGCCACGCGCTCCACCAGCTCGTTGAGATTCACGGCGGCCAAGGAAGGAGTGCTGGAGCGAGCGAAGGACAGCAATTCCGTGATCAGGTCGGAGATACGTTTGACCTCATTAGCGGTCATGCCGAGGAAAGTGGTGAAGAACTCCTGGTCATGCAGTCGCTGCGGGGCCAGTTGGAAAAACGTCTGGATCGATACCAGCGGATTCCGCACCTCGTGCGCGATGCCGGCTGCCAGCGTGCCTAGTGCGGACAAGCGGTCCGCGCGGCGGATGATGTCTTGTGACTTCTTCAGCTCCTCGTACAGCCGTGCGTTTTCGAGCGCGACCGAAGCTTCAGCGGCGAGGGTCTCGAGCAAATCGAGGTCCTCCGCAGAGAAGGCTTCGAGGTTTCGCTTACCGCCCAGGCCGATGAACCCAAGAAGCTTCTCACCGAGGATCAGCGGGATGCAAACCTCCCAGCCGTTACGGCGGCAGAGCTCGCTTACGGCTGTGCGCGCCGCCACGTCGGTGCCGGCCACCAGTTCCTCACGCAGCACGACTTCCCGGCTGTGTGCCAGGGAGCGCACGAACTCATCGCTTTCGGCAAACTCGGCCTGCGCCGAATTCTCACCGAGCTGGTAGCGCACCGAATATGTTTGCCTCATGTCGTCCCGCAGCCAAACGCCGACCCGGCTCACGTGCAGTGTGTAACTCAGGGTCGAGGCGATCTCGCGGATGAGCTTCTCGTGTTCCAAGATCCGAACGATGGAGCGAGCGAAACTACCGAGTGCGGTACGGTATTCGCTCTTCTCGCGGAAGAAGGTCTGCTGAATCCGGGACTGCGCTTGAATCCGAAGGACAGGGAACAGCACTGCGATGGCCACGAACATCAACAGCACGGCAAACGAGAAATCCGGTTGCACGTGGCCGAAGGCGAGCCGTTGTAACCACACCATGAGCGCGAAGGCTGGCCCGATGAGAATGCAAGCCACTGCGGCGTAGGCTACCCCTTTGCTCACGACGACATCGATGTCCATCAACCGGTGGCGCGCGATTGCGTAGGCGATGATCGCCGCGTACAGCGCGCTGCCAAAATGACCGAGTGGGTAGATCGGAACGCCGAAGATCGGCAGGAAGTTGGTCAACCCCGTGGGAAGGACGGCGGCAGCCAACAACCAAAACCGTACTTGCAGCTTGCGCCGCGGGGAGGTCGTGGTGTGGTAGTGATGGATGAGCACGCCTAGCGCCAAGGTGCATTGGATGACCGCTGCGGCGATGAAGACGCCGTAGAGACGTGTGCCAACGGGGTAGAGGCCCCACGCGTAGTGCCGTGCGCCAGAAACGAGGAGCCCGAGCGCGTTGGCTACGATCAGCCCAGCGGAAACGGAATAGCTGCATCCGAGCAGCCAACGGGACAGCGATTTTGGGGTACCCGCAAGCGTGAGCGCGAGGTGCAGAACGGTAGCTGGCACGAGTATCGTGCCGGGCCTGAGGATACTGCCCCACCACAACGCGCGGCTGGGGTCGGGTATGGCGTAGAATACGAAGTTGTTCAGGTTCCAGAGTGCCAGCGCCACGCCCATCAGCACGAAAACCTGATTGAGGCGTGCGCGCCGGTCACGCGCGAGCACCAGGACGCCCAGCAACAGATTGAGCACGGCGGAGATCAGCGGGACGAGCCAGTGATACTTCATCGCGCGCTCGTGTCCTCACCAGCCGGCGCAGCGAAGGCCGCGTTCAGCAGATGGTTGGCGGCGGCGTAGCGCGCCGGCAGGTCGACCATGTGCAGCCGCATCAACAAGTGCGGTACCCCACCGAAGGGCAGGTAGGGAATATTCGGCGGGGTCAGCGCCTCGAACAGAATGGACTCGTACATCTTTTGTACGGTTGGCACCGCGCAGATGAAGATATCGTCAATGTTCTGCATCTGGCAGACATCGTAGAGGAGCCGAATCAGGCCCAGGTAAACCTGCATCGCCCGCGTGATGCGCCGAAACGGCGCAGCGATGCAAAGGCGCGTGGTTTCCCCCGGGGGGTGTCCCGGGCGGAGGAACGGCGTGAGATCGAGGCTGGTTTCCATTTCGAACGGCCGCCCCGTAGGGCCCAGCAGGCGGATCATTCCCACCGCCTCACCGGCTTCCGACATGGCGAGCAGATGAATCGCGCGCTCGTCTATGGGCCCCCACTCTACCGCCCGTGGTCCGTAGCCGAGCTCGTCGCCGTAAACCGCTTGCCGGAGCTGCAAGATTGCCTCGCGTCGGTGTGGCCCCGCAACCTCGAAGCACAAACGCCAGGATTCCACGGGGCAAATCGTATTATGCTCTGCTGTTGACTTCAAGGAGCACGTTGGACGATATTGTCACTCTCTCTTCGTCGAGAGTTATGATCCAAGAACCGGCTCAACAAGCGCCCTCGATAGAAGAAGTCAAAGCAACCCTGCGACGGCTCATCGGGGAGATCGGGGATTTGGACGCCGATTCGATCACCGATTCCTCCACGCTGGATGAAGATATTCCGCTGCCGTCGATCCAGTTCATCGAACTGCAAGTCGCCGTTGAAGACATTTTCGATATCCAGCTCGACCCGGTAGAGATCGTTGAGCGAAATACATTTGGGGCGATTGCTGCCCTAATCTGCGATAAGGTCCGTGCAAGTTGACTACCGTGAGTGCCGTGTGATTTTGCGATGAGAGAAGGCGTACGGGCCGTGCGGCGCGTGGTGATCACTGGGATAGGCCTCATTGGACCGACCGGAGTTGGGCTTCGGGCCTTCTGGGAGTCCCTGCTGGAAGGCCATTCAGGCATTGGCCGCATCTCCCGCTTCGACCCGAGCCCGTACCAGTGTCAGATTGGCGGCGAGGTACGTGACCGGAGTTACGAAGAGCTGCTGGATCCGCGCCAGCTCCGCACCACGACGCACGCCACACAGCTGGCCCTTGGGGCGGCCGAGCTGGGGCTTCGGGACGCGCGCCTCTCACCAACTTACTACGACCCGGCCCTCATCGGGGTCAGCATCGGCACCGCAATAGGTGGTTGGCGAGATCTCGCACAGCAACACGCTATCCTGCTTGAGCGCGGCGCCCGCCGCGTCAACCCTTTCATCGCCAACGGCACCCCGAATCATACCAGCGGCGTCGAACTTGCCGGCGCGTTCGGTGCGTGCGGAGGCCACTTCACCTTTTCGTGCGGCTGTCCGTCTAGTCTCCAGGCCATCGGCCACGCGGCAACCCTCGTTGCCACAGAAGAGTTGGACGTCTGCTTGGCGGGCGGTACGGAGAGCCCACTCACCCCAATGATCTTCGCCGGCATGGGCCGCACCCAGGAGCTGTGCACAATCAACGACGATCCGCAGCACGCCAGCCGGCCCTTCGACCGTGCCCACGCCGGCATCGTTCTCAGTGAAGGCGCCTGTATCTTGGTACTGGAGTCGGCCGAGCATGCCGCTCGACGAGGCGTGGCACCGTACGCGGAAGTCGTCGGTCACAGCTCATCCTGCGACGCCAAGGGTTTGTACAATTTCGACCCGAGCGGCGAAACCGGCGCACGGGCGATTCACCGACTCCTCCAGCGGACCGGTGTGCCTGCAACGGAGATTCACTACGTTTGCTCACACGCGAACTCATCCCCGGCATTCGACCGCAAAGAAACGGTCGTCATCAAGAAAGCCTTCGGCGAGTGCGCCGCGCGCCTGCCGGTCAGCTCGATCAAGGCCGTGCTAGGACACCTGTTCGGTGCCTCCGGCGCGTTCCAAGTGGCTGCGGCGGCCTTGGCCATCCGCAACCAAACTGTACCGCCGACCCACAACCTCGAAGTTCCGGACCCGAAATGCGATCTGGACTATGTGCCCCGACAGGCACGCCCGGCACACATTCGCAACGCGCTGGTCACCAGCTATGGGTACGGGGGCGTGAACTCGTACCTGCTGGTAACAGAGACTCACTGAAGCCGGGGAAGTGGCTGCTCACAGCAGCCGCGCCGTAGCAACGTGGTGAATCTGGTTCGTGCCCTCGAAGATCTGCATCAGCTCGGCATCGCACACAAGCTTCCGCCCGCCCTTCGAACATGCTCAAGGTGAGCGGACAGCGTTGTCGTAGGGACGTGCCGGTTAGCTCCGGTGGCGCAGGATACTACGAGGCGGCCTGACGGCGAAGCGCGTAGCCGAGGGGAGCCGATTCGGCGGCTGCAACTGACTGGCCTGCCAGGGCGGACACGACTTCCTCGACGTACGCCGGGAGATTGACGAAGACGGTTGTCCCCCAACCCTCGCGGCTCTCCACGGTAATGGAGCCGGCGTGTTCAGTGACGATCTGATGCGCGATGGGCAACCCCAACCCCGTTCCCTTGGCCTTCGTAGTGAAGAAAGGGTTGAAGATCTCTTCCAAGTGCTCCGGCGCGATGCCGGCCCCGGTATCGCGGACCTCCAACTGCACCAAATCCGCGTTGCCATTTCGCACCGTCCGGCTGCTGATCGATACCGCGCCTCCTGGCTCCGTGGCCTGAATGGCGTTGAGAATCAGGTTGATCAGCACCTGCTTGATCTGATCGCCGTCGGCGCACACGAGTGGGAGGGCCGGCGCCAACCCGCGGGTCAGCGTCAGCTTCCGGTTCTTGGCTTCCGGCTCTAGCAGCGTGACGACGCGCTCGACGGCTGCGTTGAGATCCAGCGGCCCGAACGCCGCTGTCGGCGAACGGGCAAACGACAAGAGTTCCGTGATCAGATTCGCAATCCGATTCACCTCACCGGCTGTAGTGTTCAGAAAGGTGGTGGAGAATTCGTGGTCATGCAGACGTTCCGGCGCCAACTGAAAGAAGGTCTGGATCGACACCAACGGGTTGCGGATTTCGTGGGCGATGCCGGCAGCCAAGGTGCCCAGGGCGGAGAGGCGGTCCGCGCGGCGGATTATATCCTGTGACTTCTTGAGTTCGTCATACAGACGGGCGTTTTCTAGAGCGATGGCTGCTTCCGCGGCTAGGGTGTTGAGCAACTCAAGATCACCGCTGGAGAAGAGCTCGAGGTTGCGCTTGCGTCCCAAGTTGACGAAGCCGACGAGCCTGCCGCTGATCGTCAACGGCATCGACACTTCCCAGGCGTTGACTCGGTAAGAATCGCGAATTGCGGCGAGCTCCGACGAAGCTGCTGCCGCCTCCAACTCCTCGCGGAGGACCGTCTCGGCCCGCTGCGCTAGCAAGCGCACGAGGACATCGCCCCTCGCAAACTCTTCGGTTGTCGGGGCAATTCCCGCGCTATGCTGCAGGTGGTACGCTTGATCCGGTGCTTGCAGGAATATCGCCACCCGGTCCAACTGCAGCACCCGTATGAGTGTATCGGCCAGCTCACGTAGCAGCTTCTCGCGGTCCAAAATGCGGACGATGGTGCTGGTGAAGCCCGCCAGGGCCGCGCGGTACTCGTGTTTTTCGCGAAAGAGAGACTGCCCAACGCGTCGCTCGGTGCGGCCGCGTAACAAAGGAAACAGGGCGGCGACCAAGAAGTACGAAACCAAGAGAGCTGTGGAAAAGTTGGCGTCAAGGTGGCCGAAGCTCTGCTTCTGGATCCAAACAATCAACGTGAAGACCGGGGCGATCAGCGCGAGGGTGCCCAGGGTGTAGCCCACACCCTTTGTTATAACGATGTCGATGTCCATGAGGCGGTGCTGAACCATGGCGTAGGCCATAAGGCCCGTAAAAGCGGCGCTGGCGAGACTTCCGAGCGGGTAGATGGGCACGCCGTACACGGCCAGCAGGTTCGTGGCACCGAGCGGTGCCGCAATCGCCAACGCAAGAAGTAAGAAGCGGGCTTGCAGACGTACGCGGGCTGAGCCGCTATGCTGATATGCGTACGTGAGCACGCCCAGAGAGAGTATGGCGTTGCCAGCGAAAGACGCTGTGTGCAGGGAGTACAAAGGTTGCGGGCGCGGGTAATAGCCCCACTGCACCCACTCCACGCGCGAGACCAACATGTCCAATGAATTCGCGGCAACCAGCACGATCCCGATTGCGTAGCTGACCAAGAGTACCGGGCGCACCCACCGCGCCTTTGTGTCGGTAAAGACCACCGCACAGTGCAGGAACGTCGGCGGCATGAGCACCATCCCGACGCGAAACAGTCGAGACCAGAAGAACGCCTCCTCCGCCGTAGAGGCGTAGTCCAGAGAGAAGATGTCCATATTCCAGAGCACAATCGTGAGGGACATCAAGGCGAAGGTTTGGTTAACCTGGCGCTTTTTGTCGTGCTGGTAGACAAAGAGGCACAGCCACAAGTTGGCCAGTGCCGCCACGAGCGGGGCGACCCAGTGGAATTGGGGAGCCCCGTCCGTCACAGCAAGTCCTGTGCGCCAAGCAGTAAGAAAGCATTGACGCCACCGTAGCCAAAATTCGATATCAGAGAGCGCCGAGGCCGCAACGATCGCGGGACGTTGGGGACGTAGTCCAAATCGCACTCCGGATCGGGTTCGATGAAGTTGATAGTTGCCGGAAGGATGCCGCGGGTCATCGCGAGCGCCGTTGCGCCCACCTGGAACGCACCTGCCGCGCCGAAAGAATGGCCGAGCATCGACTTGATCGAGCTAATCGGGATCTGGTGGGCGCTCTCGCCAAAAGCGCGCTTTAGGACTCGCGTCTCCTTGCGATCCCAGTTCGGACACGAGCTGCCGTGGGCGCTGACGTACTCCACCTCGCCTGGAGAAACCTGGCTGCGCCGCAGCGAAGCCAGCAGTGTGGCGATGGCGATTTCACCCGTCGGCTCCAAAGCGTAGGCGTCCTGGGCCTCCGATCCAATGGCGTGCCCGAGCACCTCAGCGTAAAGGGGCGCGTCGCGCAGCTTAGCATGGGCCAACTCTTCGATGACCAGCACGGCGCTGCCCTCGCCGACGACAAGCCCCTCGTGGTCCTTATCGAAGGGGCGCGATGCCTCCTCGGGCGCGCCGTTCTTCTTGGCCAAGTCGCCTGCTCGGCACATTGCGGCAAAGACCAGCGGTGTTACAGGGCTCTCAGCGCCGCCGACAATGCACACGTCAAGAACGCCCGACCGGATCAGGTCAGCACCCGCCGCGATGGCACAAAGGCCAGAGGCACACGCTGCTGACTGCGTGAAGTTTGCTCCCGCCGCCCTGGCTTCGCTCGCAACCTCGCTTACGGTCGAGTGATAATACGTTGCCAAAGTCAGAAACGGGTTGATCCGATTCGCCCCGCGCTCGAGCAGTATGGTGTGTTGCTTCTCCGCGTCGCTCAAGCTGCCAAGCGACGTTCCCAACACCACCCCGGCCCGCATCGGGTCATATCGCGGGCGCTCGAGGCCGGCGTCATTGAGCGCCAGGCGCGCTGCGCCCACTGCCATACGCGTCACGTGTGGCATGCGCCGGGCGCGTTTCGGCTCCAGAAGATCCACATAGCTTTCGTCGATGACCTCTGCTGCAATCCGCGAGGGGTAGCCCGAGGCGTCAAAGCGGGTCACCGGACCGACGCCGGAACGCCCTTCCATCAACCCCGACCAGAAGGCTTCCTTCCCGATACCGGTGGGGCCAACAACGCCGATGCCCGTAATGACGATGCGTCGCTGCACGCTAGACTACCAGGGAGCGAGGCCACTGCACTTGGCGGCTGCGCTCGTCGACTCGCACAATAGTGGGCATGCGGAGACGCTTGACCTGCATGCTTCGCCCTCAGCTCACTCCGGACCAAAGTGTACGGCGACACGGTTTGCACTGTCAAGCGAAACCGTACTTGCGAAGCCACGGCAGCCCCGGCTTGGGGCTGTGAGAAACGGGAAGGTTAGTTCCCGGCGGTGGCTCGTATGCGGGCGGTGACAGGCCAGGCGTAGCCCATCGGTACCGCACCTAACATCTTCGGCCGCGTCGTGATGAACAACGCCGGGATGATCGTGAGCGTGGCCAACGCGCTAACGCCCATCATCAACGCCGTGAGCACGCCGAGATGAATCCAGGCGCCGAATCCCGAAAGCGGCAAAACCAAGTAGCCCAAGGCGACCGCTGACGAGACGAAAAAAATTGCCTTTCCCGAGGTGAGCAGGCTGGCACGCAGCGCCGCCGCCAGATCGCCATCGTGCTGCTGCAGCTCTTCCCGAACCCGGAAGATCAGGTAGATGGCGAAGTCGGCGCCGATGCTGATCGCCGTCGAGGTGATGGCCGCCGTCGCCAGACTCAGCCAGGTGTGCGACCAGCCCATGATCCCGAGATTGACCACCACCGAAACCGCCAGTGGCGTTAGCACAATCAGACCACCGACGAACGACCGCAGGACCAGCGACGAAAGCAGAAAGATGATCACCGTCACTTGTATAACGTTCAGGATCTTCTCGCGCACGATGACCTCGTTCATCGCCGTCTGTACGCCCAACGCGCCGCCGGCGAGATGCACCTCCGCCGGCAGTCCCTGAAAACGCTGCGTCACATAGGCGCCGAGATCGTTGAACAGCTCACGTCCAAACTCGGCACCGTCGGTCTTGGCGTAGGCGCGGATGACGGAGAGGCGGTGGGACGAATCGATGACCGAGGTGAAGTCGTTCGGTCCGGAGAGCGAATACAGAAAGAGGTATTGCGCGATCAGCCGCTTCGTATCGGGAATGGCGTAGTAGGCCGCGTCGTCATTGTTCATGGCCCGATGCATGCGTTTGACGTAATCCGCCATCGAGGTGGCGGCACCGATTCCCTGCCGCTTTTCGAGAAAGTCCTCCACGTCGCTCATCGCCCGCAACACGCCGGGATCCTCGATGTCCCCTTCCTCTTGTCCCTCGACCAAGAGGGTCAAGGTCGACGTGCCGGCCAGGTGCTGGTTCAGCAACGCGTCCGCCTGGCGCACGGGTGAACTTGCGGGGAACCAGCCCTTGAAACTGTTATCGACCTTCAGTGACAGTGCCCCGATGAAGAACAGGACCACAACTGCCATGGAGACGAGCAGCACGGCCTGGGGCCGTCGCACCACCAGTGCGGCGATCCATTCCAATCCCGTCTTGAGAATCCACCCTTCTTTTTCGCGTGCGACCTCACGCCCGCGAGGGGCCGGCAGCATCGCCCGGCAGGCCGGCGTAAAGGTCATCTCGATTATCAACGCACTGACGATGCCGCAGGCCAGCAGCAAGCCGAAGACGCGCACGCTGGTCACGCCGAAAGCCACCAGCGACCCGAATCCCGCCGACGCAATCAGTCCCGCGGTCAGCATCACCGGCCCGACCGCAGTGACCGAGCGGATGACGGCGAGCTTGCTGTCGCCTACCTGCGCGAACTCTTCATAGTAGCGCTTCAGGATCTGTACGGCATGGCCCGCGGCGATGGCGAGTATCACCACGGGGGTGACGGCGCTCCAGGTGTCCATTGGCTGACGCAGCCAACCCATGATGCCCAACGACCAGATGACGCTGAGCAAGGCCGTGGCCAAGGGCAAAAACACCGCCTGCAGGGTGCGGAAGGCTTCGTAGTGCACCAATCCGATGACCATGACGGCGATCGGAAACAGAATGGCCATCATCGCCGTGTAGCGTGCGGCTGAGGCGCGAATCATCGGCGCGCCACCCAACACCACGTCCGCATCCGCGTCCCGTTCGCCCGCGACCACCGATTCCACTTCGTCAACGATGGCCTCACCCGTGAGCTCGCCGTTGAAATCGACGACGATCAGTGCCGCGCTGCCGTCGGCGGCGACCAAGGTCCCCTTGTAGAGTTTGTCGCTGAAGACTTCCTCTTTCAGCTGCGCGATGGCGGCGTCGTCGTGCGGCGCTTCGGCCATCAGCGGGCGCACCTCCATGCCGTCAGCGGTACCCTTGATGAATTTCACTCGCTCCGCTGCGATGCTCAGGACATTGTTGGCCACCGCACCCGGCAGTTGCCCGACGAGGCGCGTAATGCGCACAATCTTCTCGAGGATGGGCGGGGTGAAAATGTCCCCGTGGCGGGCGATGACACCGATGATGAGTGTGGTCTCTCCGCCGAAAATGTCCGCGATGCGATTGTGGACTTGAACGTACGGATGACTCTGCGGCGTCAGCGCCCGCTGGCGGATCTCCAGGCGCACGTGGGGGAGCTGCGTCGCGAGCAGCGCCGTAGCCGTCAGAACCGCCATCAGCACCGCGAGGCGATGCCGCACGATGAACGTGACATACCGCTCCATCACGCGCTCCGAGCTTTTAAACTGAGCGCACATACTACTTTTTGGCTCCGTCAACAAGGATAACTTGTACTCGCTGCCTGCGTGGGGCCGTCACAGCCTTTCGATCGCGGCGGCGATTTCGCGCGTGACGCCGTCGCGCACGGCCTTGGCTGCCACCTTGATAGCGTTCTTGATGGCGCCGGCGTTTGAGCGGCCGTGCGATTTGATCATGAGGTGCTCGAAGCCGAGGATCGGCGCCCCGCCGTACGCGGCGTAGTCAGTGAGATCCCGCAAGCGGCCGAAACTGTTCGCCAACATGAAGAAGCCCAGCTTCCAGCGCCAATTGTCGCGGCGCGCCGTTCCCGCTAGGTCAACGACCACTTCGGCTAAGCCCTCCAGCAACTTTAGCACAACATTGCCGAGCAGCCCCTCGCAGACGATAACGTCCGCCTTGCCTTTGGCGAGGTCGTTGCCTTCGATGTTGCCGACGAAGTTGAGGTCTGGAATGCGCTTGAGGTAACGGTGCGCGTTGACAAGGGCGTCGCCTCCTTTGGTCTCCTCGGCGCCCATGTTGAGCAGAGCCACCCGTGGGCTCGGTACCTTGGAGACGTGGCGCGCATAGGCACTGCCCATCAAGGCGAACTGCACGAGTTCCGTGGTATCACAACGGATGGTTGCGCCGACATCGAGCAACAGCGCCAGTTGATCCTGGCCGGGGTACTCGGTCTGGCGCGGATACACGCTGGCCAGCGCTGCCTTGCGTACGCCGCGGACTATCTTGAAGTGTTGTCCGCAAGCCAGCACGGCGGCGCCCGTGTTGCCGGCGGTCACTACAGCGTCGGCCTCCCCTTCGGACACCAATCGCGCTGCCACCAGCACGGAGGCGTTGCGCTTCTGCCGCAGCGTGCGCTTCGGGTCCTCCGCCATGGAAATGAAATCGCGGGTGTGGTGGACACCGATGTGCGCCGGGTTGTAGGGAACGCGATCGAGAGCGGCCTGGATCTGCGCCTCGTCGCCCACTAGCGTGCAGTGGATGTCAGTCTCAAGCGAAGCCTGCGCCACACCTTTGACTACCTCTTCGGGAGCGAGATCCCCGCCCATGGCATCAACAGCAATGGTCGGCATAGCTGGGAATGACTCCTCAACGGCTGTTTGCATACCGTCAGCCGGCGGAGTTGACAATATTGCGTCCTTTCTCTAACCAAGTAGTTCGTTCGGCTGGAGACCAGCATGAGCTATGCAGTGATTCGTACCGGCGGGAAGCAGTACCGCGTGGCCCTCGGAGACGTCATCCGAGTGGAGAAGCTAGGCGGCGATCCAGGGGCGGAAGTCGAGTTCCGGGAAGTGCTGATGACCGCAGATGGCGATGCGGTGCGGCTAGGCACGCCGCTGGTGGCGGGCGCGCGGGTCGCCGGACAGGTGCTCGAGCACGGCAAGGCCAAGAAGATCATGGTCTTCAAGAAGAAGCGGCGCAAGAACTACCGTCGGCATCAAGGGCACCGGCAGGAGTTCACTGCGGTACGGGTGACCAACATCGAAACGGGGGCAGAGAGTCATGGCCCATAAGAAAGGGCAAGGCAGTACTCGCAACGGACGCGACAGCCACGGCCAACGCCGCGGCGTGAAGGTCTTTGCGGGACAGTTTGCGAAAGCCGGCAACATCCTCGTGCGCCAGGTCGGGACGCGGGTGCACCCGGGCAAGAACGTCGGTATGGGCCGCGATTTCACGCTGTTTGCCAAGATCGACGGCATCGTTAGCTACGAGCGCGTTGGCAAGGACCGCCGTCAGGCCCACATCTTTCCAGCATAGCTGCATTTGTCATGCCCGCGAAAGCGGGCGTCCAAGCGCAGGCGGCGCCCTCCAGGTCGAAGCGCGGGCTCGCCGCTTTCCTTTTCGGGGTGTCGTCGCTAACCTCCGCTAGCAGGCGAGATGAAATTCATCGATGAAGCCGAAGTCGACGTGCGAGCCGGCGACGGCGGGCGCGGGTCTCCTCTTGGACAGGGGACAGGGCGAAGGTGAGGGCCTGCGGTGAGTAGCCAAGCGTCCTCCAGCTTGCACCTCACGCACAAGCAGCGCCTGCTCAAGCGCGTCCGCCGCGCTGTCATCAAGATCGGCAGCAGCATCCTCTCCGGCCAGACCGGCATCAATCGCCTGCGGCTGCGCTCGCTGGCAGAAGAGATCTGCGCCCTGCACCAACGCGGCGTAGAGTTGGTGGTGGTGAGTTCGGGCGCGGTCGCGGCCGGGATGGCCCGCCTCGGTGTGACGGAACGCCCGAAGAGCATGCCGCAACGACAAGCCGCGGCGGCCGTCGGGCAGATCGATCTGATGGCGCTGTACAAAGAGTACTTCGCGCTGCACGCGACGCAGGTGGCGCAGATACTCCTGACCCACGACGACCTGGCGGACCGCAGTCGCTATCTCAACGCGCGGCACACCATCGAGACCCTAATCGCGGCTGGCGTAGTGCCCGTAGCCAACGAAAACGACACGGTCGTGATCGACGAACTGATGAGGAATTTTGGCGATAACGACAACCTCTCTGCGCTGATTGCTGGCCTGGTAGAAGGGGACCTTTTGGTGCTGCTGAGTGATGTTGCTGGACTGTATACGGAAGATCCGCACGCACATCCCGACGCCCAACTGGTGGCGGTGGTCGAGGATGCCAGCCGGGCCGCTGCCTCCTGTGCCATGGACGGGCGCGGCGCGCTCGGCACCGGCGGGATGGCATCGAAGTTCGCGGCCGCCAGAAAGGCGGCGGCGGCCGGCATCCCGACCGTCATTGCCGACGGACTGCACGCCGGAGTGCTGCCGGCGGTGTTCGACCCTCGCCAGGCAGTGGGTACACTCATCCTGCCCAGAGGCGACCGGCTGGCTCGGCGCAAGCACTGGATCGCGTACACGCTGAAGCCCGCCGGCACGCTCATCGTCGATCAAGGCGCGTTCGAGGCGATCGTGCAGAAGGGGCGCAGTCTGTTGCCGAAGGGCCTGAAGGAAGTGCAGGGGAAGTTCGGCAGCGGCGAGTGCGTCCGCTGCGTCGATCTATCCGGCCGTGAGTTCGCGCGTGGCCTGGTGAACTACAGTGCCGGCGATCTGGAGAAGATCAAGGGCGCCCATTCGGCGCGCATCGAGAGCATCCTCGGTTACCAGCTCACCGACGAAGTCATCCACCGCAATGATCTCGTCCTGACCGGCAGTCCGGAGTCCTGAGCGCCGTGTCCTGAAGGGGAATCACCGGTCAGGCCGTGAACCGTGTGGGGGGGGGCGTTACATGACCCGCAGACCGGCAATCTTCACCGCTCCACGATGGTAGCCCGAAGGGAACAGCTTTTCGAGCTCGTCGATCTCCATCCCGCACTTGGTACAGGTTTCAAGTACCGTGGGCACAATACCGGTGCGGGCGTGCTCGTCCCGTAAGAAATGAATGACCTGCCGGTGTGCCTCCGTAAGCTGGCCGGCGATGCCCAACTCGGCGGCTTTGCCGGCGGCGAACCTCTCGTCCCACTCGGACGGGTCCCGCAGAAAACCCATGGCGTTCACCCGGTAAGTCTTCTCCTGGATGCCTCCGGCGCGGGCTGGCTCAGCCGTTGTGACCCGTGGTTCGGTCGTCACTCCCTCCAGATAGGTCAGACCGGCCAGCTTGCAGGCTCCCCGCAGGTAGCCGGTCGGAAAGAGACGTCCCAGATCGGCGAGCTTCAAGTTGTTCTGCCGGCAGGTCTGGTAAACCAGGGGGCAGCGACCGGTCTCTTTTGCGGCGGCGCGCAGAAAGCGAATCACCTTCCAGTGCTCTTCCGTCAAACCCTCCGACATCCCGAGTTTGAGGGCCATTCCCCGGGCAAAGTTTTCGTCCCATTGTTCGGGAGCGACGAGAAAGCCCAAAATATCCGTCTCATAAGTTTTGCCGCCGTACTGAAATTCCATGTCAGCCTCCTGGGGGAAGTGTTCTTGTTTCGTTCATCGGGTCCCAAGCCGTCAGGCGCGTTCACGGATCCGAGCCACCGCCTCCAGGGCCGCATCCACTTCAGCCTCGGTGGTCGAGTATCCCAGGGAAAAACGCACGGTCCCGAAAGGCATGGTCCCGATGGTCCGGTGAGCCCCCGGTGCGCAATGGAGGCCGGTGCGGGTCAGAACCCCGAAACGCACATCCAGGAGGAAACCGACGTCAGTCGGCTCCATGCCATCCACGGTGATCGAGACGATGCTCACGGCTCGGTCGGCCTCCTCAGGACCGTAGACCCGCACGTAGGGGATCGCGCGCAAGCCGTCGCGGAAACGCCGCCACAAAGCCATCTCGTGGGCACGCACTGACTCTACGCCCCGCGCGAGGAGGAACTCCACACCCGCCTTGAGGCCGGCCAGACCATGGCCGTTGAGGGTACCGGCCTCGAATCTGTCGGGGAGGAATCCAGGTTGTCTGTCCGATTCGGACACCGTGCCGGTGCCGCCTCGTTTGAACGGTTGAATGCGGGGGGCAACGTCGGGATGGACCACCAACCCTCCGGTCCCCTGCGGCCCGAGCAGAGACTTGTGGCCGGTGAAGGCCAAAACGCTCAAACCCAACTCCTGAAAGTTGACGGGATAGGCCCCGCATATCTGGGCCGCATCAACAATGAAGGGGATTTTGCGGCTGCGGCAAGCCCGCGCCACCGGTTCGATCTCCTGAAGGCTCCCCATGACGTTGCTGGCCCAGACCATGACCACGAACTGGGTGTCGTCCCTAAGGGCCTGGATGATCTCGTGGCTATCGCACAACCCCCGTTCATCAGCGGGCACGGTAATGATCCTGCACCCGTACCGCTCGCGTAGGTCCGCCAACGGGCGACGCACGGAGTTGTGCTCGAGCATTGTGGTAACGATGCTCCCCCCGGGCTCGGCCAGGCCATAGATGGCCAGGTTGAGCGCCTCGGTCGCGTTGAGCCCGAAACAGACCCATTCGGGGGCACCGGCCCCCAGCAGCCTGGCGAGAGCCTCCCTGACCCCGTCAAGGAGTTCCGCAGATTCGATGCTCTTGCGGTGGGAGCTGCGCCCTCCTGAGCCGCCGATCTCCCGGGCAAAGGAGTCCATGGCGGCGTAGACCGACTCTGGCTTGGGAAAACTGGTGGCGGCGTTGTCCAGGTAAATGACCTGGTCGTTTCCCTCGTGACTCATGGATTTGGCTTCTTCTCCTTTATGAAAGGACACTACTCTACGAGCCCAGATGCTGCTTGACCATGGTCAGCATCTTCTCCCTATCTACGGGCTTCGACAGGTAGCCCTCGGGCGGCGGCACCTGCCGGCGGGTAGAGATGAACCTCTCGAACTCCGTGGAGATGCCGGTAACGATGATAATTGGAATGCTCTTCCACTTCTCGCTCTCTTTCATGTCCCGGTAGAACCTGACGCCGCTCTTGTGGGGCATGGTGATGTCCAGGGTGATGAGGTCTGGAGGGCTGGCCTTGACCTTTTCGAGTGCCTGATCGCCGTCCTCCGCTGCAACGGTGTCGTACCCGGCGTCCCCGAACAGTGTGCTGAGGTACGTGACGGTATCGGGCTCGTCTTCAACGATCAGGATAGTCTTCTTATTTTCGGCCATGTTTGTCTCTTCCTTCAGTCTGGGGAGACCCTCACCCGGGGTGCTCCGTGGGTTTTCGCAAGGCTACCGCATCGATGTTCAAGTATCCAGGAGGCGGAGCAACGCCTCCGCGTCCACGGGCTTTCCCAGCACGGCATCGGGTCCCCGAATGCCCTTGTGAAAGGAGAGGTAGGATTTGCCGTAGTCTTCCAAGACCCGGTCATTGCCCGTAACCACGATCACCATGAGGTTGCTCCAGCGCGGACTGCTGCGCAACTTAACCAGCAGGTCCAGCCCCGACCTGCCCGGCATCAACACATCCATGATCACCGTATCGGCCGGGAATTCCTCGAGCTGGGAGAGAGCTTCCACCTCGTCTTCCGCGGCGCGCACCTCGTATCCCTTGTCCTCCAGCAGCACCGACAGATAGAACGCCGTGTCCCGGTCGTCGTCCACCACGAGGACTCTCCCTCTTCCAGTGGATACGCCAGACATGCTGCTCACCCTGGTTGTCTTCCGTCGCCTATTGTTCGCAGGCGCTCGGCTCGTCCACCAACGGGACGCTCGGGCGCGCTTCGAGAGGAAAGCGTACCAGGAACCGACTGCCGCGCTGCGGCTCCGAACTCACGTCGATGCGGCCGCCGTGTTTGCCAACGATCTTGTTCGCGATGAACAGGCCGAGGCCGGTTCCCTTGATTCCCTTGGAGGTGAAGAACAGGGAAAAGATCTTCTCCCGCGTCTCGCGGTCCATGCCTATGCCGTTGTCCTCCACGTCGAAGGTCATGAAGGGGGGCTCGCGGCCAACGTTCACTCTCACGAAGTGCTGGTCTTTACGCCGGTCGGCACGGCAGGCGTCCAGAGAGTTCTCGACGATGTTCAACAGCACGGCTCGCACCGCCATCGCGTCGCCAGCGAACGTGCCAGCGTCGGGGGCGACGTCGATGGTCAGCTCCGTGTCGATGTCGCTGGCCTTCTTCTGCAAACCGTTCTCCAGGTCCGCGAACAGCTCGGCAGGGTTGACGTCGACCAGCGAAAGCTCTCGGTCCTTGGCATAGTAGAGGATGTCCATCACCATGCTGCGGATACGGTCGACGTTGCGCTGGACCATTTCCCAGCCTCTTTCAATCCGGGCTCGATCGTCACTGGCGAAGCCCGAGTTGACGAGGTAGATGCCGCCATCCAAGCCCATGAGCAAGCCCTTGATCCCGTGTGAGATCGAGCCCACGAGCAGGCCGATTGAGGTGAGCTGCGACTGCAACTGCCGGATCTCCGTGATGTCGGCGGACATCTCGATGACGGCCTCGGGCTTGCCTTCGGAGTTGAAGATCGGCGCGGTCGTGGCCAGCACGTTGATCCTCTCTCCCGCGGCCGAGGTCACGACCTCCTCGGTGCTCCGGCACTGGCCGTCCTCCAGGGTCAGCCGGGCGGCGCACACCAGGCAAGGCTCCTCGCGGTGCTTGTAAACCTTGTAGCAGTAGTTCCCCACCGCCGGCCCGAAGGTCTCGCGAAAGCGCCGGTTGGCGTTTCGGATCATCAGGTCCTGGCCCTGCACGGAGATGTAGCACGGGACCTCCTCGAAGAGCTGAGCAAAGTGCTCCTGGCTGCGCTGCAGGAGGTTCTGGAGTCTCTTGAACTCGTCGATCACTGTGAGCATCTCCATGACCGACACGATGTTGCCACCTTCGTCGCAACAAAAGGGCGTAGTATGCACCAGGACGTGCCTTTGCTTGCCGTGTCGCGTGAGCAGGAGTTGCTCGTTCGAGTGACTCTTCCCGTCTGTGAAGGTCATCTCGACGGGGCAGTTCTCACACACATCTTCTCGCTGCTTGTACACGCGGTAACAGAAGTCGCCGATGATGCGCTCGCCGAAGTCCGTGCGAACGCGGCGGTTGGCATCGATGATGCGGAAGTCCCGGCCGTGGACGGACAAGTAGCAAGGCATCTCCTCGAAGTACTGCTCGTAAGTAATGATCGTGGGAATTCGATCGTCCATGCTGTCCTCCCGCGGTGCCAGCATGTGGTGCTGGCCGAGCATGCGCCGGTGTTCCCTCCCCGGCCGGGCAGGCGGAGCACCCGGCGTCAGGCCATCAGCCTCGGGGGTGTGGCTTCATCATAATCCTCGAAATACTCGAACACCTCGCGAACAGCCGTGCGCCTTCGCTTTGCCCCGGCGCAGAGCGCCCTACTCCTTTTTGTCCCGCAGCTCGAGGATCCGGTGCACCCCAGTGACCAGATCCTCGGGGCTCACCGGCTTGTTCATGTAGCCGTCGGGCTTCTCGGCGTGAGCGGCGTAGATCACCTCGCGGAACTCCGGGTGCCCGGTGACCACGCAGATCAACATCGCCGTGGTGTCCGGGCTACCGCGAAGCTCCCGGAAGACCTCGACACCATCCTTGCCCGGCATGGAGATATCCAGAGTGATGAGGTCCGGCTTCTCCTTTCCTGCCAGCTCGATGGCCTGGTCGCCGTCCGTGGCCTCGATGATCGTGGCGCCGGCATCCGCGAGCACGGTGCTGATGAAGGTGCGGGCATCGTCCTCGTCGTCGACGACCAGGATTTTCCGGCCCTGGAGGGGCAGCCCGGGTTCCGGCTTCGCGGCGGCTTTTTTCCTGCTCACGGCACACTCCTCCAACACCAGCGCTCCCGCCACAAGGTCTACCAGTTGCACCACCTTGCAATCAAGCTTGTAGTGCCTGATGACATCCGTGAGACCGTCGACGCAATTGTGGCACGAGGTGACGACGATCTTGGCGCCGGTGGCCGCGATCTGGTCTGCCTTAACCCTCGCCGACTTCAGGCGACGAGGCGTGTACTCGGACATCGACATGGCGCCGCCGCCACCCGTGCAGCAGTAGTTTTCGGTGCGGTTGGGGTGCATCTCGCGGAAATCGCTGACCACCATGTTCAGAAGCTCTCGAGGCTCTTCGTAGAATCCGCAGCTGCGAGCGTTGTTGCACGAGTCGTGGAAGGTGACCGGGATGGAATTCCTGGTCTTGTCCACCTTGATCCGACCTTCCCTGATGTAGCGGATCATGGTGACCACCGAGCTTTCCATGACGAAGTCCTGATCTGTTCCCGACCAATTCGGTCCTTCGCAGCGAGTCGATCGGTAGCCATGGCCGCACTCGGAGATCACCAGGCGCTTGCCCCGCAGTTCTTTGAATTTCTCCTCCAGGTGCTTCCAAGAGGCCGCGCCCATGGCATCATCGCCGGAGAAAAGTCCGAAATTCGTCTGATCCCAGCCCCAGGAGGGCATGGTCCAGTTCTCGTCCGCGGCGTAGAAGATCAAGGCGGCGTTGTTGATCGTGCGCGGGTCGTACTTCGCCTCACGTGGGTTGATTGTATAGACGACCTCAGCGTCCAGCTTGTCGACCGGGATCGCCGCCTGCTCGTCGCCTCCCACCTGGTCCACGAGCTCTTCCGAGACCCACTCCAGAGTCTCTATGTAGTCCTCCTCGAGCACCCCCATCTGGTTGCCGATCTCCCAGGTGTCTTTGCTGACCACTCGGACACCTTCCGGCATCACGCCAACCCGGGTCAGCAGGCCGCGCATGATCCGGTTGAGGGTGGCGGTGTCCACGCCCATCGGGCAGTTGAACGTGCAGCGCCGACAGTTGGTGCAAGTCCCGAAGGCGATGTCTTTGAGTTTATCCAGATCCTCATCCGTCACGGGGGGATAGGCATTGACCCACCGGGGAAACACCCGGCCGGTCCAGTCGAAATGCCGCTTGAAGATTTTGCGCAACTGATCCGCCTTGTACGAGGGCGTCATCTTGGGATCGTCGGGATGGGTCAAAACGTAATGACAGGCCTCGTTGCACATGCCGCAATGCACACAACCAACCAACGAACCCACTACCTGGCGCGTTAGCTTGGGCGCCAGCAGCTCCACCATCTTGTCGACTTTGTACGACCTGTTCTGATCGGCCATGGTTTCCTCCTTCAACCCCTGGCAACCGCCGGTGGCATGCTCCCCCGGTGGCCCAAAGTGCGGCCGATCCAGTACCGCGTGAAGGGGTAGTACAGGTAATGAGAGATTTTCGAGAATGGAACGTAGATCAGGAAGAAGCTGGTGGCAAAAAGATAGGCCACCCAGTAGCCTTCACCCTTCAACAACCCAGCCGTGTGAGCCGCGGCTGCAACGCCCACCCCGAACCAGATCGTCAAGGTAATCAAAGAAAAGTAATCGTCCGGTGTGCTGATGAGGCGTAGGACCGGCCTGGCGAAACGGCGTATGCCCCGGCCCACCGCCACCACGAAGGCGGCACCTATGAGCACCATGAGCACATACGTAACAACCGGGATCTCGACGAACGGTCGGTATGCGGACCCGACGATCGCGAAGAATATGCCTGCCGCCACACCGATGTGAAAGACCACGAAGCTCAGATAGAAAGGAATATTCTTGCGCGTGCTCTCCATCACCCATGGCATGCCCACGTTCGCCATCGAGTACAGGGCCGGGTAGAGAGATGTATCACCATAGCGCTCGCCTGGGCGCTGCCGATCTCGGCCCGCTTTGAATCTGAACAACCAGAACAAGCGTATGGTGTACACCAAGACCATAATCGTCAGGGCGGTCCAGTGAACCGCCTCTGCAACGTGAAGGAGGCCGCTTGGCCCTGCTTGCTCCATCCCTATGCTCCTCCCTGAATCTTGGCCTGCAACGGCTTGAACTCCCGCGTGTCAAGAGCCACGAACAGCACCTCTTTGAGGCCGCCGCCCCGCTTCAAGTGCTCCTCTACGGTGTCCACCATCACCCGCGCGCACAGGTCGAGCGGGACCTGGTAGAGACCGGTGCCGACCGGCGGAAACGCGAGCTGCCTGATTCCCTTTTCCTCGGCCCGCTGCAGGGCCGCCCGCGTCGCCCGGCGAAGTTTTCCTTCTGTATCTGGTTCAAAGTACTTCGGGCCGTTGACATGAATGATGTGTTTGGCCTTCATCTTGCCGGCCGAGGTGATGATCGCTTCGCCAGTCGGGCAGCTACCAATCTCGGACAGCTCCTTCTGAATGGTCGGGCCACCCCTTTGGGAAATGGCTCCCCCGTATCCCGCGCCTAGCTTTGCGTCCGCGGTGATATCGTAGACGAAGGCCTCCACCTCCAAGTTCGTGATGTCACCGCGGACCAAGCGTATCACCTTGTCCCCAATCTTCTTCTCCGCCATAACTCAATCCTCCGAGCTTGCTTCTGCCATGCTGTTGCTGTTTCGCAGCGAGCTACCTGCTCTCTTCGGAGGCATGCATTGCAGGACAACCGGTGCTCCCGGACCCTGACCCGGCCGGGTCCCTGTTCATCTGTGCCAGCTCGGCCAGCGACATGTTGTTCAACACATTCACGATCTCATTGTTGATCCGCTCGTAGACCCACCGGCACTCACAGTAGTCCGACTTCAGACAAACCTCGGGGCAGCGAACGCATTCGACCACGTTGATCGGTCCGATGGCGGCCTCGATGATCTCGCCGACGGAAATCTGCTCGGCAGGCCGGGCAAGCTGGTAACCACCGCCCCTCCCCCGCATCGATCGCATGAGAGAAGACACCTTCAGAGCGAGGGCCAGTTGGTCGAGGTAACGCTTCGATATCTTGGTATTCTCCGCCACGCGGCCCAGGCTGACGAGATCCGTCCCTGGCCTTTTGGCGATCTCGATCATCATCCGCAAGGCGTATCTGGCCCGAGTTGAGAGCTTCATAAGGCAGGCTGGTCTTCAGATGCCGCTACGCTAATAGAAATACCGATCGCGAGGGAATGTCTAGTAATACAATCGGAATATTCCTGCAAGGAGTTTCTCCACGTCCGGCGATCCGCTCGGTGGAGGTAGGGTTAGGCTCAATGCCAGTCAGTTAAGGATTGTACGAGGATGGCAGGCACCCTTTGAGACGGCCGCTGAGAAAACGCGGCCTCCTCAGGGTGAGCGGCAACTTGTTTCGCTGCAATGCTTTTCCCGCCCATCCTGAGGAGGCGCCGTCTTTCAGGCGCCGTCTCGAAGGATGCGATCTTTGCAATATGCCGCCTAAGTGACTGGCATTGCGGCTCGTCCGCCAAACACTTTGGTTCGGTAGGAGCACCCAAACGCAATTGCCTTCGGTTACCGCCGATTACGCCAACGCCTTGCCTTCCGCCGTTGCCGAGAAGGTTCCGTGTTTCACCCCCCGAGTCCCGATCAGCCGGTCGGCGATCTTCTTCAGCTCGACGGCTTTCCCCCTGACGACCATGACCTCCAGGCAATGATGCGGGTCGAGATGTACGTGCAAGGTAGAAACGATGCGCTCGTAATGGTGGTGCTGCAGATCGGTCAGCTTGTCGGTCAGTTCCCGGGTCTCATGGTTGTAAACCAGCGTGATGGTGCCGACCGCTTCCGCCGTCCCCATCTCCCACTGCTCCCGGACAAGGTTGTCGCGGATCAAATCGCGGATCGCTTCGGAACGGTTCGTGTATCCCTTCCGCTTGATCAGACGGTCGAAGTCGCGGAGCAGTCTCTCGTCGAGGGAAATGCCGAATCGTGTGAGCCCTGTCACGTGAACAAACCTCCTATCCCGGCGCTAGCAGCGCTTGATTCCCACGCCTGTCCCCGTTGAGCCTAGTTCCATTCGGAGCTGCCCGCAGCGAGCCAACGGCGAGCGGACCCGCCGAACTGACGCTGGGCGCAGCCCTAGTCATCCGTCCCGTGCCGGTGGCTGAAAAAATGAAAATGCGAATGACGATGACTTTCCTGGCCGTGGTAGTGCCGGTGCTCATGTATGAGATTGGTCCGTAGCAGCAGGTCGGTGTCGCCAAGGATTTCCGCCGCCGCTCCAACTTTCTCCACCTGGTGACTCTCCGAGAGCAGCGCCACCCGCATGCCCAGATCGTCCACCAACGACAGGTCGTGGGAAGCGATGACGATGGTCTTGCCGGCCTCGTTCAACGACAGGATGAGTTCGACGAGGAACGCCTCCGTCTTGGGATCCAGTCCGTTGGTGGGTTCGTCGAGCAGCAACACCTCCGGATTCATCGTCAGGACGGAACCGATGGCCACACGCTTTTTCTCTCCCGCTGAAAGCATGTACGTCGGGCGGTCCTTGAGGCCATCGATGCCCATCATCTGCATGACCTGGTTGGTACGGTCCGTTGCCTCATCTTCGGAGAGATTGAGCTGGAGCGGGCCATAGAGCAGCTCGTCGAGAACCGTGGGGCAAAAGAGCTGGGCGTCGGAGTCCTGGAACACATACCCCACCCGCTCCCGAAAGAAGCGGAGAAAACCGGCATCCCGAAGGGAAGCTTCTGTAACCTCGCGGCCGCGAAAATTGAAGCAGCCCTCCGACGGGAACAGGAGCCCGTCCAGGATGTGGAGCAGGGTGGACTTGCCGGTCCCGTTGGCGCCGATGACGGCTAAGCGCTCTCCCTCTTCTATCGAAAGGCTGACGCCTCCCAGGGCAGGGATCCTCCCGAAGTAGTCGTAGCGGATCCCCTCCAGTTCGATCAGGCTGCCCACCTCACCACCTCAAGAACAGGACCCCGATCCCGAGCTGCGCTGCCGCCATCCACCAATCCCACGCGGCCATTTTTCCAAGGCCTCGCAGCCTGACTTCACCGGTGAATCCCCGCGACATCATCGCCTTCAATATTTCCCCGCACTGCGCGTGGGTCTTACGGTAAAGCAACGTTATGCGCTCCGCAACCCAACTTCGCGCCTCCCGGCCACGGACTGCCCCAAGGAGACGACTCTTCTTGGCGAGGTGCATCTCCTCAACGGCACGTATAAATACGAACATGTACTTGTAGGACAGCGCAATGATGATGATAAATGCGTCGGGGATCCGGAATATGCGCAGTGCCTTGACGATGTCGGTCAAGGGCGTGGTGTGGAGCACGAGGAGGGAAAGCGCCAGGGAGTTCGTTACCCGGAGGAAGAGCAGGGTGATCTCCTGGACCCCCTCGCGGGTGACCCCAATGACCGCGGGGACATGATAGGTCCACAGGTCGTAGGAGCGCGCGAGACGAATCACCGGGAACAGCAGCTCCCCGTCGGACACCAGATTGAGCATGGAGGGAAATGGGACCAGCACGCCGAAGATGAACCCGAAGACAAGGATCCTCCGGTAGACGACAAAGACCTCCAAGCGCGAGAGAGCGAACAGCAGCAACACGAACGCCGCGATCCCCGCCTCGGGCGCGATGGCGTGCTTCAGGCTCACGATGACCAGAAAAAAGGCGAGGAACAGCACCTTGACCCGGGCGTCGATCTGCTGAAACAGGCCATCGCGGCGCGAGAGCTCCCAGTGCGCGTACCCGGACTGGATGATGTTCGAGAGGCGGTGGAGGCCCTTCTCGAGGAAGGGTACCGACAGCGCGCCGTGCGTGTGCGCCGGCGGGTTAGGAGAACGCCGCTCCAGCAGGAATGCCGGGAGGTGATTCACCGCATCGGCCTCAGCGAGAGTTACCATGCGCTCGTCTGTGATGGGAGTTGCTTGTAAATGGAAACGGGAGCCATGACCCTTCTGAGTAGTTCAACCACAGAGCGCTGCGGTGACAGCCGCAGCCAGAAGGGAGGCT
>JBEKBJ010000010.1:0-71024 GCA_050015455.1 Binatia bacterium
CCCGACCGGTTACCCTGCCGGAGTTGGCTTCGAGTGGTAGGTTGTTCATGTTTCCATGACCGGTTCTCCTACATGAGGACTTGCACCTCATTTACAACGCGCCCATGCTGGGCGCACACCCGCCCATGCAGCCGACCGGCTCCCCCGGCGGCTGATGGGCACGACGTTGGGCAGCTCGATCAACGAGGAAAATCTCATGATCGGGAAACTGTTCCGAAATTGGCATGCTAAGCGGGACAGAAAGGCTCGTGCCGAGATCGCCTTCCAAGTCTGGCAGTGCCGATGGGAGAAGGACGTGAGATTCCTCGGTTTGGAGAACATCACGTTTGAGGAATGGAACGCTGGCACAGGCACAAGCAATCCGCAGAGATATAGAGACGATGTCGCGAGATGGTGCCTCAAAAACTTGGCCGATTGTGTCGCAGAATACCTTCCTCCCGATATATCCGAGGAGGACGGCCGTCACATCGTAGATCAGGTGTGGCGTGCACTCCACAGCCGCGGGTGGCTCCGAACGTATACTTGGTATGAGGATGTAAGCTCTGGCAACAGGGAACAGATATACTGCTCCCCGTGCGACGTTACATACCGCGTTCAGGCAATGGGCAAGAAGTACGAAGCCCCAGAGGTCGATGTGGCGCAGCTCCAGGCCATCGCTACAACTGTGGCCGATCTCATGCGTGGGAGAAAGGAAGGAATGCCCAACAAGGCGGCTGAAGGCGACGCTTGACAGCACGCCTCAGCCGCGCCGTTAGATGCCTTCGCCACAAAGGGGTTGATGATCGGGCGTGGAACCGCCCGAGAGGACCTTGCCCGACGATGCCGTCCCCTCCATCCAGGCATGTGTTCGCAGCCGCCGAATCTTGTGGGCGTATCATGTGAATCTGCCCTTCAAGACGACCGACCACACGATTGTCATTCTCAAGAGTCTTCCCGTGCTTCAGTGCGGGGCGAGTGCAACCGAGCTCTGAGCTTGTCCGTTTTCAGCCTCGTCTTGGCCAAGGCTGCGAAGTAGCCGGCACCGCCGCCACCATGATACATTAGGCGGAACATGGCTGACGAAAGCCAAGCGGGACCGGTCGGAAACGGCGACAAGTTTTACCGGGGCGTAATCCATTCGCTGCAACGCGGCGCCCAACGCGGGACGATCCGTGCCGCCAGCGGTCGCGACATCCCGTTCGTCTTCGCCTATGTGACCATGCTAGGGTTGCACCGGAACTTCGACGATCTTTATGAAGGCCTGCGCGTCGGTTACGACGTGAGCTGGACCTCGCGGGGCCTGCGTGTCAGCGTGATCCGGATCCCCGACTGAAGGTGGTCGCGTCTCGCTGCCGAAGAGTCGGGCAGGAAGGGGGGAAGCCCCTCATGCCGCTGTGGGATCGAGCGCTACGCTTCCCGCTCGCCACGCTGGCGATACCACGACCGAATCAAGCCGGCGGCGGCGCAAAACAAGCCGAGCAGGATCAGCATGCGGCCGCCGCTCTGGACGACTCTGTAGAAGTCGAGCTTGGTGGTGATGAGGGCATGCTGATCGCTGCCCTGTTGCAAAGGTCTGAGCAGGGTGGCGGTGGTGTGCGCGCTCAATTCACGAAACTCCTCGAAATGCGCCGTGGGCGCCGGAATGTTCCCGGTCGCCAGCAGCTCCTCGTACTCGGCACCCTTGTCCTTTCCGGTATACCAATTGCCGAATCCGAGGATGACGAGCAGCAAGCCGATCGGCAACAGCGGGTTGCGGAGCGCCCACATACTAGTTCTGCTAGCATTGAAGATTCGGCGCGGCAAGATTGCGTGCGCCGGGGGCCTACGTTATACGATAACAGACAAGGCCCACGCGCCGTGAGTAATCTCTCAAGTCCGCAGCTGGCAATCGAAAGCTGATGCCCACGAAATTGGTCAAGCGCATGCTCGCCGGGGATCGGTTTGCTTTGGCGAAACTGATCACGCTAGTGGAAAACCGCCACCCCGAAACGGCGACGGTGATGAGTCTGATTCACAGCCGCTGCGGGCGCGCCTATACCATTGGCATCACCGGGCCGCCCGGGGCCGGCAAGTCAACCCTGGTGGATCGCTTGGTCGGCAAGCTCCGGGAAAACAACTACAGCGTGGGCATCATCGCGATCGATCCTTCCAGCCCGTTTTCCGGCGGTGCGGTGCTGGGTGACCGGATCCGCATGCAGAGCCATTACCTGGACGAGCAGGTGTTCATCCGCAGTTTGAGCACCCGCGGCAGTCACGGCGGTCTGGCCCGGGCGACACGCAATGTGGCGCAGTTGCTCGACGCCTTCGGCAAAGATTTCATCGTGGTGGAAACCGTCGGCGTTGGGCAAACGGAGCTGGACGTCATGCGCATCGCCGACACCACCGTCGTGGTTCTGGTGCCCGAAGCCGGCGATACGGTGCAGACGATGAAAGCCGGCTTGCTGGAGATCGCCGACGCCTTCGTGGTCAACAAGGCCGATCGCGATGGCGCGCTGCGAATCAAGACCGAATTGGAGATGATGCTGCAGTTGCGGCCGGCCATGGACTGGACGGTGCCGGTGCTGCTGACGGAGGCCACGACCGGCAAAGGCGTTGGCGAACTCCTCGAGGTGATCATGCGCCATCGCGAGTACTGGCGCAGCACCGGCAAAGGGGTGGTGCGCAGCGCCACGGCGCAGCAGGAGGAGTTCGTGGCGGTGCTGCGCGAGGAGATCAGCCGCCGCCTCGAGACCAGTCTTTTAGATGCCAGTCTACAGAACGGCGAGATCGGCATCCTGTTGCAGCAGATCAAGCGGGGTGAAATCGACCCGTACCGGGCGGCGCTGCGCATCGTCGATGATGAACGCAGCATGCGCGCGCTGCTGGGCAAACGCGGGCAGAAGCCGGCCGCAGAATGAATGCGCCGCGTACATTTGTCATCGGCGACATCCATGGCTGTGCGGATGAGATCGACCGCTTGCTGGAGACGCTCGCCCCGAGCAGCGCCGACGTCGTGGTATTCCTCGGCGATTACATCGACCGGGGCCCCGCATCCAAGGCCGTGATCGACCGCTTGCTGCGGCTTCGACGTGAAGGCCCGCGCTGTATCTTTTTGAAAGGCAATCACGAAGACATGTTCCTCGGCTTTCTCGGCCGCTGCGGTCTGTACGGCGATGCGTTCCTGGCCAACGGAGGCGAGACGACGCTGCGCAGTTACGGGCTGGCGAACAGGGCGGGGCCGGTGACGGCAGAGCTGCTGCCGCCCGACCACATGGATTTCTTACTGTCACTCGAGATGTACTCCCAGCACGGCGAGTGTTTCTGCGTCCACGCCGGGCTTGCTCCGACGCGCCCGCTGGCGGAGCAGCAGGTCGAGGACATGCTGTGGATTCGGAACGAGTTCATTTGCAGTGCGCATCCGTTCCCGTTCACCGTCATCTTCGGACACACGCCGCAACGGGAGGTGTTGCTCGACCTGCCTTACAAGATCGGCCTCGACACCGGCCTGGTGTACTGGAACCAACTGTCTTGCCTAGAATTGCATGACAAGCGCCTCTACCAGATTCAGCGAGGAGAGCGGAACGTGCGAAGCCGCAGTCTGCAGGCACAGTTCGCTCAGCGCCGCCGCCATCCGTCGTCGCAAGAGCTACCGTCAAGTCAGCGCGAGGAATGCCCCTGAGGCGGCATGTCATCGTCGCAGGGCTCGAAGATGTGTTGCCCGCAGGGGCGTCGGAATGCCCGCAGGGGCCGGCGGTTGCTGGTGCTGCTCTTGCTGGTGTGGTTCGGATGGAGTGCGGAAACGGTGCGGGCGGAGGAGAAGTACGAGCTGCCCGGTGCGGTGTCGCGGTGGGCGACGGTGTCGCGGCTGATCGGACGGGCGGACCCGCACGAACGGCTCGGCATGTCCATTACGCTCGGGGTCCGGCATCAGGACGAACTGGATGCACTGCTAGCTGCCCAGCAGCAGCCGGGTTCGCCGCAATACCATCGCTGGCTGAGGCCGCAGGAATTCGCGGCCCGCTTTGCGCCGTCGGTGCCGGAGTATGAGGCGCTGGCCCAATGGCTCGAACGCGAAGGCTTTGCCGTGCACCGTTGGGAGAACCGCCTCCGCCTGGATTTCTCGGGAAGCGTCGCGCGCGTGGAGCGCACTTTTGGTGTGCGCATGAATTACTACCAGCGCGCGAGCCGCATCCACATCGCCAACGAGAACGCGCCGCTCTTGCCGATTCAATTTGCCGACAGCGTCGAGTTCATCCGTCTCAACACCTTCCCATTGGCCGAGCCCCTGGTTAAGGTCCTTTACTCCGGCAGCCTCGTGGACACTATGGCGCCGCGCGATCTGCACGTAGCCTACAACGTGGTGCCCGTGCTGGACCGCGGCATCGACGGCTCCGGGCAGATCATCGCTGTGGTGGCGCGGTCGGATTACAAGGACAGCGACGTGTCGAGCTTTCAGCAAGAATTCGGGGGTAGCCTGCCGCTGCCGACGAAGGTGTTCCCGGCTGGGAACCCGGGGGTGGGGGCGTCGAACACCATCTGCAAATACCACAATGACCAGCAGTGCATCCAGGGTGAGGAGGGCGAGGTGCTGCTCGATGTGGAGTGGGCGAATGCGATGGCGCCGGGCGCCAGTGTGCTCGTCGATATCGCCGGCCCCGGCGTGGGCGATGCCGACATCGATCAGAGCCTCCTCGACATTGTCAACCATCACCCCGAGGCGAAAATGATTAGCATGAGCTTCGGCGCCTGCGAGAGTCAGGACACAAGCGACCATGTGCTCTTTGCGCCGATGTACGCGCAGGCCGCGGCGCAGGGCCAGACGGTGTTCGTGGCCACGGGCGACAACGGCGCCGACGACTGCGAGGATGGGAAAGGGGCGAGCGTGAACGTGCTGGCGACCGATCCCAACGTCACTGCGGTCGGCGGCACGGCGCTCAATGCGGGTTTCGATGGCAACGGTAACGCCACCGGATACTTTGGTGAGACCGTCTGGAATGATGCGGAAGGCGCGTCCGGCGGAGGCGTCAGCGTGCTCGTAAGCAAGCCCGCGTACCAAGTTGCTCCGGGGGTGCCGGCGGGCGGGATGCGGGATGTGCCGGACGTGGCGCTGCTCGCGAGTCCGTCCACCTCCGGGTACGTCATCGTGATCGAGAATCAAGTCATGATCGTCGGAGGCACCAGCGTGGCGACGCCGAATTGGGCCGGGATCGTAGCGCTACTGAACCAGGCTGCCTCGGCCGACGGCTCCGGCGCCCTCAACACCCACCTGTATGCCCTGGGCCGACAGCAGTATGCGCCCGGAGGCTCAGGCCCGTTTCATGACATTGTGAACGGCAACAACAGCGTCGTAACTGTTGTTGCCGGCCACGACTACCATGTGACGGGTTTCAGCGCCGGCGTCGGGTATGATCTCTGCACGGGCCTCGGGACGCCCGATGTCGACCTGCTGGTGCGCGCGTTCGCCGCGGCGGCTTGCCCGGGCGATTGCAACGGCGACGGCGTCGTCACCATCGACGAGATAGTGACCGGTGTCAACATTGCCCTCGGTGCCACGCCCCTGTCGCAGTGCCCCGGCCTGGATGCCAACGGTGACGGGGTCGTCACAGTGGATGAGCTGCTCGAAGCGGTGAGCCGTGCGCTGAATGGTTGCTGAGCAGGAGCGAATCGGAACGACGGGACCGGCTAACTTCGCTGCTGCGAGCGCCCTGACAGATGGCGGGGGGACGGGCTTGCGCCTCGCGCGTGCGCTGGCCCGCCAAGCGCGCCCACGATTCTCCGGCTTTGGCGGCGTAGCGCCGTGCCGGTCCGCGCGCTTCGCCCACTCGGTGCAGAACGCGGCGCCTGACGTAGCCGGCCTCGAGGCCGAGCGCGTGACAGATACTAACGAACGAGAACAGCTGTGACGGATCGTCCGCCAGCATCCAGGCGCGTTCCTGCATCCAGGCTCGACGGTTTTGCAGGTACGGTATTGCGCAAGGCGGCTTGGTGAGGGTGCGGATGGCGTCGATGAGAACTGCCAGCATGAGGCGCCGCTCGCCATCTTCGGGAAGCGCATCCAGAAATCCCAACCCTGTTCCACGGCCTCGGGCCACCGGTGCACCTCTACTTGCTGGCAACATGCTGGCAACATAAGGCCGCGGGGCTGATTTCGACAATCGCCTGCACGGGGCATTTATGGAGAAACGAATGGTGAGGAAAGCGCGTCGGGGCAGGGGATCGCCGGCTGCGATCATCCCTACCTTGGTGAGTGGTCCGCTTCTGTCCGAAGGCGAAAAACTACCGGGATCAGTTCACGATGCCGTGCCGGATGGCGTAGCGCACGAGATCGGCGGTCGAATGGAGGTCGAGTTTGTCGATGATGTGCTTGCGGTGGCTTTCGACCGTGTTGATGCTTAGCCCCAGGGCGTCGGCCACTTGTCGGTTAGTATGGCCCGAGCTGATCATGGCGAGCACCTGGCGTTCGCGGGCGCTCAACACGGCGGGAGAGCGATGCCCGTCCCCTCTCGTACTTCCTAGGATGCCCCCAAAATAGGTTTGGCCGGCGCAGACGGCGAGCACCGCGGCAAGCAGATCCTGATCGTCGACATCCTTGACGAGATAGCCCTTGGCGCCCGCCGCCATGCTTGCCAACACGTATTGCTCGTCGGCGTGCATCGATAGCATCAACACCTGCGCCCCGGGTGTGGCCGCCGTGATCCGCCGGGTCGCCTCAATGCCGTTGAGGTCGGGCAGACTGACGTCCATCAGCACGACATCGGGATGTAGCTCGGCGGCGGCGGTGATCGCTTCAAGGCCGCTGCCGAGTTCTCCTGCCACTTCGATGTCGTTGGTAGATTCGAGAATCTTGCGCAGGCCTCGGCGGACCACGGTGTGGTCGTCAACCAGCAGCACCCGTATCTTGCGCGTCACCTAGACAAACTCTCTATGTGCCAGGATACCGGCCGATTGACGGGTCGAGCAATCCCGTGGACAGGTGATTCTCGGGCCCGAAAACACGGGAGCACTATTGGATCAGCCCGTGGCGCAGCGCAAAACGCACGATCGCGGCGGTGTTATGCAGCTGGAGCTTCTCCATCAGGTGTTTGCGGTGCGTTTCCACTGTGCTCGGGGCGACGTCGAGGAGGTGGGCAATGTCTTTGTTGCTCTTGCCCTCGGCGATCAGTTGCAGCACCTCCCGTTCGCGATCGGACAATCCGGCCAGCTCATCTGCGCTTTCCACCGATTCGTGCAAATAGCCTCGCAGCACGACCTTCGACACCGCTGGGCTGAAGTACGAGCCGCCCGAGTGCAGGGCCGTGATCGCTTTCAGCAGGTCCTGATCATCGGCATCCTTGAGCAGGTAGCCTTTGGCGCCCGCTTTCAGGCTCTGCTGGATATAAGCTTCGTCAGCGTGCATCGACAGGATGAGGACTTTGGTTTCGGGTGTGGCTTTGGCGAGCTGGCGGGTCACCTCGATTCCATTGAGGCTGGGTAGGCTGATATCGACGACGGCCACCGACGGCCGCTGGCGTCCGGCCGCCTCGACCGCGGCGCGTCCATCGCCGACTTCGGCGACGATTTCCATTGACGGGTCGGTCTCCAGGATGCGCCGCAACCCCTGGCGCACCACCGTGTGGTCATCAGCCAGCAAAACGCGAATCGTCCCCATACCATTCCTCCGCGCTTTCGATCGTGGCGCCGAGTGGGAGAGTCAGCTCGACGCGGGTGCCGGTACCGGGCCGGGATTCGATGGTGAGGTGGCCGCCGTAGGTGGCGGCGCGCTCGCGCATACCGATCAATCCCATGCCATGCTGCGGCGGGGGCGCGCGCATGAATGCCGCGGCGTCGAAGCCACGCCCGTCATCACTGACCCGCAGCGTGACCGCATCCGGCATCGTTTGCAGGCAGACATGCACGTTATGAGCGTCGGAGTGGCGCGCAACGTTGGTCAGTGCCTCTTGCATGGCTCGGTAGAGCGTCACTTCCACCGGTGCCGGCAGCCGTTTCTCCAGTTTCGGCGTATCGAGGGTCACTAGCACATTGGTGCGCTCGCCAAAGCTGCTGAGGTAGGACTGCATGGCGGGGAGCAGGCCCAAGTCGTCTAGCACAGCCGGGCGCAGCAGTTGTGACAGATTGCGCACATTCTGCAGGATGGCGCCGATTTGCTCGCGCGCCTCGCGGAGACGGGCGTGCAGGGCGCTGTCGGCGGCCAGCTCGCGGTCGATCAAGCCGAGGTCAATGCGCACCGCCGTGAGTGCCTGGCCGAGATCGTCGTGCAGTTCGCGCGCCAGGCGCCGCATCGTCGCCTCGCTCACCTGCAACATTTTCTGCGACAGGCGTCGGAGCTGGCTCTGGTGGCGCAGCGATTCCTCGTAGAGCGCCTCCTTCTCACGCACCACAATTCCCAGACGGCTCTCGCGTTCCTGCAGGATGCGGAAGAACCGCAAGCCGCCGCCGATGCAAATGCTGAAGATGAGGATCTCCAACGCCAGCGCCAACCGCCGGCGGGCGAGTAATGGGACTTGTGCAATAGCCTCGGTGGGCCCCAAGCCGACGTGCTCGAGCGCCACGAGTGCTGCGGCCATGATGACGGCAACCACCAGGCTTTGCACGCCGGCGTCGGCCCCGTAGATCAAGCCGTAACTGCCGATCTTCAGCACGAAAATAGGCAGCAGCGGGCTGTAAATGCCACCTGACCAGTGCGCCGCGGCGCCCATGGGCAACAGGTTCGCTGCAATGTCCAACCACACCAAGCCAGGCGTCAGTGCCTCACGCCGATGAACAAAGAATAACGCTAGGTTCACTATGGTGTACGCCGTGAAGTTCAAATGTACGACCCAGGCCCGCACCGTAACGTCGCCAAAAACGGCATACACAATGGCCCAGCAGGCAGCCCCCTCGACCAGTCGCAGCAACAGCACGGCTACGGCAGCGCCGGAAATGCGCTGGTGTTGAATCGGCGAGTGCAGAATGAACCGGCTGAAGCGGGACCACATGTGCACCTCACGGCGTGCCTAGAGAGCAGGTCCCGTATAGAACAAAAGGGGTGGCTTTGAAAAGCCAGCTCCGGCGAGCCGGTCCGCCAGTCAGCCGGTGAGCCGATAGGGAAAAGCCGGCCCGCTGGGGCACCGCCTCACTGGCTCACTGATGTCTTCTTGGCTCGTCCTACGGCAACCAAGAACATAACGTCCTTGCCGGCGGCGTCGGGCGAGAAGAAGTCGGTGACCTCGTCGTCGAAGAAGGTCAGGCCGGTGGCACCCAGTCCGAGCGCGTATGCTGCCAGGTAGCACTTGCCGCCGCGGATGGCGGCATCGAGTTGGGCAACGCGATAGCCGCGATTGCCGAGCCGGGCCAGAGTCGGTTCGAGAGCTGACAAGAAGTAGATATTGGCGCTGGCGTCGGCTGGCAGCTCCTGCCCGAGCCCGAGATACCCGGCGTCTCGCCGGAAGGAGCCTGCACGCAAGAGGTCTATGGCGGCATCGGCGCGGCGGTAGGCGTACGCTCCCGGCGGGAGGTCGTCCACGGCGCTGACGATCAGGTAGGTGCTCGTGGTGCATTCGCCGAAATCGGACGGCACCTCGCTACTGGCGCAGCGGAGAATGCTCGAAAGTTGGCCGAAGCCGATGGGCCGCTGGCTGAAGCGGCGAGTGGAGCCGCGGCGCATGATGACCTCATCGATGCTATCGGCAGGAAACTCGCGATCCTGACGCAGCGGAAAAGGTTGTCGAGCAGGGGCACATCGCGCAACGGCATCGCTCGCCGAAGCCGCGGCATGCCAGGACCGCACTTCATTTGCCGTTCGCAGCGAGGAGGCCGCGTGCATCTCACGGATCAGAGGATAGTCCACCTCGTGGGGCGATAGCGGCATCGTCTCCAACGACAGCGGCGACACAGCGGCCGAGGCCGGCAGGGTGCTGTGCGGATCGTACCCGAGGGAGACCAGCGCCAGCGCTGCCTCATGCGCCGGATCCAGCCCGAGCAGAGCGTTGATGCGATCGTCCACGAAGCCGCAGATGATGCGTCTGGGTAAGCCGTCCGCTGCGGTTACCGCCAGGAGGTTGGCCAGCAGCGTGCCGCAGTCCCAGTAGCAATGGCGATACGTGCGGGCCTGGTACTTCCAACTGTTGCGCCAGTAGGTCGAGGTACAGACCAGGATGGCAGGCGCGTGTTGCACTGAGGCTTCCATCCCTGTGGCATCGACGGCGGCGCCGCGATAATCACCGGCGCGCAACTGGTGCAGCGCGAAGTTGTGCGGGCCGAAGTGATAGATTCCGGCGTTCAGCCCGGGCAGATCGCCGCAGATGACGTACAGATCGATGTGGTACAGGGCGCCGGTGCATGCCGCAGCGCGAAAGTGCGCCTCCTCTCCCTCGGCGTACACTCTGCGCCGGGTGATGCCGGCGGAGAAATGGAGCACGCGTGCGAGCGACACCAGGTCGGGGATCATGGCCCGAGCACCGCTGGTGATAACACCCTGCGCCACGGCGCTGAGGGCCGGCACCGCCGCCATTGGCACCTCGCGCGGCAGGGGAATCGGCTCGAGATTCGGGTATACCTTGAACGGCCGCGGCTTGTTCTGCCAGTCGAGGGAATGCGGGTTGGCGCGCAAGCGGGCCACCGAGTGCTTGGTGGCGCTGTGGTAGTTCCGAGCCGCCTCGATGTCGCGGTTGGTCATCGGACGTAGCGTACAGCGGTTCGAGTGCAGGATCTAGTGCGGCACTCAACAACCCCCTGCGAGTGGAGGGAACAAGCTGATCTCCTGGCCGTCGTGCAGGAGCGAGGTCGGCTCGAGCTGATCGTTGCCGGAGATGATCATTTGCGCGAGCTGCGGCGGAATCCGGAGGGCCGCGATGGCGTGCGCAACCGCAGCCCCCTCATGCACCTCCAATACGGCGTTGTTGGCGCCGGCCGGCAAAAACCGGCGCAGGGTGCCGTAGAGTTTCACCGTGATGCGCATGGCCAACGGCTCACCCGTGATGCGCCGCCGCGTGTACCAGCGTGGCGTACGTGAGGCGCGGCAGATGGTACCGTGCCAAGTCGCGCCACTTGGTGCGGCGCCTGATCATGCCGTGAATAACGCCCATCTCGGCCACGCCGTTTTCATCGCCGACATACACGGCGCCGACGATCACGCCGTCGCGGTCGACCACGACCTTCCGGTAAAGATCGCGGCCGCCGCTGAGGAGCTTCACGTCGTCGTCGGGCTCTTCGCGAAACCGGCCCAGCTGGGCGAGCGTCAGCTTGAACAGCTTGACCACGTTCATGCCCAGGCTCCCCGGATAAACAACTTTCGCGCCCGCCATACAAGCACCCGCGACCCGTCCTTGATCGACGGCGGTTGGCCAGATGGCGTGAATCGTGCGACCTGCGGACAGGAAGTCCTTCACCTCGGCGACATCACCAGCGGTATATATGCCAGTACAATCGGTGCTCAGGTGCTCATCGACCAGAATGCCGGTGCTCACGGCGCAGGGCCCGTTGGCGACACAACTCAGGTTCGGTCTCACGCCGGCCGCGACCACGAGCATATCGGCGGCTAGGGTAGCGCCGTTGGACAACGTGGCTTCGACCTGCCCGTTCCTCGGGGCGACCGCCTCGACGCGTGAGCCGAGGCGCAACATGACGCCCTGGTCGCGCACCGCTTGAGTGAAAAGGGTTCCCGCCTCGGCGTCGAGCAGCTGCGGCAACAGCTGCGCCGTCATCTCGATGATGGTCAGCCGGACATGGAGCTTGCGCAAGGCTTCGGCTACGAGCATGCCGGTGAAGCCACCGCCGATGATGAGCGCGGTGTGCGCCTTCTTGGCCGCGGCCTTCATGCTCTTGGCCTCATCAAGCGTCCACAGGTAGTGCGGCGTGACCGTGTCGAGCCCACGGATCGACGGGGCGATACAGGCCGATCCGGTGCCGATCAGCAGTTTTTCGTAGCGCACCTTACGACCATCAGCGAGCACGACCTCGGCAGCCCCGGCATCGATGCCGATCGCGGTGGCGCCGTCGACGAGATCGACGCCCTGGCGCTGGTAATCGTCGTATCGGCGAATGAGCAAGTCATCCAGCGACATTTCGCCGCCGATGTAATAGGGCAGGGCGACCCGCGAATAGGCCGGGCCTTGCTCGCGGTTGATCAGGATGACGCGGCCCTGCTGGTCGTACCGGCGGATCGAGTCGATGGCGGCCAGCGTCGCGGCGCTGTTCCCGATGAGGACGTACTGCGCTTGCATGAGCGTCTACAGTATAATCAAGCGGTTTGTCCGCGCCTGCCCTCACCCTGACTCTCTCCCAGGGGGAGAGGGAACCCAAGAAGGCCCTGAGGTCCTAGTGTGCCGACTGACCCGCCTGAGCAAGGAGCGATTTCTGAATGGTGGCGGCGTAGATCTTCTGTTGTGCCGTCGCCGCGGTTTCGACATCGGTGTACTCCAGCGCTTTCGGTACACAAAAGGCGACGCATTGCGGGCCGTCGGGGATGTGGAGGCAGAGATCGCAGTTGTGCGCCACGCCGGTCTGTGAGTGGAAACCCATGACGCCGAACGGACACGCGAGCAGACACATCTTGCATCCGATGCAGCGCTCCCCGTGGACCAGGATCTGGCCGTCAGGTTCTTTGCTAATCGCAACCGTCGGACACACTATCGCGCACGGCGCCTCAGCACAGTGGACGCAGGTCATGGGTAGGTAGAACTGCTCTTCGTAGAAGTCGTTGACGTGAATCCGCGACAGCGCCGGGTTGAAGACGCCCTCGTGCGAAAAGGAGCACGCCAGCTCGCAGTCGCGGCACGCCGTGCACTTCTCCTGGTGGACGATGATCTGCTTCACGGCCTCTCCTCAGTCGACGCTTGCACCCTCGCCTAGATCGTTGTCGGGATCAACAGGGTTGCTCTCGGCTGGGTGGTCGTCGGGGGCCGCGGCTCCTACAGCGACGGGGTAACAGCCGGAGAAGCAGCCGTGGCACATCGGTGTGCCGGGCCGCGTTGCCGCGATGACGCCTTCGAGCGATAAGTAGCGCAAGCTGTCGACGCCGACGGCGCGAGCGATCTGGTCCTCGGTGCGGCCGGCGGCGATGAGCAGCTCGCGGTCGGGAATGTCGACACCGAAAAAGCAGCCGTGGCGCAGAGGCGGCGCCGCGATGCGCGCATGCACCTCGCGCGCTCCCGCCTGGCGCAGCGTTTGCGCCAGGGCGTGAAATGTGGTGCCGCGGACCAGCGAATCGTCCACCAGCACCACCCGCCGTCCACGCACCTGCGGTTCGTACACGTTGTATTTGATGCGCGCCTTGAAATCACGCGTCGCTTGCAGCGGCTCGATGAAGGTGCGCCCGACGTAGTGGTTGCGAATCAGACCGTGCGCCAGAGTAATGCCGGATTCCTGGGCGAAGCCCAACGCCGCAAAGTTGCCCGAGTCGGGCACTGAGATCACGCAATCCGCTTCCACCGGCGCCTCGCGCGCGAGCTGGCGCCCGAGCGCGAGGCGCATCTCGCCTACGCTGCGGCCGAAGACGGTGCTGTCGGGACGCGAGAAATAGATCCACTCGAAGACGCAGGGCGCCGGGGCGGCAGGGGCGATCCGCTGCGTGGCGATTCCGGTGTCCTCGATGATGACCAGCTCCCCTGGTTCCACTTCGCGCTTGAAATGCGCGCCAACCAGATCGAAGGCACAGGATTCCGACGCCACCACCCAGCCGTCGCGCAGCCGACCGAGCGCCAGCGGCCGAAACCCATGCGGATCGCGCACGGCGCAGAGGCTTCGGCCGCGGACGAACAGCATCGAGTAGGCGCCGCGCACGCGCACCAACATAGCAGCGGCGCGGCCGATCCAATCAGGGCCGCAAGGCAGCGCCGCCAGCGCCTGGCCGAGCGCCCGCGTGTCGGAAGTTCCCGCCGGCAGTTGAGGGGCCAACTCGGCGGCATTGAGCAGGTTCCCGTTGTGGCACAGGGCGAAAGTCTCTGCACCTTCACCGAAGGTGAGAGGCTGTGCATTGGGCAGGGTCGAGCTGCCGCTGGTCGAGTAGCGGTTGTGACCGATGGCGATGTCACCCTGCAGCGCAGCCAGCACGGTGTGGTCGTAGACCTGGTCGACCAAACCCATGCCGACATGGCGCCGCCAATTCCGGCCATCACCCGCCACCATGCCCGACGATTCCTGGCCACGATGCTGCAAAGCGTGCAGACCGAGGTAGGTGAGCCGTGCGGCTTCGTGCGTGCCGTAGACACCGAACACGCCGCACTCTTCTCGGAGGGACCTGTTGAAGCGCTTCGCCATAAACTTCCCCGGGTCGCAGACCACTAGAATCGAGCATGCCGGCTCCGGCCGCCCGAGTCCGCAACTGCGCTGTCACCACTTGGCTTTCGCTTTAACGTATAGCCTGCGGACAGGGCGGAGTCTACCACGTGCGGCGCTATGCGCCCTCGGCCTGCCTCCTTCGACAAAGGGCCACCAAACCCAGTGAGGGGGGATTCAGGGGCACGGCGGTTCATTCCCAACGGATGGTGTGCTAGGGTTGATCGGAATCTCAGTGGCAGCGATCCGGTCCGGGGGGCCTGGGGCCGAGGCGGGTTTCCGCGAGGTGGAATTCGAGAATGTCCCGCAAGCCTTCGGCGCGTTCGGCGAGCGAGGCGGCCTCCAGCAAACCTTGTTTTTCCAGCGGCGCGATCTCGAGCGCATAGGAGAAGAAGTTGACCAGCAAATCGTCGGAGAGAGTCTGATCGTGCAACAAGCGGTATGCTGGCGTGTCAAGCTGCGTTCGCAAGAATCCGCTCAGCAGCCTGATGAGGCGGCTGCGGCAGGCAGAGTCGATGGCGCGCGGGCCGAGGTTGCGCCAGTGCACAACCGCCTCCCGGTATGACTTGTCGAAGATGTGACGTTCGATGGTGAATTCACGAACGCCATGGAGCAGGATGTTTAACTTCCCGTCTTGCAATTCCTCCAAGTTCAAGATCCTTCCGGCGCATCCGGTTTCGAAGATGTCGGGGTTTTCGTAATAACGGGCCCGCCAATCTCCGCGCAGCAGAGTCACGCCGATGATCTCGTGGGTGGCCGCGGCGTCGCGCGCCAGATCGCGGTAGCGCGGCTCGAAGATGTGCAGCGGCAATGGCACCCCAGGAAACAGCACCACGTTGGGCAGCGGGAACACCGGGATGATGGAAGGGAGTTCCATCTATTGCGCTTTGGAAGTCATGGAGGGGCTAACGGCACGAGACATCGGCGGAACTGGTCGCGGTGGGCTGGGCCGCCGCCGCCTTACGCCGTGCGCCGGCGCGTCACCGCCGGTTTTGCAAAGAACTTCGTGAAAAGATCCTTGGCTTCCTCAAGGCACTTCTGGCAGAGTTCACGGCGAGTGCGCCAGGACGAGAGCACCCCATCGCCCACCTCGCTGGTGAAGGCGACAAGGTCCTGCTGATTCTCCACCTCGGCTTCGCAGCGATCGCAAAAGAAACGCACCATACTTCTCGCTCCCAGGCTGAGGATAGGAGTAAGCAGAGGCCGCGTCAACTTCGAGCGCAAGAGCGCCTGGGGATCAGACAGAAGATGTCAAACGGGAAATGGAAAATGGGGAATGGAGAATTGCCAGCCGGCCTTGGGCAAGGTCATTGAGCGGTTTGAACTTTGCCATCCGGTTTGACATTCGGCTCCGTCTCACCCCGCCAGCAAGGTGCGCGGAATGTCCACCACCTTGGCGCGCAGATATTCGCCCAGGCTCTTGGCCTGCGGATCACTGCGGGTAGACCCCGCCACGCCCTCCCCGAGCAGTCCGTTGATGACGAAGTTCACGCCCAGAAGATTCGGCAGCGGGTAACGTTCGACTTTCAGTGTGGCCGATTCGGGAACGAGTTGCTGAAACTTGGCCGTCGTCAGGTAGCGATCCAGCCACGCATAGGCGACCCAATTGTTCACCCACACGCCGACGTTGGCGTTGGCGCCCTTGTCTCCGGAACGGGCGCCGCAGATGGTGCCGAGCGGCAGCCGCTCTGTCGGACCCCTGGGAGGCGGCACAGCCTCGATGGCAGGCACCTGAGCCTCGTAGGCGCCGGCAGCCGGGATCACGGGGGGAACGGAAACGGTCTCGCCACCCAACACCACCCGGTGCTCAACCACCTCCGAAGGGACCAGCGCCGGCCAGTATACCCCATAAGGCGCCGCATCAGCGGGTGGAGTAGTGTGCCAGAAGCCTGGGTAGTTCGCCAGGGCCATCTCAACCACCTTGTTGCTGAATGCGCGCCCCACCTTCGTGGCGTCCGGGTCCTTCACCGTCACGTGCAGGTACGCGAAGGCATCGTCGTTGACAGCCGGATCGTAACGGTCGGAACGCACCAAGCGCACGCTTACCTCGCCAAATTGCTCCGTGCCCCCGACCAGCTGCCAGAGCGTGTTCTCTGCCAGCCGCGCCTTGGCCTCGATGTCCAGCCCCGCCAGAACGAAGGTCATCGAGTTCCTGTAGCCGCCGACATAGTTGATGCAGACCTTGGTCGTGGGCGGCGGCGGCTCACCCTTGACGCCGGATATGCGCACGCGGTCGGGTCCATCTTGTTGCAGGCGGATCGAGTCCAAGCGCGCCGTGACGTCCGGGTTCAAGTACCGTGGCCCCTGGATTTCGTACAGCAGCTGTGCGGTGACGGTCCCGACTGAAACCAGTCCCCCGGTGTTGGGATGTTTGGTGATGGTGAAGTTACCGTCCGGATGCATCTCGGCAATCGGGAAACCGATGTGGGCGATGCCGGGCACCTCATTGAAGAAGGAGTAATTCCCGCCGGTGCACTGCGGGCCACACTCGATGATGTGGCCGGCGACGACGCCGGCTGCCAACCGGTCCCAATCGTCGCGGGCCCAGCCGAATTTCCACGCCGCCGGCCCGACTGTGAGCGCGGCGTCGGTGACACGCGGGCAGATCACCACGTCGGCGCCGCGCCGCAGCGCTTCGACGATGCCCCAAGCGCCGAGATAGGCGTTGGCGGTGACCACCTGTGCCGTGAGCTCCGTGAGCGGCATCCCTTTGTCCAGGTGCCGGAACTCGAGGCCGCGCTCCAGCAGTGCCGGGATCTTGGGCAACAGATCATCGCCGTCGATGTAGGCCACCGTAGCCCTGATGCCCAGACGTGCTATCAGCTTGTCCATCTCGGCGGCGAGGCCGGCGGGGTTCAGACCGCCGGCGTTGGCGACGACCCTGATGCTGCGGTCGATGCAAGTGCAAAGCACCTGCTCCATCTGCGCCAGGAAGGTGCGAGCGAAACCGGCGTCAGGGTTCTTCATGCGATCCTTGAACAGGATCATCATCGTCAGTTCGGCGAGATAATCGCCCGTGAGCACGTCGATCGGACCGCCCTCGACCATCTCCCGAGCCGCGCTGAGCCGGTCGCCGTAGAAACCGCTGCAGTTGGCGATGCGCAGGACGTCGCTTCCCATGCCCACTCCTCAGCTAAGGTGTTAGTATGTTTGGTGCTACACTGTTAAGGTCCTGGCCCGTACCTGACAGCCTGACACCTTAACACCCTAACACCCTAACACTCTAGCTTAACACCCTGGCTTTTCCGCCCACTTCGGCTTACGCTTCTCCAGGAACGCCAGCATGCCTTCGGCCGCTTCGTCTCCAGCGAACAGCTCCCCGATCTTCTTGCTGGTGGACCGGAAGGCCTCATCCATCGACAATTCGGGAACCCGGCGCACCAGTTGCTTGGCCTCGCGGATGGCGTGCGGCCCACCGAGGCGGATCATGCCGATGATGTCCTCGATGGCGCGGTCCAGGTCGGCCACAGGGACGGCGCGGTGAACGAGTCCCAGCTCGGCAGCGCGTTGCGCGGAGAAGCGTTCGCCGGTGAGGAACAGCCACATGGTGTTGTGGATGCCCAGCTTCGGAATCACGACCACCGAGATCATCGCCGGGATCACGCCTACGCGCACCTCGCTGAAACTGAACATCGCGGAGTCGGCCGCCACCGAGATGTCACACGCTGCCGCCAGCCCGATGCCGCCGCCGAAAGCGTGGCCGTTGATGCGCCCGATCACCGGCTTGGGTGCTTCCCAGATCGTCTTCAGCACCGTGACGAACGGATTCTCGGCGTCACCGCCCGGACTCACGCCGCCGCTCTTGAGGTCGGCGCCGGCACAGAACGCTGCCCCGGCACCGGTAAGCACGATCACCCGAACGTGGTCGTCGGCGATGGCCGTCTGCAGGTGTGTGCTTAGCCCCGCGACGATCTCACCGCTGAGCGCGTTGCGCTTCTCAGGTTGGTTGAGGGTGATCCACGCGGCGTCGCCGCGGAGTTCGTAGAGTACGGTGGGATTCATCGCTGCGCTCCGATCGAGAAGAGGATCACCGCTCAATTTGCCGTTTCCGGTTTGACATTTTCTTCTACCACGACCAGCACCGCTCCCGTATCCACCTGCTGCCCGACCTCTACGAGCACCTGACGCACGACGCCGTCATGAGGTGCCGCCACCTCGTGCTCCATCTTCATGGCTTCGAGGATGATGAGGGCCTCGCCCTTCTTCACCGAGTCGCCCGGTGCGACCTTGACAGCAAGAATCTTCCCGGGCATCGGCGCGAAGCAACCGCCGTGTACTTCTTCACGGAGCGCCGAGGGGAAGCGCGGCAACTCGTGCAACTCCGAGGTGCCGAGGACGCTGTGGCTGTAGTGAATGTCACCCTGGGTCGCCAGCTTGCAGCTGCGGCGGACCTCGTCGATCGCGAGGGCAATGTGCGCCTCGCTGCACTCGAGCACGGCGGCCTTGCGGGAGACGCCGTCCACGACGACGTCGATGTCGCTGTGGGAATTGACGCGGTACGACACGTCGATTTTGGTGTCGCCGGCGGTGAAGGATATCTCCTGCATTTGATTGAGATTGTTGCGCCAGCCCGAGGGAATGCCCCGCAACACCGGTGCCTGCGCCCGGCGCTGTTCCTGCAGCCAGAGTGCGAGCGCGGTGGCGTGCACGCGATCAGCCTCATGTTGTTCAGGTGTCGGCTGCCGTTCCAGCGTGATGTGCTTGCTGATGAAATGGGTATCGAGCTTGCCGGCGTGGAACTTGGGATGGCGCAACACCTGGATGAGCAGCGGCAGGTTGGTGCGCACGCCGAACACCACCATTTCGGACAGCGCTTTGGCGAGCCGCTGACTCGCCTCCTGGCGCGTCGGTGCGTGAGCGATCACCTTGGCAAGCATCGGGTCGTAGTAGATCGTGACCTCGGAGCCCGACTCGACACCGCTGTCGTAGCGGACACCGGCGCCGGCCGGACCTGCGGTCGGCGCCGTTTGCCAGCGGATGAGCGTTCCCGTCGAAGGAAGGAAATCGTTGAGCGGGTCCTCGGCGTAAATGCGCGCCTCGATGGCGTGGCCGGCGATGGTGAGATCCTCTTGCCCGAAGGGCAGAGGCTCGCCCTGAGCAATCTGGATCTGCAGCCGCACGAGATCGAGACCGGTGACCGCTTCGGTGACCGGGTGCTCGACTTGCAGCCGCGTGTTGACCTCGAGGAAGTAGAATTTGCCTTCCTGATCGAGAACGAATTCGACGGTGCCTGCGTTGCGGTAGCCGATGGCTTGTCCGGCCGCGACGGCCGCTGCGCCCATGCGGGCGCGCTTCTGCGCGTCGAGGGCAGGGGAGGGCGCCTCTTCGATGATCTTCTGGTAGCGCCGCTGGATCGAGCACTCGCGCTCGAAGCAGTGGATCAGGTTCCCGTGCGTATCGCCGAGGATCTGGATCTCGACGTGACGCGGCGATTCGAAGTAGCGCTCGATGAGGAGGGTGTCGTCGCCGAAGGCGTTCTTGGACTCGCGGCGAGAGGCGGCGAGCGATGCGGAAAGCGTGGAGGCGTCGTGCACCACACGCATACCCTTGCCGCCGCCTCCTGCGGAGGCCTTGATGAGGATGGGATAGTCGATCTCACGCGCTTTCAATTCTATGTCACGGTCCGATAGCCTTTCGGCGCTGAAGCCGGGAATGATCGGCACACCCGCCGCAGCCATGATCTTTTTCGCTTCGATCTTGCTACCCATCCGGCGGATGGCTTCCGGTGTCGGACCGATGAAGACGAGCCCGGCATGGCCACATGCCTGCGCGAAATCGGCGTTCTCGGCGAGAAAGCCGTAGCCCGGATGCACGGCTTCGGCGCCCACCTGGCGCGCGGCAGCGATGATCTTCTCGATGGCGAGAAACGAGCCGGCGGTGACCGGCGGCCCGATGTAAAACGCCTCATCAGCCTGACGCACGAAGGGCGCGTGGCGATCGGGGTCGGAGTAGATCGCGATCGTATCTATGCCAATCTCGCGGCAGGTGCGCATGATGCGCGAGGCAATCTCGCCCCGGTTGGCGACAAGGATCTTGCGGAACCTCTTCATCGCGTTACATCCTGAACACGCCGAAGGTGTCGCTGCCCTTGACGACGTTGGTGAAGGCGGCGCTGATCGCGATGCCCAACACCGTGCGCGTGTCGCGCGGGTCGATGACCCCATCGTCCCAGATGCGCGCGGTGGCGAAGAACGCGTTCGACTCCTGCTCGATTTGGTCCGTGACCATCTGCCGCACCATCTGGTCCTGTTGTTCGTCGTACGGCTGCCCGGCGCGTTCAGCTGCCGTGCGCCGCACGATCGACAGCACGCCGGCGAGCTGCTCCGGGCCCATGACGGCGATCTTGTGGTTGGGCCAGGTGAACAGGAACCGCGGGTCGTAGGCGCGGCCGCACATGCCGTAGTTGCCGGCACCGTACGAGCTGCCGATCATCACCGTGAACATCGGTACGGTGGAGTTGGAGACGGCGTTAATCATCTTGGCGCCGTCTTTGATGATGCCGCCCTGCTCGTACTGCGTGCCCACCATGTACCCGGTGATGTTCTGCAAGAAGAGCAGCGGCACGTCGATCTTGTTGCACAGCTGGATGAACTGCGCCGCCTTCTCCGACGACTCCGAGAACAAGATGCCGTTATTGCCGAGGATGCCGATCGGATACCCGTGCAGGTAAGCCCAGCCGGTGACCAGCGTCGGCCCGTAGAGCGGCTTGAACTCCTCGAAGCGCGAGCCGTCGACGATGCGGGCGATTACCTCGCGCACCTCGAACGGTTTCCGGATGTCAACGGAGCCGATGCCGAGCAGCTCATCCGGATCGTACTTCGGATCCTCCGGCGTCTGCATCTTCGCCTGGCCGAGCTTGCGCCAGTTCAGATGGGCGACGATCTCGCGCCCCAGGCGGATGGCGTCGATTTCGTCCTCCGCCAGATAGTCGGAGACACCGGAGATCCGGCTGTGCATCTCGGCGCCGCCGAGGGTTTCCTCATCGGCATCCTCGTTGGTGGCCATCTTCACCAGCGGTGGGCCGCCGAGGAACACTTTGGCGCCGCCCTTCACCATGACGACGTAGTCGGACATGCCAGGGATATACGCGCCGCCAGCGGTGGAGCTGCCGAAGACCAAGCAGATGGTCGGGATGCGCTCGGCCGAGCGCCGTGTCAGGTCACGAAAGGCACGGCCGCCGCGCACGAAGATCTTGGACTGGTTCGGCAGGTCGGCGCCGGCAGACTCCGTCAAGTTGACCACCGGCAAGCGGTTCTGCGCCGCGATGTCGGCGCTGCGAAAGCCTTTGTCGAGGGTGATGGGGTTGCTGGCGCCGCCCTTCACCGTGGGGTCGTTGGCGCTCACCATGCACTCGACTCCGCTCACCACGCCGATGCCGGTCACGACGCTGCCGCCGATGGTGTACTCGGTGCCCCAGCCGGCGAGCGGTGAGAGCTCAAGGAAGGGCGAATCACGGTCGAGGAGCAACTCGATGCGCTCGCGTGGCAACAGCTTGCCGCGCTCGACGTGTCGCCGGATGTACTTCTCGCCGCCAGCGACGCGCGCCAGTGCCAGCTGTTCGTTCAGGTAGCGCACCTGTTCGAGCATGGCGTCGTAATTGACGCGGAAGGCCTCGGAGCGGGGATCAACACGTGTGGGGAGCGTTTGCATGACTGATCAAGAGAAATGGATTCCTTTCCTTTCACATTCCCATCATCTTCGCCACGATCTGTTTCATGACCTCGTCGGCGCCACCGCCGATGCTGACCAGGCGTGAGTCGACGAAGGCCCGCGCCGCCGGATTCTCCCAGCAGTAGCCGGCGCCACCGAAGAGCTGAAGGCAGGTGGTGGAGACGTACTGGCTAACGGCGGTGGTGAAGACTTTGGCCATGGAGATGTCCATCGTGGCGTCCTCACCGCGCACCATCTTACGGATGCAGCGGTAGGCAAACTCCTGCGCCGCGGTGATCTGGATCATCATGTCGGCGAACTTGTGCTGGGTCACCTGCATCTTGGACAGCGGCTTGCCGAAGAGTACGCGTTGCTGGCAGTGCTCGAGCGTGACCTCCAACAAACGGCGCGCCCCGACCGGCGCCATGACCACGGGCACCATGCGCTCGTCCTGGAACTGCATCATCTGCTGCTGGAAGCCGCGGTTCGGGTCGCCGATGGTGTTCGACACCGGCACGCGCACGTCGTCGAAGAACAACAGCCCGGTATCTGATCCCTTGTTGCCGATCTTCTCCAGCAAGTCGTAGCTGAAACCGGGCGAGTCGCTCGGCACGAGGATCTGGCTGAAGCCGCCGTACCCGGCCTGCGGATCGGTCACCACCAACAGGCAGAGCCAGTCCGCGGTGGCCGCGTTGGTGATGTACATCTTCGACCCGTTGATCACCCAGTAGTCGCCGTCGCGCACCGCGCGCGTCTTGATGGCGGAGACATCAGAGCCCGCACCGGGTTCGGTGACGGCTATCGCCGCGACCTGCTCGCCGCGAATGGCCGGTACGAGGTACTTCTGCTTCAGCTCCTCAGTGCCGAAACTGTGCAGCGCCGGCGTGGCCATGTCGGTTTGCACGGTGATCCCCATGGCGACGCCAGCGTTGTCGCACAGCGCCAGCTCCTCGAGGAACACGGCTTGGTAAGAGTAGTCAAGCCCGAGCCCGCCGTACGCCGGGGCGTAGCGGATACCGAGCAGTCCTAAGTCGCCCATCTTGCGAAACAACGACTTGTCGATGCGGCCCATCTTGTCGAATTCACGTGCGCGCGGGGCGAGCTCGGTCTGGACGAATTTACGCACCGTGTCGCGCAACGCTTGGTGCTCAGGGCTGCCGTAGATGTCTTCACCTGGTACGTACATGCTTCTCCTCCGCCGAGCCTTTCTAGCGCATGGAGCGCTGGCGTCAAACGGTAAGCCGGTGAGCCAGTAGGCCGGTATGCCAGTGAGCCCGGTGCGCGGGTTGCGAGTTCGCGGGTGCGGTAGCGTCTTCTCACGCGCTCACCCGCGTACCTGCTCACCCGTTCACCCCAATTCGAACGTGACTGCCGCGAACGACAGCGGCGGCATCGTCAAGCGCGCCGTGCTGCGCTTAATCTCGACGCCGCCGTACGGCACGCTGCGAATCACGCCGGGATCATCGAACGAGTTCTCCGCTTTCGCGCCGGGGCCGGTGAGAAGCTCCGCTTCCCCAACCCGCATGATGGATGGTGGTCGCACGCATGACAGCTTGATCCTCCTTGCCACAGCCCCAGCGCGTGCCATTTCCCAACCCGCGGGAATCAGCAAAGCCACGGCTGCGACGACACGCTGGTGCCGTGCCCTCACTGCTGGCATATTCTAGCCAGCAACCAGGACCTGCGGCGTCTCGTTGGCTGCTAGCGACCTGGGTAAGCGAACTCCCAGGTCGGGACAATGGATACGCTGGTACGTTACGCTGTCGGGGCCGCGGACGACCGCATCGCTGACCTGGCGCAGGCCCCTATCCCGACAGCAGAGCTGAAGGTCGGCTGGACGGGGTGATACGCCCGTCCAGCCGACCCTATCGGCTACCTGCGGCCTGGCTCAGCGGGGCACGAGCACGCCGTTGCTGCAACTGGCCTTCCCCAACTCATAGATCATGCCGCAGCAACCGGCCCGAGTCGTCGAGTAAGGGATGACGGTGCCGCCGCAGCAGCCTTGCGTCATCGTGTTGTACGACGGGCATTCCTCGACGGGTATCGGCGTAGCCGTTGGCGTGGCCGTTGGCATGGCCGGAGGCGTAGCCCTTGGCGTGGCCGTTGGCATGGGCGGATAGGTTGGCGGTCGTGTTGGTCGCGGTGGGAGCGGCAGCGTCTGTATCTGACCGTTCACGCACTCCTTCGTGAGCTCGTTGTAACAAAGGCCGGCACAGCAGCCTTGCGTTGCGCTGTTGCAAATAAACTTGCCACAGCACAGGTCTGTCGCCAGTTGGTAAATCGTTCCGTAGCAGCACCCCTCCACGGCAGGGTTGTACGGCGTCCCGCCGCAGCTGGTCGTAGGCCTAGGCGTTACGGTTGGAGCCCGCTGTGGTCGCTGTGTGGGCCGCAGCGGTGGGAGCGGCAGCGTCGGGCGTGCTGTCGCCGTGGGCTTTGGTGTGCGCACCGTGGCCGCCTGGGTTGGCGGTCGTGTTGGTCGCGGTGCGAGCGGCAGCCTCTCTATCCGACCGCTCACGCACGTCTCCGAGAGGCTGTTGTAGCAGACCCCAGCGCAGCAGCCTTGCGTATAACTGTTGCAGAAGAACTTGCCACACGCAAACCTGCTCGATCCGAACGCTGATGACGGCAGGACGGAAAGGACCACAGCCCCGAATAGCACAGCCACAAAACGAGCCGCAAAAGTTTTCATCAGACCCTCCTTATTTCAGCATTTCAACCGTTCACGAGGCCCGTATAATAACCGCCACTGCGGCGGCGCTCGCCAGGTTGCTTGTGGAGATTAGCGCCTGCCGGCGCCACCGTGGAGCGGACTGTTCCACACTTTGAAAGGAAAAGTCAAGCGAAATGTGCCCTTTATTTTGGTATTTTCTCAGCGGATCGCAAATGCCCGAAATGGAAAGAGAAAACAGGGGATTGATAATAGAGAACCCGTGAAGTCAACTACGTTCTGGGACGACGATACGCGTCTCGAAAACCACGAGCGCCGGGCACGGACTGCGCCGCCACCCGTGGCGCTGTGAGCCTCAGGCTTTGACCTGCAGCGAGAGGTAGTTCTGAATCCCCATCTGCGCGATCTGGTCGCGCTGAGCCTCGAGCCAATCGAGGTGACGCTCCTCGTCCTGCAGGATATGATTCAGGAGTTCGCGAGACCCTGCATCCTGGAGATCTGCTGCCTGCTTGATGCCCGCATTGTAGGCGGCGATCGCGGCCAGCTCCGCCGCGAGTTGGGTCTCGATGATTCCCTTGACGTCCTTGCCGAACTTCATGGGGTTGAGCTTGCTGACCACGGGCATGCCGTCGAGGAATAGGATCCGGGCGATCAGCTTCTCGGCGTGCTTCATCTCGTCGACTGCGACCCTCTCGATCGCCTTGTGCAGTGCCTCGTACCCCCAGTTATCGCACATCTCCGACTGCACCATGTACTCGCTGATGGCCGTGAGCTCCTCGGCCAGTAGCGTGTTGAGCGTCGCGATTATCTTGTCGTTGCCGCGCATTCGATGCTCTCCCTCCCAGATTTCGGGGGCCAGGCCGCCCACCTCACTGTGGGCGGAACGTAACACGGAGCGCCGAGCTGCGCAATCGGGGGCCTGCCGGTCCCGTTGTCCGCGCGCCATTACGAGAGACGGGAGCGAAAGGAACTGCTGTGTCCTGTGCGTCTCATCTCCAGCAGCATGGAGAGACCCGGTGTGGCCACGATCGTTTCACCTGACTCCTCGATCCCCGGGGGGGCGCATTGGCTCGAAGAGGAAGCCACGCTGGCATCAGAAGGCGTTGATGAAGGCCGCCAGCAGCTGGTCTCGCGTCGTGGCAGGCAGCAGGTTGAGGATGGTGTTGAGTGGAGCCATCCGCTCCGGAAGGCCCATGCCCGTGAGCCCGGCAAGCGGAGCGAGGTGCAGGGCAAGTTCATCGAGAGGCCGGCCTTCCACCTTTGCAACCTCGCGCGCTATGGTTTCACGGTCCACCAGTGGCCCCTCACGCCGCAGGTAGTCGACTGCCTCGCGAAGATCGCTGAGCAGCTGGCTCACGAGCGGGACGTTCGAGCTGGAAATACTGATGTGCAGGTTTGCTGGCCCGCCGCCGCAGGCGAACTGGGGCAGCAAGGACCAGCCGCGCGCGGTCATCTCATCGTCGAGCTCAAAGATGTTGATCTCGTCCGACCCGAGCGTGAACATGCACATCTCAGGTTCAGCCAGCACGCGGATCCCGTTGATGTGCCTTATGCCCTCCACAAGGGTGCGGGTTGCATCCCAGGTTTCTCTCACCATGCGCTCGTAGCCGACCTCGCCCAGATGACGCAGGACCGCCCACGAGGCCGCGATCGGCCCCGCGGACTTGCTGCTGAGGATCGTAGGATTGATGACCGCATACTCCGTGGTGCCGCTGCACACAAACAACGCGTGAAACCGCAGGTCGCGGTTGCGGTACAGCAGTACCGAGGCGTTCTTGGGTGCGTAACCGTACTTGTGCATGTCGGCGGAGATGCTGGTGACGCCGTCGATCGAGAAGTCAAAATCGCGCAGCGGCTCCCCCATGCGGCGCATGAACGAGAGGTAGAGACCGCCGACGCAGGCGTCCACGTGGAAAAGGATCCCGCGTTCTTTCGCAGCCGCAGCCATCTCCGCAATGGGGTCAATGGTGCCGTGCGAAAAGTTCGGCGCCGATCCCACGGCGAGGATCGTGTTTGGACCCAGGGCGGCGCGGAAGGCCTCGACATCGGCCCGGAAGCCGTCGTTGGGATGCACCGGCGTCACGACGGTTTTGAGGCCGACGTAGTGTGCCGCCTTGTGAAAGGCCGGGTGAGCCGAGACAGGCAAGACCAGTTCGGGCTCGACCACCCGGGGGCGGTGAACGCGCGCGTGGTTGCGAGCGGTCTTGACGGCCAGGATGATGCTTTCCGTTCCGCCGCTGGTCATGTTGCCGACGACTTGGTCATCGCCGCGTAGGAGGTCGGCCATGGAGCGAACCACCTCCTGCTCCATGCGGCCGGCGCTCGGGTACATGTTGATGTAGAGCGCGTTCTGCGTGAGGAAGCGCGAGTACGCCTCGGTGGTGAGCTGGTAGGCCTCGTGGCCCGGATGGTAGAGGCCGGAGAGTATCCGTCCTGTGCGCCAGTCGACGTCAGTTTTTGCCAGTTCATCCAACTCGACCAGGACCTCGGCGGCCGATCGTCCTTCTCGCGCGAGAGCTTTCACAGTCGTGATCCTCCTTGTGTCGGCCGCTTGCAGCCGTTAGTCAGTCGACTGACTAGTGGCACCCCAGCGCGACACCGTCAACCGCCATCCGGGGTCTGGAGACGGGCAGTGCGAGCTGCTTTTGCATCGGAAAGGAGACCTCATGCTGCACTTGATTTTCTGCCTGCGGCGGTTGCCGCAGCTGTCCCGCCAGGAGTTCCAACGCTATTGGCGCGAACAGCATGCGCCGCTGGTGCGGGCGCACGCCGCCGCGCTCGGCATCCACCGCTACGTGCAGGCGCACACCGTTGAGCACCCGGTTGCCGAGGCGGCAGCGGCGGCCCGCGGCGCCCCCGAGCCCTTCGATGGCGTTGCTGAGTTGTGGTTCGACGTGGATGAACTTCTGCGTCTGATGCAGACCGAGAGCGGGGCCGCGGCCGCACAAGCGCTGCTCGAGGACGAGCGCCGTTTCCTCGATCCGGGACGCTCGCCGATTTTTGTCGCCGAGGATTACGTGGTGGTGGGGTAGGCGGCGCCTTCAGGCGAATGCCGGGGCGACTTTGCTGGCGAACAGTTCAAGCGTCTCGGGCTGGTTCAAATCGCCGAAAAGTGTCGTGAACAACGTGACGCCCTGCCGGTTGCGGTTCTGGATCGCCTCGATGAGTTGATCAGGGGTGCCGCACAAGGCGGTCTTGTCGATGTCGAAGACCGAGCCGAGCGCTTGTTTAGCGAACTGCATCTTCTGGCGCAGGTCCTTTTGGTCGCGGCCGAGGACCATCACGCACTGCTCCGAAACCTCGATCGTCTGCGGATCACGGCCGATCGCGTCGCAATGGCGTTTGAGGACCTCCAGTTTGTGCGGCAGCGCCTGCGCTGCGGTGTTGGGGCAGTTCCAAATGTTGGCGTGCTCGGCGACCACGCGTAATAAGCGCTTCTCGCCGGCGCCGCCGATAAGAATGGGGGGATGCGGTTTCTGCACCGGCTTCGGGTTGTTGACCGCTTCGTCGACGGCGTAGTACTTGCCTTGAAAGCTCGCCCGCGGCTCTGTCAGCATCAGCTTGATGATGGCCAGCGCTTCTTCCAACTGCTCGATACGGACGCGGGCGGACGGAAAAGGGTAGCCATAGGCGCGGTACTCCTCCTCCATCCAACCGGCTCCGAGACCCAACAACGCGCGGCCGTTGCTGATGTTGTCGAGGGTAGCCAGCATCTTGGCGAGCAGCGCCGGGTGGCGGTACGAGTTGCACAGCACCAATGTACCGATCCCCAGCCGCTCGGTGATGGCTGCGGTTGCCGACATGAGGGTCCAGGCTTCGAGCTGGTCGAGATCAGGCAAGCCTCGACTCCACATGTGGTCTACGAACCACACCGAGTGGAAACCGAGCCGGTCCGCGAGCTGGGCGCGCTCCTTGATAACCCCAAAATGTACCCCCACCTGGGGTAAAAAGAGGCCGAACTTGATTCGACTCACGATCTCATCCTCTGCGGCGCGGTCTTGGCTTCCCGGGTAGGACAAATGCCGGTGCGTTTAAGGCACTGGCAGTTAACCGGCGCCCTTCGCTCTCGGCAGGGCGGCGCCCAACTCGCTGGCGCAGGCCTTAGCCCCAGAAGCATCCCCAGCGATCATGGTCGATTTCCTTCAGGCACGCTTCGAGGCTGCCGACGAAAGGCCGCTGCTCACCTGCCTCGTAAGGTACCCAGCGGCCGTTGGCGCGTTTCCAGTAAAGCTGCAGCTTCTGGCCTTTCGGACGCAGCTGGGCCACCGGCAAAGCCACCTCACGGCCGTTCCACTCGCTCGTGTAGCGGTGCACGATGGTGAAACCCCAAAGTCCGGCCTTGCGCACGTCGATCTTCCCATGGCCTTGCAGCCTCGGCTCGAGCGCCCGCCGGACATAGATTGCAGTGAAATCCGCCATCTCTTCGGCGCGAGATTTTGCCATCACGCCCGTTTCCCCACAATCCACTGCTGCTATCTGATGAGGCACACGGGCCGCCATGCTAATGGAAAACGGCGGAGTTGTCGCCAACCAATCCGCCGCACAGCCCTGCGTAACTCGCAGCCGCCAGCCCTTGTCCGACGTGCGCCCCATAAGCGGTGGCCATGGTGTAGAACCGTTTGCGCGTCGCTGTCAAGTGCCGGATTGACAGCTGGCCGGCCACCTCGCAGGCGCGGCGGACGAAAATGAGCCCCGCACCCACGCCCGTGGAAACGGAGTTGACAAGCCACGGTTGGCTTCAGCTATTAAGTATAAGGCAGTCGAAAGAGCGCTAGCGTGCCCCATCTTGTTCGCGCATGCGGCGGGCGCTCGCGTTCGATGCTGTGCCAAAGCATCCTTCGCCGATCCAGTTCCACCGCGAAGACGCCGCTGTCCAAGCGCACGCGGCGACCGACAGGAACTCTCGCGCCACAGCAGACCGATGATGACGAAGGTCCAGCGGGGCGTGCGCTTCCACGAGCGTGTGGTCAGTGGGGTGGATCTGTGCGCCCGACGTGCTATCGTGAGCATCCTTTCACTATACGGGAGGACCGAATGTCGCAGAGGAAGCTGAAGGTTGGGGTGCTCGGCGCGACCGGAATGGTCGGCCAGCGCTTCGTGTCGCTGCTCGAGAGCCACCCGTGGTACGAGGTCACGCTCGTCGCGGCGAGCGCGAACTCCGCCGGCCAGAAGTACGCGGAGGCCGTGAAGGGCCGGTGGGCGCTCAAGTCCCCGGTTCCGGCCGTGATCGCCGCCCTGACCGTCCGCGACGCCTCCGATGTCGCCGCGATCTCAGCGGAGGTGGACTTCGTCTTCTGCGCGGTGGATATGACCAAGGAGGAGACGGCCAAGCTCGAGGAAGACTACGCGCGGCGCGAGACTCCGGTCGTCTCGAACAACTCCGCGCATCGCGGTACGCCCGACGTGCCGATGATGATCCCCGAAGTGAACCCGGAGCACACCGCCGTCATCGAGGCGCAGCGCAAGCGGCTCGGGACGAAGCGCGGGTTCATCGCCGTGAAGCCGAACTGCTCGCTTCAGAGCTACGTGCCGGCGCTCCAACCGCTCATGCACTTCGGGCCGAAGCGGGTGGCGGTCTGCACCTACCAGGCGATCTCGGGCGCCGGGAAGACGTTCGAGTCCTGGCCCGAGATGACGGACAACCTCATCCCGTTCATCAAGGGCGAGGAGGAGAAGAGCGAGCAGGAGCCCATGAAGATCTGGGGCACCGTTGCCGGCGGGAAGATCGAGAAGGCGAAGGAGCCGATCATTACCGCGCAGTGCATCCGCGTGCCGGCCACCGACGGGCACATGGCGGCGGCGTTCGTCGCGTTCGATCGCACGCCCGACAAGGACGAGGTGATCGAGCTGTGGCGAAGCTGGGTGCCGAAGCCCCAGAAGATGGGACTCCCCTCGGCGCCGACGCCGTTCCTCACCTACTTCGAAGACGACGCTCGGCCGCAGACGCGGCTCGATCGGGACATCGGCAACGGCATGGGCGTCGCCATCGGGCGGCTCCGGCCCGACGCGCTGTTCGACTACCGGTTCGTGTCGCTCTCGCACAACACCGTGCGTGGCGCCGCGGGCGGCGCGCTCCTCACCGCGGAGCTGCTCAGCGCGGAGGGGTACATCCAGGCGAAGTAGAAGGCCTCGAACCCACCCAGGCCCGTGAGGAACGTTGCATGATGGCGCACACGGAGTTGCGCGGCGGGCGAGTACGACTGCGCGACTTCATCCCGGAGGACACCGACGACGTCTTCCGCTATGCTTCCGATCCGGTGGTGACGCGATATTCTGCCTGGGAGCCACACTATACACCATTTGATAGTATGGCATATATCAAGCGTTGCCTGTCAGATGACTGGGGACCGATCACCTTCGCCGTCGAGCACGTGACCGAAGGCCATGTCATCGGCGTGGTCGACATCCGTATCGTCAGCCGTCTGTGGGGCGTCGGCGAGATTGGCTACACCCTGGCACGCGCGTATTGGGGGCGAGGCTTCAATGTCGAGGCAGGTAAGCTGTTGCTGCAGTACGGCTTCAAAGACATGAGCCTGAGGCGCATTCAAGCGGTGTGCGACGTCGACAACCACCGCTCCTATCGCACGGTGGAAAAACTCGGGATGGTGCGCGAGCGCGTCCTGACGCGCGCGCGCCCGGCAAGCGGGCGATGCGTCGACCGTGTCGTCTACTCTCTCTTGCGGCGGGAATGGGAGCGGCAGGAGGCGTCGAGCGTAGAGTGTGGAGCGTCGAGCGCGTAAAGGGCGCTCCACACTCCACGCTTCACTTTTGACGCTTCACGGTTGCGGCCGTAGGCCGCCTTGGGTGTCCAGCTCGGTGGTGATCACCTTGGGCGTGTGGTACCCGAAAGAAGCGGGCTGTGGGTCATCGCAATACCTTGACGGGATATCTCTCTATCTATGCTCGAACAGTCAGCTGACCCGGTGCGAGAGCTGAAACAGCCTGCCCCGGTGCATGAAGAGGTCGAGCTGGAAGCACCGCTGCCGCGCCGCGGCTTCTTCCGCATGCTGCTGGGGGCGCCAAAGAATCCGCTTGATCCTCGCATCTTCTACCAGGTTTCGCTGATCGCCTTCCTTGCCTGGGTGAGGCTGGGCGCGGATGGGCTGACCTCTGCCTGCTACGGACCGGAAGAATCCTTCCTGGCGCTTGGCGCCGACCGCTTCCTGGCCCCGTTGCTGGCGCTGGCAACGGCGGCCACGGTTTTCATCATCTCTGCCAGCTACTCACAGATCATCGAGCTGTTCCCATCGGGCGGCGGCGGTTACTTGGTGGCCAGCAAGCTGCTGGGGCCCCGCGCCGGCGTTGTCTCAGGATCGGCGTTAGTGGTCGATTACGTCCTCACCATCGCGATTTCCATCGCCAGCGGTGCCGATGCGATCTTCAGCTTCCTGCCCTTGGAGTTCCAGCGCGTGAAATTGCCCACCGAGGCGCTGGTGATCGGGCTGCTCATCTTGCTCAATCTGCGAGGGGTGAAAGAGTCAGTGACCCTGTTGCTGCCCATCTTCCTCGGCTTCATCATCACCCACACGGTTTTCATACGGTTTTCATTCTGTACGCCGTGTGGTTTCACGCTGGTGCGATCCCGGACATCGCAACGAACACCGTCATGGAGAGCGCGCGCGGCGTCCGCGAGCGGGGTTTTTGGGTGATGCTAATGCTGTTTTTGCACGCCTACAGCATGGGCGCCGGCACCTATACCGGCATCGAGGCGGTGAGTAACGGGCTGCCCATTCTGCGCGAGCCCAAGGTACAGACCGGCAAGAAGACCATGCTGTACATGGCCACGTCGCTGGCATTCACTGCTGGCGGGATCCTTTTCTCCTACCTGCTGGTCGCTGTGGAGCACCAGCCGGGGCGCACCCTGAACGCCGTGTTGATCGAGCGCCTGGTCGGCGCCTGGCAGATTGGCGGTCTCCATATCGGTAACGCCTATTTGGTGTTCACACTCCTCTGCGAAGGGGCGTTCCTGTTCGTGGCGGCCCAGACCGGATTCCTCGATGGGCCGCGCGTGCTCGCCAGCATGGCCGTCGACTCGTGGGTGCCGCATCGGTTCTATCAGCTTAGCGATAGGTTGGTCACCAAGAACGGGACGCTGATGATGGGCGCGGCCGCGCTCGCGATCCTCTTCTATACCGAGGGCGCGGTACGGCTGTTGGTGGTGCTCTACAGCATCAATGTGTTTCTCACCTTCACGCTGTCGCAGCTCGGGATGTGCATTCACTGGTGGCAGTGCCGCGCCGACGAGAGGCGCTGGAAGCGGCGGCTAGCGATCAACGGGCTCGGGCTGTGCCTGACCAGCGCCATTCTGATCGTCACGCTGTCGCTCAAGTTCCGTGAGGGCGGTTGGGTGACCGCGGTCATCACCTCGGCGTTGATCGCCACCTGTGTCTGGATCCGCCGGCACTACCAACAGACCGGCCGCTACCTCGATCGGCTGAACGCAATCCTGACGGCGGTGCCGGCCGCCCCCGGGGTGCGCGCGGTCCCGAGCTACGACCGCACGGCGCCCACCGCGGTGCTGCTGGTGACCGACTACAACGGCATGGGGATTCATTCGTTCCTGGCCATCCCGCGGCTGTTCGGCGACCATATCAAGCAGTTCCTGTTCGTCACCGTAGGCGTGATCGACTCGAGCCGGTTCAAGGGTGTGGCCGAGATCGAGCACCTGAAACAATCGTCCGAAAGCCTACTGCAGCGTTACGTGGCGTTTGCCAACGCCCAGGGCTTCTGGGCCGACTACCGCTACATGCTCGGGACCGAGACGATCGAATCTCTGGTGCAGATGTGCCAGCAGGTGGCGCGGGAGTTCCCGCGCGCCGTCTTCTTCGCCGGCAAACTGGTGTTTGCGGAAGAGACGTTCCTCACCCGCTTGCTGCACAACCAGGCGGCTGCCACGCTGCAGCGCCGCTTGCAGTTCGCCGGGCTGCAGATGATCGTACTGCCGATCCGCGCGCTCTGATTCTGAGGCGGAGCCTCGCCAGCGGGCTGCGGCTGCCACAATTGACAAGATCGCGTCCGATTCCCTGACAATTCCGCGGCGATGTGTTACAAGCGTCGTCGGATTGGGGAATGTGGAATGCGGCGGTGGTGGGTCGGGGTGCTGCTGGCGGCGCTGATGGGGAGTGGATCACAGGCGCGCGCCGTTGCCGGCGCCTCACAGCGGGCGCCTACGGCAATCCTGGTCGAGGCGGAGAGCGGGCAAGTGCTGCGCGAGCAGGGTGCTGACAGCCCCCGGCCGCAGGGCTCGCTGAACCAGCTGATGCTGTTGCTCCTGAGTCTGGAGCAGTCGGCGCTTGGCGTCCTGCCTCTGGACGTGCCGGTCACGGTAAGCCACGCTGCCGTCGGCGCGGGCCTAGCGGGCGGCGCCCGCGTGCCGCTGCGCCCGGACCGCCCATACCTGCTCAGCGATCTGCTGAAGGCGGTGACCATGGCCGGCGCCAATGACGCCGCAGTCGGCGTGGCGGAAGCGATTGCCGGGTCGGTAGAGGCAGCCCTCGATCTCATGAATGCCCGCGCGCGGCGGCTTGGCATGACCGGGACGCACTATACCAGCATCGGTGGAATCAAGGCGGCAACGATCCCAGAGGCGGAGACGACGACGGCGCGCGACTTGGCGGGGCTGGCGCAGGCCCTCTTGCGACAGCAAGTGGTGTTGGAATGGGCGTCGCTGAGCGGTGTGCCGTTCGATCAAGGGGCGGTCCTGCTACGCAACACCAATCAGCTTCTCGGGGCGTTTGCCGGTGCCGACGGGCTGCAGGTTTCGTCGGCCCGTGTGGCCGCACGCGGCGGCAGTTACAGCATCGTCGCTACGGCGCGCCGCGACAACTTGCGTCTGGTCGCGATCGTCCTTGATGCGTCAGACGCGGGCACGCGCTACAGCAGCGCCGCTGAGCTGCTCGAATGGGGCTTCGCACACTATCGGCGCATCGATGTTGTGCGAAAAGGGGACGCGGTGAATTTGCCGGTTCACGTCCTCAACGGCACCATCGCACAACTTACACCTGTGGCCGGCAAGGCCCTAACGCTGCTGCGGCGATGCGACGATGAGCCGGACCTGCAGCTGCGCTACCAGCTGCCGGCGACCCTGGCGGCGCCGTTGAAGCGGTTGCAGCCCATTGGTGAAATCGTCGTCGAGGAGCGCGGCGAACTGATCGGAATCGTTCCTCTTCTCAGCCCGGCGGCGGTGGCGTCGGACAGCATCCTCTCTGCCGCACTGCCGTGAGTGGGTGGGAGCGTGGAGCGTAGCCGTGGAGCGTGAAGCGTGGAGAGTGAAAAGTGAGGAGTACAGTAAAAACGTACGCACTACGCTTTACACTCCACGCTCTACAGCTTCACTGCTGGTCCCGGCCCACTCCTTCATCGTTGCCAGGATGGCTACCAACTCCGCCGGCTCGACGGGTTTGGGGACGTGCATCTGAAAACCTGAGGACAACACTTTGAGGCGGTCCTCCAGACGAGCATATGCCGTCAAGGCCACCGCCGCGACGTAGCCGCCGCGCTCAGGAGGGAGAGCCCGAACCTTGCGGATTAGCGAGTAGCCGTCTTCCTGCGGCATGCTGATATCACACAGCAGGACGTTGGCATGCCATTGATCCAGCGTCACCAGGGCCTCGTGTGCCGATTCGGCGCTGCGCACCTCGGCACCCGCCTGTTCAAGCACGGCGCGGAGGGTGTCCAGAGTGTCGGGTTCATCGTCGACAACCAGGATTCTCACACCGCCAAGGTTGGGTTTTCCGTCGAACGGCACGCCTTCGCCGTCCCGCGGATGGATGCGGTCCGGCGTCAGCGGCTGATGCAGGGTCGCCAGCGGCAACTCGACGACGAAGGTGGCACCTCGGCCCTCGCCAGGGCTTTGGACGCGTACACGCCCGCCGTGAAGCTCGACCAGATGGCGCACGATCGCCAAGCCCAGCCCCAGTCCGCCGTGGGCACGGGTGCTCGAGCTGTCCGCCTGGCGAAAACGCTCGAAGACGTGCGGCAGGAATTCCGGTTTGACGCCCTGACCGGTGTCGCTGACCGCGATTTCGACGTGTGAGTTGACGCGTTGCAAGCGTACCTGTATCCGGCCGCTGCGCGGCGTGAACTTGATGGCGTTCGACAGGAGATTCCAAACCACCTGCTGCAGGCGCTCAGGATCACCGGAGACGACACCGGCGTCGCGATCGAGGACGATCTCAAGCCGCATGCCCTTGGCCTCGGCACCCGGGCGCACCGATCCGATGGCTGCCTCCACGACGGGCTGGAGCTCGATCGGACGCACGTCCAAGCGCAACTTCCCCGAGGTGATGCGTGAGACATCGAGCAGATCGTCGATGAGCTGAGCCTGTGAACGGGCGGCGCGCTCAATCGCCTCGAGGGCGCGCTCTGTGGCGGCGTGGTCGAGTTTGCCGGAGCGCAGCAAGCGAGACCAGGTCAGGATCGGCGTCAGTGGGGTGCGCAGTTCGTGCGAGATCACGGCGAGGAACTCTTCCTTGGCGCGGTTCGCCTTCTCAGCTTCGGCTCGCGCTTGGCGCTCGCGCTGCAGGGCGGCCGCCCGTTGGTTGTCGGCTTGTTTGCGTTCGCTGACGTCGCGCACGATGCCCGTGAAAAGACGCCGGTGATTGAGGACGACTTCGCTGAGCGACAGGTCCATTGGGAAGGTCGTGCCATCCTTACGTTGGCCGACGACTTCGCGGCCGGCGCCGAGGACTTTGCGCTCGCCGGTGCGCAGATAATTGGCGACGTACCCATCATGCCGTTCGCGGTGCAGCAAGGGCATCAACATGCTCACATTGTGGCCGATCATCTCGTTGCGGGAGTAACCAAAGATGCGCTCGGCGGCGGGATTGGCGGAGTCGATCACGCTGTGCTCATCAATCGTGATGATGCCGTCCACCGCAGTATCGACGATGGCACGGGTGCGCGCGGCACTCTCCTGCAACGCCGCTTCCGCCCGCTTGCGCTCGATGAACTGGCTCACTTGGTTTCCGACCGCGCTCATCAAGGTCAGGAGGTCGCGATCGGGTTCCTGAACTTTGCGGCTCCAAAACTCGAAGACGCCGAGGGTCTCGTTTTCCAGCCGCAGCGGGAAGGCGACAGCGGTGCGCAGTCCCTCGGTGGTGGCTGCAGCAGCGCGAGGAAGGGTGACATCCTGGGCGATGTCGGCAACCCACACCGGATCGCCACTGAGCCACACGCGCCCGGGCAGTCCGACACCGCGTTCCAGGACGAGACTACGGGATATCGCGGTGAATTGCGCGAAGCTGACATCCGGTGAATGCCAGAGTGCCAAGCAGCGCAGCGCCTGAGTTTTCTCATCGGCCTCCCAAGCCGCCCCGTAGTCCCAGCCGAGCATGCTGCAGATAGTTTCCACCACTGCCGGCACGGCTTGTTCGGTGTTCGCCGACTCCGCCAACACTCGACTGACGGTGTACTGCACTGTCAGTCGCTGCTCGGCGCGGTAGCGCCCGGTGACGTCGTGCATGATCTTGGCGTACGCCCGCAACCTGGCCCCATCGCGGACGGCGCGCAGGAACCCCTGCGCGTAAAAACGGGTGCCGTCCTTACGTATGCGCCAGCCCTCCGATGCCGCCGGCGCGGCGCCGTTCGCCAGCGCCAGCTCCTCATCGGGGCGGCCGGCAGCGACCTCCTCCGGCGTGAAAAAGCTAGAGAGATGCAACCCGATGGCTTCCGTCTCACGGTAGCCCAGCAGCCGCTCGGCGCCCGCGTTCCAGCTCGCAATTCGCCCGCTTGAATCAAGGAGGAACATGGCATAATCGGCCGACCCCTCGACCAGCAAGCGGTAGTGCTCGTCGCTATCGTGCAAGATTGCCCGCGGCCGCCGACGCCGCGTTGAAAGTGACGGGAACAGCAACGAAGAGAGAGCAAAAAGTGGCTGTGTCAGTGGCACGGGTTAATTTATAGCACCCGCGACTTCGTGAAGCGGGACTTTTCGAATCAGGAATTTCGAGCGTACGGATAAGACATTTCCCTACGGGGCGGCGCCGACGATGCGCAGCCCCGCGGGACGCGGCGCCTATTCGGTGCCCGACTCGCCGCTCGGTTGGGCTTGGACCGGCGCCGTTTGATCCCCGTAAGTACTTTCGAGATCCATTATCCCTTCGGCCAAGTCGCGCACATCCTCGTCAGGATCATTCAAGGCCCTTTCCACCGCATTGCGCGCGCGTTCACCGCCGATGTCGGTAAGAATGGTCAGCGCCTCGAAACGGATGTCGGGAGCGGGATCGTTGAGGGCGGTTTCAACGGCGTCCACTGGCGGTTCATCGGTGAAATCGGAAAGCGCCTGTAGGGCCGCCATGCGCACGTCTTCATCGGTGTCAGACAGGGCCTGTGCCAGCACCGGAATCGCTTCGGGGTTTTCCGACCCGCCGAGCAAGGTCACTGCCGTCGACCGGCGATCCGGGTCCTTATCTCCGAGGGCGATCTGACTCATGGCTGCGATGTCGTCGGTGTCCACGCCGAGGGGTGGCGATTCGTTTGCAGCCGCGCCTGAATCGGTCGTTTCGACTGACGTTTCCGGTTCCGGGTCGTGTCCCACACGGCCCGCGCGCGGCGTCGCCGCGCCGGCTTGAAGCGCGCTGGGCCGTCCACTGAACTTGGGGTACTCGGCACGTAGTTGGTCCAAGCGTGCACGCACGCGCTCGCTCACCTTGAGGGGCCGGTGGCTTCCGGGCGCTTGGTCGGCGGGCGGCGCGGGCCGGGTGACGTAGACGAGGCCCGCCACAACCGCAGCAGCAGCCAAGGCGACAGCAATTTGAGGCCCGGATGGTTTCATCGCCGGCCCTCAGTCGATTGCGCAGAAAGCATGTCTCGTCGGCTCCGTGCGGCGAACTCTATCAGTTTCACACCCTGCGCAAAAGACGTGAGCTAGTCCGCTAATATTCATCCACGTCGGGGCGCTTTGAGGCTTGCAAATTCGCGGTTGCTCCTCTATCCCAATCGCCTAGAAGGAGGACGGATGCGGCACCGGTGCTCGGACCATCACAGCGCGCGACACGTGGTCTGGAACAGGGGAGGCGTGCGGTGAGCATGCTGTTGCGCTTGACGGCGTTGCTGGTGTTGGCGTGGGCGGTCGTCCTACTGGCCCTCCAATGGTACACGATCGAGTCGGAGCAGCTCTCGCCCCAGGTACGTGCACTTGCCAACGGTCTGGCAGTTGCGAATCTGGCTTTGGCCTACGTCTTCTGGCACGGCGCACACGACCCGGCAGCAAATCGCGCTGCGGTCTATGGCGCGATCACTCTTTTGGCGCTGAAGCTCGTAAATGATCTATACGGGTTGCTGGTCTTGTTGCCGGCGCGGTGGGCGGCGATCAGCCTCGTCGACCTCGTCATCAGCGTGGCCTTTCTGGTTGGAATTCTCGAAGCATTGCCGCGGATCGTAAAGGCAGGTGAAAGATGAAAGCTGAAAGAGAAAGAGTGAAAGGGAAAAGCTGAAAGCCGGAAAAGAGTCTGGTTTTAACCTTTCACCTTTCCGCTTTCAGCTTCTCGGGCGCATTCCCGGTGATGCGTCGGACCATCTGGTCGACCTCGCCGGCATAACGCGCTATCTCCTCGCTGCTGGCGCATGGCAGGTCGCGCAAGCGCTCCCGTTCGGCCGTGCTGAGCGCCTGCCACTCGGCAAGGTGGAGCTTGAACCCGCAGCGATCCAGTTTGTCGCGCACGCCGCGCGGCATGAGTTCCAACCGTTCCTCGGCCAGCCTGTCCGCTTCGCGTTGTTTCTGGTCGCGCATAGATTCCCCTCTTGAGAGATCGCTTGCGAGGAGCGGCAGTTCCAACCAAACTCGCTTGACAATCCATAACCGCAGGACAAGGATGGCGCAATCGCGCAGCGAGGACATCTCAACACGGAAGCCGCAATGCCTGGCCCGCCACGCTGAATACGGTGCCCAGGCACCGCGTTGGGAGGGCAGCTCGCTGGCCGAATTATAGCTCAGCTGCTTGGAGAGCCTGATGCGAGGAGACGCAATTTTGGCGAGCATTCTCACCAGCGTGGTTGCTGCGTTGGGTGCTGCCTCGCGGAACGTCTCACTCATCCTGCAGCCTTCTGTTTTCACAGGCGGCTGGGGTCCGATTGCGATTGCCAGCGGCGACCTCGACGGCGACGGCATTCCAGATATTGCAAGTTCGGCAAGTTTCCTGGATAAGGTCTCCGTGTTTGTCGGACAGGGCAACGGGAATTTCGCCGCGCCGGTGGATTTTGCGCTCCCGGAGAATTCGGATCCCGTGGGCATCACGGCCAGCGATTTCAATGGAGACGGCACACCCGATCTTGCGGTGGCGGACTTCACGGACCAGGGCATCGTATCGCTGCTGTTGAATGCGAGTGAAGTTGCCCTCGCGGCCGACATCAGCGCAACCGACACCTCGATCGCGCTCACGGAGGCGGGGCAGTTGCCGGCGAGCGGCACGATCATTATCGACGCGGAGCTCATCCAGTACACAGGTAAGCAGGGCAACACGCTGACCGGCGCGATCCGGGGCGTGAACGGTACGGTTGCGGCGGCGCACGCCGCGGGTGCCGCCGTCACGTTCATACCGTCGACAGGCTGAAGGGGAGAAGCATTGAATTCGAGTGTCGGCGCACGCCGACGCGGTCAGGAGACCTCCAGATGAGAAGGCAAGCTGTGCTATGCATTACGGTGCTGCTGGGGTTGCTGGCAGGGCCGCTGGCGGAAGCCATTCAACCGTGTCCGGATTCGAGCGCCTGTGCGAACGTCAGCATCGGTAGCCAGACCGGTGTGTCCCCCAGCGCCAAAGTCACCCTCCCGTTCACTTTCTCACAAGGTCCGGGCAGCGGCATCGGTCAGATCGCAGCGATTGCGTTCACAGTGACCATGCCGAGTGGGGTGGTCCCGCCGCTCACGCTGGCCGACTGTACGCAGAGCACAGCGGACAGCGATCTGCCCAACGCCGCGCAGCCGGGGGACTTGCTCTCGGGCTACAAGCTGGTGATCGAGAATGCCTACTGTTCGTCCTCGCGGACGCACTGCCTCTGTCCCACGGACAGCACGGTTCCCGACAATTTCATCAACGTTGTCATCTATGGCCCGAATCCACTGCCGACGCCGGGCTCATCGCCGATTGTCATCCCGGCGCTGCCGAGCGGACAGCTATTCACGATTGGGCTGCAGTTGGGTCAGACCGTAGGCGGAAACATCCCGTTGCATGTTCTCAATCAGGTGACCGACAGCCCGAGCACGCGGCCCCCGTTCACGGCGCTGCTGTCGGTGGGCGACGTCAACGCTGTCGATCAGACCTGCAGCTACCTGACCCCACCATCTGCGTGCCCGCCACCAGCAGGTCAGTGCCCACTACCGTGCGGCGATTCGAGCGACACCAGCCAAGTGGTCATCCAAGATGGCAGTGTGCTGGTCTCCGGTGGCTGCAATGGCAACTGTGACTACTCGGGCCAGGTGACCGTGGATGACATCCTGAAGATGGTGGCCATTGCGCTCGGCAATGGCAGCGTGGCGTCCTGTCCGGCGGGCGACAGCAACGGCGATGGTCAGATCACAGTCGACGAGATTCTGGCGGCGGTCAACAACGCGCTGAACGGCTGTCCGTAGTGATGACAGGGCGTTCTTGTAGCGCCAAAAAAACCGCCGCCGCAGCCCTTGAAAAAATTTTTCCGGCGTGATCTAGACACCTTCGGCTGATTGGGATAGAGAATCGACGCGTTTGGCATGACAGGTTGAGTTGCGGGTCGTAGCTCGATTCGTACAAACCCTTGGAGGGAGGTAGCGTTATGGGCAAGAGGACTCGGCGGTCAGAGTTACCGATGCTAGGTGTGCTCTTCATCGCTGGCGGGTTTTTCGCGGGCGCTGCGGTGGCGCAGCCTGCGATCAACGTCAGCACAACAGGGAGCGGCAGTCCGGGTGGAACGGCGACGTTTTCCGTGACCCTGGCCGCTAACGGGGATCAGGTGGCTGCGACGCAGAACGACATCACTTTCGACCCCAACATACCCGTCGCCGTTGCCTCGGGTAGCAACTGTGCCATCACAACCTCGGATACGTGCACGACCGACGCCAATTGCCCGGTGCTCCCGACCCCGTTCAATATTTGTGTGGGTGGTAGCGATGCCGGCAAAACTTGCACGGCGGACACCGATTGCTCCGGCGGGGCCTGCTCTCACGAGCCGTGTCTGACCCAAACCGGGACGCCTGAGTGCACGGCACAGGCGACTGGCAAGCAAGGCTTCTTCAGCTTCCTGCCGCATCTCTGCGTGGGTGGCAGCAGTCCCGGCACCGTTTGCGCGAAGGACAGCGATTGCGGCACTGGCACGTGCACAGGCGCGTGCACTCCCGGGACGAACTGCACTGGCATCCGTGCCATCATCCTGGCTGTGGACAACCTCAACGCGATCCCAGACGGCTCGACGCTTTACACCTGCACCGTCGACATCTCATCGACTGCGACCGTCGGCTCCACTCCCGCGCTGACGATCGGCAATGAAAGCGCGGGCGATATCAACCAGGCTTTGATATCCGACGTGAGCGGAAGCAACGGTAAGATCACGGTAACCTCCCCAGTCTCTCCGAGCTACACCGTCTGCGACGTCAATCGGGCCACCGCGGGCGAGACCGGAGACAATGTGGGCGACTTCGGCGACGGGTCTATCGACATTTTCGACTACAAGGCCATCTTCAACGCCGCACAGCTGAGTATCGACGCTCCTGCGGCGGGCACGGCTCGCTTCTCCGCGATGGATTCTTCAACGGCGGACGCGCCACCGGCCTGCGGCGGCGACGGGACGCTGGACATCTTCGACGTGAGACAGTGCTTCAACGTCGGCCAGCTGGGCGCTACCAACTACGTACGAACCGGTGAATGCCCGGGTGCAGGTCCATGTCCGGGGAGTTGTACCTCAGCAGTGGCGCCACAATAGCTCATCAGCGAAGAGCGACACGAGAGGAGCGGCGATGAACATGCGTAGGATGCGAACCGGATTCGTCGGAAAGTATTCACTGTATGCGGTGCTGGCAGGCTTGGGATTAATGGCCTGGACCAGCCTGGCCGTGGCGCAGGGCACGCTCGGTGCAGGCAGCGTCAGCGGCACCGCTGGGCAAACGGTAGGGGTGCCGATCACGCTCAACACCGGCAGTGATGACGTGGACTTCTTTGCGGTTACCTTTACGGTGGTGGCGCAGGGAGGTGCGACTGCCATCACGACTGCGCTCACCTATACTCCGGCCGATGACATCCCGAAGCCCGATCTCAGCACGGCCGTCCCAGCTTCGGGGGAGCTCGCCATTGGCTACGTCGGCCTGGCTACTACGCTGAGTGGTGTACTTCAGGTTGGCACCCTCAACGTGCCGGTGCCTGCCGGAGCGACGGGCAGCTACGTTGTGCAGCTGTCCAAAATCAGCGCCGGTGATCTCGCCGGTAACAGGGTCACCCTGACGGGGGCGAATGGCGCGATCACACTCGGTGGTGAGCCAACGGCAACGCCGACGACGGCACCGACGCCCGGTCCCGACACGCTGAGTGCAGGCAGTGTCAGCGGCACCGCTGGGCAAGCGGTAGGGGTGCCGATCACACTCAACACCGGCAGTGACGACGTGGACTTCTTTGCGGTTACCTTTACGGTGGTGGCGCAGGGAGGTGCGACTGCCATCACGACTGCGCTCACGTATACTCCGGCCGATGACATACCGAAGCCCGATCTCAGCACGGCCGTCCCAGCTTCGGGGGAGCTTGCCATTGGCTACGTCGGCCTGGCTACTACGCTGAGTGGCGTACTTCAGGTTGGCACCCTCAACGTGCCGGTACCTGCTGGATCGACGGGCAGCTACGCTGTTCAACTGTCCAAACTCAGCGCCGGCGATCTCGCCGGTAACAGGGTCACCCTGACAGCGGTGAATGGCGCGATCGCACTCGCTGGTCCGACGGCAGTGCCCACCACTCCAACCACGGTGGTGAATACCCCGACCCCAGTACCGCCGACGGCGACCGCTACTACGGTGCCGACGGCGACCGCTACTACGGTGCCGACGGCGACCGCTACTACGGCGCCGACGGCGACGGCTACTGCCACCAAGGCGGCCACTGCGACTGCCACCAAGGGCACACCGTCGGCGGGTACCGCGACTCCGACCGTGGCACCGGAAAGCACGCTGGCCACGAGCATCACCGCTACCAGCACCACGATTACGCTCGTTGATGCTAGTTCATTCCCGAGTAGCGGAACCATCGTGATCGATTACGAGCAGATCTCCTACACCGGTAAGAGCGGCAACCAGCTGACTGGCGTGACGCGCGGTGTGAACGGCACGACGGCCGCAGCGCACCTTGCCGGTGCGACGGTGACCCTGTTCACGCCCAGCCCTTGTCCGACTTGTGAGGACAATGACAGCTGCCAGATCAGCGCGAACGGTCACGGTTATGCGTGGGTACTGCTCATTCCAGCCGTCGGTTTGCTGGTGATGAGACGTAGGCGTCGTTAGCCTTGGAACTCGTATAAGCCAAGAGAGGGGGTCGCTTTGCGGCCCCCTTTTTTTGCGGCCGCAACCATCGCGTAGCCGAGCACGGAGCCATGCAGGATAAGAACTGACGGGATCGACTGGTGCTGCCAGTGGTGTAACCTCTGAGGAAATTCTTGTCGGCTCACGATGGGCAAGAACACGAGCGAGCCGTAAGAGAGCGACACACGAGGAGGGTTGATGAACACGCGCAGGATGCGGACCGGATTCAGGAAGTACTTGCTATATGGGGTGCTGGCAGGCTTAGGCCTGATGGTATCGACAGGCTTGGCCCTGGCGCAGAACACGCTGAGCGCAGGGGATGTCAAAGCCAGCGCGGGGCAAGGCGCAGCGGTGCCGATTACGATCAGCACGGGCAGCAATAATGTGGCGTTTTTTGCGGCGACCTTTAAGGTGGTGCCGCAGGGTGGCGCGCCCGCCATTACGGAGAAGCTCACTTATCAGGCAGCCACGGGGGTTTCGGCCCCCGATCTCCAGACGGCCGTTCAGGCGCAGGCAAAGCTTGCGATCGGTTACGCCGGGGCTAGCATCAACCCGGCGCTGACTGGTATGGCTCTGGCGGGAACCCTGATGGTTCCGGTTCCCGCGGGAGCGGCCGGCGCGTACCGGGTGCAAATTGAGAGAATCAGCGCCGGAGATTCCTCCGGCAATAGGATTACTCTGACGGGGCAGCCTGGAACGATAGCGGTCAAATGAGCACGAAGCTCGACCGTGTTCATTCGTGGTGGCAGTACCCCACTTGGGTGCTACTGCTCGCGTAAGAGGACGGCCACAATCAACGTGGCCGGCCAAGCCCTAAGGACCCGCGAAGGCAAGGATATCGTGGAATGCGAATTTGCGAAACGCGAAGTGTGCGGGTCAGTGCGCTGGTGCTCTTCGGGCTGTTCGGCTTTGCACCGAGTGTATGGGCGGCGGTATCGGTGAACGTGGGATCAGCTACCGGCTCCCCCGGGAGTACGGTGACGTTCTTCGTAACCGTCACCACAACAGCGGGCGAGCAGGTGGCGGCAACGGATACCACGATCGTCTTTGAATCGGCGACGCCTATCGTTCAGTGCAGCACGAACCCGTCCTTTGCGATCAGCGAATGTGCCCTGCAGCCGACAGGGTGCACGCCTGGGGTCGACTGCCAGCAGACCAAATGCATCGTCGCACCGTTCGGCGGAACGATCCCCAGCGGTTCCCAGCTGTACGCTTGTAGCGTGCACATTGCCGCCAATGCCGCCGGTGGTGAATATGCGCTGCACTGTTCCGCGGTGGGCGTGTTTGATAGCGCGGGCAATTCGCTGAACCCACAATGTACGGATGGCTGGGTCGAGGTCGTCCCCCCCACCTCTCAGAGCTACACCGTCTGTGATGTGAATCGGGCTACGTCTCAAGAGACAGGGGACGATGTTGGCGATTTCGGGGACGGGTCGATCGACATTTTCGACTACAAGGCCATCTTCAACGCTGCACAGCTGAGTATCGACGCTCCTGCGGCGGGCACCGCTCGCTTCTCCGCGATGGATTCTTCAACGGTGGACGCGCCACCGGCCTGCGGCGGCGACGGGACGCTGGACATCTTCGATGTGAGACAGTGCTTCGACGTCGGCCAGCTGGGTGTGACCAACTACGTGCGGACAGGCACGGGATCGAGCTGTACCTCAGCAGTGCAACCGCAATAGTTCACCAGCACGTCGGAGAGCCTAACGAGGTTTTTGTCCGGTGATGACGTACAAGAACACGACTGAATCACGTAAGTAGAGTGACACGAGAGAAATGGAGACTGCATCCAGGGAGTACTTGTTGTGTGTGCCGCTGGGGCGCTCGGGGTTCATAGGGTAGGGAAGTGCCGGCGCCGTGACCCGTGCCTTGATTCTGCGTTACGGGTCACGTAAGACTCGACAGTGAGGTCGGCATCGCAGCTAAGCTCCCTGGAAATCGGGAAAAGCAAGGAGATCGTAAAATGCGAATTCGCGAAACGCTAGTCGTGCGGCTCAGTCTGGCGGTGCTACTCGGGCTGCTCGGGTCTGCACCGAGTGCACGGGCGGCGGTGTCGGTGAATGTGGGATCAGTTAGCGCCTCCCCCGGGAGTACGCTGAATATCTTCTACGTAACCCTCACCACAACAGCGGGCGAGCAGGTGGCGGCAACCGAGACCACGATCGGTTTTGAGTCGGAGACGCCTGTCGTCCAGTGCACCACGAACCCGTCCTTTGCGATCAGCCAATGTGCCCTGCAGCCGACAGGGTGCACGGCTGGCGTTAACGGCAACTGCCAGCAGACCGAATGCATCATCGCGGGGTTCGGCGGAACGATCCCCAACGGCTCTGTGCTGTACACCTGCGACGTGAACATTGCCAGCAATGCCGCCATTGGTGAATATGCGCTGAGCTGTTCTGCGGTGAGCGTGCTTGATAGCGCGGGCAATTCGCTGAACCCACAGTGCACGGGTGGCTATGTTGAGGTCGTCGCCCCTACCCCCACGCCGGGTTCGGGTGGTGGCATTGCATGTCAGATCGCGGCGATAGGCCAGAGCTATGGAGGGTGGCTCCTGGTGTTCCCAGCCGCTGCGCTGCTGTGGTTGCGCCGACGTCGGTGACTGAGTGCTGAATTTCCGAATTACGGCGACGACCAGCGATCATTTCATGCCCTCGCCCTGACCCCTTCGACAGGCTCAGGGCAGGCTCTCTCCCAGGGGGCGGGGAGACCTGCAAGGATACCTGGGTGTGACTGTGAACGGCGGTAGTTGGCCGGTGCAGGGTACGCCTTGAACCTTGCGTGCCGCTCACGTAAGAGCAGAAGCCGATGCGCGATGCGAACAGACGAGTGGTTATTACCGGCATGGGCCTGGTGACGCCGCTGGGCAACGACCTCGTCGCCAACTGGGAAAAACTGCTCGCCGGCCGCTCCGGCATCGGCGCCATCAGCCGGTTCGACGCCACGCAGTTGCCGGTCCGCATCGCCGGGGAGGTACGGAACTTCGATCCGGCCCTGTACATCGAGAAGCGCGACATCAAGAAGATGGACGCATTCACACTGTACGCCATGGCGGCGACACAAATGGCGCTCGACGATGCTCGGCTGAAGATTGACGAGAGCATCGCGGAACGCGTTGGCGTTCTCGTGGGCGTCGGCATGGGAGGGATCGCCAGCCTCGAAGAGGGGCACCAACTCTTTCTCCAAGGCGGTGTGCGCAAGCTGTCGCCGTTCATGCTGCCGCGTCTCATCGCCAACATGGCACCGGGTCACATCGCCATTCGCTTTGGGGCCAAAGGCGTGAACTATGTGGTGACCAGTGCCTGCGCTTCCGGCGGACACGCGATCGGCGAGGCCTGCCGCCTGATCCGGTTCGGGTTCCAGGACGCCATGCTGACGGGCGGTGCCGAGGCTGCGGTGACACCCCTGAGCATTGCCGGCTTTGCCGCCATGCGCGCGCTGTCGACCCGCAACGAGGAACCGGAACGGGCGTGCCGCCCGTTCGATCGCGAGCGCGACGGTTTCGTCATGTCGGAAGGTGCGGGCATGCTGGTGCTGGAAGAGCGCGAAGCCGCACTCGGGCGGGGCGCACGCGTCTATGCCGAGGTCATTGGCTACGGCGCCAACGCCGATGGGTATCACATAACCACCCCAGCCCCGGAAGGAGCGGGCGCCGCGCGCTGCATGTCGCTGGCGCTGGAGGATGGCGGCCTGCGACCGCAAGAGGTCGACTACATCAACGCGCACGGGACCTCGACACCGTACAACGATGTCAATGAGACGCAGGCAATCAAGAAAGTGTTCGGAGAGCACGCTATGCGGCTGGCCGTGAGCTCGACGAAATCCATGACCGGCCACCTGCTCGGTGCCGCCGGGGCGATCGAGGCGGCGTACACCGCGTTGACCGTGTATCATGGCGTCGCCCCGCCGACGATCAACTATGAGCATCCGGACCCTGAATGCGATCTCGACTACGTTCCCAATTGCGCACGCACCATGCGGGTGCGCGTGGCGCTGTCGAATTCCTTCGGCTTCGGCGGTACGAACGCCTGTGTGGCGCTGCGGCGCCACGAGGACTAGTGTAGTGCGCCGCAATTGGAGTGTCGGAACGGAGAATCGTTGCCGCGCCAAATAAGAGATTATCTGTCTGACACAGTACACTAGGTTCGAGTCCAGCGCCCTTCACATCCGTTCGCTCTCTCAAGTGGAGGAATGAATACGCACCGTGAACCCCGCCCTTGAAAAGTTGTTTCAACGCCGTGTGCTCTTCGTTGCCGGCAAGGGCGGGGTGGGCAAGACCACCGTAGCCTGTGCGCTGGCGATGATCGCGACACAGCTGGGCAAGCGCGTGCTGCTGACCGAGGTGGACGGCGCCGGCCGCGCCGCGTATTTGCTCGGAGTGGAGCCGGCCGCTGTCGGATTGCCCCGATCAGCAGGGCCGTCGTTGTCGGTGATGTCCATCGAAGGCACTGCCGCACTTGCGGAGTACTTGCAGATCATCTTGCCGGTGAAGCGCGTATTACAGGCCGTCTTTGCCAGCCGGATCTACCGCTACTTTGTTGCTGCAGCTCCGGGGTTGAAGGAGCTGCTGACCATGGGAAAGATTTGGCACGAGGCGGAGCGCGTAGACGAAGCCTCGGGCAATCGCCTCTGGGACCTGGTGATCGTCGACGCGCCGGCTACCGGGCACAGCCTGCAGTATCTGCGCATGCCGTACGCAGCACAGCAGGCCTTCGGCAGTGGGCTGGTGGGCCGCGAAAGCAAGCGCATCGTCGATTTGCTCGTCGATCCGGACATGACCGCGGTCAACCTGGTCACCACGGCCGAGGAGATGCCAGTCAACGAGACCGTCGCAATGTACCAACAGATTCGCGGCGAATTGCACATGCCGCTGGGGGTGTTGTTTGTCAATCGCATGCATCACGCCACCCTAGAGGCGAGGAAGTTGGACATGCTCGAGCGGCGACTGGCTAGGGTGCACGACGCACGCGGGCGCGCCGTCGCCACCGAGGTGTTGAACCGCGGGCGCGAAGATCTCGGCTGGACCGAAATCAATCTGCGCTATGTGGAGCGGCTGGCGGCAGAGGTCGCAATGCCGCGGATCGAGATCCCGCTGGTGTTCGCGGAGGAGTTCGGCTTGCGGGAGGTACATGGCATCGCCGCCGACATCGCCGCCGAGAGCGTGGCAGCGTCACGCCGGGAAACCATGCATGGGCGGACTTGACGGGCTGTTGCGGCGGCACCGCGTCGTCATCTGCGCCGGCAGCGGAGGGGTGGGGAAGACCACCACGGCGGCGTCACTGGCGCTGCGCGGAGCCTTGACGGGCCGGCGCACGATCGTTTTGACGATCGATCCCGCCAAACGCCTGGCCAACGCCCTCGGCATGACCGACGTCGGCAGCAGCGTATCCGCTGTGAAGGCGGCGGGGCTGCAACCCGGAATGCTCAGCGCCTTGATGCTCGACCAGAAAGGCGCCTGGGATGAATTGGTGGAGCGCCACGCACCCTCGGCGGAAATCCGTGCTCGGATTCTGAGTAATCACTTCTACCAGCACTTGTCCCAGAGCTTCGCCGGCTCATACGAGTACATGGCCATTGAGCAGCTGTGCGAGTTGCACGCCAGCGGCGCCTACGACTTGATTGTGGTTGACACGCCGCCAACGCGCCATGCCCTCGACTTCCTCGAAGCGCCGCAGCGCATCGCCGATTTCCTCGACCGCGGCGTGGTGAAGTGGTTCATCCGCCCATACTTCTCTGCGGGCTGGGCCACCTTGCGTTTCATGAACCGCACCGTCAGCTTTCTCTTCCGCAGATTGGAGGAGGCCACCGGGATCTCGGCCCTGGTCGAGGTCTCGGATTTCTTCACATCAATGAGCGGCTTGTTCGACGCTTTCGAGCCTCGGGTGCACCGGGTCTACGAGCTGCTGCGCTCGCGTGAAAGCTGTTTTGTGCTTGTAGCTACGCCGGAGGAACAGGTCTTGACGGAGGCGGAGTATTTCTGCCGCAAGGTGCGTGAGCTGGAGATGCCGCTGCGGGCAGTGGTCTTCAACCGCGTGCATCGGGAAATGTCGGTGGGGCGGCAGGCGGTTGCAGCTGATGAGGTCATTTGCTTGCTGGTGCGCCTACTGGGGGACGAGGTTGCGGCGGCGAAGTTGGCAGACAACTTCAGCCGCTACGAGATGGTCGGGCGGGGTGATGGCTTACGCATGGAGGCTTTTCGCCGGCTGCTGCCGAAAGGGGTCAGCGTGATCGAGGTTCCGAACTTCAACTCCGATATCCACAGCGTCGCTGAGCTGCGGGCGATGCACCCGTTTTTGTTTGCAGCGTGACGGCATGGTCTTGGAGGCTGCCCTCAACCCGCCATCAAGGCGCTACAACCGAGATGCCGTCCTTTTTCGATGACCGCTGTTCCGTCAGCGTAACAGCTTTCGCCAATGGGGGCGCCTACGTTCGGCGCACACGCTTTGGTACCCGCCTTGCTGAGAGTGTAGAGAAGCGAGATTTTGGTGGGCTGCACCTGCCCCCGCGGTCCGCCATATGGGAGGGGCGGGAAGTGTAACTTCCGTTCGCGAGCAGCCGCCTCCGCGCGCGTTTCCTCTGAATTTGAGCGCCCGCTCCCGTCTCGCCTCCCCCGTTTCCGCCCCTCGTGCCGGCTGGAAGCCGGCGCTACGAAGTGATGGGCAGGGTAGCAACTCGTCGGGTATGGCGGAAATCTTTCTGTCGTGCGTTCTGCTTCCAACTGGCTTGGAAATCAGCTAAATAAGACCGGGTTGCTAAGAGTGTCTCGGATAGCAGACGGTATTCCGATCGTGCACTCGAAAGGAGGGATAGTATGCGAGGCGAGTTGAGGCTGAGTGATCTCAAGAAACGAGAGTACACCAGTAGCAGATTAATGAACGTCAAGATCCCGGCTTACGTTAGTGATGCGATCCAGAAGGTCGCCAATGACTTAGGCGCATCCAAGACCGAGGTGGTCATCGCATTGCTGAACGAAGGGCTCGATGCCGCGTCCACCGCGCTCAAGGGAGTTCGTCCGAAGGCTGGCCCGAAGCTGTGCGCCATCCCCGGCTGTAAACGGCCGCACGTCGCACGCGGCTACTGCGCTAATCACTACCAGGCGGCGCGTCGCGGCAGGCTGGATCAGACTTAGGGCTGAGCGGCGGCGCGGCTTGCTGTTTGGCCCTCCGCGAGAAAGCTGCGGCAAAGCGGTAGCGGTAATTCCGCGGCGTCGAGTCGCGTCCGCATCAGCTAGGGCCATAGTAGCGATGGCGTTTGATCGCGATTTCCCGCTCCAGGTAGAAGATCTCGATCTTTTCGAACTTACTGTCCTTGCGGATGAACTTGTGGCCGCGTAAGGTCGCGGCGACGACGCCGAGGTCGGGGCGGCCCGGGTACTCACGCGTGCCACGGATCTCCGTCGTCGCAAATATGGTATCGCCCGCGAATACAGGCGCCGTGTGTCGGCCCGAGGGGTAGATGATGTCGCCGAGCGCGTTGTCGGCGACATCGGGGCACGATAACCCCAGACACAAATTGAACGGGATGCCGCCGTAAACGACGAGTTGCCCACCGAGATACTTCTGCGGCTGCAAGTCGATCAAGTACTGATTGCAGTGGACCTGCGAGGTGTTGTCGAGCGTGGCGGTCAGCGCCACGTGCTCGGTGGTCACGACGCGGCCGCGCGAATGTTCGATGATGTCTCCCGGGACAAAATTCTCGAAATAGGTGTCGTTGCTGGTCAGGTGCGCCAACTCGGCATAACCGCGGCGGGCATCATATGCCGGCAATTGTAGCTCGCACGGGATGGGCGGGACTGTGTCCAGGGCCCCGTCAAGCACCTCCGCTTTCGGATTTCGTTTCCACACCTGAACCTTACGTTCGTATGTGAGGACGACTTCCTGCTTCTGGTTGCGGCCGGTCGTCTGCACGTGTACCACGCCGCGGTCAGGCTCGCGGCTGGACGGCTTCAGGCCCAAGACGGTCGACGCGACCTCGAGGGTGTCGCCGATGTACACCGGAGCGCCGAAGCGCATGTTGATGTACTCGAGATTGGCGCGCGCGTTCTCCGAAATGTCCTCAACGCTCTGACTGAAGACGACGTTCATCACCAGCCCGGGCGGCACCACCAGGCCGGCGAAGCCGTACAGTTCCGCGTAACGGCGGTTCTTGTGCAGCGGGTTGGCCGTCATGTCATACTCGGTGAAGGCGTTGAAGAGACCTTCCGTGACCGTCTTGCCGACCTTGTGCCGGAACGTCTGCCCGACGCGGAAATCCTCCAGAAAGTTCCCTTTGTGTTTCTTGATCACTGCCATGAATGTCTCCGAAGGGGAGATGCTCGCTCTAAAAAATCCATGATCGCAAGCACGCGCTGTGGTGTCAATGCGAACTCGGCGCAGGGGTGCAGGTGCAGCCCAAGGGCCTCCATGAGATTGGCAACGCGCCCGGGTATGTCATCTGTTGGCAGGGACCATCATGCTGGTGAAAGTGACCGAGCCGGTGGGCTACGCGGCTGGTGTCGACTCCAAACCGCCGCGCTCTGCTTGCTTCTGAGCGACTACCCCCCCCCGGTAGTTGGCGCTTGGGTTACAAGTGAGAGCCTGCTACTGTGCTTGGCGTGCGCGAGACCGGATGTGGGTTGGCGTTCGTCGCGGGCGCCATATTGGTCATGACTTCAGGCATATTCACGGCTATGGCCCAGCCGGTTGAAGACTTGGATGAGCCGCCTGAAACCGTGCAGCGGACGGGTAGAAGCACCGAAGCTAACCTCAAGACGAGGGCAGAGATCAAGAGCAGTAGCGCGGCTGAGCGGCGCGTGCCTTGCGACCAGGTGATCTCGCAGGTAGACCGTGAGAGCTACACGCATCCACGCCACGCGGTCGAGATGTCCGTTGTCGCCAAAAATCTCGATACTAATGTAGTGTGGGTTGAACGCTGCATGGTGGCGTACGGCAGGCAACCGAGGCGGCCAAGCGCCCAGAGCGTGGAATCGAAAGAGAAACGCCTGGAGAGCTTGGAAGAGGACGAACCGGAGGAGCGCGCGCCCGAGGAGATTGAGGAGGCGGGTGCTCGCTACCAACGTGAGTTGCGCGAAAAACGGCTCCGCGAGGGCAGTCAGGCCACGTCACCCGGGGAGGGTGAGGAGCCGAATGCTTCCTATCTACGTGCGTTGCGCCAACAACAGGAACGTGAGTTACGCCAACAACAGCTCCGCGAGGGCATTCGGGCCACGCCAGGGGTTGAATGAGGATCGCTTCCACTAAAGATGGCCCTGCTCGTTTTGGTTCGCCACGGTGAATCGCAATGGAACCTGGAAAACCGCTTCACCGGCTGGACGGACATCCCGTTGACGGATAAAGGCAGGGAGGAAGCACGGCGGGCCGGACAAAAGATCCGCGACATCCACTTCGACCAAGCGTATACGTCGGTCCTCCAACGCGCCACCGAGACCCTCGACATCATGCTCAAGGTAATCGGCCAGGAAGGCATCCCGGTGGCGTACGACCGCGCGCTCAACGAGCGCCACTACGGCGATCTGCAGGGGCTGAACAAGGCCGAGACGGCAGAGAAGTTCGGAAAGAAGCAGGTGCACCTGTGGCGCCGCAGCTACGACGTGGCCCCTCCTGGAGGCGAAAGCCTGGAAGATACCGCAGCCCGTACGCTGCCGTACTTCGAAGCCCACATCCTACCCGACCTGGGCGCCGGAAAGAACGTGCTGGTCTCCGCCCATGGCAACAGCCTGCGGTCCATCGTCATGCAGCTCGATAAATTGACCCGACAACAAGTCATGGAGCTGAATCTCGCCACCGGAGTGCCCATCGTCTACGACTTCAGTCCAGATCTACAAATTATCTCTAAGAAGATCCTGGACGATTGTTAAGCATGTACTGCAGCTGTTGAGAGCGGCTTCTTGCTCAGTCGGGATTCGATTAGACCGCAGACGGCTGGGCAAAAACGCCGCCCAAAAGTCGGCAGCATGCAAGATTTTCATTGCATGGGAGCAGATTCCCATGCTAACGTAGCGCCCGGTTTGAGTGGTAGAGAGGGCTGCAAGCCCTCCTGGCACTCGATGGTCTGCGACCGCAGCGGGGACTAACGCGAGATCGGAGATGCGAGAGTAATGAAGTTCCTGTTGCAAGAGGCGAGCGAGGCGCATGTTCGCCCCACGTTGAAGCCCGAGGAACGGTTGCTATTGGCCGTGGTGGAATCGGCATACTGGGACTTGCACAGTCCAGATCCGCTGCGGCGCCGGACCGCGCGCCTCTACTTCCTCGACGAGCACGACAACCACACCTTCAGTTTCGTTTCCATCTGCCAGCACTTCAATTGGTCGCCTGCGTCAATCCGCTCCCAACTCAACACGCTGTTAAGCATGGACGGTGCAGCGGGCTCGGCGCACGCCTGTTGAGCGCCTTTACATTGCACTCCTGTGGCCGTCCTCACAATGGAAAGGGCCGTTCGAGAAGTACCTCACCGCGCGCATTCAGCACGTACACGGTGACCGTGTCGAATGGCGGCTGGCCAGGCGGGTGTTGGAGCGTGGCGCTGACCCGCGTCCAGCTCAAGGTGAGCTGGACGGGTTCTCCGGTCGGCGGAGTTCCGCCCCGGAAATGACCGCCGGCTGTCACGGCAGCGCTCGCCTGTCCCGGCCACACCGCCCAGAGCTTCGGTACCACATGCGCGTTGCGGGCCAGTATGTACACGTAGCAATCGACAGTGGCATGCGCCGTCAGACGAAGCCGCAGCGACAGGTTCAAGCGTTCGAGCTCCGAGCTTTTCTCGCTGCGTGCGGAGAAGGCGCTCACGTCGATGAGCGGTGGGGCGATGTCGGCGACTTCGCTGGTGGGCCGCGGTTCGTTACGCCGCTCGGTGGCACGGAAGGTCAGATAGCCAAGGCCCGCGGCCACGGCCACGAGAGCCGTGTATGCCAAAGAATTGATGAGGCGCCGCCGGTGTGGCGCCAGCGATTGGAACATTGGGTGCAGACTAAGTCGAACTGCGACCAAGTGCAAATTGCGGCTCTTGCACCGCATGGCAGCCTCTTGTCCCGCTTGTGGTTGGTTACAGCCGGCTCACCGGTTCGCTGGCTCCCTGCGGCGAGGTTTGATAAGGTGAATTCATGTTCGCCCCGTGGTTGACCGCCGGCTTGGTCGTCCTCATCCTGATCGTCAGCGGTGTCAAAATCGTGCGCGAGTACGAACGGGCCGTCGTCTTCCGCTTAGGACGGCTGATGCCGTCGCGCGGGCCGGGGATCATCTATGTCATCCCGTTGGTCGAGCAGTTCACGCGGCTCGATCTGCGAACCCTGACGCTCAATGTCCCATCACAAGACGTGATTACACGCGACAACGTGTCCGTGAAGGTGAGCGCCGTGCTGTATTTCCGCGTGGTCGAGGCGAACCGCGCCGTGCTCGAAGTGCAGAATTATCTCTACGCCACCTCGCAAATCGCCCAGACGACGCTACGCAGTGTTTGTGGCCAGGCGCATTTGGACGAGCTGCTGGCCGAGCGCGACAAGTTCAACGCGCGTCTACAAGACATCATCGACGCCCACACCGAGCCCTGGGGCGTGAAGGTGGTGCTCGTCGAGGTGAAGCAGATCGATTTGCCGGCCGACATGCAGCGCACGATCGCCCGGCAGGCGGAGGCGGAGCGGCTCCGGCGCGCCAAGGTGATCAATGCCGAGGGCGAGTACCAGGCGGCGGTGCGCCTGAGTGAAGCTGCCTCGATCATGGAGCCACACGCCATGGCGATTCAGCTGCGCATGCTGCAGGCGTTGTCCCAGGTCGGTACCGAAAAGAATCGCACCGTTATTCTGCCGATCCCGATCGACGTGGTGCGGGCGTTGATGCAACGCGCGACCCGCCAGGACAGCTGAGGGCGCCCCGTCCCCCCTTTGCCGCAATCCTCACAAACGGGTAACGAGATAGTATATGGTCCTTTCGCCCGAGGTCTATGCGCGCCGCCGGCGCGCGTTCATGGAACGGATCGACCCGCGGGCGGCCGCGGTGTTCCCCGCCGCACCAGTAGCGGCGCGATCCGATGATGTCGAACACCGCTATCGCCAGGACAGCGATCTGCTGTATCTGACCGGATTTCAGGAGCCCGAGGCCGTGTGTCTCCTGCTGCCCGCTCACCCCAAAGAGGAATTCATCCTGTTCGTGCAGCCGCGCGATCCGGAGCGGGAAACGTGGACGGGCCGGCGCGCCGGAGTGGAAGGCGCGCTGGAGATCTTCGGCGCAGAGGCGGCGTACACGATCGACAAGCTCGATGAGAAAATTGGCGAATACGTCAGCGAGCGGGATCAGTTGTACTATGCCTTCGGTCGCGACGGCGCCTTCAATGACCGTGTGGTGCGTTGGATGCGGCAGTGGCGGATGACGCGCCCGCGAAGCGGGACCGGACCGGCCGCTGTCGTCGATCCCGGTGAGGTCCTGCACGAGCTGCGTTTGCGCAAGAGCGATGAGGAGCTGGCCTGCATGCGTGCGGCGATCGCGATCTCCGGCGAAGCCCATGCCACGGCGATACGCGCGGCGCGCGCCGGGGTGTACGAGCATGAGATCGAGGCCTTGCTCGACTACACGTTTCGGCGCAGGGGCGCCACGGGCCCGGCATACCCGTCGATTGTGGCCTCCGGACCGAACGCGACGGTGTTGCACTACACCGCCAACGATCGCCAGCTCCAACCAGGAGAATTGCTGCTGATCGACGCGGGAGCCGAGTACAGCGGCTACTGTGCCGACATCACGCGCACCTTTCCGCTGGCAGCCCAATTCACGGCTGCGCAGCGCGCCATCTACTCTCTCGTCTTGCGCGCGCAGCTGGCGGCGATCGAACTCATCCGCCCGGGGGCGCGCCATGAGGACGTGCACAAGCGCGCCCTCGAAGTGATGGTCGATGGTCTGATCGAGCTGAAACTGCTCAGCGGCGAGCGCGAGGAGATCATCACCAAGGAGCTGTACAAGCCGTTTTACATGCACCGGACCAGCCACTGGCTGGGGATGGATGTGCACGATGCCGGCAAGTACAAAGTGGAAGGGGCCTCACGCCTGCTTGAGCCCGGCATGGTGATGACCGTCGAGCCCGGCATCTACATCGGCGCGGACGGGACGGATGTTGAGCCGCAGTACCATGGTATTGGCGTGCGCATCGAAGATGACGTTCTGGTCACGCCTGACGGGCATGAGGTTATGTCGGCCGCCGTTCCGAAACAACCAGAGGAAATCGAGGCGCTGCGTTCTTCTCCCTCACCCCTTGGGAGAGGGCTGGGGTGAGGGCCACTCAGAACAGCCGGTCCCAGAGCGACGTCTGCTTCTCGATTTTGTCTGCCGCCAGTGCCGGCACCTTACCGACGATCGCGTCCCCATCCTTTACCACCACTTGCCCAACCTCGGTGTTGGCATTCAGGGGCGCGCTCACTTTGGCCGGCAGCGCCAGCTCGAGTGAGAAGCTCCGTTTCTCACTGCGCTTGGCGAGCACGGCCACATCACCGCCGGCGATGACGCGGACAAAATGTGGATTACCGCCATCCACCGCCACGTCGTTGGCAACGATGTCTCCTTTCTTGACTGCGACGAGCGCCTTGTACTCGGCGAATCCCCGGTTGAGCAGCACCGCGGCCTGACTGAAGCAGTCGCGTTTCTGCGGCGCCCCCATGATCACGGAGATGAGCCGCAACCCCTCCCGCTTGGCGGTGGCGGTGACGTTGAAACCCGCCTCGGCATAGTAGCCTGTCTTGAGGCCGTCCACCCAGCTGGTCTCGCGGACTAGACGGTTGGTGTTCGTGAGCGTCATCGTGCCGTTGCGGAAGGGAGCTTCCTTGGTGCCGGCCCATTTCATGATGTCGGGAAAGTTCACCAACTCGCTCGCTACCGTGGCCAAATCGTAGGCACTGGTCATGTCCGCACGTTGGCCTTTGCCCGGCGGCAGACCATGCACGCTGTGGTACACGGTGTCGTGCATCCCAAGCTCCTTGGCGCGGTCGTTCATGAGGTCGACGAACGCCTCGCTCGAGCCGGCCACGGCTTCCGCTACCGCCACAGCCGCATCGTTGGCAGAGTGAATGGCGATGGCCTGCATCATCTCGGCAAGCGAAAACACCTCACCTTGCTTCAGGTACACCTGTGAACCGCCGATCTTGCTGGCCCAAGCGGAAGTCGGGATGGGATCATCCCAGTGCAAGCTGCCGTCGCGCACGCGCTCGGCGACGATCAGCATGAGCATCATCTTGGTCATCGAGGCGGGTGGTCCCTGGCGGTGCGGATCTTTTTCAAACAGCACTGTCCTTGAGGCGGCGTCCATCAGGATCGCGGAGCGATACAGTTCCGCGCTCGCCGTAGCCGGCCTGTCTTCGGCCGGATGCCCCGCGATACGGCGGGCATCGGCGCGTCCCGCCGTCAACGCCAGACCCGATAACACCACCGCCGCCGCCACCCACCTGCACCGCACGCGCCTCATGACTCTGTTCCTCCTGCAATCACATCATCGCTTTGAGTTGCTCTTCGAGCATCGGCAGCCATTCGTCAATCGGCACCTCGGCGTCGACCACGATTTCGAACTTCCCATCGGGGAGGCGCCGGACGTTGCCCGGGACCTCCGGGTCCAGCGGGATGATCACCGCCTCACGCGAAATCCCCAGGCGCTCGAGAACGGTGAAGACCTTTTCGATTTCGTTCAGTGTGACGACGTTCAACACGGGATACTGCGACCACCGACGCTGCCCGCACCGGCGAACCAGGCTGCAACCACCTCAACAACTTCACCCAAACCCTGCATCAGCGCCATACGGAATTGTGCATCCGATGTATACCAGAACGCAGCCACGTCGTGAAGCGAAGTCCGGCGCGTTCGTATGGCGCTCTCGGGTTGCTCAAGCGGCTCCTCTGGCCTTCGCCATCTGAGCGCGGTATTCGAGAACGCATGCCACGATCATATCGCCTTGCCTGCGACTCATTGGTAGCTCTTAGCAGCGCCACCGCCGACGGCTCGGTGCTGTTTGCGAAGAACAGTGACCGACCTGCCTTGGAGTGCCAGCCGCTGATGCAGGTGACCCGACAATCACACCCGCCGGGCACACGGATGAGATGCACTCACATCGAGATTCCCCAGGCGCCGGAAACGGCGCGGGTCATCGGCTCGCGGCCATTCTGGTGTTGGGGCTTCGAGCACGGCCTGAACGAACACGGCGTCGCCATCGGCAACCACACCGTCTTCACCAGGGACCCGCTCTGCGGGCACGGCCTCATCGGCATGGATCTGGTGCGCCTCGGCCTCGAGCGTGGACGGAGCGCGGCACAGGCGGTGGAAGTCATGACCGCCCTGATCGAGGAGTACGGACAAGGCGGCTCTGGGTATCACGACAAAGATTGGCCCTACCACAACTCGTTTCTGGTCGCCGACCGCGGCGCCGCCTTCGTGCTGGAAGCTTCCGACCAGCGCTGGGCCTTGCGCCGGGTCTGGGGGGTTGCCAGCCTTTCGAACCACCTGACCATCGGCAGCGATTGGGATGCTTTGTCGGACGGCGCTATCGAGCACGCGGTGGCGGAGGGCTGGTGGAATGAGGATAGGGACGGGCGCTTCGATTTTGCCGACGCTTACCGCGACACCACCGTCGTACCGGAAGTGATATCCAGCGGCCGACACCAGCGAACCTGCACGCTGCTCGAACACGCGCACGGAATGGTGAGCATGCATCTGCTGAAAGGTGCCCTGCGCGACCATTACGGCCGGCCGATGCCGGCGGCGGACTTGACGCCTGCTGATCCGCGGTATTTCAGCGTGTGCATGCACGCCGAGCCTGTGGGTACGACAACCGCCAGTATGATCGCCCGTATCCCGACCGTGAGCGGCGAGCCGCCGGTGTACTGGGCCAGCCTCGGCTCTCCGTGTGTCAGCCTGTTCATCCCGCTGTACGTCGATGCTGACATTCCCGCTGTCCTCAGTCACGGTGGCGAACGGCCGGACGATTCCCCCTGGTGGCTGTTCAGGAGGTTGCTCACACAGGTCGAGGCGGACTGGTTGCGGCGTGCTCCGCGCGTGCGTGCCGCGCTCGATGGGGTTGAGGCGGAAATTGCCGAGTGCATGCGTGTCACCGAAATCACTTCGAAGGATGCGGCGGCGCGCGCCGCATTCATGCAGCGCGTTGTCAGCGAGCTTTTGGAGCGCGTGCGGCACCTGGACCCATCCTCGTGAAATCGTTTCTCTCAAAGGTCATCCGGTAGGAAAGCAACTTCCATGGAGAAACTTCTGGTCGCCAATCGAGGTGAAATCGCCGTGCGCATCATGCGTTCGGCGGCGGAGCTGGGCGTACGCTCGGTAGCAGTGTTTTCGGAGGACGATGCGCGCTCGCTGCACGTACGTCGGGCCGACGAGGCCCAGCCGCTCCGCGGCGTCGGTGTTACCCCGTACCTAGACGTCGAGCAAATCCTGGCTGCGGCCAAGGCGTGCGGCTGTGACGCCATTCACCCAGGCTACGGGTTTTTGAGCGAGAGCGCCGACTTTGCTCGTCGGGTGGCTGCAGGGAGGATCGTGTTCGTCGGGCCACGCGCGGAAACGCTCGATATCTTCGGCGACAAGCTGCAGGCGCGGGCATTGGGCCAGCGCTGCGGCGTCCCTGTGCTGCAGGGCTCATCGGGCTCGGTCACCCTCGAGCAGGCCAAGGATTTTCTCGCGTCGGTGGGCGATGGCGGCGCGATGATGATCAAGGCGGTGGCAGGTGGCGGGGGCCGTGGCATGCGGATGGTGCGCCGCCTCGAGGAGATCGCCAACGCGTATGCGCGCTGCCAATCGGAGGCGCTCAAGGCTTTCGGGAGCGGCGATGTGTACGTCGAGCAGGTCTTGCCGCGCGCCCGACACATCGAGGTGCAAATCGTCGGTGACGGCTCCGCCGTGACGCATCTCGGGGAGCGAGAGTGCAGCATTCAACGGCGGCACCAGAAGGTGATCGAGATTGCGCCCTGCCCGAGCCTGTCACCGGCCCTGCGCGCAGACATCACCGCGGCCGCGCTCCGGATGGCCGAGGCGGTGCAGTACCAGAACGCCGGCACCTTCGAATTCCTCGTCGATGAGCTGGGCTTCCCCTCCTCACCAATGGGGGCAGGGGGAGGGCAGGGCAGTGAGCCAGGCCTGCCCCCAGCCGAGTCGAGGGAAAGTCCATCCTACGCCTTCCTCGAAGTCAACCCCAGATTGCAGGTAGAACACACGGTGACAGAAGAAGTGCTGGGCGTCGACCTCGTCCGCACCCAACTCGAGCTGGCTGCCGGCCACTCGTTGGCGCAGCTGGGGTTGGACCATGTGTCCACCCCGCGGGGGTTCGCGGTTCAGGTCCGCATCAACACGGAAACCATCGACAGGGATGGGAGCGCCCGCCCCGCCAGTGGGGCGGTGACGGTATTCGAGTTGCCATCGGGGCCGGGCGTAAGGGTCGATACTTGTGGTTGCGTCGGCCATCAGATCAATCCCAACTTTGACCCGCTGCTCGCCAAGCTCATAGGGCACTCGACGTCGCCGCACTTCAGCGACGCCGTTGGGAAGACGTATCGCGCTCTGTGTGAGTTTAAGCTCGAGGGCGTGCGAACCAACATCCCGTTCCTGCGTAAGCTGCTGCAGCACCCCGACTTCATAGCTAATCGGATCCATACCCGCTTTGTCGACGAACACATCGCCGAGCTGGTGACTAGCGACGATGCACCTTCCTCCGACTTCCGCCTTCGTAAGGAGGGAGAACCAAGCTCTGCCTTACCAGGACGGGGGCAAGGGCGAGATCTTGCCGGCGCCAAGGTCGATCCGACGGATCCGCTCGCCATCCTGCATTACGGGAAGGGCGAGAGAGTCGACAGTCCAGTGCCGGAAGAGGACCGGGGGGAGGGCGGTTCGACGCTCCCTTCTCATCGATTCCTGTCTGATCCATCCGGCTTGCAGGACATTGTGGTGCTGGCAGCACCGATGCAGGGCACCATCGTCAGCCTCACGGTGTGCGAAGGCGAAGCCGTGCGCGAGGGGCACCCGGTCCTCGTCATGAGCGCGATGAAGATGGAGCATGTCATTGCGGCGCCCGCCAGTGGTGTGGTACGGCATCTCGCCGTCACCGAGGGTGACACTGTGCCTGAGGGACAGCCGCTGGCCTATATCGAACTGCGCGACCTTCCCGCAGACGAGGCCTACGAGTCAGGTGCAACCGACCTCGATCACGTCCGTGCCGACCTCGCCGAGGTGCACCGGCGCCACGCCGTCATCTTGGATGACGCACGGCCGGACGCCCTGGCGCGACGAAGGAAGACGGCGCAGCGCACGGCGCGCGAGAACATCGCCGACCTGTGCGACCCGGGAACCTTCATGGAGTACGGCGCCCTGGCGATCGCGGCCCAGCGGCGGCGACGCTCGGTCGAGGACCTGATCGAGCACACGCCGGCCGACGGCCTGGTTGCCGGGATCGGCCGCGTGAATGGGCAACTATTCGACGAGGCCAGAGCGCAGTGCATCGTCATGTCGTACGACTACACCGTGCTGGCCGGCACCCAGGGCCTCCAGAACCACCGCAAGAAGGACCGAATGTTCGAACTGGCCGAGCGCTTGCGCCTTCCCGTCGTGTTCTTCACCGAGGGTGGTGGTGGCCGTCCGGGTGACACCGATGCCCCCGTGGTAGCAGGCCTCGACTGTATGGCCTTTCATCTCTTCGGCAGGCTCAGCGGCCTGGTGCCGCTGGTGGGCATCAACTCCGGACGCTGTTTCGCGGGCAACGCCGCGATACTCGGTTGCTGTGATGTGGTCATCGCTACGGCGAACTCCAACATCGGCATGGGAGGTCCGGCGATGATCGAAGGCGGCGGGCTGGGCGTCTTCCATCCGGAAGAGGTCGGTCCGATGTCGGTGCAGGTACGCAACGGTGTTGTCGACATCGCGGCCGCAGATGACGCTGAGGCTGTGCGCGTCGCCAAGCGGTACCTGTCATACTTTCAGGGGCCGATCGCTCACTGGGAGTGCGCGGACCAGCGGCTGCTGCGGGCGATCGTTCCGGAGAACCGATTGCGCGTCTACGAAGTCCGGCAGGTGATCGAAACGCTGGCGGACACCGGTTCGGTGCTGGAGCTGCGCCGGCACTTTGGAACCGGGATGGTCACGGCGCTCATCAGGATTGAGGGCCGTCCGCTCGGCGTAATCGCCAACAACCCTAAGCATCTGGCCGGCGCGATCGACAGCCCAGGCGCGGACAAGGCCGCACGCTTCATGCAGTTGTGTGATGCCTTCGACATCCCGATCCTGTTCCTGTGCGACACGCCTGGGATCATGGTCGGTCCGGAGGTCGAGAAGACGGCGCTGGTGCGGCACAGTTGCCGGATGTTCGTCGTGGGGTCCAATCTCAGCGTTCCGTTCTTCACCATCGTGCTGCGCAAGGCGTACGGACTCGGGGCGCAAACCATGGCTGGCGGCAGCCACAAGGCGCCGCTGTTCACGGTGAGCTGGCCGACTGGGGAATTCGGCGGCATGGGCTTGGAAGGGGCGGTGAAACTCGGCTTTCGCAAGGAGCTGGCGTCCGTCGAGGATCCCGTGGAGCGCAAGAAGTTATTCGAGTACATGGTGGGCAAAGCCTACGAGTACGGCGAAGCCCTGAACGTCGCCAGCTACTTCGAAATTGACGACGTCATTGACCCGGCCGAGTCGCGGCAGCGGATCATGAACGCGTGGCGCTCGTGCCCGCCGCCCACCCCACGAACCCACAAGAAGCGGCCGTGTGTGGATACATGGTGAGGAGGATAGGGTGTTAGGGTGCCAGCGCGCATCATTCATGAATATCGTCGGGCCACTGGATGGGATCCTCCCGGGCCAACGGCGCTCGACCCTCCGAAATCGCGGGGCATTGTTGAACATTTGCCCGCTGGTCACCTGGCGTGATAGGCTGCAGCCTGTTGCAGGGGGGGCGATTTTGACAGGTCAGCTAAGTATATAGTTCGGCAAGCGTTGACGTGACGGCATGAGAAGGTGGTTTCTCCTATTGTCAATTGCCGCATGGCTTGTCGCGATTATCGCGCCGGCCGATGTTCCAACCATCACCGAGTTTCCTGTTCCTACAGCTGGCAGCCAACCGTACAGCATCGCCTTGGGTCCGGACGGTAATCTCTGGTTCACTGAGGCTGCTGCCGGGAAGGTCGCGAAGCTGACGCCGACCGGCAGCTTTACCGAATTTTCCATCCCTACTGCTAGCGGCGAGGCGCCCACAATGTGGCGTTCCCCGCAGGGCATCATTGCAGGGCCGGACGGCAACCTCTGGTTCACCGAGCGTATCTGCAACAAGATCTGGAAGGTGACACCGGCAGGCAGTTTCGCCGGCTTTTCCATACCCACCGCGAACAGCCAGCCGCTTGCCATCACCGCCGGACGCGATGGCCGCCTCTGGTTCACAGAGGTTGAGAGCATGCAGATCGGGACAGTGACGCTGGCCGGCAGCTTTACCGAGTTTCCGATCCCGACACGTGGGCAGCCGATGATGATTACGGCGGGCCCCGACGGCAATCTCTGGTTCACAGAATTCTTCAGGGCAGCAGAGAAGATCGGGAAGCTGACGTCGACCGGCAGCTTCACCGAGTTTTCCATCCCGACTGGCAACAGCGTTGCCCACGGTATCACCACGGGCCCCGATGGCACCGTTTGGTTCACTGAGGCTGGCGCCGGCAAGATCGGGCGAGTCAACCTGTCGTCCGTTGCTCGGCGTGGCTCGCAATGACCTCGCGGCCCGGGGCGGTTGAATGCGGAACTGCGGCCGGAGTGCCGACACCTGCCAATTCAGGGGCGGCGCCGAGTCCATCAACCGGGCGCTGGGACTCCTGATCGATACCTCCGAGGCAGCAGCGATGCGATCACATCGTGGCGTCGTGCGCCGAACAAGCGGCTCAAGCGGACTGCTTGAAAAACGTAGCCGCTTAGCCCAAGCCGTTTCGGCTGCGGCGGAGCGGCGGCGGTTGACGGCAGGGCGGAGACAGGCGTACGCTCTTGACCAATGGACTATCGTGCTTTGATCACGATCGAGCCGGGGAAACGCGGCGGGAAGCCGTGTATTCGCGGACTGCGGATCACGGTGTACGACGTTCTTGAGTATCTCGCTTCAGGCATGTGCGAGGATGAGATTCTAAGCGACTTTCCGGATCTCACCCGCGAGGATATCCGCGCCTGTCTGGCATTTGCGGCGGATCGAGAGCGACGACTCCTTGAAGTTCCGTCAACGTGAACCTGCTCTTCGACCAGAACCTGTCGCACCGGCTCGTGCGTTCCCTGGCAGATATATTCCCGAACAGTGAGCACGTTCGCGATGTCGGGCTTGGCCGCACGGACGACGATGCCGTCTGGCAGTACGCGGCGGCGCAGAGCTTCATGATCGTATCCAAGGATTCGGACTTTCATCAGCTTAGCTTTGTGCGCGGCCAGCCGCCGAAGGTGGTCTGGATACGGTGGGGCAACTGTTCCACAGGCGAGATTGAATCGTTGCTCCGGCAGCATGAGGTCGATCTGCGCGCCTTCGAGCGTGACCCCGATGCCTCTTTCCTGGTGTTGTCGTGACCACATCTGGCCGAACCCGCCGCTCCAGGCGACGGTAGAAAACACGCCGCACCTGAGCGGCACGGCGTCGGGCGGCATGATGTAATAGTGAGCCCCAGTCTCCCCGTTTTCATTTCCCGGCGCACGTGCAAAGGTGCCGGAAGATGAGCCCTTTCACGGAAAACCGACTCATCGTGATCACCGGCGCGTCGGGTTTCATCGGCTTTCACCTCACGCACACGATCCTCGCCTCATACCCAACCGTTCGCGTCCGTCTGCTCTCCCGGCCGTCGTCAGACCTGACGGCATTCGTGGGGCGGCCCAACGTCGAAGATGTCAGGATCAGCCGGTGGGACGATACCGACCGGCTGCGGGACGCCTTTCGTCAAGTCGATTATGCTTTCAACACTGCCGGGGCGGTGGTCGACTGGGGGAAGTGGGAGGATTTCGAGGACGCCAACATCACGATGGCAAAACGGTTGGTGGAGGCGGCCGTTGCCGAATACCAGCGCCCCGATTCCAGGATGAAACGCTTCCTGCATATTTCTACCGCCGATGTGTACGGATATCCGGGAAACAGTCCGTCTGAGGACGTGCCGCCACGAGACATCGGCCTTCCGTACATTGCGACCAAGATTGCGGGAGAGGCAGCGGTGTTGGCGGCGAAGGGACAGTTGCCGGTCACCGTTGTTCGACCGACAAACGTGTATGGGCCGCGGAGCAAAGACTTCGTCCTGGAGATCGCCACGTTGCTGAAGTCCCGCATGATGCTCTTGGTCAACGGGGAGGTGGACGCCGGGCTGATTCATATTGACGACTTGGCAGACGGCCTGATCAAGGCCGCCACCTCACCGAACGCTGTTGGGCAGGTGTACAATATGTGTGGTGAGGACCACGTCACGTGGCGGCGTTACCTCAACCGCCTGGCGGAAGGGCTGGGTTACCCGCGTCCGTTCTTGTCGTTGCCGTTCGGGGTGCTGTTCGCGTTCGGGTGCATGCCTTCTAACCCGCGGCTAGAGCGGACCACTGAAGAGCGCGGCCGCTCAGCCGCGCGACGCGCAGGAAACCGGAAGATGAGGTCGTGATCGACAAAGCTCGTCTACATCAGCTCTTGATCGAGAAGCTCTATTCTTCGCCTGTTTTGAACAACTCCCATCGCGGTGATTTTGTCGAGATGATGGTGCTCAGTGCGCTCGGCCCCGAATGGCGGCATGTCGGGCTTGGCTGGAATCTATGGGATATTCAACACGGAACCGGCGCGGAACGCATCAGAATTCAGGTGAAACAATGTGCTGCTCCTCAGCTTTGGGGCAAGACGAAACGCATGACTTTCCAGTTCCCTTGGAGCGAGCGTGCGCCCGATTATATCCGGCGCGACTTCCCAAACGAAGCGATCGAGAAGGGAGGGTGGTTCTGCGAGCTGTTCGTGGTCGGCGTTCACCTGATCGAGGATAAGGCGGTGTGCGATCAAACGGATGTGAATCAGTGGCGGTTCATGGTTGTGCCAACAAACGAGCTAAGACCACGTCAGAGTTCAATGATGCTGACGAAGGCCATGAGGCGCTGGCCGCTCGTAACGTGGTCTGAGCTGAAATCGGCCGTACATCGAACGCTGGATGCTCTCAAGCGGGGCTCGTAGGAGGCAAGAACTGCTCCAGCGGGGCGGGCTTCTAACAAATAGTGGTTTGGAGAGGCCGGGTGACTCCGCCGCTCGCGGCTCAAGCGCAGGACATTGAGGATGTAGAAGAAGTCCGCGCACGCAGGTAAATGAAGGTCTCGCGGGTGTCACGCGGTGCCCGGACGGCTGAGGTGGTTGGTAGGGGCGGATGGCGCGGTACAAGCCGTACAATCTGATGCAGGACAAGTTCATTGCGCTGAGCTACGCCGATCAGATCGTGCTGGAGGGGCCGTCAGCGCCGCCGGATCGCCGCTGCCTACGCCAGCACAGGCAGGGAAATCGTGAACTTGGTACCAGCGCCCCGATGGCTGTCGACGGCGATCTCGCCGCCCAAGAGGTCGACCAGCCGCTTGACGATGAAGAGCCCCAAGCCAACCCCGCCGCCACGTGCCGACACGCTGCCGCCCTGCCGGAACATCTCGAAGATGAACGGCCGATCTTCCTCCAGGATACCCGGACCGCTGTCCGTCACCGAAAAACGCACATGGCCTGTCGCGTTCACGGCCTCGGCCTCGACCCGCACTGAACCCTGCTCCGTAAACTTCAAGGCATTGTGCACCAGGTTGCGCAGGATTCTCTCGACCTTGCCGCGATCGGTTCGGAAGATAAGGTCGGTGTCGACCGCATGCCAGTCAAGGTCGACGCCATCCTTGCGCCAGGAGGTCGGAACATTCCGCTTGAGCCCGTCGAAGAGCTCACCCAGGGTAAACTCCTCGCGTGCGATCTCCACGACACGCGCCTCGAGCCGATTGAGATCGAGCATCTCTTGCACCATCTCGTTGAGCTGAATGGCCTGATCGCGGATGCGGCGCAGCGGGTCGGCTTCATCCGGCTCCACCGGTCTTACGATGCCGTCGAGCAATATATCAGTATAGCCGAGGATGACGTTCAGCGGCGTCCGTAGCTCGTGCGAAAGCGTGCTGACGAACTCCGACTTGATCTCGTTGGCGCTGCGTGCTTCCTGCACGAGCCGGGCATTCTCGAAGGCTACCGCGGCAGAGTTGGCGATAGCCCTGAGCAGGCGCTGCCGAGCGGCCGCGTCGCTATTCCCCGCAGCGCAATAGGCACAAACCAGGAATCCAATGATGCGGTCGCCGCGCAGGATCGGCTGCGTCAGTGCCTCTCGGACCCCCCAGCGGTGCAGCAGCGGCTCGGGGAGAAGCGACAGTTCGTTTCGTGCACCTGCTTCAAAGAGCCGCAGCGATTCGAAGAGATCCGGGGTGCTCGCCGCATCGAAGTTGAGGGCGAACAGCTCGCCGCTGATCTCGTCTTCTGCGCCGTACACCGCCACGGCGCGAAACATGTCCTGGTTTTCGGCGCGGCGATAGAGCGCAACCCATCCGGCGTCGAGCGCTCGTTGCGTCTCCCGCGCGAGATCCTTATCCATGGCGTCGGGGTCGGCGATGGTGGTGTTCAGGGCACGACCGACCTCCAGGAGGGCGTTGGAAAACTCCTGTTCGCGCTGCTGCAGCGCGTTGGCGTGCTCGATCTCCGCGGTTCTTTTGAAGGCCGCGAATCGGCGCTCGTCGAGCAGGCGGGCGCCGAGGATCGTCAGGGCCGCGCTGCTGAAGACAGCGAAGGTGGCGTAAGCTGGGGGAACCGCTGAGACGGCTCCGCCAAGGAGCGCGAGAGGAAAGCCCAGCACTGCACCGAGGCTGCCAAGAAGCTGACCGCGCTGCCCCCACGGGTGGAAGACTGTCATCCCGCTCATGAACAGCGACAGCAAGAGCGCGCAGATCTCGCCAGTGCCTCGCTCTGCCGCGAAATAGCAATTCATGGCGAGGCCGAGTGCGCTCGTGCAGAGCGCGGTGATGTGGATGCTGCGCGATGGCATGCGCCTGACCGCGATGATCTGCAGAGTGCAGATCAGTAGATACGCCGCAGAGACCGCCACTAAGGCGGCCCGGCGCTGCGGCATGAAGAACCACTCGACCGCGTTCACCGCGCTCATGATAGTCAAGAACGCCAATACCACCTGGGGCACGCCTCGCGCGACGAGTTCTGCAGTATCGGCCCGGTACCTGGCTTCGATGTCCGCGCTGTGAACCATTTGCGCCGTGCAACAATAGACCGGCCCGGAGGTGTTGTCGAACGTCTCTGCCGGGTACTCCAACCAACGCGAAGTGGCCCGCCACGCCGAAACACCACCTTGGTCACCTTGCTGAACAGCCCTTTGAAGGGTTACCGCTGATGATCTTCTGGCTCGCATACTCCGCCGCACATCGGACGCGAACATCGCCTTCAACGACCTCCGTCAGCTGCTGCGCCGTTTAGGCTTCGAGGACAGTGAGAGGTGCGGCCCGAGATCTCGATCCGTTTTCATTTCCCGGCGCATGTGCGAAGGTTCCGGAACATGAGCCCTTTAACAGAAGACCAACTCATTGTGATCACCGGCGCGTCGGGTTTGATCGGCTGCCACCTCACGCACACGATCCTCGCCTCATACCCAACCGTTCGCATCCGTCTGCTCGCCCGGCCGTCGTCAGACCTGACGGCATTCACCGGGCGGCCCAACGTCGAAGCTGTCAGGATCAGCCGGTGGGACGACACCGAGCAGCTGCAGGATGCCTTTCGCCAAGTCGACTATGTCTTCAACACTGCCGGGGCGGTGGTCGAATCGACAAGGCGAAGCGGGAGATGGGGTTTCAACCGCGGATCAGCTTAGACACGGGTGTGGACCAATGTGCGGCATGGCGCAAAACGCTGCCGCAGTTCCGGTCTAGCTGATGGGCAAAGTTCGCCCCGGGCAAGGCCCGGGGTTGGTCTACCAAATAACGGAGACCAGCCTGGAGCCCTGAATGTCACTGTCTCTCGTTAGCAGTGGGAGATCGAGGTGGCGTGCTGCCGCGCAGATCAGGGCGTCGAACGGATCGTCGTTCGGACGCATCTCGTCGGCAAGGTAGACCTGCTCAGGTGTCAGGTCGACGGGTTGATAGGCGGGGTTGCTGAAGAGATCGGCGAAGAAATCCCGCACCGGCCGGCCCAGATCGATGCGCCCGATGTGGGCCAACAAAGCGCATTCCCAGATGACGGCTGCGGGGATGTAGATTATGCGGGTGCGCCGTTCAGCCGCGGCAAACATCGCTGCCGCACGCTTGCCCAGGTGTTTGCTTCCTGCGGCGTTGAAAACCAGCGCATGGGTGTCTGCAACTGCGGCGCGACTCATCGCCGCGCTCTGCGGGCGCGCACTGGCGTCTTGACCGTTTTGCGTCTGCGCCCATACCGACCGGCTTCTTCTGAGACAAGCGCGCCCCGGAACAGGGCTCGAACCGCGGCGTCGGCCCGAACGAGGTCCGGATCAGCCTCGGCGATGCGAACCGTTCCAACCACCGACCGGATCGTGGACTCATGTACCTGGCCGCCGGTGCGCGCAGCCGACACCAGCCTGTCGAGCACGGCGCTCATGCTTCGCGCCCCTGAGGCCCGCGCCCGCCCTCGGAGCCAGAGCAAGTTCTCCGCCGCCAGGGTTACCGACACCGCTTGTTTCGACATACGATGTTTATACGATAAGCGGCATGGTGCCAGCAAGCGTGAAGTGCCCTACACGCACGTTTTGAACCGTGCCGGTCAGGGTGTCTTGAGCCCCACAGACCGAATCGCAGGCGGGGATCCGATAGCGTGCTATGCCGCGACGCCGCAGCTGCTTACCACACAGCATCAGGGGAAGCCGCCGTTACAAGGCGTTTGACTTCAGGAGCAAAATGGCCGAAGAGACCGGCAGGCGAGGCGTGCTATACAGGCGCGCATAAATAACGAGACATCAGATCCCAACTGTGGCATAATCTCCTCGATTGTGGTGGGGAGGAGGAGGTTATGGTCCCACGGGTATTGCGCGTGCATCCGAAGAC
>JBEKBJ010000011.1:0-67354 GCA_050015455.1 Binatia bacterium
CCACGAACTGCGCCGCCTCCGCCACACGCCACCCCTGCTCCGGAGCTTCATTATTGCTTCAGAGCTGCCATCTCTTTTTTTGTCCTAGCTTTCTATTACTTTTGCAACTCTCAATAATGACTCCGGCGGGGGTTACGTATTCCGCGCTGATGACGAGATCACAGGCATCGCCGTAGTAGGTGGAAGCCTGGCCGGAGCCGGAAGCGAGGATCCACCCTCCGACTGACGATAGCTCGAACGACTGAGGGAAATGGCCGCAAGTATAACTTCGCTTGGTCCGGAATAGCCTGGGGGCATTGTTGAGAGCTTCTTCGTAGTCGGGGCCCATCATTCCCGGCTGGACCACGGCGGTCTGGTTCAGCTCGTTAACCGCCAGGACTTTGTTCATGTGCGTCTTCAGGACCAACGCCACGCCGCCCTTGCTCGCGCGAGTACCAAACACAACACCCGACCCCGCGCTCCACGTGATGATGGGGATCCTCTGGGAGTCGCAGTACTCGACGATGTTCACCACGTCGTCCTTATTTCGAGGGTGGACAACTAGATCCGGCACGCCGCCCACGATGCCTTTTCGAAGGGCTAAATCCTCATCCACGGACTTGCCATGGCCGTACTTGACCCGGCTGTAATCATCGCCGGAAACGTTATCCTTGCCAACAATGTTGACAAACGCATTCACCTGGTCGTCGCTCAGGCCGCCCTTGCGACCGACTACGACCTGTTGGTCGCCTCCCGGCCGCCTTTCGCGGAAATCATCGTCGGTCATCCCGAACTCTTGCTTGAACATCTCGTACCAGGCGCGGCTCGGGTGTTTGAACTTCTGCGGGTCCAGCTTAAAGATCGACCTGTACCTCCCTTCCTCTGGAACGTCCTCTCGCCATTTGGGCAGAACACTTCTAGACTCAGTCATACTGATTTCTCCTGTTGTCTCTTTCACAGATTAACAGGCCGCTGAAGAAGTGGCTGTCGGCATCGCGCAGGATGGCTCCGAGCAGCTAGCGTCCAGCATCGGCCGCGCGCCTAGGCTGGTGACTGTTGTAGCTGTTCAGACGCCGATACGTGCGCTTGCTGCACCGCTCGATGTCCAGGAACGCCCGAAACAGGTCGTCGTATATGCGGCGGTGGGACGGATTCGGGTGATAAGCCTTGTCGTACTCGACCAGCCCCGGGATGTCTTCGAAGCGGATCCAGCCTAAGCCGACGGCGGCGATGAACGCTGCGCCGCGGGCGTTGGCCTGCCGCGGATCCTTTGCTCGGTGTAGCTCGCGGTCCAGCACGTCGGCAAAGATCTGACACCACAGGTTTGACTGCGCCGCGCCGCCGATGATGCGGATCGGGTCCAGCCGGCGTCGGACGAAGCGTTCCACATACTGCAGACTCCAACGCGTGTTGTAGGCGACCCCTTCCATGACCGCCCGCACCATGTGGTCGAGGTTGGTGGTGGTGGAGATGTTGTGAAAGCCTCCGCGCAGGTTGCCGTCGTCGACCGGCGTTCGTTCGCCATTGAGCCAGGGGGTAAAGAGCAGCTTGTGACTTCCGGCTGGCACCGTTGCGGCGATGCTGTCGAGTACCTCATAGGGCCGTTCAGGCATGTTGGCGTCGATGATCGCATTGCGGTGAAAGAGAATGTTGTCGGCGAGAAAGCTCAGCGCCCCGCCCGCCAGATCCTGTTCGTTGACACACTGATACTTCCCGGCGATCGCCGTCGGGAAGGCCGCGATCGAGTGCAGCAGGTCGGTGCGCTTCCAGGGCACGACGCACTCGATCCACGAGGAGGTGCCGACGTAGAGATGTGGTTCGTAGTCGCGCACCGCTCCCGAGCCGATGAGCGCGCACTGATGGTCGGGCGAACCGAGGACGACCTTGACGTTTCCGGACAACCGCATCGCGTTGGCGCAATCGGCACGCAGCGTGCCGAGCACGTCAGTCGAGGCCTGGAGCGGCGGCAGCTTGCTGCGGTCGATGCCCAACAGGGCAATGAGCTCGTCGTCATACCGGATGGCGTTCGGATCGCGGGTGTCGGTGACCCAGAAGAGATGCACGGAATCATACGATGCCGCGCACTTTCCCGTGAGCCGGAGATTCAAGTAGTCCTTGCTCCCCAGGAATGCGTGGGCCCGCGCATAGACCTGCGGGTGCTCGTACTTCCAGAAGAGGACGTGGGCGGCGTCGTCTTTCCCGGACAGCGATGGTGCGCCGGCGGTGCGCGAGATCCACTTCCAGACTTTCGGAAGGTTGTAGCCCAGCAGGCTCGGAAAGCCGCTCATCAACCGGCGCACGTAGGGTGCGCCGCGCGAGTCCATCCAGGTCAGCGCATTGCCCAGGGGTTCACCATTACGGTCGACGGCGACCGTGGTTGAAAACGTGCTCGACACGCACACCGCGCCGATCTGATCGGCCAGCGCCGTGTTACGATCAGTCAGCCGCCGGGACGCCTTCAGCAACGCGTCCCACCAATCTTTCGGATCCTGCTCGGCCCCGCCACCCTCGATGAAGCGAACCGGCGTCGCTTCGAAGTCGGAGTCGACCACCACGCCCCGAGCGGAAACGATCGCCGCCTTGATCCCCGAGGTGCCGTGATCGATGGCGAGGACGTGTCGGTTCATGGACGCCGCCTCACCGAGCGCTAGCTGTGACACCGGCCTCTCGTGAGTGAACACTCGTGAGTGAAGCCGCGCTCACAGCTTCATCGTGGTTACGGTTCCATCGGCCGCAACCGACTCGAACAGAATGTCGCCGCCGCCGGAACCGCCGCCAGTCAGGAACTGGGCTGTCAGCGCCAGAAACTCCGACGCATCGATACACGCTTCCGGCGGCAGCACGCCCTTCGCACTGATCTTGCCCTGCTGGAGCAGGATCGCGCCGATGGCGGCCGGCATTCCGGTTCCCTCACCGAGACCACCCGCCTTGGAGGAAATGTGCACGCGCAGCTCGCGCGGCTGCCCGGCCTTGCGGCCCTTGACTACCACTGACATGCAGCCACGCACGCTGCCGAAATGCGTCTCGCGCAAAATGCGTTCGCGCTCGCGAATGACGTAGGCTACCGCGAAGTCATACGGTGTGACCGGCTGACCGTTGACGTCGACGGGCTCCCGGCTCGATAGACCCACGCGGCACAGCTCCGCCGTCAGCTGGTAATACTCGATCGGCAGCACCGATCCCTTGTTCGTCACCTGGCGGACCTTGAGATAGCGCGGCAGCGTGACCTGCTCCGGATGCGGATACGGGTAGAGGGGCACCTCGCCGAGCACTGGGAACTTGAACGTCTGGCGCAACGCGATACCGTCTTCGCCGAAGTACTTCACATACCGGAGCTTGCCGTCGAGGAACATCGGGATGTCGATGCTCATGCAATGAAAACGATGGCCGATGACCCCGGGGCCCTCGATGGCTTCGCCACCGTGGCAGTGGAAGATGTCGATGGAGTCCGTCTCGTCGAGCTGCGTATCCGCGAGGTACTTCGCCAGCAGGTTGGTCGCTCCCGGCGAGGCGCCCATGCCGATGACGGCCGTAACGCCCGCGTGCTTTGCCGCCTCATCCAGGCCGAGAATTTCCAGTGTGACGTCGACGTCGTCACAGATGTCGAGGTAGTTGATGCGCGCGTCGATCACCGCGCCGAGGATCGTCTTCACCGTCTTGTAGAACGGGCCGACGCAGTTCAGCACAACGTCTGCATTCGCCACCGCTTGCTTGACGCTGCGTGGATCCGAGGCGTCGACCTCAACCACCGAGACCTTCGTCCCGACGGACGCAGCCAGCTCACGAGCCTTAGCGACATGCATGTCACCGATGACGACCTTGGAGAACGTCGCGTCGTTGGCCAACGTCCTGACGGCGACGCTGCCAACGGCGCCGCAACCCCCTAAGACAACCACTGTACTCATGCTCGTCTCCTTCTTTTTGTTTCATGCTTGTTGCCGCCCCTCCTCAGCTCGCGCCGGAGCAGCGCCTCGAAGTAGGCCAGACGGCGTGCGTCGATGCGCCGGTCTTGCAAGGCAACCGAGTCGATGGCGGCAGCCTGCATGGCGAGGATCAGCGTATCAAAGGCCTCATCGAAGTGTGCGATCGGCCCAACGTCGTTGCCGTGTAGCTCGCGCGCCGAACGCAGCAAGTTCTCCTGATGGCGCAACGCCATTGGGCGGATGGCGTCACGCAGATCGGGATTCGAGCGCGCGGCGAGGTACACTTCGTTGGTCGCCAGGTACTCGGGCAGCGTCAGGACGCGCCACAAGGCCCGGACGGCACGGCCGACCCGATCGCGGTGACGGTCCGCCGCGCCGAGCAGTTGGCGGTAGCGGCTAGCCAGCCGCGCGAACACGTATTCGACCGCGGCCACGACGACATCCGCCTTGGTCGGGTAATGCAGGAACAGGGCGCCCTGCGACATCCCGGCGCGCTCGCTGAGCGCCGCCGTGGTGAGCCGCGCGTAGCCTCGCTCGACGAGGCACGCCACGGTCGCTTCGAGCAGCTTCGCTTGGGTCTCCGCGCTGCGACGTTGCTGGGTGCGGCGCCGGCGCCCGAGGCGCACCGGTTCCCCCTCACGTTCCGCTCCCCTGCTCCGTGAGCCGCTCCGCATGAAGCTCTTCTATAGCAGGCGACACCATAATACAAGTGAGCACTCAGATTTATTCTTGCCGCATCCAGCGCTGCGCCTTCGTGCTCACGTTGTTTGTGCGTCAAGTGCGCGCGTGAGTATGATACGCGCTCACTGTCGGGGATCCACGGTCGCCGCACCGGGTTCCCATCCTCGCCTACTTCGAAACCTGCTGTGCAGGCTCTGGTGCCACGCGATCAAGGCTTCACGCCACTCCTCATAGCGGTTGATGAAATCGACGAAGAGCGCCCTGCGAGGCTAATGCAGGGGGGCAACGAAGGAAAACTGGGCGGCGTTGATCTGCAACTGTGCGGCCGGGAAGCTGGGATTCGACGCTGGACTGAGCGAGTGTTTGGCGGCGATGCCGTCAGACGCATGGAGGTCATCTTCGCTGCCGGACAAAACAAGGGCCCTTTTGGACGTTGCATTGCCGGCGGTGTGGATCTCGACAACCTGGACAACCTGACGAGGGTAGCCTTTCACATGGGCTTGGATGTAGACAGGCAGCTGCCGGTCCGTGTCGCCGAAACCTTGGTGGGCAACAGCGAAGCTGACGGGATAACGTTCTCGTCGGACGCCGTGGGCCTTATCGAAGGGTGGCTTGCTTTGCGCACCAAGGTCTACAGCCATCTGATGCTCTCTCGTGAAGACTTTGCCGGGAAGACGATGCTGATCTATGCAACCGTGGCGGCATTCAAGCGCGGGCACCTAGAGCCGTGTCAATTGGTGTGGCAGGCACGGACTTCGCATCTGAGGGGTATGGAAAGCGCGCGAGTTGAGTCTCGCGACACTGTGCAGCTCGGGAGGAAACATGACCACGAACATCAGCGTGAAAACCAAGATCCGGGTTAACGGCCAGGACTACGCGAGCGTCGAGGATATGCCTCCGCACATTCGCCAGGCGTACGAGCGGGCAATGGCGGCGATGCCAGGCGCTAAACACAGTGGCCTCCTCAACACTTTGGAAAACGGCCTCCGGGCGAGCGCACAGAAGGTGTCCAACGCCAAGGTCATCTTCAATGGTCAGGAGTACGGCAGTGTGGATCAGATGCCCGCCAACGTGCGCCAGCTGTATCAGGCGGTGATGGCAACCATCGAAAGTGACACCTCCGTCGCACCGGAAACTGGCGCAGGGGTTCAAGCAGTATACCAGAGTGGCAGCAGTGCAGGTTCCTTGCCGACGCCCACCGCGCCAGGGAGCATTCGTCTAGAGTCTACAAACTGGCGGCTGGTTCTGGTTGCCGTTGGGATATTGCTTCTTGCCTGGCTGGGATTCGCTAGGACCATCATGTCGCCGTGAGGATGCGATCCGACAGCTGATGTCGCGGCGCGAAACCAAGCGCCGCCGCACCGGATTTCTCGTCAAGAGTGAATCATGCGCAGTGGCAGAGGCAAGCCGTGCACCGTCAGCTCCCGCCGTGGCCGCATCGAAGACGTGCCAAGACGTACCAGCTGTTCAACCTGCCCGCCGTGATCAGGCCGAGCGCTCCGAGGCGTCGCGCAACGCGCGCACGACGTCTTCACGTGCGATGATACCGACCAGCTGGCCGTCGTCGACGACCGGAAAGCTCTTCACTCGCGAATCGATTAGCGTTTGCAGGACACGAGTCAGCGGCGCCTCGGGCGAGAACGTAATGATCTCTCGGGTCATGACTTCCGCAGCGGTGCGCTCCGATAATTCCTCATAGCGCGGCACCACGCTTTGCGGTGTAAAGACGAAGGCCTTCAAGATGTCGAATTTGGTGACGACCCCGACCACGACGCCAGCATCCACCACCGGAAAGCCGTTGAAATCGTGCTGAACGAAGCGGCCCTCCAGCTCACGTACGGGCGTCTCGGGTGACACCGTGACCACGGCCCGCACCATGTAATCGGCGACTCGGTACTCAAGAAAGCGGTACATGCGTCTCAGGCAGCCGCGTCAGCATCCGCCAGCCGAATGTCCAGTTCCTCGATTTTCCTATACAGCGACGACAGCGATACGCCCAGCCGTTCAGCTGCCACCTTCTTGTCGTGGTTGACTTTGGCCAGCACGGCCTGGATGTGCGCTTTCTCGTAAGCGCGAAGGGCGTTGCGCAGATCGTCGCCGACCGGCGCCGGGAAGCCGACTTCTTGCTGCAGTGCACGCGGCAAGTCGCGGACCGTGATCCAGTCGCCTTCGGCGAGGATCATCGCGTGCTCGATGACGTTGTCGAGCTCGCGCACGTTGCCCTTCCACGGCAGCGACATGAGCACCTTCAGCGTGGCGCTGTCAGCCCCGTTGCAGTTCTTCTTCAGCTCGCGGTTGTGCAGCCGGACGAAATGCTCCACCAGCAAGGGAATGTCCTCACGCCTGTCGCGCAAGGGCGGTACCTCGATGCCGAAGACATTCAGGCGGTAGTAGAGGTCGTCACGGAAACGGCCCTGTTCCACCTCGCGGCCCAGATCGCGGTTGCTCGCCGCAATCACCCGGATGTCCACCTTGACCGGCGCGCTCGCACCGACCGGGAGCACTTCCTTCGTCTCGATCACCCGGAGCAACTTGACTTGCAGGCTTAGTGGCAGATCGCTGATCTCATCCAGGAAAATGGTGCCGCCGCGGGCGCGCTGGAAAAGACCTTCCTGATTGCTGATAGCGCCGGTGAACGAGCCACGCATATGGCCGAAGAGCTGGCTTTCCAACAGCGTTTCCGGAATTGCGCCGCAATTGACCGGCAGGAAAATGCGGTCGCGCAATTCGCTAAAGTGGTGGATGCCGCGTGCTACGATCTCTTTGCCGGCTCCGCTCTCGCCGGTGATCAACACTGTGCTCGGTGTTGGCGCCACACGGCGGATGAGGTTCATCACTTCGCGCATGGCGCCGGAGCGGCCGACCAAGCTGTCGAAATCCCACTTGCGGTCGGCCATATTGCGCAGCATCTGGTTTTCCCAGGCCAGCTGCCGGTGCTCCAACAAGTAGTTGATCTTGTGCAGCACGTCTTCGAGCATGATCGGCTTCAGCAAGTAATCCTGGGCGCCACGGCGCAAAGCCTCGACAGCGGAATCCACCGTCGCGTGTGCTGTCATCAAGAGCACCAACGTCTGCGGCGCCACCTCGCGCGAGTGGCGCAGCACGGCTAACCCATCGGCCCCAGGCATACGCACGTCCGACAACACCAGGTCGAACTCGGATGTATCTAGCGCGCTGATGGCCGCCGCCCCATCGACGGCCGTGGTCACTTGGTAAGACTCGTCGCGCAGCAGATCGGCTAAGCTCTCCCGCACTGCGGCCTCATCTTCCGCAACGAGAATAGATCCCTTAAATGTCGGCTCTTCTTTTGACATAGTGAACTTCGGCGCAGCCCGACCTCGGCTCCGCCACAGTCGTACCATTCCTTCAAGTTACGTGCCCAAAAACCGTTCATCTGCCGGAAACCGCTGACTCGTCCTTGTGACAGCCAAATTCTCAAAAATGGGAACGTGAAAACAGTATCCAACTATCTATTTAGCAGTCCGGCCAGAGTGGCCCAGCCTTAGTCGGCCGGTGTCGGATCACGCGACACCTTGGGGGAGCTGTGAGCGCTCAGGCCCTTCGTGCGCGGACAGAACCGTTCGCCGTCGAAATGACCGATACCATAGCGCCAGGCGAATGGTCGGAAACGGATCCCGCGACGGCGGCAGAACTCGCGTACGTCATCGGACAGCTCGTCCTGAATCCCAAAAACGCGCGCGGCGGCAAGGTCGAACAGCGTCACCCCCGGGGGAGCGATCGGTGCAGCATCGGCAAAGGTGAGCACGACCACGCGCCTGCGCTTCGGCAGAGCGGCGGGATCCCATACCGGCATGAACCGCACGGCCGCACCCTCCGCAAATTCGAACGTCACTGTATCTCCTTCGGTGTGACGGGACAGCTGGCGTCCGCGTTCACCCAGCGCGGACGCCAGCTCGGGCATCAAGCAATCGCGGACGATACCGACTTGCTCGGGGCGCGGCGGCGCGGCGATATGCCGGATCACCTGCGCGGGGACGCCGCCGACCAACGTGTTCGGCGGGACGTTCAACGCGACAAACGAATTCACGGTTACCGTGGCACCCGAGCCGATCGTCACACCGGGGAAGATGAAGGCGTTGTTCCCAATGAAGACGTGGTCTCCGATCTCGATCGGTGCGAACGATGACGAGTAGCCACGCAAGGCGGATTGCCAGTGACTGTGGGTGAACAGCATGGCCCGCGATCCGATGCAGACCTCGTCACCGAGCTTCAACGGATGGCAGGTATTCAGGTAAGCCCCTTCGCCGAAGAAACATGCGTCGCCGGCGCTAAGCGCGGCTCCAGGCTCATCGCTGCCGCCGCCACCGATGACGACATCGTCCTTCGACCACAGGGCGTCACCAATCTCCACGCTACCGCAATGTACACGCGTCCGCTTGCCGAACGCGGCCAGACGGCCCAGGTGCAGACGGTCGCATTCGATCACCGCATCGGTGCCGATGCTCGACATCGCCCCGATGCAAATCTCACGCGCCATGACGATGGCTCCGGGCTCGATGCGGACGCCCTCACCGATCTGAGCGCCGTGGAGGCGGTAGACATGCACCTTCAGATCCGAGGAGAGGGCACGGAAATTCGCCGCGTCCTTGCGCAGCATCTGCAGAAATCCCGGATCGATCCGGCCGTCTCCCTGCGCCGCGGCTACGGACATGGCGACCGCCTCGACGTCGGCGCGGGTGATTTCCCCGCGTGGGCCGGTGCCGTGGATCTGGTCGAGCGACACGCCGCGTTCCCGTGCAAGCCGTCGTGCCGCCGGGCTGGCGGTCGACCGGCCGATGCCACTCCGGCCAGGTTCCGCCGGCTGCTGAGGTTCGCTGCAGGCACTCGCAACCGTAGGCGGATTGGCAAAACCGCTATGCACCTGATCGAAGCCCAGGTGCGCCGCAGGGGGTAGCAGACTGTCCCAAGTCTCCGGCGGCGGGACCACCTCGTCGGCGGCACCCACGAAAGCCACGATCCCAAGCACCGGCACCTGAGAGCCTACGGGCGCCACGATCTGTCGCAGCACGCCAGCAACCTCGGCCTCGACCTGTGTATTGACCTTGTCGGTCTCGACCTCGAAAAGCGTGTCGCCGACGGCGACCGAGTCGCCCTCGTGTTTGAACCACGCCCGCACAGTGCCGTGGGTCATGTTCGCCCCAAGCACTGGAAGAATGATCGGTTGCACCGTGTGTCACCTCTGCAGCAAATCGAGCGCCGTTTGCACGATGTCGTCTAGCTTGGGGAGGGCAGCTTCTTCAAGCACGGGGCTAAAGGGGATCGGGATGTCGGGGGCCGCGATACGCCGGATCGGCGCGTCGAGGTATTCGTAAGCCCCCTCCGCCACGCGGGCGGCGACTTCCGCGCCAACGCCACCAGTGCGGGCGCCTTCCTCGATACATATCAAACGGCCAGTCTTACGCACCGAATCGAGCACCGTCTCAGTGTCGAGGGGCGCCAGCGTGCGCAGATCCACAACCTCGGCGTTGATGCCGTGGCGTACTAGTGCCTCAGCGGCTTGTAGCGCGATGCCGACGTAATACGAGTACGCTGCCAGCGTCAGGTCCTCCCCTTCGCGTCGGATCACCGCCTGACCGATCGGCACGGTGACATCGCCGTCGGGCACAGGACCGGAGGTGGCGTACAGACGTTTGTGCTCCACACAAAGCACGGGGTTGTCGTCACGTATGGCCGACTTCAGCAGCCCTTTCACGTCAGCCGGAGTGGCAGGGGCGATCACCTTGAGACCCGGCACGTGCAGGAACCATGCTTCCAAGCTCTGCGAGTGCGTCGCGCCATACGAGCGTCCGCCTCCGGCGGGTGTGCGGATCACGAGCGGCACCCGCGCTTGCTCGCCGTACATGTAGCGGAATTTTGCCGCATGGTTGGCGATCTGGTCCATCGCCAGGGTGACGAAGTCCATGAACATGATTTCAACCACCGGGCGCATGCCGGTGAGTGCCGCGCCGATACCGGCGCCGACAATGGTCGCCTCGGAGATCGGCGTACAGCGCACTCGTTCGGGGCCGAACTCGGCGAGCAGCCCGCGAGTGGCGCCGAAGGCGCCGCCGTATACCCCGATATCCTCGCCCATCAAGAAGACGTACGGGTCTCGCATCATCTCTTCGCGCAGGGCCTCTTGCACGCCCTGCCAGTAGGCGAGTTCGCGCATTTCAGCCGTCGGTGAACACGCCAGCTGTCAGCGCGTCGAGTTCAGGAAAGAGGCTGCGTTGAGCAAAACTCACCGCATCATCAACGGCGGCCAAGGCCTCGCGTGCGATAGCATCCAGCCCGGCCGTGGTCGCCAGCCCCTGCTCCAGCATCGTGGCACGGAAGTGCGCGATCGGGTCCCGCTCGCGCCAGGCGGCCTCCTCCTCTTTGCTGCGGTACACGCGCTGATCGCTCTTCGAGTGGCCCAAGAAACGATAGGTTTTGCACTCGACCAGCGTGGGGCCGCGGCCGGAGCGGGCACGCTCGACCGCAGTGCGCACGACCCCGGCCACTGCCATGACGTCCATGCCGTCGACTTGGACGCCGGGGATGCCGTACGCTGCCCCGCGCTCCGCTATGTGTTCGATGGCACACGCGTCGTGGAACGGCGTGGACATTGCGTACAGATTGTTCTCGCAGACATACACCGCCGGCAGCCGCCACACCGAGGCTAGATTGAGCGACTCATGAAAGGTTCCTTGGTTGGTCGCGCCGTCGCCGAAGAAGATGGCCACCACCTGGCCGGTGCCCCGCATCTGTGCCGACAGTGCGGCGCCGGTGCCGATCGGGATGCCGCCGCCGGTGACGCCGTTGGAGCCGAGGTGGCCGATGGAGAAGTCGGCAAGGTGTTGCGTTCCGCCCTTACCGCCGCCGTAGCCGGTGGCCTTGCCGAACAGCTCCGCCATCAGCCGGTTCGGGTCGCCGCCTTTGGCGAGCAGATGCCCATGGCCGCGGTGCGTGCTGATGATCAGATCGTGCGGCTGCAGCGCCAGGCAAGCACCCACGGCAACCGCTTCCTGCCCGACATACGGGTGCGTGGTCCCGCGGATGCTGCCGTCGCCGACCAGCTTGAGGACGCGTTCCTCGAAGGCGCGCGCCAGCGAGAGTTGGTAGAGCACCCGCCGGGCGTCAGCGGGGCTCAGAGAAGGGGCAGTAGCGGCACTCATACGCCGCGGGCATCCCAAATCGGTATGATTTCCTTCACCACCTGGAACGCTTCGGCGTAACGCGTTCCCATCTGGAAGCCGCGATGCGCCGCGCGCCCGCGCACGGCCTCCAGCCACCCCTGGCCGTAGCGGTCCAGCTGCGTCTCGTACGTTGCTAGACTCTGGATCTTGGCGTCGATCGTGTCGCTGATGTCGACAAACTTCTGCGCGCGAAAGGAATGGCCGGTGATGCCGCCGGGTAGCGTCGCCTCGTACATGTACACCGAACAAAGGTTGTGCCGCGTACCGGCCAGGACAGCACGGGACAACCCAATATGCTCCGGATGACTGTCCCCGAGCCAGTGCGTGTACACGGCAGTCGGTTTGACGTCGGCAAGCAGGTCGTCGATTGTCCCCACTAAGTCCGCGGTGGGCTGGATCGCATCGCGCCTCAAGCCGAGGCTAATCAGCTCCGCACCCAGCGTGCGCACCGCTTGCTCCGCTTCGACATGGCGTCGGCGCCGCTCTTCTTCTGAAAGATCGCCGTTCCCAGCAGGTACCCGGAAGTTTACCAATACCACGCGATGTCCCCGCCGCGTGTACGCCGCAATCGTCCCCCCTGCGCCGATCTCGCCGTCATCCGGGTGTGCCCCGAAAACAATGATCCGCTCCTGCATGCCGTGACTCCTCGCTGAGGTCATCACTTCAGGCGAAATTTCGCAAGCATTTTTTGCACTCCGAATGCTTGGCGGGCAAAACGGAGGGCGGTCAAACCGCCGTCAGCGCAATTCCGAGATCGACCACTAAGTGACGGGCGTCCCCCTATTCTTTGAACGTCGCTTTCGCTTGTGACAGGACCACGTTGCCCTTCTTCGTCTCGCCCTGCACGATGGCCTCACCCGCACCGCTGCGCCAGATCTTGGTGACGATGGTGTCGCCGTACTGCACCAGATCGGCGAAGCGTCCCTCGAACGATTTGAACCGTGCCGGATCGCCGCCGCAGACGCTGCTGAGGATGGCGCGGCCGCAGAAACCGTAGGTGCACAAGCCGTGCAAGAATGGCTTTTCGAACCCTGCCATTTTGGCGAAATCCGGGTCGATGTGGATCGGATTAAAATCACCGTTGAGCCGATACAGCGCGCCTTGCTCCGGGCGGACGACATCCTCCACGACGTGATCGGGTTTGCGATCGGGCGCAACGTTCACCCCCGCCGTCGACGGGCCGCGCTCGCCGCCGAAGCCACCGGCGCCGCGGACGAACAGCGTGGCGCGGGTAGTGCAAATCGGACCCTTATCATCCTCGACGGTCCCTTCAGCCCCGAGCACGGCCGCCTTCCCTTTGTCCCACACCTCGCTGATGCGACCAATCACGCGGACCCTCCCCTCGGATGGGATCTCGCGGTGCAGGGTGATCGCCTGCTCACCGTGCAGCAGCATGGCCAGGTTGATCTCGACATTGGCAATTAACCCGCTCATCGACAGCATGCCGGGAATCACGCCGTAGGTGGGCAGGACCTTGGGGCCCTTGCCTTCGTAGACGTAATCAAGCTCGCCGTCAGGCTTAGCGCCGACGCCGAGGGCGTACAGCATCACGTCCTTCGAGGTCCATGAAAAGGGTACGGGGTCAAACGTCAGTCCGACGAGGTCACTGGCTATCTTTCGCTGGCTCATTGCGGTTCCTTTCTCATTTCACCGCACCTCTTTTCGAGAAAGTTTTGGCAAGTGTCAAGGCCAGGGAGTGTCTTCCCCAGACTTTCCTTCTCACCTGTCGAGAGCGCTGGGTAACCGGCACCGGAGATGATAGCAGGCCGGCCACCACACCTGTTGTCACCATCGCCCGAATCGGACTAGAGTGCGCTCTATGACGACAGCACCGTTGGGCCATCTGCGGGTAGTGGATCTCGCCGATTTGCGCGGCGCGCTCGCGGGTCGGCTGCTCGGCGATCTGGGCGCCGATGTGATCAAGATAGAACCGCCGGGCGGCGATCCGGGCCGGCAGCAGCCGCCGTTTGCCGGCGGCGTGGCGGCGCCCGACCGTTCGTTGCCCTTCCTGTATCGCAACGCGAACAAACGCGGCGCGGTCATCGACCTCGATGACGCGGCAGGCTGGGAGCGCTTTGTCGAGCTGTGCGACCGTGCCGACATCCTGTTAGAGAACTTCGGGCCGGATGGGCAGCAACGGCACCGGCTCACGCCCGCGGAGGTGCGCGCGCGGCACCCGCATCTGATCCACGTCGCCATCGCCGACTTCGGCCTCTCAGGACCACGCGCCGATTGGCGTGCCGAGCCCTTGCCCGCCTTCGCCAGCTCCGGCGCGCTGCACGTCTCCGGCTTCCTCGACCGGCCGCCTTGCTGGCTACCGGGATACATCGCCCACGATTGCGCTTCGGTGTTCGGTGCCCTCGGCGCGATTGCTGCCGTGCTCGACCGCGCCCGTCACGGTGAGGGGCAGACGGTTGAGGTCTCGGTACAGGAGGCGGCGTTGAACGGCCTCAACCCGTGGTCGATTCCGCTCGCAGATTACGCGCGGTGGTATCCGTTGGTGGTGCCGACGAGCCCGCCGCGCAATGCCGACGGCGCGTACCTCGTGCTGCCGACGGCGGACGGATTCGTGCGTGTCCTCCCCGCTACCATCCGGCAGTGGAAGGCCTTCATCACGCTAACGGGCAACCTCGAGGCGCTTTCCGGACCGGAGTGGGAGCCACCGGTGTACAGGTTGCTGAACCTCGATGTGATTCGGCTGCTGGCAGGGGATGCGTTGCGCCAGCGTTCCCGCGCCGAGGTGTTTGCCGAGGGAGTCCGGCTCGGTCTACCGATTACGCCGGTCAACGCGCCGGATCAATTCGTTGCGGAAGAGCAGACACGGGTGCGTGGGTACTTCCGCCGCAGCGGCTTCCCGCATCTCGGTGATGCGCCGTTTGCTCCGGCGCCGTTCAATCTCTCACGCACGCCGGCGGTGCTGCAGCGACCGGCTCCAGCGCCGGGAGAAGATGATCGCGCCGGTTTCTCACCCCGCACCGTGGAGAAGCCGAGCGGTGCCGCTGACCGGCCGCTGCTCGCTGGGATGCGCGTCATCGACCTGGGTGTTGGTGCCGTCGGGCCGGAATTGGGGTGGGTGTTGGGGGAGCTGGGCGCCGAGGTCATCAAGATCGAGTCACGAGAGAATCTGGATTTCCTGCGTACCGTCTCGGTGGAACCGGACGCACCGAACCGTGCTTGGAGCTTCAATACGGAAGCACGTGGCCAGAAGAGCGTGTGCCTCAACCTGCGGACCGCCCGTGGCCGCGAGTTGGTGCTGCAGTTGTGCGCGACAGCGGAGGTGATCATCGAGAACAACCGCGGGGGCGTCGTCCGCCAACTGGGCCTCGACTACGAGGATGTGCGCCGTGTCCGCCCCGACATCATCTACATTGCCTCGCAAGGGTTCGGACGCGGCGGACCGCTGGGCGAGGCGCCGTCGTACGGGCCGCTCAACTCCTCCTTTGCCGGCTCTAACTGGTTGTGGAACCATCCTGACACGCCGTATCCCGCCGGCTCTGCGCTGAACCACCCGGACCACATCACGAGCAAGCTGGGCGCGCTGGCGGTCCTATCCGCGCTCGAGCACCGGCGGCGCACTGGAGAAGGCCAGTTCATCGAAATGGCGCAGACTGAGGCGGCGGTGTATTTGCTCGGCGAGTTCTACCTGCAGGGGCCGTGCACCGGGCAACCGCCGCAGCAGCGCGGCAACGCGTCGGAATTCGCCGTGCCACACAACGTGTATCCGTGCGCGGGAGAAGACCGCTGGTGCGCCATCGCCGTGGTCGATGATGCCGGCTGGCAACGCTTCGTCCGCTGCCTGGGATGGCCGGATGAACAACGCGTTGCGACAGCTGCCGGCCGCCTCGCTGCCAGGGATGAAATCGATGCACGAGTTGCGGACTGGACCCAGGCGCGCACGCCGGAAGATGCGGCTGCAACATTGCAGGCGGCGGGTGTTTCCGCGATGGTGGTGCAGAACCCAGACGACCATCGCGCCGATCCACACCTCGCGGCCCGCGGTGCCATAGTCACGGTTGAACACCCCGAGATCGGGCCGGAGCGACACGTCGGCAACCCGCTACACATGAGCCGGACCCCACTGATCACTGCCGGTGCGGCGCCGCTGCTCGGCGCGGATACGCACGATGTGCTCACCCGGGTGCTGGGCCTACAGGCGAGCGAGGTGGAGCAGCTGATCTCCGAACGCGTCTGTTATTGAACCGACTGAAATTTCGGAGAGGTGTTCACAACGTTGAGCTACTTGCCCGCCGCCCGCGCTACGCGTTTTGCGATCAGCGCTTCGATCTCCTCCGCGCTGAGGCCCGCGGCGGCGAGGATCTCGCGGGTATGTTCCCCGAGTTGCGGGTCGATGGCGTCGTGGTGGATCGGAGTGCCGCGGAACTCGAACGGTACGGTCACCACCTTGCCCCTCCCCATCCGTGGGTGCTCGATCTCGACGATGTAGCCGTTCTCCAACGCTACCGGATCGCGCCCCAGTTCCTCATATGACTGCACGGGCGAACAGATCTGATCCTCGGCCTCGAGGCGCGCCATCCATTCGGCCGTCGTCTTGGTGAGGAAGAAGCGATCCAGTTCCACGCACAGGGCCTCCATGTTGCGCTTGCGACGACGCATATCCTTGAAGCGCTCGTCGTGTTCGAGATCCGGCCTGTCGATGGCGCGACAGAAGCCCGGCCAGCGTCGGTCTTCTACGCCGATGATGGCGAAATAACCGTCCGAGGTTTGGAACACCCGCGTCAGCACCGGTGACACTGGGTGGCCGCGGCCACGCTGCAGGCGCTTGCCCGAGAGCAACGCATAGGTCATCTCCGCTGCCTGCAACGCCAGCGCCGATCCGAAGAGCGAGAGGTCGATCTCCTGGCCGGTTCCGGTCCGATCGCGCGCTACGATGCCTGCAAGCACTGCGATCGCCAGATTCAAGGCGGCGCTGTGATCGACGACCGCCGCGCCCGCCGGCACCGGGAAGCCGTCCCGCTCACCCGTTTGCCACACTAGCCCGCCACGCGCTTGCGCTGCGGTGTCCAGCGCAGGGTGAAATGCCTTGGGGCCGCGCTTGCCCCAGCCGCTCAAGGAGACATACACGAGCCTGGGGTTGATGCCGCGTAGGCGTTCGTAGCCGAGGTTCAGGCGCTCCATGACCCCGGGGCGGAAGTTGTTGGCTACCGCGTCAACCTCCGTCACCAGGCGATCAATGACAGCGATGGCTTCCGGCCGTTTGAGGTCGAGCGCGATCGAGCGCTTGCCGCGATTGCAAACGTAGAAGAAGGCGCTCTGGCGATTGTCCATGGGCCCGAGTAAGTACACGTAGCGGCCCTGATCGCCGCCGGCCGTGTTTTCGACCTTGATGACGTCGGCGCCCAGATCCGCAAGTACGGCCGTTCCCTGCCCGCCGGCCTGGACCGTGGTGAAATCGAGAATCCTGATGCCGTTAAGTGGACCGCGTGGGCTTGCTTCTTTTTCCATTTCCTCGTCTCCCTCCGGGAGTGTTGATTCTCTCACGCGACGCCCCTCGATGCACCGCCCAAAGACGCCGGCCACTCAGGGTCGTCCGATGCTTGCTTGAAGGCTGTTCTCCGTTCGCCGGAGCGAGAAGAAGGGGGCACTCAAAAGCTCAATTGCTGCGCCGTGGCGTTTACACGAGTCCGCCGGTGCCAGGGCGCAGCGCTAGGCGCGACACGGACGCCAACAGCGCCAGCCACGCAACTGCGAGGGCGAGCGGCCCCAGGTCGGCAAACGATTTCGGCGCGAGCAAGGCCAACGGCATGAGCAGAAGTGCCGGCAAACAACTAATTGCCAGCACCATCCGCCGCGGTCGTGCCTGCCATCCGGCCCATGACGCCGCCAGCGTCAGGCCAATGAACTTAGCGCGCGAGGCAACCATCAGCACCGGCATGTGGCGCTCGGCTTTCGCCAGGTCCGCGGTGATCGCCAACTGGCGCGACGTCTCATACACATCGGCGATGAGCGCGGCGATCACGATCAGGGCAACGAACCAGTAGACTCCGAGCTTTGCTTCGCTCATGACAACGAAGAGCGACAAGAGCAGGAACACGCCGTAGGTAGTTATGTAGGCGTATAGGTCGAGGCGATTCACCGCATCCATGGCCACGAGCGCGGCCTGGCGGCATGCACCCGCCGGCCCCAACGCCTCGAGCACATCGGCCACGGTCAGCGCCAACTGGAAGCGCACCAACGATGGCGTGCGTCCACCGCACGCCCGGATGGCAGCCGAGACATCCGGCAGGAGCGTGAAGGCGATGGTGATCGCGAGCGTCGCCAGGCCGGCAACCACCGCCGCCCAGGTCACGAACACATGCTTCCTCATGGGCTCTTCCCCTTCCGGTATATAGCGGCGCGCAAGCGCCGGGACTCTGTATCACAAAGGCGTACGGCGTCGCCAGGAGCGCCGGCACTGGTAGGCGTGCTTTCGCTTGCGTACAGTGCTATCGTGCCGATGGAGGAAGCACCATGTTCGGCATAGGCGTCCCGGAGTTGCTCGTCATATTGGTGATTGCTCTGGTGATTTTCGGACCCGGGAAGCTTCCGGAGATCGGCAGCGCGCTTGGAAAAGGCATTCGGGATTTCAAGAAGGCCTTCGAGGGCGGCGATGACGACGTCAAGAAGGTGGAAAGCAAGCAGGACGCCGATAAGAAGTGATCCGGGACCTCCGCCTGATCTCACGACCGCGCCGCGCAGATCAGGGTGAGCGAACCCGATATTCCTCGCCCGCCGTTCTTGCCGGTGACGGGATCGTTCCCTTCAGTGCCGTAGGGTATTCCCTATATCCACCCCATCTTGAACATCGGCAAAGTGTGGTTACCCTACTAGTTGACGTGTAGACGCTTCCGCCCACGACCAGATCCGGCGTCTGACAAGCTGAAAATCAGAGAGACCCAGATGCGAATTGCGATGTTCTCATGGGAGACGCTCCACTCCGTTGCCGTAGGTGGCGTCGGCGCTCACGTGACGGAGCTGGCGGCGGCCCTGCATCGACAAGGGCATGAGGTGCACGTTTTCACACGTCCGGGGTACGGCGGCAGCAGCGTGCGCCAGATCGATGGGGTCTGGCATCATTACTGCGCCCATGCCACGAACGGCGATTTGGTCGGCGAGATCCAGGAGCAGTGTCGCTCCTTGGTTGGGCACTTCTTCCAGACCGAGGACCACATCGGCCATTTTGACGTTGTGCATGCGCACGACTGGCTGGCGTCCAACGCCATGGTATGGATCAAACAAGGCCGTCCCGATCACCGCGCGATCCTCACGATGCATTCGACCGAGTACGGGCGCTGCGGCAACAATTTCTGGGGCGGCACTTCGGCGCGCATCCGTGACCACGAGCGCCACGGGACGTTCTGCGCCGACCGCGTCATCGCCGTCAGCCATGCCCTGAAGGGCGAATTGCAGTGGATGTACAACTTGCCCGACTGGAAGTGCTGGATGATCTACAACGGCGTCTCGGTCCACAAGTACGACGGCTGGCTCGATCCGGGACGCATCAAGGTGGGGTACAACATTGGTCCGGTGGACCCAATGGTGTTATTCGTTGGCCGCATGTGCTTGCAGAAGGGTCCTGATCTCCTTCTGGAGGCCGTCCCGGGCCTTCTACGCCATTACCCGCACGCGAAATTCTTCTTCGTCGGGGACGGCCATATGCGCTGGAGCTTGGAGCATCGCGCCCACCAATGTGGTGTGGCCCATGCCACTCGGTTTCTCGGCTACCGTAACGGCCAGGAGCTCGTGAATCTGTACAAGGCTGCCGATGTGGTGTGCGTGCCCAGCCGCAATGAGCCGTTCGGGATCATCATCCTTGAGGCGTGGGCTGCGGGAAAGCCGGTCGTCGCCTCGCAGAGTGGCGGCCCTGGCGAGTTCGTCTGGCACGAGGTCAACGGACTGAAGATCTACCCGACGGTGGATTCCGTGGGCTGGGGCCTTGGGACGTTATTCACCAACTTCGAGTGGGCCCGCTGGATGGGACGCAACGGCCGTACCGCCGCCGAGACGGCCTTCACCTGGGACCGTATTGCTGAGCAGACGCTAAATTGCTACCGCTCATGAGCCCGAACGGGGGGCCGAGTTCATGAATGAGGTTCAGCTCCAAAGCCGCACGCGTCCGGAATTGCTCGCGCTCGCTAGCAAGGCCCGGGTCCGGGGGCGCCACCGCATGACCAAGGACCAGCTCATGCGAGCAATCCGATCGCGGGCGACCGCCGCTTCGAGGTCCCAACGGCGTCGCAAGTCAGCGCTCTACGAAACTGAAGCAGCAGGTAGGGTAACAGCTGAGCTGTCGCCGGTTCTCGTGAAAGAGGAACAGCCAGCCTTGAAGGAGTTGACCGAACTCCCCTCCAGCTATGGGCACACGCGGCTCACGCTTATGCCCGTCGATCCATACCACATTCACGCCTACTGGGAAGTCACAGCGCACGACCGCGAGGCCACGATGACACGGCTCGGGCCCGAAGGTGCCAAGGCGCGCTGGGTGCTGCGGCTCTATGACCTGACTTACATTGATTTCGATGGGACCAACGCCCACGGCTACTTCGATCAACCTATCGATCTGATCGCCGGCAACTGGTACCTAGAGCTGTGGTCGAGCGATAAGACCTACTGCGCCGATATCGGCGCCCTCGCACCTACCGGCCAATTCGAGTCGGCATGCCGCTCCAATTTCGTGCAGGTGCCGCGTGCGGAGGCGTCGCCGCACTACCGGCCCGAGTGGCTGCGCGTCGAGGGGGACTTCGACAAGGTGCAGGCCGCGGTGATCGCTGCCGAGCCCACCGCGGCCGAACAATCCGCAGCGCTCATCATGACAGCAACAATTGCCCCGTCCGCGGAGAAGCAGGCGCCCCGAGAACCGGTACCGTTTGCGGCCGAGGCCGACATTCGTCGCCACCACGCCGCGCTGGTCCCGACGGCGTGGGAGAATCGCGCCCGCGAGCCCTCGACGACGGCTGCGAACGACGCGGCACGGCGTGTCCGCCAAGACGTGCTCGGAGAAGCCCCGCCCGCCGGTGCGCGGCGCGAGGCGCATTTCCCGGAGACGGTCAGCAGCTTTGGTAGCGGTGTCTGGACGCTTGCCGGCAGGACTGCGGCGGACTTAACGCTGAACGCCGATGTGGTGATATCCGGCCGAGGCCAGCCCGGCCAAGCGATCCAAGTGAATGGCCAGTGGCTGAAGGCGGGTGCCGACGGCACGTTCAGCGTGCGGCTGGCCTTGCCGATCAAGGAGTAAGCAACCGTTGGGAGCACAGCGCGCCACGCCGGTGGGCTACCTGTCACTCGTGCTGCACGCCCACCTCCCGTTCGTCCGTCATCCTGAGCACGAAGATTTCCTCGAGGAGAATTGGCTCTACGAAGCCATCACCGAAACGTACATCCCTCTGCTGTGGGCTTTGGAAGGATTGGTCGGCGACGGCATCGATTTTCGCGTGACCATGTCGCTCACGGCTCCACTGGTCTCGATGCTAAATGACGAACTGCTCCGCCGACGGTACACCAGACGCCTCGACCGACTGTGCGAACTTGCGGAGAAGGAAGTGGAACGGACGCGGCACCTGCCGCAATTCCGCGAGACCGCTCTGATGTACCGTCAGCGCTTCTCCAAAGCCCGGTCGGATTACGCGCATCGGTGGAAGAAGGATCTGGTGAGCGCATTCGCCCGGCTGCAACGGACGGCCAAACTGGAGATCATCGCTTGCCCTGCTACGCACGGCTTCCTGCCCGCGCTGTGCGTCAACCCGGCGGCCGTACGGGCCCAGATCCTCGTCGGAGTGCAGCACTACACAGCTACGTTCGGGTGCCGGCCTCGAGGCGTGTGGCTGCCCGAGTGCGGTTTTTATCCGGGCATTGACATCTTGCTGCGGGAGGTGGGCCTGCGGTTCTTTTTCGTCGATACCCACGCCGTCCACAACGCGGCGAGCCGCACGCAGTACGGCCCGTACGCTCCGCTTTACTGCCCGAGCGGTGTCGCGGCCTTCACGCGCGACGATGAGTCGTCCAAGCAGGTTTGGAGCTCGGTCGAAGGCTATCCCGGCGACTTCGACTATCGCGAGTTCTACCGTGACGTGGGATTCGAACTCGACCTGGACTACATTGGCCCATACATTCAGAAAGACGGCATCCGCGTCAACACCGGCATCAAGTACAACCGAGTCACCGGCCCCACGGAATGCAAGGAACCGTACGTACGCGGGCGGGCGCTCGACAAGGCGGCGGCCCACGCCGGCAACTTCATGTTCAACCGGCAGCGCCAGGTGGAGTGGCTGCGCAGTTGGATGGGCCGGAAACCGATCGTGGTCGCGCCTTACGATGCCGAGCTGCTCGGACACTGGTGGTTCGAAGGACCTGAGTGGCTCGACTTTCTGTTTCGTAAGATCGCGTGCGATCAGGACACGCTGCGCCTCATCACACCGTCCGAGTACCTGGCGGAGTATCCGGTCAATCAGGTCGAGATGCCGAGCGCTTCGAGCTGGGGCTACAAGGGCTACAATGAGGTGTGGCTCAACGGGACCAACGACTGGATGTATCGCCACCTCCACACGGCGGCGGATCGCATGGTCGAGCTGGCAACCCAGTTCTCTGCGGCTCAGGGCCTGACGCGCCGCGCGCTCGACCAGGCCGCACGCGAGCTGCTCCTGGCCCAGGCCAGCGACTGGGCATTTGTCATGAGCCGCGGCACGGTCGTGGGCTACGCCGTGCAACGGACGAAAGACCACCTGCTGCGCTTCAGCCAGTTATTCGAGATGGTCAAGACCGGCACCGTACATGAGACCTGGCTCAGCACCGTCGAGCGCAAAGATAACATTTTCCCGGAACTCGACTACAGGGTCTATCGATCCGACTACAAGCCTTCGTTTGCGGCGAGACCCAACGGACGAACGGGATCCGAAAGAGGAACGTGAAACATGGATTCAATATCTGAAATCATCGACGAGCGCCCCAACATCTGCGGGTGGGAGGACCAGGTCGCGGCGATCACGAGCCGCCACGAGCCCGTCTATCTCGGGCGAACGCCAATGCACCTCGAGCGCCTGCAGTCGGCATTTGCCATCGGCTTGCACATGCATCAGCCCTTGATCCTTGGCGATGGCGATCTGCGCACCGCCCCCATCATCGGCAACCTGCAACACATGATGGAACACCAAGACATCGGGGACAACCACAACGCTCCTGTTTTTGCTTCGTGCTACAGCCGTACCGCTGACTTCATTCGCGAGCTGGTCGATCTGGGGCGCCAACCGCGCGTGATGCTCGACTACTCCGGTACCCTGCTGTTCGGCCTGCGGCAGATGGGCCGCGGGGACATCCTGGAGAACCTGAAAACGGTGGTGCACCATGCGCGTTACTGGCCTTGTGTGGAATGGCTCGGCACGCTTTGGGGCCACGCGGTTCCTGCCTCGACCCCCGTCCCGGACCTGGCACTGCACATGCGTGCTTGGCAACATCATTTTGCGGCCGTCTTCGGCTGGGAAGCGCTGGCGCGCGTGCGCGGATTCTCACCGCCCGAGATGAACCTCCCGAATCATCCCGACGTGTGTTTCGAATACATCAAAGCCCTGCGCGAATGCGGCTATCAGTGGCTGGCCGTGCAGGAACACACCGTCGAGGAACTCGACGGGAAGGGCCTACGGGAGCGCTACCTGCCGCGGCGGCTCGTGGCGCGCAACAGCAGCGGCGAGGAAGTATCCATCACGGCTCTCGTCAAGACGCAGGGTTCCGACACCAAGCTCATCGGGCAGATGCAGCCGTTCTACGAAGCCAAAGGGCTCTGCCCGCGAGAGCTGGCCGGGCGTCATGCTCCGCCGCTGACCCTGCAGATCAGTGATGGCGAGAACGGCGGCGTGATGATGAACGAGTTCCCGCCGGCCTACAAACGAGTCTGGCCGGAGATCGGCACGGAAGGGGTCGTCGGCCTTAACGGCACGGAGTACATCGAACTGCTCGGTGCCGCAGGCCTGTCAGCGGAGCAGTTTGCGCCGATCCAGCCGGTGCACCAGGGCGCGATCTGGCGGCGCGTCGGCAACAAGCCCTCCCCGGACCTCGTCGCCAAGGCGATCGAGGAGGCCAGGCGCAGCGATCACCGTTTCCACATGGAAGGCGGCTCGTGGACCAACAACCTAAGCTGGGTACGCGGCTACAAGAACGTCCTCGATCCGATCAAGGAGCTCAGCGTGCTGTTCCATGAAAAGCTGGACGGGCGCGCGGTGGACCGGCGCCGCCACGCATACCGCAACGCCCTGTATCACAACCTAGTCGCGCAGACGAGCTGCTACCGCTACTGGGGCGAGGGCCGCTGGACCGACTACGCGCGCGAAATCTGCCGGCGCGGGACGGAAATCCTGCAACACGATTTCTGATAAGCACAGGATCGCCGTGCGCGTAGGTCTTCCCGTCCCTGTTCCCCCTTCCCGACAGAAGCGCGAGGTGGGTACCGACCGGCCCCCCGAGAAGGGCGGCAACTCTGGAGCACGCCCAGCAACCCTTCGCCGAAGGCTTCGGGTCGCAAGCAAACCTGTTCGCCGGAGACCCCGGGGCCGAGGGCGGAAAAGTTCGATTCGGCGGAGAAGACTGCTTGCCGGAACGCGAGCGTTGCCAATATCTCGACTGCACCTTGACGAGACGGCGGGCGCGCCGCGTGGCATACTAGACGAAAAAAGCGCCTCCGGAGACCCCGCATGCCACGCACCACCATGGAGCTTCCACACGCCGTCGAATATCTCTCGATCCTCGACGCGGAGGGCAACGTCGATACTGCAATCGAGCCTAAGCTCGATGATGCTTTGCTCTTGCGGCTGTACCGGACGATGCTGCTGGCGCGGCGCTTCAACGAGCGCATGCTAACGCGGCCCGCATCGCCCGCGCTGTACGCCAGACTTCGAGCTTCTGACGTCATTGCTCCGCCCCGTCGGTGCGAGAGGGCGACCTGGCGGCGCGCCCGCACCCTTTGGAACGTGCTGCAGCAGAGCCTCGGACGCGGACCGCCGCCGCCATGGCCGGCCGGGCGGGCAATGCGATCCAAAGTCGGCAGTTGACAGTCGAGCCTTGAAAGGGTCAAAGCGGGGAAGGAATGACGGCGCCTGCAGGTAGGGAAGGCCGGAGACCGGCTTCTACGCTCTCAATCTTGAGCTGTCGACTCTCGACGCGAGGCTGTACGTCGCCATGTTGACACTGCCGAACTTCCTCACCCTGTTGCGCATCATTGCCGTCCCGGTGTTCCTCATCGTGATCAGCAACCAACACTACGGGGCGGGGCTGGTCATCTTCATGGCTGCCGGAATCACCGACACCGTCGACGGGGTGCTCGCGCGCCTGATGGACTCGAAGAGCGATCTGGGCGCGAGCCTCGACCCGCTGGCGGACAAGTTGCTGTTGGTGAGCTCGTTCGTCATCCTCACCTGGCTGCAGGTGATTCCGTTGTGGCTGATGATCCTGGTGTTGACACGCGACGTCGTCATCCTCGCTGGCTACTTGGTGATTTACTTCGTCAGCACCCCCATCGAGGTCAACCCCACGCCCGTGGGGAAGCTCAACACCTTTCTCGAGATGTTGACGATAGGCCTCGCCTTGGTGACCCTGGCGCGGCCGGACATGACGATGGCCAGCGTAAACCTCGCGACATGGTACTTCACCGCTGCGACCATCACCATCTCCGGCGTACACTATGTCTACAGCGGGCTGTTGTGGTATCAGCGGCAAGGTACGGCCGCGGAAACTAAGAAGCGCGAGGAGGAAGGCCACTGATGAGAGGTCGAACACGGGCTGTAGACGCGTCACCATCTCAGCGCTGAGGGGCATCCTTCCGAGACCATTTCACTGACAGGATTGTTGAAACAATGATTGTCGATACGCACTGTCACATGTGGGAGAGGCGGCTTGTCCAGGGAGGCATGAAAGACCTGATGGATTCGGTGGCGGCGGAACTCCGAATCCAGAATCCCGACAGCCTGTGGAACGGCTCGATCGGACGGCTCATCCAGGACATGGATGAGGCCGGAATCGACAAGACCATCATGTTGCCTCTGGATTTCGAGTTTTTGCACAGCGGCGGTGGCTTCACCTTCCGAGCGTTCAACGACCTCGCCGGCGCATACGCCAAGGCGCATCCTAAGCGTGTCGTCGCTTTCGCCGGCATCGACCCGCGGCGGGGGGTTGCGGCCGTGGCCGAGCTCCGCCGCTGCGTCGAGGAGATGGGATTTCGCGGCCTCAAGCTGTGGACCGTCGCCGGATTCTTTCCGGATGACGAGAGCTACTATCCGCTGTACGAGGAGGCGGCACGTTTGGGCGTGAACGTCGTCGTGCACACGGGCCTCGGACCCGGGCAGACCTATCTCAAGACCTGCCGCCCCGCGTATGTGGACAAGATTGCGGTCGATTTCCGTGAGATCAATTTCATCCTGGCGCACGTGGGCATGCCGTGGGTCGACGAGGCTCTCGCGGTTGCGCTCAAGAATGCGAACGTTTACGTCGACATCTCCGCCTGGCAGAGGGTGGCGCGCAATTTCCCGCTCGGATTTGCCCAGATGCTGTCGATGGCCAAGCTCATGCACAACGGCGTTCACAAGGTGCTCTTCGGTTCGGACTTGCCCCTGTTCACCGAGATATACACTCAGAAGCACTGGGTGGATGCCGTCCGCAGCTTGGAGTACGTGCCAACTCTCCAAATGATGGGGCTGCCGGAGATCACGGCGGAAGACAAGGAGCGGATTCTCGGGACCAACGCGCAGCACGCCCTCGGACTGTAGCTGGCGCACGGCTCTCCAGCATAAGCGAGAGCTCAGAGAGGTAGGACACTAGGCCCGGCTCAGCTGCGGGCGAGGAGCACCGTCGGCGGGCGCTGAGTCTTGCGCCTCAGCTTCGCGGCGGCCTGTTCCGCCGCTTGCCGGCTCGAATAGCTGCCGACCAACACCCGGTACAGCGCGTGTCCACCGCGCCGCGTGCTCTGAATGCTGGCGCGGTATCCGGCTCGCGCCAGCGAGCTACGCAGCCGGGCGGCGCTGCGCCTGGCGCGAAAAGCGCTCAGACTGACGAAGTATCTGTGCGCAGGCTGCGCGGACACTTTGGGCTCATCATCGTCGCCGGCCGCGCCCGCAGCCGCCGTCGCCACCTGCACCGCAGGCAGTGCGGGCTCGGGCGCGCCACTCGCGCCGAAACCGTAGTCGAGCAGGCGCTTGAGGTCGCCCCATAGATCGGTCGAGCCGAGCACGGCGACACCGATCTCACGACCGTCCGCCCTGGCCGCACCGACGAAGCATTTCTTTGCGGCCAGCGTCCACCCCGTCTTCCCGAGCACCTGGATGCGGTAGTTGCCCAACATCCGATTGTGGCTGCGCAAGGCGATCGGCCGCACCGACCCCGCGGCCGGCCATACTGAGGTGGTCTTGGTGCTCAGGACCGTCTCGAACAGCGGGTTCCGCAGGGCGCGAGCGAACATCGTCGTCAGGTCGCGCGCGGTGCTGTAGTGATTCGCGGCCGGCAAGCCGTTCGGGTTGACGAAATGGCTGTTGGTGGCTCCCAGCAAGCTGGCTTCCGCATTCATGCGTGCCGCAAACCCCGGCACGGAACCGCCCAAGCCCTCGGCGATCACCATGGCAGCGTCGTTCGCCGAGTTGAGGAGTAGGGCGTAGACGAGATCGCGCAGGCGCATCCTCCATCCCGGCCGCAGGCCGATCTTCGAAGGCGGCGCGGCGGCGGCTTGCGGCGTGACAATCAGTGAATCGTCCAACCGGCCACTCTGCAGCGCGACCATGGCGGTGACGATCTTCGTGGTACTGGCGGGCGGCAGCGGTAAGTCCGGATTGCGCTCCCACAGCACCTCACCTGTCTGGTTGTCGATCAGGATAGCAGCCCGGGCGGTGACCGCAGTGCGAGGACGGACGGCGTGTGCTGAGGTGGCAAGGATGGTTGCAGCGAGAAGCCAGGCCCACACAGCTGATGTTCTAACGCGAATCATGCCCTCCGCGACCTCGCCGCCCCTAACGTTTGCAGTCTGAGGAATGTCCCGTAGGTTGTCAAGCGTAACTGCGAAAAAGTGTCTACTGGACGCGAGTTGAAAGGCGCCGAACTCGCACCACGATGTATCCGCGACTTGGCGCTAGCTCGCCGCGGGCGCCCGTTGAACGAACATGCGACGGAAGAAGAACAGACTGATGATCATCGGCAGCACATAGTAGGCTATACGGAAGATCAGGGCGGCAACAAAGGCGGTCTCGAAGGGCACCGAGAGGAGGCTGCTGAAGATGGCGGCCATGGAGCCCTCCATGATCCCGAGGCCACCGGGCACGAAAGACACCAGTGAGAGAATAATCCCCACCGCCCCCACGGCGACCACAAAGGTGAACGGAATGGGATGCCGCACGGCCATGAAAGCGCCGTATAGGATGAGCATCGTGATCACCCAGTCAACGGCGATCCACAACGTGGGGATCACCATGCGTCGTTTGCGCAGCAGGAGGAACTCGATGCCGCGGTTGAGATTGCGTTGGAAGCGCCAGATGCTGATGCGAGCCGGCTTGTGGCGCGGCAGGAAGCGGTGCATGAACCAGTGCACCGTCTCCGCCATCATGAACAGCGTCCGCCGGCGCAAGCCCCGGTGCAACAGCAGCGCCATGGCGAGGGCGGCGGCAAGGATGGACAAGAACAGCAGCGTGGCGGTGGCGCCCAAGGCGTAGCCTCGCAGATCATGCGCCGTCACTAGATACGCAAAGCCGGCGACAACAAAGAGCAGCAGGACAACGTTGGTGATGAATCCTTGCACCAGCGAAATGATCACCGCCGTCCCAGACGGGATCGACAGCCGCAAGAAAAAGTAGAGCCGCAGCGCAAAGCCGCTGAGACCTCCGGTCGAGACCACGTAGTTCGCCGTGTTAGCAACCAACGTGATCTTCAGCATCTCCCAAAACGGCACTTCGGAGCCCGCCGCTCTGGCGATGCCTTGATACGAAAGGGCCATAACCGCGTAGCTTGCCAGGGCGCAGGCAAACGGGATGAGCAGCAGGCGGCCGTCCAACTCCGAGGCTGTGAGCCAAAGCTTTTGCGTGTCGGAGAAGACAAACAGTAAGGCTAATAGCCCAAGCCCAACGACCAGTGCCGAGATCAAATGGCTGCGTGGCCGATACGGGATGCTCGGCAGAGCCATCTCGGGCTCCGCCCCTGCCTGGCGTAGCTCCGGCATCATCTCGGTTCGACTTAGTCGCTCTATCCGAACCCGTCAAGGCAGCCACCGAACGCGGGCGGCCACGGCACATAGCCGCGTTGGAGCGGGAACCCGTCGGTCCGGCGTCCGGCTTGTCGACGGCGAGCGTCCACGCTAAACGACTCTTGGTTGTCGCTACCAAGGAGCCGACATGTTCATAGTCTCGAATTTTCTGGGAGCCATGGCTACGGTCCTCCAGATGGTCTTATGGCTGTACATGTGGATCGTGATCGCCCGCGCGCTCATCTCCTGGGTCAACCCCGACCCGTACAACCCGATTGTCCGCTTTCTGTACAATGCTACCGAGCCGCTGCTGTACCGTGTGCGTCGCAGCCTGCCGATGTTTGCCGGCGGCTTAGACCTGTCTCCCTTGGTGGTGGTGGTCGCGATCTATTTCCTGCAGGCGTTTCTCGTGCAAAGTTTACGCGACCTCGCCTTCTCTGTTCGCTGAAGGGATGACCGCGCAGTCGAATTCTTGGCGCCTGCAGGTCCATCTCCAACCGCGCGCCAGTCAAAACCGCATCCTCAGCCGCCAGGGCGGCACCATCAAGATTCAGGTGCACGCACCTCCTGTGGAAGGCGCCGCGAATGCCGCGCTGATCGACGTGCTGGCGTCGGCACTCGGCGTGCCGCGGCGGTCCATCCACATCCTGCGTGGAGCGACTAGCCGGACCAAGTTGGTCGAGATTCATACAAGCGACCTGACTGCCTGTCAGCGTCGGTTGGAGGAAGCGCTCCGTGCTCGCGTTGACAAAGCGGAGGCGGGTGATTAAGTCATTACCATGCCGATTTACGAGTATCGATGCAACAATTGCGGTGAATTTGAGATTATGCAGCGAATCACCGGGCCTGCGCTGAAGCGCTGCCCTACGTGTCAGGGCAAGGTGACGAAACTGATCTCCAACACTTCCTTTCAGCTGAAGGGGAACGGATGGTACGCGACTGATTACGCCCGAAGAGACGGAACTGGGGGCAACGGCAAGGGCAAGGCTACGGACACGAAAGCTGAAAGCTCAAGCGCTTCCGGAGAGAAAAAGGAAGGCACTTCAGGCAAGTCTTCCGAACCGGCCGCCGCCTAAACGGGGGCCGCTGTTATGCCCAACAGCCGCGATATCCCCGCCGGCTGCTGTTTGTTTGTAGGACACGTGTGAACCGCTGACGTGGGGCGCTTGCGATCCGAAGCCCGCCGTGACAAGCGCGCTGGTGTGAAACCAAGAATAAGCTGCCAAGGCGCGCACGCGGTAGTCGGCGTCGACACCGGGGGCACCTTCACCGACTTGGTTGCCTTCTTCGACGGCGAGCTCCGGACGCTCAAAGTGCTCTCGACACCACACGACCCTGCCGAAGCAGTTCTTCGCGGCCTACGGGAGCTGCTGGGCGGCGCAACGCTGGACATCCTTACCTACGGTTCGACTGTCGCCACCAACGCCGTGCTACAGCGCCGAGGCGCGCGCGTCGTCTTACTGACGACGGCGGGCTTCGAGGACGCGATCGAGATCGGACGCCAGAATCGCCCGGCGCTGTATGACCTCGAGCCGCGGATCCCCGAGCCCCTGGTCCCGCGCACGCGCCGCATCGGCGTGCCCGAGCGCATGCTGTATGACGGGCGGGTGCTGATCCCCTTGCACCCCGCTGCGCTCCGGCGGGCGCTCGAAGTGGCACGCCGGCACAAGCCGGACTCGGTGGCGGTTTGTTTCCTGCACTCGTACGCGAATCGCAAGCACGAAGTCCTGGCCGGGGAGGCACTGGCGCGCTGGCCCGAAGTGTTCTGCTCGCTCTCGCACGCCTTGATGCCGGAACACCGCGAATACGAGCGGCTGAGCACCACGGTGATCAATGCCTACGTCGGACCAGTTATGAGCCGACACCTGCGCGCGCTGGAATGTGGTCTCGGCGGCGTTCGACCGCGCATCATGCAGTCCAATGGTGGCGCTGTCTCGGCACAGGTAGCCGCCCGTGAGGCGGTGCGGACCGTCCTGTCCGGCCCAGCGGCCGGCGTGGTCGGGGCTTGGTCGGTTGCCCGCACGCTGGGGCTGGAGCGCCTGATCACGTTCGACATGGGCGGCACGTCGACTGACGTCAGCCTCATCGACGGCGCGCCGCAGTTCCGCACGGAATGGACGGTTGCTGGACTGCCGCTGAAGATTCCAGCCATGGACATCCACACGGTCGGTGCCGGAGGCGGCTCGGTCGCCCGCGTGGATGCCGGCGGCGCGCTCAAGGTCGGCCCCGAAAGCGCTGGCGCGGATCCGGGACCGGCATGTTACGGCAAGGGACAGCTGCCGACGGTGACCGATGCGAACGTCGTGCTTGGGCGCTTGCTCCCAGAGGCGTTCCTCGGCGGCCGCCTGCGGTTGCAGCCGCAGCGGAGCGTGCGGGCCGTCGGCAGGATCGCAGCGCGCTTGCGCCTGAGCCGCGAGCAAGCCGCCGAAGGAATCGTTCGCGTCGTCAACGCCAGCATGGAGCGGGCGTTGCGCACCATCTCAGTTGAGCGCGGCCATGAGCCGCGTGATTACACCCTGATCGCGTTTGGCGGTGCGGCTGGGCAGCACGCCTGCGAATTGGCGGCCGCGCTTGGCGTCCGGCACGTGATCGTGCCGCTTGATCCCGGATTGCTTTCGGCCCGAGGCGCTGCGTCTGCTGAGGTGCAGCGCGATTATGTGCGAACGGTGCGCCTGACCACTCCTTCAGCCCGACGGCTGCGCGCGTTGTTTGGGCTGCTGCAGCGGCTGGCGCGCACCGAGCTGAAGGGTGAGCGGCTGGCAGCGAAGGACTGCAGGTTCGAGCGCGTGATGGATGTTCGCTACCAGGGGCAGTCGTACGAGGTCGCCATCCCCTTCAGCCCGCGCTTTGCCGACGCCTTTCACGCTGCCCATCGGCGGTTGTACGGTTATGCCGACCGCGGCCGGCCGATCGAGGTGGTGAATCTGCGCTTACTCGCGATCGGCCGCGGGCCGCGGTTGCACCCCGTACCTTTCCGCGCCCAGCCTGGTCCAGCGGCGGCCAAGACGCGCCTGCGCTGTGACGGTCACTGGCTCGAAGGCACCGTCCACGTGCGCGCGCATCTGCGCCCCGGGACGCGGGTCGCCGGCCCAGCAATCATTGCCGAACCGAGCGCGACCACGGTGATCCCGCCGCAGTGGCGATGCCGAGTCCATCCATCCGGCCACCTTGAGCTGACGTATGCGGGTTGATCCGATCACGCTGGAGGTGTTCAATCACCGCCTGAGCGCCATCGCCGAGGAAATGGGGGTGGCCCTGTGCCGCAGCGCGTTCTCGCCTAACGTCAAGGAACGGCGCGACTTCTCCTGCGCGCTGTTCGACGGCAGCGGAAGCATGGTGGCGCAGGCGGCACATATTCCGGTCCACCTGGGCTCGACGCCGCTGTCGGTGCGCGCCGCGATCGAGCAGGTCCCGATGAGACCAGGCGACGTCGTCATGTTGAACGATCCCTACGCCGGCGGCACGCATCTTCCCGACGTCACCGTGGTGGCACCGGTGTTCCTCGGAGGCAAGCACTCGCCCTTCGGCTACGTCGCCAACCGCGCGCATCACGCCGACATCGGCGGCTCGAGCCCCGGCTCGATGCCGCTGGCGACCGAGATCTACCAGGAAGGGCTGCGGATACCGCCGGTGCGCATCGTCAGGGGCGGAGAAACCGTGAGTGACATCCTGCAGCTGTTCACCGCCAATACGCGAGTGCCGGACGAGCGGCGCGGCGACTTGCTGGCGCAGCTGGCGGCGTTACGGCGTGGAGCCGCGCGGCTGAAGGAACTCGTGCATGAGGCCGGCCACGAGCCGACACGTCTGGCGATGGCGGCGTTGCAGGATTACTCCGCTCGCCTGATGTCGGCGAGCTTGCGGCGTTTACGCTCTGGCACGTATCGCGCGCAAGACTGGATGGACGACGACGGCACGGGCGCAACGCGGATCCCGATCCGTGTCGCCGTCCGCGTTGGCGCGGGCCGGGCGCAGGTGGATTTCAACGGCACAGCGGAGCAAGTCGCCGGCGGCATCAATGCGAACTACGCCGTAACCGTCGCCGCCGTGCTGTATGTATTTCAGGCGCTCGCGGACGCACCAATCCCGGCGAACGCCGGACTGATGCGGCCCCTACGCATCCTCGCGCCGCCTGGTACGCTGGTGAATCCGCGCTTTCCGGCAGCGGTCGCCGGTGGCAACGTCGAAACGTCGCAGCGGATCGTCGATGTGCTCCTCAAAGCGTTGGCGAAAGCCGCGCCGGAGAAGATTCCGGCAGCCAGCAACGGGTCGATGAACAACCTCGCGCTCGGCGGCTTCGATCCGGTGCGCCGCCGTGAGTATGCCTACTATGAAACCATTGCCGGCGGGGCCGGCGCCGGACCGCACGGGCCTGGCGCGTCGGGCCTGCACACCCACATGACCAACACACTCAACACGCCGGTGGAAGCCTTGGAAGCAGCGTACCCGCTACGGGTTACCCGCTACGGCTTGCGTGTCGGTTCGGGGGGCAAGGGCCGCCATCGCGGCGGCGACGGCGTGGTGCGTGAGATCGAGTTACTGGCGCCCGCGCGCGCGACCTTGCTGACGGAACGGAGGCGCTTGCAGCCCTATGGGTTGCATGGCGGCCTCCCCGGTCAGAGCGGGCGCAATCTGCTGATACGAGCAAAGAGCGTACGTGAGCTGCCGGGGAAGATCAGTTGTCCCCTGGTGAAGGGCGACCGCCTGCGCATTCTCACACCCGCCGGTGGCGGCTGGGGGCGCAGTCGCTGACGCAGCCTCGCCCCCAGCCGCGCTTCATGCGGATAGACTAGAGTGCTGGGACTGGACCCGACGCTCCAGATCGTGCAACCGCCGCTGCAACCGCTCAATATCTTTCCGCGAAGCGACGTCGAGCCGGGTGATCAACGGCTCGATGGTGCTTTCGAGGCGCTTTTGCACGTCGCCAGTCAGGCGTTGCGCGCGTTTCCGCGCATCGGCAACGACCCGCTCGCCACTCTTGCGCAGGTCGCGGCGCGCCCGATCGACGTTGGCGGTCAGACGCTTCAGCGCCTTGCGGGGAACGGGCGGGAGCATGTCGACGGTCTCCTGCCACTGCTTGCGGATGTGTTTCTGTGCCGTCCGCTGCAGCTCGCTCAGCCGCTTCGGCATCGCCGTGCTCCAGCTTTCCGCTCTGGTGGATTTGGCAGTCATTCTGGTCTCACCTCCCTCCTGACGGTGCTTATAACGCGCCGCGTTACAAATGTCAATGCACTGCGTTATAGGCTGCGAGCGTGGCACGAACGTGAGGCGCCGCTCGCACGTTGCGCTCGCCGGTCGCGGGCGTGCCGACGTTGCGCGTCTTTTGCTGCTGTGGTAGCGGGAGAGGCGTCGGATCGCTCACGGTCGCATAGCTCAGCTGGTTAGAGCGCCTGCCTCACATGCAGGAGGTCCGTGGTTCGAGTCCACGTGCGACCACTTTTGTTTTCGAGCACTTAGCCGCGCCGTGCGGCCGGAGCGTGGCGGCTTGACAGCCAAGTTGACAGCCACCGGCACCGAAATGGGGCACTTTTCCACAGTTGCCCGGTTCTACTCGCCGACGGCAAGGATGGCGTCCATCTTGTCGGCGGCATCGCGCAGCAGCGTGGGCATCACGTGGCTGTAGGTGTTCATCGTGACGCTGATCTGCGAGTGACCGAGTATTTCCATCACCACACGCGGATGGACGCCTTGTGCGAGCAGCAGTGACGCGGCCGTATGCCGAAGGTCGTGAAAGCGCTTGTGCGGGAGTCCCGCCTTCGCCAACGCGCGGCGGAACTGCTTGCTCACGCGGCTCGCGTCCATCGGTGTGCCGATCGACGTGGTGAAGACGTGGCCGGTCTCTTGCCAGCGCGACCCGGCGAGCAGACGGGCTTCTAGCTGACGTGCGCGGTGGCTTCGAAGCGCCTTCACGGCGAACTCGGGCAAGGGCAGCGTGCGGCGTGACCGGTCCGATTTCGGTTCCGTGAGTCGCTTTCCGCGCCGGTTCTGGAGCTGGTGGCGAACGCTGAGCGTGGCGGACTCAAGGTCAACGTCCTGCCAACGCAACCCGAGGGCTTCGCCCTTCCGCAACCCGAGTGCCATTGCGACGCTGTAGAGCGCTTCGTTCTGATCGTCCTTCACGACTTCGAGCAACCGGCGTGCATCGTCCGGCGAGAGCGGTTCGACGAGACGACGCGGCACGCGCGGAGGCGAAACGAGCGTGCAGACGTTCCGCGCGACAAGATCCCACTTCACGGCGCGGTTGAGAGCGCGAGAAAGGACGCTGTGCATGTACTGCACCGAACGCGGCGAGAAGTCGGCGAGCTTGGCGTTCATCATCGCTTGGACGTGTTGAGGCGCGAGCTTCCCGAGCGGTACCTTGCCGATGGTCGGAATCAAGTGCAGGCGCACCGTGTCGGAGTAGCTGTCAAGCGTCCGTGGGCGCGTGCTGGGTGCTACGCAGTCCGTCAGCCACCGCTCAAGGAACTGCGCGGCCGTCTGCCGTTCCGGTGCGACGTTGAGCCCGAGCTGATGGTTGCGCAGTGCGGTGGTGAGCTGCTGCTGCACGTCTTGGCGCGTCCCTCCGTAGAGCCATTTCCGATGCCGCTTGCCGTTCTTCCATCCGAGAGTGAGCGCTGCACACCAGCGGCCGTCACGGCGCTTGAAGATGGACCCCTCACGTTGCCCGCGTCTTTTTGCCATTGTCATCTCCCTTCTCGTCTGGCTCGCGCGCGCTCCCGAGCGCGGCGCGTGGCCATGTAGGTTTTCATGTACTCTCGCCGTTTCCCTTTACGCGCTGCTTCGAGGCTTGCAGTCCTGCACACCTGAGAGCAGTAGACCTGCCGTTTCACGCGGACAAAGACACGCTGGCACCGGGGGCAACATCGGTACAGGAAGGGCCGCACGTGTGCGAGCCTTACAAAGCTCGCGTGAAACTCGGCGAGGGGTGTTGGCTGGTCAGGCTCTTGCGTCAACACGTTCCCCTGCAGCCGCCAGACGAACGCCGTACCCAGCACCTCGAAAGGCTGGCTGACCTTTTCGCCGTGGAGCAACGGCCAGAGGATTGTCCTGACGTGGACAAGCAAAAGCGGTAGGTCTTGGCGCATTGCTTTTGCTTCCCAGGCACTCTCCCGCTTGGCATCGATACGACCGGCAATGCGTGGCTTAGCCAGCCGGACGTAATCAGATTCGAGCGCTGCCCATTCCCGCTCCAGTTGGCCGTCCAAGTATTCCGGCGGAGTAGGTACGCGCCCCTGCCTCTCAAACTCGTTCAAAGCCCATTGCCTGCCCGCTACCCCCTCTGCGGGTAGCGGGATCGATGCCAGGCGGGCGAAGAGTTGCGCGAAGGCTTGCTCACGTTTCGTCATCGTTAGCCACAGAATCCACGGTTGCGCTCTGACACGTAATGGTTAACCACAGTATATTGCATTTCAACGGCTAACGCAATACCCTCTGGTCTCGGAGGTATGTGATGGACCAAAGAATGTTGCTGCGTGCGGATGAGGTAGCAAAGCTATTGGCGTTCGGGCGCAGCAAGACGTACGAACTCATGGCAAGCGGTCAGCTGCCGGTTGTGCGGGTCGGTCGCGCCGTGCGCGTCCCGCGCGCCGCGCTGGATGAGTGGGTCCGCGCGCACATCGAGAACGCGGTGGAAGTGAATGGGGCGGGCAAGGTGTGAACGCGTGGCCAGCACCGGCGCGCCAGCCACGGCCACGGATAACACTGCGGAGCGGTTCCGCCATGCGATCGCAGCGGCCGGGCTCCAGCCTCCGGATGAGGTGATCGCGGATGGCAGGCTGCATCGCTTCGCGACGAACAGCCACGGCAGCGATGATGCCGGCTGGTACGTCTTCCACGCGGACGGCATTCCGGCGGGAGCGTTTGGCGATTGGCGAACGGGCGTATCGGAGACCTGGCAGGCTGACGCTGGCCGGCGCCTGACAGCGGCGGAGAAGACCGCGCATCGTGCGCGACTCGAAGAGATGCGCAGAGCACGCGAAGCGGAAGAGGTTCGCCGACATGCAGAGGCCAGAGAGCAAGCAGCGACAATCTGGAACGCAGCGACACCCGCAACGGACGAGCACGCCTATCTCACCCGAAAGCAGGCACGCGCCTACGGGCTCCGCGTGCATGCGGACGGGCGCGTGATCGTTCCCATGCGCGACAACGGCGAGCTGCATTCGCTGCAATTCATAGACGCGGACGGCGACAAACGGTTTCTGGCCGGCGGACGGGTGGAGGGCTGCTACCACGAGATCGGCAGATTCGACGGCGCTGTAGTGGCTTGTATCACCGAGGGTTACGCAACGGGCGCCACCGTCCACATGGCGAAGAACTACCCGGTGGCCGTCGCCTTTAACGCGGGCAACTTGGCAGCGGTGGCTAAGGCGATGCGTGCCCGGTGTCCCGAGATGCGGCTGATCCTGTGCGCCGACGATGACATCGGCACAAACGGAAATCCGGGCCTCACCAAGGCAACCGAGGCGGCGCGGGCCGTTGGCGGCTGGCTTGCGGTCCCCGACTTCGGCACCGATCGGCCGGCGAAGGCCACGGACTTCAACGACTTGGCGGCGCACCGGGGCTTGGAGGCAGTGGCGGAGGCGATCATGCATGCACGGCCGGTGGGTGATCACGCGAAGATTGGTGGCCCATGGGGTGCGGCGGAGCCCGCCCACGAGTTTGTTGCCGCGACGGAGGCCGAGAGTCAGTTCCTCGATGAGAATCGCATCCTGGCACCTGCTGCGATCACGGAGCTGTTTTCACCGCGGGGCTTAGGGAAGACGCTGTACGCGCTGCTGCTTGCTGTTCCACTTGCCGTAACCGGCAAGCGAGTTCTGTACATCAATCGTGACAATCCAAGACATGAAGTGCGGCGTCGCTTGCGCGCGTGCGGCGTCACCGCCGAGCAGGCGCTCGACACGCTGAAGGTGATCACGCGCGAAAAGGCGCCACCGCTCACCGACGCCGCGGCTTGGCAAAGGTTTCCAATTGCGGAGTACGACGTCGTCATCCTGGACTCGTTCGATTCAGCCGCTGAGGGTGTTGGCGAGCAGGACTCAGCGAAGCCGAGTAGGGCGATCGCACCGCTACTCGACGTTGCGCGTGCGATGAACGGACCCGCCATCATGGTGCTCGGAAACACAGTCAGGTCAGCGGCACACAGCCGCGGGTCCGGTGTTGTCGAGGATCGAGCTGACATCGTCTTTGAGATTCGCGATGCGACCGGCCTGAAGCCCACCGGAACGAAGGTGTGGTGGGAGGAGTTGCCGCCAGCCGGCGCGGACTCCTGGGCGCAACGTGCCACCCGTCGCAAGAGACGTGACAAGTACCTACTTGCATTCGTGCCGAGTAAGTTTCGCATTGGCGAAGAGCCCGACCCCTTTGTCATCGAGATTGATCTGTCAGCCGAGCCCTGGACTATGCGGAACGCCACGGCGGAGCTGATCGCAGAGGGTGACGCGGCACGTCTGACCGCAGAGCAGGCGCACCTCGACAAGAACAAGAAAGCCGCGGAGGCCCTCCGTGCAGAGGTACACCGCCGGCACCGTGCGGGGACCGTCGTCCTAGCGGAACGCGATGGCGTGCCCTTCCTCATGACACACGGGCTGAAACGTTCCGAGGCCCGCGACTTGATCCGGACCGCTCAAGGCTGGCGGATTGAGCAAGTCGAGCATGAACGCGGCAGGCCGTTGGCCCTACTGCCAGAGGCTGAATCAAACGCATCAGCGGCGGAAATCGGCAGTCCCGGAAACCCTTGCCAGAAGCCACTTTTCGGGGGATCGATTTCCGCCGACCGCATCGGACAAGCACGGCGGGAATCAGAGTCTCTGAAACCCGCGCCAGATACGGCTTTGCGCGAGCCGGTGTTTCCGCCGCCGACGCCAATCGTTCCGGGTAGCCATCATGCCGAGGGCTGTGATTGTGACGCGTGTCTACCGCTGGAAGAGGGTGTTGCATGACGGCGGTCACACTGCTCGATGAGCTTCGCCGCCGGCGCGTAGAGCTGATTCCGGAAGGGGTCGGGCTACGCTACCGTGCACCCAAGGGTGCATTGACGCCAGACCTGCGGCAGGCCCTGGCCGCGCACAAGGTCGAGCTTTTGTCCTTGCTGACGGGCTTAGATACCGGCAGCCGACTCAACCCGGCCGACTGCTTCGAGCTGCTGTGCGCCTTCCATGCTGAGAACGAAGCGGCCTACGAACCCGGCGCGTTGACGTGGGCGTTCGCGCACTGCCCCGAACTGAAGCGGCGATTCGACGAAACGGAAACCGCGATTGACCGCCTGGCCGGCCAGCATCCGACCGAGGCCGACTTCCGCCGCGCGCTCGAAGCGCACGCCAACGTCTGGCGCGAGATCGTGGCCCGCCACCGGGCGCACCGGGAACGCCAAGCCGAGAAGGCGGACCCGATGCCCGAGCTGCCCGAGGGGACCGTGCTGGCGATCTGTGTCAGCTACGGTGATGGTGAGCCGGGCACGTGGGACGCGGTGAGGCGCGCGCGATGAGCGACCAGGACCCGCTAGCTACTTGGCCCACCTTCGTGGGTGCCGTCGAGACCCGCTTGGAGCAGGGGCGGACCGTGTACGCTGACCGGAGCCAAATCGGCAACGGCGTGGGAAACGGCCCTAAGATTCGGCTATCGTCTAGTCAAAAGGTTGAAAGCTGAATCCAGCTGGCCGACTGGCAATGAGGTTTTGCGCCTGCGAGTCACGCGCCACAACGATTGGACACGCACGGAAGAGCGCACGGAGGAGCTCAGCATCGAGGTCTGGAGTACGGTGCACGAATGGCGAACGTGCACCCAATTGCTTGAAGATTCTCTGAATCGCCTCACATTGCCACTCAAAAACTACGTCTTCAGGAGCTACCTCCGTGGCCTTTGCAATCTGCCTTGTTCGCAACCTTGGTATGGTAAGACTGGTGCGAACGGCAATCAGCGTGACGCACCCGCGTGTGGGCGTTGTCAGTTTCTTCGCGGACTGAATGAACTCGGCGTTGTCTTCGGACGCCTCCGAGTTGAGCGTCCACACTTCCACGCGAAGATCAGGCACTGCGGCGTTGGACGCGATCCGGTTTGCGCATGACGATCTCTGTCCCGACGCCGCCGTCGGTCAGCACCTCGCAGAGGAGCGAGCCCTTGGCATTGCCATTGATGATGTGTGCCTTGTTCACCCCAGCCTTGAGGGCATCAATGCACACCTTTACTTTTGGAACCATGCCTTTGCTGATCACGCGCGATGCAAGCAAGCGAGTGGCGCGCGTGACGGTTAGCGTGGAAATCAAATCGCCGCGCGAGTCCTTCACGCCTTCTACGTCAGTCAGAAGGATCAGCTTCTCGGCCTTCAGTTCCTTGGCAATCGCGGCAGCCACGTCGTCGGCGTTGATGTTGAACAGCTCGTCGTTGCCGCCGACGCATGTGATGACCGGAATGCACTCATCCTTCACCGCGCGAAGACGATCAGCATTGATCCGGGTGACCCGGCCGACGAAGTTCTTAGGATCACTTCCCTTGCGCTCAGCCTCGACAATATCGCTCCTACCCGCCGGGAAGGGCACGGCCTTGCCACCTGCCGCCTTGATGCAAGCCACCACTTCCTTATTGAGCTTGTTGAATTCCTCGATCGCCAGACGCAGAGTGCGCCGATCCGTATAGCGCTCCCCGTCCTCAATCGTAGGCTCGATGTGCTCGGCGCGCATCCTCTCGCTCAGTTGACGGGAACCGCCGTGCACCAAGATCATGCGAAGTCCGAGATGCGCCATGAATGCAACGTCTTCGAAAAACGTGCGCTGCGGCGCTGGTTCCTTCTCAAGAACACTGCCGCCAACCTTCACCACCATGATTCGGTGCTGAAATTCGCGGATGTAGGGGATGGCCTCTCGCAATTCTACCGGCGTGTAACCGCCGGCTGCGAGCACCTTCGCGGCATTCAGGAGTACCTGGCCGCGTAGTTTTAGCAGCTTTCCCATGAACTCACCCCAATGTTTGCTTGACAGAACCGCTGATCTTCGACGCATGTCGCAGCGGCGTCCACCACGAATACCCCATCAAACCTCGGCCAGCTGTATGACACTCGCGCATTCAAGAGTCAAGTCCCACCGGTGCGCAATGCAATCGTCGCACCCCTGCGAGCGGCCCGACTTTACTGCGTAAAATCGACGGTGTACGTGCATGCACGTGCAGAGGAGTGGAAAATTTGACAGCTGTGTAACTGCGACGACGACACTCCACGGCCGACCTGCAACCGCCCACAATGGCCGAGTTCAAGGACTTCGTGTGCAAGATCGTCTCCGTGCCCAAGCGCGAGGTTGAGCAGAAGATCGCTGAAGGGCGCCGCGACCGCGCCGCCAAGCGCAAGGGCACCCGTGCCGAGCATGGTCCTCTGGGCGTCACCTTCACAGAGCCCGCAGGAACGGAGATCGCCAGCCGGGACCGACATGGTACTCCGCCAAGTGAAGAGGCACCGCGTCCCCGCTCACAAAGCTCCTTCTGGGTGTTCGCCGCCTCTGCGTTCTCGGTAGCGTGCCCAGCGCACCTCAGCCCCGCGCCGCCCAAGCTCCACGTAGTCCAGCGGTCGGCGTTTCGCCGCACTGAGCCTTCCCAACGCGACGGCGTTCAGGTTGGCGCTGCGGCTATCCGGCTGGCGGAGCAGCCATTCCCTGAGATCCTCAACGCATCTCACAGTTCTCACGCAGCACGCCCACGCTTCCCCTCGCCGCAGCCGGTAGGCTAGGTGGGCTTGCCGGTGCAGGGCTCGGCTGACCAGTGTCTCAACTCGCTTCTGCCGGCCCCGTAGGCGTCGAATCGTCGCGATGAGCTTGCGCGCTTGAGCTGCGCTCACCCGCTGCCGCGCTGGTAGATGCCGAATCTCGCGACCCAGGTTGTACAGTGCGACCATGTCGGGCCGCCACAGCTTGCGCGGCTCATAACCGGCAAGCCTGTACTCGCTCTCCGCCCGACACGCCAACCGCTCAGCGCGTGCCTTCAATTCCGCAACCCACCGCCCCAGCCGGTCCTGGTGATACAGGACACTGTTCCTTGCCGCTGTCGTCATCACTGCGTCAACCTAGAGCCACGCGGGTTTCTCGCCTTGGCTCACCCCGCAGAATCGCAGCCCGAAAATTGCTTTTCAACCCTGAGCCCTCCAGGCCAGTTAGACCCTGAGCGGTTCCCCGGCCCGATTGTGCCGCACCCCTCCGGCCTTGCGGCGCTCGAAGAACCCCCACCGTGCAAAGCCCCACACGTTATGTTACAAATGCGCCATGAGCTGTGAGGTGTGCGGATGCGCGGTGATTGGCCGTAGCGACCGTCGCTATTGCTCGGGCGCGTGCCGCCAGCGCAGCTTTCGCGCCCGCCACGCCGAACGGCACGCTGAAACCGTGCGCCAGGCCCTCCGACAGCTCCACGCGCTCGAAAGCATGATGACGGGGCCGTTTTTGCGCCCGTATCTGCAACCGTTGCACGCGGCAACCTCGCTGCTGTCTGGCGCACTAGGCAAGGACTCCGTACTCACGAAACACGCCCCCGAATGAGAGAGGCGCTTCGTTGGGGCATGAGATGTCTGCGAACCGTCTTTGCGCTGGCGGGGGTGCGGGGCTGTTCAACAACGACTTCAGCGCTTGCAGCGTGAGGCTCGGATCACCGCGCGGCGGGATGGAAACCGGGGGAAACCCTGGCCGGCCCGCCTCTGGCTCGCCTGCGTCCTGCAAGCGTCGGTGTTCAACCTGCACGCTTTCCCTTGACGGGTCGGGCGGAGTGACGGTCCATTGAGCCGCTGTTGACAATTAACAAGCAGGGTTGCAAGAGTGGCCCGTCAAAGCTGTCCTTGGGCCTGAAGCGTTCGACGCCTGGGGGAAGGGGGAAAAGATGGGAACACGCGTTCCTCGCGTCTTTCGAGCCACCCTTTCTGTTGTGGTTGCGCTGGTGCTTTTGGCCTCATTCTCGCGGGGAGCCTTGGCCGGCGGAGTGGTCGGGACCGGGACCCCAGACAGTTGCACGGAGGTGGCATTGAACAATGCGTTGGTTGGTGGCGGGAGCGTCACGTTCAACTGCGGCACCAGCCCGGTCACCATCACCGTCACCAGAACCATCGAGATCATTAGCGCCGACACCACCATTGACGGCGGGGGTCTGATCACGATCAGCGGCGGGAACAGCGTGGTCGTCTTCGTGAAAGATAGCGTCAACTTCACGGTCCAGAACCTGACCATCGCCAACGGCTATAGCTCGGGCAGCTTCGGCGGCGGCGGCATCGTCAGCTACAACAGCGGCACGCTCACGGTCACCAACAGCACCTTCTCCGGCAATAGCTCGGCGGGCATCGACGACGGCGGCGGCATCGCCAGCTACGGCAACGGCCCGCTGACGGTCACCAACAGCACCTTCTCCGGCAATACAGCGGGAGGCAGGGGCGGCGGCATCTTCAACACCTCGGGCACGCTGACGGTCACCAACAGCACCTTCTCCAGCAACAGCGCGACCGGCGGCGGCGGCATCTTCAACGTCACCAGCGGCCCGCTGACGGTTACCAACAGCACCTTCTCCAGCAATGAGGGCGGTGGCATCTACAACAGCGGCACGCTGACGGTCACCAACTGCACCTTCTCCGGCAATAGCGCGTCCCAGGGCGGTGGCATCTACAACAGCGAAGGCGCCGCGACGGTCACCAACACTATCGTCGCCAATAGCACCTCGGGTGGCAATTGCTTCGGCACCATCACTGATAGCGGCCACAACATCGACGACGGCACGACCTGTGGCTTCAGCACGGCGAATGGTTCGTTGAGCAGTACCAATCCACAGCTCGATCCGGCGGGACTCAAGGACAACGGTGGGCCGACGCAAACCATCGCGCTCGAAGCGGGCAGCCCGGCGGTCAACGCCGGCAATGAGTCCGTCTGCGCGGCACCGCCGGTGAACAACCTCGACCAGCGCGGCTACCCTCGACCGGGTATGGGCGCGACGAGCTGCTCTATCGGTGCATACGAATACAACTTGCCCGGAGCTTGCTGTCAGTGTCCGACAAGCTGTGCGGCCCCGATCAACGGTTCGTGCGCTGCGTGCACTGTGGTGTTCGGCGCGGTCTGTGAGAGCGGACAGCTCTGCGTTGAGCATACTGCCACGCCAACCCCGACGATTACCCTGACGCCGACCGTGACCCCGGTCCCGAGGAACACCCCGACCCCAACCAACACGCCTGGCAGCAATGATTGCTGTCAGTGCGCGACTTTTTGCGGGGCTCCAGTCGTCGGCACGTGCGGCGGGTGCGCCGTGGTGCTTGGGGCATCCTGCACAGGCGGGTCGCTGTGCGTCCCTCGCACGCCGACGCCGACCCCGATCGCGTGCGTTGGAGATTGCAACGGCAATGGTGTGGTGACCATCGACGAGATCCTCACGATAGTGAACATCGCCTTGGGCAACGCCGACGCGACGGCGTGCCCGAACGGCATACCGAGCGGCGCGCAGGTTGACGTTGCACTGATCCTCACGGCGGTGAACAACGCACTGAACGGGTGCTAGTGCCGTAGCGTCATCCTTTGAGCGCCGAATGGCGGGACCCGACCCTGAGGCGGTTACACTAGTGCGTTTCCCGAGAAAGAGTCACCGCTCAGGACCCAGCGCCTAAGGGTTCTCGGGCACCGGGTGCGCGCGGGCTGGAGCACTTTACCGGACGATTCCGTGGGGCCGCACGAACGACCTGAAACTGACAGCCACGTTGACAGCCACCGGAGCAACACGGCAGCGGACGTAGCGGAAGGGTTGGCACAACCGACGTTGAGTTTCCAACGACATATCACGCCGCGATACATCACGGACGGTGGCGAACCGAACTCACATGCAGGAGGTCCGTGGTTCGAGTCCACGTGCGACCATTCCTCATAATCCAAGGAGGCGGCGAGAGGCATCTTGTTTCGCGGGTCGGGCAATGGCCGAAGGCGCGGTGACCACGACGGAGACGGCGTACAATTACCTGGTCGTCAGCGACTTGCACCTGCGCGGCGGGTTCAACAATCCCACCCAGGGCCTCTATCACTTTGACGAAGAGTTCGCCGACTTCCTGCGCTATTATCGCCTCAACCGTCCCTCGCCCCGCCCCTGGCGCCTGATAATAGGTGGGGACTTCATCGAGTTCCTCTACATAACCGATCTGCCGAACAGCGAGGATCCGCTATTGCGCGGCGCTAAGTTCCAAGAGAGTGAGTATCGCTACGGCCTCGGGACGGAAGCGGAGAAGTCGCGCTGGAAACTCGACCGCATTCTGCGCAGCAGCCATCCGCAACTGCTGCTGGCACTCGCGCGCTTCGTGGCGGAAGGCAACGAAGTCATCGTCCTGCGGGGAAATCACGACATCGAGATGTTCTGGCCGGAGGTGCAGGCGCACTTTCGGCGCCTGATTGCTGAGCATCACCCGGTCGACATCGGCTATATGGCGATGAAGGACCTCGTGGCCATGCGCGTCCAGTTCCCGCAGTGGTTCTGGTACACGTCGAGATTGCTCTACGTCGAGCACGGGTGCCAGTACGATCCGTTCTGCTCCACCGAGCACATGCTCAACCCGGTCGTCCCCACGTGCCCGACGCGTATTCAGCAGTCGATCGCGGAGTTGTCGGTCCGCTACTTCACCAATCAGATGAAGATGATCAACGCCATGGCGGCCGAGAACATCATGTCGGTCAGCGAGTACATCGGCTGGGTGATGCGCAGCAATCTGGCGATGCTGCCGCGCATCGCGCGGCTCTATGCTGGCATGGTGCGGCGCATCTTGGCCGAGAGCGGGCGGCCGGCCGCGGAGGCCGAGCAGGTTGTGCGCGAGGAGCACCGGCGGCGAGTAGCTGCTCTGGACGATCATTTCGGATGGCCGCCGGGCACAGCCGCAAAGGCCGATGCCCTGCATGCCGACCCGGTGATGCGGCACGCGCTTGCCACGGCCCGTTTTCTGGCGCTCGACCTGATCGGCATGGGCGTGGTGCTGGCGCTCACCACTGCCGTGCTGCTGGTCGGGCATCCGGTGCGTGCCGGAGTCCCCGTCGTCCTCGGGACGCTGGCGCTGCTCGGCCTGGTACTGTACGTTGGCATGCTGCGGATGCGGCGCATCACCGAGGCGGCGCAACTGCGGCACACCGCGGAGCAGTTGGCCAACCTGCTGCACGTGCAGCACGTCGTCTTCGGCCACTCGCACGCCGCTGGCACCTGGCCGCTGTCCAATGGCCGTACCTATGTCAACGTCGGCACTTGGGTCCCTGTCGGGGATGCCGGCTGCTTCGTCTACTTCGCCATCGAGGGCGACGAGCGTCGCGGGCGCCTGTGGCGATGGAACAAGCAGCGGCGTGAGCCGGAAGAGTTTGGATCCGGATAGGCGCGGCTCAGCCGTTCTTGATCGAGCCGGCCAAGCGCTGTTCCAGCTCGTGATTGAGCTGCTGCAGGCGTTGGATGCGGGCCTCCAACTCGCGCACGCGCTCGTGCAGTCGATGCAGTTGCATCCGCTTGTCCAGGCCGGTGCGGATGATGGTGAGCAGGTCGTCATTGTCCCATGGCTTCTCCATGTAATGGAAGATGCCGACTTCGTTTATGGCGCGGATGGCGTTCTCCTTGTCAGCGTAGCCGGTGAGGAGTATAAGCGCGCTTTCCGGATACAGACCGCGGATCTCGAGCAGTAGGCGGATTCCGTCGATCTCGGGCATGAGGAAATCGGAAATCACCAGGTCGAGTGTATTGATCTTGGCGAGGTTGATGGCCCGCTGCGGCGAGGTTTCGGCGAGCACTTTATGCGGCGTCTCCAGCTCCAACAGTGTCGTGACGCTTTGCACCACCGCCGCTTCGTCGTCCACGACTAGAATCGTTGCCGGCGCGTTCTCTCCCATCACCGTGCCCTCCCTGGTTAGCCGCGCTGGTTCCGGGGTGTCAAGGGGCTGATGGCGGCTATGCCCACGCGCGCGGTCCTGTTCGACTTCGACGGGGTCCTCGCGGGCACCGAACCACTCCATTGCGCCGCGTTCGCGGCGGTAGCCAGCACCGCCAGCCTGCCCTTCTCGCGCCAGGACTATTACGATCGCTTTCTCGGACTTCCCGACCGCGCCTGTCTGGCGGCGCTGCACGCCGCCGCGGGCCGGCCCTGGAGCGAGCGCGAACTGGACGCGCTGCTGGCCCGCAAACGGGCCGAGTTCGCCCGGCTCGCGCAGGATGCGGCTCTCTATGGCGGTGTGGCCGCGACCTTGCGACGGTTGCATGCCGTCTTCATCCTCGCGGTGGCTTCGGGCGCGTGGCGAGACGAGATCGAGCCGATTCTGGTTCGTGCGCAGGTGCGCTCGCTGTTCGCCGCCATAATCGGCGCCGAGGACGTGCGGGCGGGCAAGCCGGCGCCGGACCCGTTTCTCCGCGCGCTGGAGGCGATCAACCGCCGCCATGGAACCCATCTGCGGCCGGCCGATTGCGTCGTCGTGGAAGACGCCCCCCTGGGCATCGCCGCGGCGCGCGCCGCCGGCATGGCCTGCATTGCCGTAACCACCCATCGTGACCGGACCGCACTGGCGGGCGCCGACGCCTTCGTCGCCGACCTCAACCAGCTGCAGCCCGAGGATTTGATGGGACAGGAGGGCTCCGCTCACGGCTCCCGCGACTGATTCCGTGCGTGCACGTTCCGACCCCCTCTCCGTGTTGGTTGAGACCGGGGCGGCATTGTGCGGCACCTTGCATCTGCGTGAGCTGCTGGCGGTGATGATGGAACGCGTACGCGAGGTGCTCCAGGCGGAAGCCTGTTCGGTCATGCTGCTGGACGACGCCGGCCAGACGCTACGCTGGGAGGTGGCGCTCGGCGAAGGTGCCGGCAAGCTGCAGACCTTGTCGGTCCCCCTCGGCAGCGGGATCAGCGGGCGCGTGGCGGCGACCGGAAGCGCCATTCGCATCGAGGACGCGCAGAACGATCCGCGCTGGCAGGGGCAGCGCTTCGATGCCGCCACCGGCTTCACCACGCGGTCGATCATGTGCGTCCCGATTCAGACGCACGGGCGCATCATCGGTGTGGTGCAGGTGCTCAATCGCCGCGGCGGCCCCTTCTGCGAAGATGATCAACGGCTGCTCGAGGCCCTCGCCGGCATGGGCGGGGTGGCCATCGAGAACGCTCGCTTGTACGAAAACCTCGAGGAAAAGGTGCAAGAACGCACGGCGGAGCTGTCGCGCACCCTCACCGAGTTACGCGACGCGCAGACGCAACTGGTGCAGTCGGAAAAGATGGCGGCGCTCGGCAACCTGGTGGCCGGGGTGGCGCACGAGATCAACACGCCACTGGGCGCCGTCTCGAGCAATACCGATCTGGTCAGCCGCGCGCTGACGAAGGCGAAAGACGCATTGACCGATCCGAACCAGATCGAACGGACACGCAGCTTCCTCGAGAAGGCAACCGCGATGGCAGAAGTCAGCCAGGAAGCTTGCCGCCGCATCGCCGAGATCGTGCGCAGCTTGCGCAACTTCTCCCGCCTGGACGAAGCCGAGCACAAGCCGGCTGATCTGCATGAAGGCCTTGATTCCACGCTGACGCTGATTACGCACCTCACGAAGAACCGGATCACGGTCCGGCGCGAATATGGGCAGCTCTCGCAGGTCCCCTGTCATGCCAATCAGCTCAACCAGGTGTTCCTCAACATCCTGATCAACGCGGCTCAGGCCATCGCCGGCGAAGGCGAGATTACGATTCGGACGCGCCAGGAGGCGGCCGCCGGACCGGGCTCCACCCCTGCGGCGGTGGTCGAGATCTCGGATAGCGGCTGCGGTATCGCACCCGAAAACCTGCAGAAGATCTTCGATCCGGGTTTCACCACCAAAGGGGTCGGAGTCGGGACTGGTTTGGGCCTGGCAATCTGCTACCGCATCGTCGCCAACCACCGGGGAAGGATCGAGGTCGAGAGCGTCCGCGGCCAGGGCACCATCTTTCGCATCGTGCTGCCAATTAGTGCTACAAGGGCGGTCGAAAACGAGAGGGTGCGGGGTCAGTCGCAGGGATGAGCCGGGATATCTCGGCCGGTTGTTGAGACATGCATTGTTGATTTCCAGCACTCACTGTTATTCAAGAAAAGGGGTTGTGCGATGAAGCTTAGATTGGGGCGCCCGACGGCGCTGGCAACGATCGGAATGATGATGCTTGCGGTGGGCGCGCAAGCACAAGACAGCGCCGCTCGCGACCTGGTGCAGAAGGTGCGCGACGCGGCCCCGAAGGTGCCGCTGCTCGCCAAGATGATTCTCACCTCCGACCGCGGTTGGGAGCGCGATCTCGAACTGAGCCACAAACACCTCAGTGACGGCACCGAAGCCAGCTACATGGAGGTGACGGCGCCGATGGACCTCAAGGACACGCGCTTCCTGGTCTTCGATCACCCCGTCGGGCGCGACGAGCAGTTCATCTATGTGCCGGCCGCCAAACGGGCCATTCAGGTGGGAGCACAGACACGCAAGCAGGAGTTCCTCGGCTCCGAGTTCGCTATCGGCGACCTGGTACAGCCCGACGTGGATGCGTTCACGTATAGCTTCGTGGGCGAGGAAGACATCGACGGCCGTCATTGCAAGCTCGTCGAAGCGGTGCCGAAGACCCCTGGCGACGAGCTCTATGGCAAGACCGTGTTCGCCATCGATCCCACCGCGCTGGTCGTGGTGCGCAGCCAGTTCTTCGACGACAAGGGCCAGTTACTGAAGGTCTGGACCGTCGAGAAGCTCGAGCAGCGAGACGGGCGGTGGACGCCGCTGCAGCAACAGATGAACAACGTCCAGGAGCACCACTGGTCGCGCATCTCGCTCACCGACGTGAAGTACAACGCGCAGCTCCCGGCCGAGGTCTTCAACAGGTCGTATCTGACCCGCTGAGCGTGCCGGCGCAAGCGATGCCATCACCGCTGTGCCGCGGAGGAAGGCGACCATGAAAGCACTCGGAGCGATGATTCGAAAAGAGTTCCTACATGTGAGCCGCGACCCGCAACTGGTGGGCTTGATCCTGGGGCTGCCGGTGTTGCTGCTCATCCTCTTCGGCTACGCGTTGCGCTTGAAGGTCGATCACATGATGGTCGCGGTCCTGGACGCGGACAAGACGTTCTTCAGCGTAACCGTAAAGGACCGGTTGCAGAAAGACGGCCAGTTCTACATCGTCGAGGTCGACTCCGAACAGACCATTCGGGACTGGCTGCAAACCGGCAAGGCGCGTTTGGGCTTGGTCATCCCGAAGGGTTTCACCGAGCGGCTGAGCCACAGTGAGCAAACGGATTTCTCGCTCTTCGTTGATGGCACCATGCCGACGCTGGCGCAGGCCGGCATGTACGGCGCGCGTGTCCTCACCAGCGACGAGGCGATGGAGGAGCTGACCCTCAGCGATCCCGACCACCCCGAGCCGCCGCCACGCAAGCCTCCCATCAGGCTCAAGCAAGTCATCATGTTCAATCCCGAGCTCCGCGACTCCGATTTCTTTCTGCCGGGCACGATCGGGTTCGTCATCATGCTGGTCGTGCTGACGCTGTCTGCCGGCCTGGTGCGCGAGGAGGAGCAGGGGACGATCGAGCAGCTCCGGGTGACGCCGATTTCGCGCTTCTCGCTGATTGCCGGCAAGATGATTCCGTACGGCCTCATCGCGGCGGTGGATTTCGTTGTGGTGACGGTGCTCGCCAGGTTCGTTTTTGCATTGCCCCTGCGCGGGCCGCTGCTCCCGATGGCAGGACTGGCGGCGCTGTTCATTCTCGCCTTGCTCGCCTTGGGCGCGCTGATTTCGACACTATCTAAGACGCAGCTGCAAGCCAACATCATCGCGGTGTTCGTCCAAGCGCCGTCCGTACTGATGTCCGGCTTCGTGTTCCCCATCGAAGCCATACCGCGTTGGCTGCAACCGGTGGCCTGGAGCCTGCCGATGACGTACTTCGTGGAGGCCATGCGCGGGCTCACGTTGAAGGGCACCCCGGTGGCAGATCTCGCATGGGATTTCATCGCGCTGGGAGTATTCATGGTTGGGTTTACCACGCTGAGCCTGGCACGCTTCCGCAAGCAGCTTGCCTAGTGCGCAAGACGAGGGGGCAATGGTGACGTCGGCACAGCGTGAAGAAATCAGGGTCCCAAAGGGATCGGTGATCTTTCGCCAGGGCGATCCCGGAAACGAGATGTTCGTTATCTCCGAAGGCCGGGTACGGCTTACGATCGGCACGGCGGAACAGGAGAAGGAGGTTGCGGTATTCGGGCCGGGCGACTTCTTCGGGGAGCTGTCCCTGCTCAGCGATGAGCCGCGCAGCGCCACCGCCGAGGTGGTCGAGGATGCGACCCTGCTGGCCATCGGACGCGACGTCTTCGCCATGATGGTCCAGGACGACTTGGATATCGTCTTTCGTATGATGAACATCCAAGGGCAGCGACTCAGTCGGACCAACGAACCGATTCAGGACCTCATGCAGCGGATGGGGCGTGTCCGCATCGCGGCGGAATGCCTGCGCCGGGTGTGGGCGCCCACAACTGCGTGGCCCGCGACTCTTGATGTGGCCGAGGTCAGCGCCGCGGCCGGGCTCAGCCCGCAGACCGTCACCGCCACAGTCGCGGAGCTTGCGCAACAGGGAATCGGATCATTGCAGGAGGGCCGCTGGAGCATTCCGGACCGGACGCAAGCCGGCAAGCTGCTCGACGTGCTGTGCCAGTTGGCGAGTAGGGGAGGCAACTGATGGCCGACGCGATCGTCATCGAGAAGCTCACCAGGCGATTCGGATCGATCGAAGCGGTCAAGAGTCTCACGCTGTCCATCGGGCAAGGTGAAATTTTCGGCTTGCTCGGGCCCAACGGCTCCGGGAAGACAACGTTGATTCGGATGCTCTGTGGTCTGCTCGCGCCGAGCTCAGGGCGAGCCCTCGTCGGTGGCTACGACATCGCGCATGAGCCCGAGCAGATTAAGCGCATCATCGGCTATGTCTCTCAGCGGTTCAGCTTGTATCCCGACCTCAGCGTGCGCGAGAACCTCGACTTCTTCAGCGCCGTGTATGCCGTGCCGGCGGCGGACGCGGCAACGCGGGAGAGGGAGCTGCTGCGCCTCTGCGGGCTGAACGGCAGGGAAAAGCAGGCCGCAGGAAGCCTCTCGGGTGGCCTAAAGCAGCGGCTGGCGCTGGCCTGCGCGCTGATTCACCGACCGAAGATTCTCTTTCTGGATGAGCCCACGGCGGGCGTCGACCCGGTCGCGCGCCGCCTGCTCTGGGACCTGCTGTTCGGACTAGCGCAGCAAGGGACTACGTTGTTCGTCACCACCCACTACATGGACGAAGCGGAGCGCTGCACGCAGGTGGCCTACATCTATTACGGCACCTTGCTGGTCAGCGGCGATCCGAACTCGATGAAGCGGGACGAAATCGCCAACACCAACCGGCGGCTGGAGATCATCTGTCAGCCGCTGATGCCGGCGCTCGGCATCCTGCGCGACGCGCCGTACGTCGGCGACGTGAGCGTCTTCGGGCAGGCCCTGCACATCCGGGTGAAGGGCCTACCACCCGAGCCGCTCGGCAGCGACCCGGTGGCGGCCTTCTCCGCCGCCGCCCGGCGCGGCATGGTCATGGACGTCCTCCGCAAGAAGTTGCTCGCCGCCAACATCGAGGTGCTGACGATCCGCTCCGTCTACCCCAGCCTCGAAGACATCTTCGTCAGCTTCACCCGCAAGCTGGACCAAGCGGAGGCGCAGTAACCCCCATTCCTCAGCGGGAGAATCAAATACACGAACGAGCCGCCGGTCGGGCGTCAGTTCCCTCCTTCAGCATCTCATCTTTACCCGCATCTTTGGGTTCTGGGCACTGCGGGGGCCATGGTGGCCACGCCAAGGATCAGGTGGCGTTCCGGGCGACGCTTCAGCTGAACTGACCAGCACGCCCAACCCAATCCTCCAGCAGATCGCGCAAGGTCTGACCCCAATCGATCACCGGCGCCCAACCGGTCGCCTCACGCAGCTTGGCCGCGCTGCCGATCAACACGGGCACGTCAACCGGACGCTGCCGGGCCGGGTCCATCACCACCTCCACCTGAGTGCCGCCGATCTGTATCAGACGTTCAAGAATCTGCCGTGGTGTGCGCCCCCGGCCGCTGCACACGTTGTACGCCTCGCCGGACGCGCCACGCTCGAACGCCGCGACGTACGCCCGCACCACGTCGCGCACGTCGCTGAAATCCCGCACCACGTCGAGGTTTCCCACCTCGATGCGCGCTGGACGCTGGCGGTGCTTCACGGCGGCGAGCTGAAAAGCGAAGTCTGCGCACACGAAGTGGGACGCCTGTCCGGGCCCGGTGTGGTTGAACGGCCGCACGCGCACGACGTCCAGCCGGCGCGCCCGAGACCATTGGTAGGCTGCCAAATCGGCTGCGGCTTTGCTCACCGCGTACGGGCTCAGCGGTCGAAACGGGTTCCGCTCTGTCACCGGTAGTTCGTCTGCCTCGACCTGGCCGTAGGCGTCACTCGAACCAACCCACACCACGCGACAGGCGCTGGCGGCCGCCAGTGCCGCAAACAGGTTGAGACTGCCGAGCAGGTTGGCTCGATAGGCGCCGTCCGGATCGTCGAACGAAGCAGCGGGATTGGTGAACGCCGCCAGATGGAAGACCCCCTCCGGGTGCACCGTGCGTACGACGGCTTCGATCTGCTCCCGATCGCAGATGTCGCACACCAGCAAATGATCGGCCGGCAGGTTGAGCGAACTGGCGGCAGGTGTCGTTGCGGGCAAGATGCGGTCGCAACCGAAGACCTCGTGCCCTTCGGCGACCAAGCGTTCGGCCAGATGACGGCCAGCAAAGCCGGCGATACCGGTGATGAAGAAACGCATCGGCCGCCCGACACCTCAGCCCGACGAAGCACCCTTCTCCATCTCGCAACGCACGGCCTCGAGGTCCCTGTCGACCATCATTTCCATGAGCTGCTGAAAGCCCATCGTGGGCCGCCAGCCGAGGCGCTCACGGGCTTTCAAGGGGTTGCCGATGAGCTGATCGACCTCGGCCGGCCGCAGCAATGCCGGATCTTCACGCACGTGGCGGCGCCAGTCGAGCCCGACGTGGGCGAAGGCGATTTCAGCTGCCTCTTGCACTGTGTGCTGCTCGCCGGTGGCGACGACGTAATCGTCAGGCTCGTGCTGCTGCAGCATCAGCCACATGGCGCGCACGTAATCCTTGGCGTAGCCCCAATCGCGCCGCGCCGCCAGGTTGCCGAGCCGCAGCTCGTTCCATTGGCCGAGTTTGATGCGCGCGACCGCGTCGCTGATCCTGCGAGTAACGAACTCTTTCCCTCGCCGGGGCGACTCGTGGTTGAACAGGATGCCGGAGCACGCGAACAGGTCGTAGCTCTCGCGGTAATTGACGGTGATGAAATGGCCGTACACTTTGGCCACCCCGTAGGGGCTGCGCGGATGGAACGGGGTCCGCTCCGTCTGCGGCACCTCGCGCACCTTGCCGAACATCTCGCTCGACGAGGCCTGATAAAAGCGTATACTGTGGTCCACCAGCCGGATGGCCTCAAGCAACCGCGTCACGCCGACGGCGTTGAATTCCGCCGTCAGCATGGGCTGCTCCCACGACGTCGGGACGAAAGACTGCGCCGCCAGATTGTACACCTCGTGCGGCCGCAGGCGCTGCACCACCGTGATCAACGACAGCTGATCAAGCAGGTCCGCCTGGACGAGATCGACACGGCTGCGCAAATGCTCGATGCGGGCGAAATTCTCCGTGCTGGCTCGGCGCACCATGCCGAACACCTCGTAACCCTGTTCCAACAACAGCTCCGCGAGATAGGAACCGTCCTGCCCGGTTATGCCGGTGATGAGCGCGCGGCGGCGCTTCGCGCCAGTCATTCTTGTACCCGCCCGTAACGATCTTCCAGCCGCACCACATCGTCCAACTCGGGCGTCGAGACCTCGATGACGTCGCAGGTCTCGATCGCCGTCATGCGGTGGCGCAAACCGGGTGGTACATGGAAGCTCTCTCCCGCCCGCAAACGTAGCGTCTGCCGCGGCGCGTCGGCGCTCGCGACCTCGAGTTCGACAATGCCGGTGAGGACGTACACGGTCTCGATCTTGCGCCGGTGGTACTGATAGCTCAGCTGGCCGGAACGCTCAATGTGCAGGATCTTGCCGATGTAGTGCGGCGTCTCCGCCCAGATGAGCTCGTATCCCCAGGGCTTCTCGACGCGCCGCCCGACGAACGGCTGCCCAGGTGACATCACGCCCCCCAGTACAGCAACAGAGTGGCCGTGGTGATCCACAGCAGCACGTCAATGAGCAACGGTTGGTCCCTCAGCAACAGTTGTGTGGGATTGCCACCCTCCTCGCGCTGGTGCACGAGGTAGAGGTACCGAAAGATTCCGAACAACACGAAGGGAATAGTCAAATACAGCTTATCCGTACCTAGCTTGTCGCGCACTTCCGGCGAGGCCGTGTAGATGGCATACGCCACCACGGTCGACGCGGTCACCACCGCGATCATTTGGTCGAGGAAGTAGGGGCTGTACTCTTTCAGGCTGGCGCGGTGGTTGGTGGCGCGCGCCTCCAGCAGGATTAACTCGTGTCGGCGCTTGGAGAAGCCAAGGAAAAGCGCCAGCAGAAAGGTGCAGATGATCAGCCATGGCGACACCGGCACCGCAATGAGCACTCCCCCGGCAACCGCGCGAATGACGAAACCCGCGGCAATCGACATGACGTCAAGGATGACGACCTCTTTGAGCCAGAAAGTGTACGCCACCTGCAACACGAAGTAGACACCCGCCAACAGCCCGAAGGCGGGTCGGAGTGCAATCGCAGCAAGCATCCCGGCGAGCACCAGCGTGGCCGACAACGCCATCGCGGTGCCACGTTGCACGCGGCCCGAGGGCAGGGGGCGCAGCGACTTCAACGGATGCTCGCGGTCACGCTCGCAGTCGCGCAGGTCGTTCATCACGTACGCGCCGCTGGCCAATGAGCAGAAAGCCAGAAAGCCGAGCGTGACGGTGACCAGATGCGAAAGCACGAAGAGGTGCTTGGCAAAGATCAGGGCCGCAAACAGGACGGTGTTCTTGCTCCACTGCATGGGCCGCAGCAATTGGAACAGGTCGCGAAGCGACGACGCGCGCTCCTGCGGCACGGCAACGGCGCGCGCTGCGGCCCGGTTCACGGCGTTGACCTCCGCTGCTGCACACCACTCAGGCGCGCGCCGTACATGCGCTGATAGTACGTCCGGTACTCACCGCTCTTCACCCGCTGCCACCAGGTGGGATGGTCACGGTACCACAATACCGTCCGCCGCAGCGCATCGTCGAAGGTGTGCAGCGGCTGCCAGTCGAACTCGGCGCGCATCTTGGTGGCATCGAGGGCGTAACGCCGGTCATGACCGGGCCGGTCGCTGACGTAGCGGATCAAGCTGAGGGGCTTGTTCAAGATGCTGAGGATCAGCTCGGTGACCTCCCGGTTGCTGCGTTCGCTGGATGCGCCGATGTTGTAGATCTCGCCTGGACGCCCGCCGCGCAGCACCAAGTCCAGCGCCGCGCAGTGGTCTTCCACGTAGATCCAATCACGCACGTTCATCCCGTCGCCGTACAAGGGGAGCAGCTCATCCGCCAACGCATTGGTGACAAAGAGCGGGATGACCTTTTCGGGAAACTGGTACGGCCCGAAATTGTTGGAACACCGCGTGACCATCACGGGGAGATGGTAGGTGGTCCAGAACGACAACGCCAGCAAATCCGCGGCCGCTTTGCTAGCCGCATACGGGCTGCTCGGTTGCAGCGGCGAGTATTCCACGAAGCAACCGCTGGGTCCTAAGCTGCCGTAGACCTCGTCGGTGGAGACCTGAACGAAGCACTGCACGTCGGCGCGTCGAGCCGCCTGCAGCAGCACCAACGTACCATTCACGTTGGTGTGAAAGAAGGCCTCAGGGTTTTCGATGCTCCGGTCGACATGCGACTCTGCGGCGAAGTTGACGGCCACGGCAGCCCCTTGCATGGCCTTGCAGACGATCTCGGCATCGGCAATGTCGCCGTGCACGAAGCGGTAGCGGGGATCATCGGCGATGTCCGCCAAGGTCTCGAGGTTGCCGGAGTACTTGAGCGCGTCGAGATTCACCACCTCATCGGCGGCGTGGCGCGCCAACAGATAGCGAATGAAGTTGGAGCCGATGAATCCCGCTCCGCCTGTTACAAGGATCTTCACGTTATCTGGCTCGGCCCATCAGGGGATTAGCGTGGCTGCGTACTCCAGTCAAAGCCGATGCGCGGGTCGTCGAACGGCATGCGTTCCTCGTCCGGATGCGCCGGGTCGTAAACCGCTGTGGTGTGGTAGAAGAGTCCCGCCGGCTGCGTTCCCAACACCCGGTAGCCGTGGGCGACGTACTCGGGGATGCACAGCACCAGCGGGTTACGGCTGCCCATGTAGAGCACCTGCCGCTGGCCGGCCGTCGGCGAGTCGGCGCGCAAGTCATAGAGGACGACTTGGGCCATGCCGGTAGCAAAGAACCAGATGTCCTTCTGCCGCTTGTGCCAATGGAACGCCTTGATGACGCCGGGAAACGCCTCGGTGTAAGTCGTTTGCTTGATCGCCGCAAAGAACGGGTCGTCGGCGCGCAGCACTTCCATCAAGCTGCCGCGGTCGTCGCTGTTGACGCGTAGCTGCTTCACGGCAACTCCGTGGATCATAGTCGTGTTGGTCGGCAATTATGCCCTCCCCGTGACTTACGTGACGGTGGCAAGCGGAAATGGCCACCTCGCCACGCTCTTTCGTGTCGGCCTGTACGATAATCTCTCCGGCCCCGTTTTTCCACAGCTCGGTGATGATTGTTTCACCCTGTTCTCTTCCTTCGAAACTCCAGAGCTGGGCCTTTCAATTCGCCTCGTAGGCTCTTCAGCACGGGCGCGCAGATGAATCAAGCGTCCTTCATCAGAGGATTCTAATTACAGGTTCGCGCTAGCTGAACAACACCTTCGCCAGTTCCGACCGGTAGCGATTGGTCAGCTCGTGCTCGGGCCCGAGAAGATCGAAGATGTCGAGCATGGCTTTGCGGGCCGCGTCATCACGGAACTGCCGGTTACGGCGCACGATCTCCAGGTATTGCTCGAGCGCTTCTTGGTGTTTCGAGGCGGCGGCGAGCACTTGTGCCAGCAGCAATCTGCTTTCGAGATCGGCCGGGTCCGCGGTCACTCGGGCGCGCAACGATGGCTCATCACCACCGCCGCCCTGGCGGACGCGAATCTCTGCTGCCAGCTTGGCGGCATCCTGGCTGAGCGGCCCCGGCCCGACACGCTTGAGTAGCGCCAAGGCTTCAGCGTGTAGGTCGCGATTGGCCAGGATGCCCGCTAGACCGACAAGCGCCTTTTCGCAGCGCGCATCCAGCTCGAGTGCGCGCTTGAATTTGGCTTCGGCCTCGCCGATCTTACCGGCGCCGCGCAACGCATCACCTTCGGTGGCCAGAGCGTCGGCCTCGCTCGGTAGTACCTGGGCGAGGAACTTGCGGACAGCAGCCTCGGGCACCGCGCCAACGAACTCCGCTACCGCTTGCCCGTCGCGAAACCCGAGCACCGTCGGAATGCTGCTGACATTCAGCGCTGCCGAGAGTTGCGGATTTTGATCGACGTTGACCTTGGCGAGAATGAATTCGCCGTCGTACTCCTGCGCCAGCCGCTCCAGCACCGGGCCAAGCGTGCGGCACGGGGCGCACCACGGCGCCCAGAAATCCACCACCACCGGTGTCTGCTTCGACCGCTCGATCACCACGGTCTCGAAATCCTGATCGCTGGCTTCGATGAAAAACTCGCTCATGTCCGTCTATAGTCGATAGTCAAGAGTTGACCGTTCAGGGCATTGTCCGCACTACGCCACCGCGCGCGCAGCGGGTGCGCACAGGTAGCGCGCTGCACGCTCGGGCGCAATGTCCCCGTAGCATACAAGCTCATCAAAAAGGTCCAAGGCCGCCCGGTTGCCGGAAAGTATACCACGCAGCGGATGCACCGTCAGATAACGATCGGCGAAGATCTCCGCGATCACCGCCTTGCGCGCCGAGCCGCGTTGGGCCAATTCCCACGCGGCCTGCTCCAACAACAACGCGCCCTGGGTCACATCGGCCAAATAGCCGGTCACCGCACGGGCGTTGAGCTGGACGCGATCGGGCTCCATGCCGGCCAGCGCGGCGATCACCTCACGTACCTCGGCCAGCGCGGAACGCACCGCGGTGCTCGGGGCGGCGAGCCCTTCATCACGGCTCTGCCGCAGCGCAGCTTCGACCCGGTCGAACAGCGCTTCGTGCGCCTGCTCCTTCATCATAGCGCGCAGGACGTCGAGGCAGATGACGTTCTCCGCACCCTCCCAAATCGTGTGGCACTGCGCGTCACGCAGCTGCCGCGCTACCGGCCAGTTCTCGATGTAGCCGTTGCCGCCGTGCAGCTCCACTGCCAGTGATGCCGCTTCGAGGCCCCGGCGCGTGACCCGAAACTTGGCCAGCGGGACCAGGATGCGCGTAAAGCGCCGTGCGCTCTGGCTGCGCGCACCGGCCCCGGCCGCGAAGACCATCGCGGCCGCGGCCTCGAGGTCGACGAGCATGTGAACCAGCTGCTCGCGCACCATGGGTTGGTCGCGCAGCCGCTTGCCGAAGGCCTGGCGACGGGCGGTATAGATGGCGGACTCGAGGAAGCTGCGCCGCAGGATGCCGAGCCCCATGATAGCCACGCCTATACGCGACGTGTTCACCATCTCCATCATGCGGTTGAGGCCACGGCCGTCCGGCACATTAGAGCTGCCCGCCAGCAAGTACGCCTCGGCATCGCGCAGTTCCACTTCTCCCGTTGGCACCGAGCGCGTACCGAGCTTGTCCTTGAGGCGCCGGATGTGGATGCCGTTGCGGCTGCCGTCACGACGCCGTTTCGGCAGCAGGAACAGCGCCAGGCCACACACGCCCGCCGGTGCGCCTTCGGGACGCGCCAGCAGCATGATCACCTCACCGTCAACGTTCGAGCAGAACCATTTTTCCCCATCCACTCGCCAGCCGTCGGCGGTCCGGTGCGCCGTGGTCATGGTAGCGGTGCCGAGGTCCGATCCACCCAGCTTCTCGGTCATGAACATGGAGCCGTCCATGGCTTCGTCGTAGTTCATCGTGGTCATGCGCGAGAGAAAGCGCTCACGCACATCGGGCGCCGCGTAGCGCTCGATCAGCTCGGCAGCCGCGACGGTCATCCCGACCGAGCAGAGCATGCCCGTGTCCGCCTGGCAGAGGAGGTACTGAAATGCCTGGAGCAAGACCGGTGGCACCGGACGACCGCGCTCCTTCACTTCGCGGCTGCACGGCAGACCGAGGAAGCCATGCTCCCATAGGTCGCGCTTCGTCGCCAGCGAAGCCGGATGATGTACGACCTCGTTAATCTCTTCTCCCCAGCGGTCGTAACGCTCGACCCGAGGCGGATTCTTGTCGACGGTCTCGGACCGCTCCGCGATGGGGCCCCCGCACAGCGCGCCCATCCTCTGCAGGTGAGTCTCCGCCCAGTCACGATCGGCAGCATCGAGGTGATAGTCCGTGAGGAACCGCAGGTCTGGATCCACGGCGTACCAGTTCAGGCCTTGCGCCCGTTCGTATCGCTCGTAGTCGATCATTGCGGCACCTCCCGTGTCATAAAACAGTACTGGGAGAACTGGAGGCGCGCAACATCGTGCGCTGCTGAACCTGTTGTCCAGGGTCAGACGTACTGCATCTCGACGAACCGGCCGCGCAGCCGGTTTACCGCGTCCTTGACTTTCTTATCGCGGATCGCGTCGCCCATGAGCACGGCCAGCTCGCCCATCTCCGCTTCCTTCATGCTGAAGCGGGTCATCTCCTGAACGCCGACCCTAAGGCCCGAGGGGCTGCGCGGATCCTGGTCGCCAGGCAGCATGTTGTAATTTACGATGATGTCCTGCTCCTCGAGCCGGCGCGCGGCGGTGACGCCGCCACCGAAGCCCGACACATCGACGGCGATCTGGTGGCTGCGAGTGAAGCCGAGCTCCTTGGCCGCCACCGGGATCCCGGCGTCCGAGAGCGCGCGTCCAAGCGCCTGGGCGTTGCGGACAATCTGCCGTGCGTAGGCGCGGCCGTGCATCTTCATCTCGCGAGTCGCAACGACCAGCGCCGCGAGTGAATGCAGGTGGTGGTTGCTCGACGAGCCCGGGAACACGCCGCGGTCGGCGGCGGGCCAGTACTTTTCGACATCCTCTCCTTCGAGGCTGGCGAGGATCAGGCCCCGCTGCGGGCCGGGGAACGTCTTGTGCGTGCTCCCGGTCAGATAGGTGGCGCCCTCGCGCAGCGGGTCCTGGAACTCGCCGGCGGCGATGAGCCCTAGGACATGCGCGCCGTCATAGAGGATGGGGATCTTCAGCTCCCGGCAGATGAGAGCGATCTCGGCGAGCGGCTCGGGGAAGAGGAAGAGACTTTTCCCGAGGACGATCATCTGCGGGCGCAGCCGCTCGATCATCTTGATCGCCGCGGCGGCATCCATCCTGTAACGGTCAGGCGCGAGCGGCAGGAAGTGGAGGCCCACCGTGTTGTCGCGCCCGGCGATGAGCGTCTGGCCGCGCACCTGGATGCGGCGGCCGAAGACACCGACCAGGTTGTGGCTGATGTGACCTCCGGCGTCGGTTGAGTTCACCAGCACGGTGTCGCCGCCGCGCAGCCACGCCAGCGCGAGGGCGGCGTTGGCGGCGTTGCCGCTGATCGGCCGGACGTCCGCCTGCTTCGCGCCGAAAAGCTCGAGGACCTCGCGTCGGGCCGCGCGCTCTACCTCGTCGATGTAGCGGGTTCCCTGGTAGTAGCGATTGATCTGCCCATCCTCGTTGGGGTGGCCCTCGGCGTAGCGCGCCATGAAGTCGGAGTTCTGGATGTCGCGGACGGCGCGGCTCTGAGCGTTCTCGCTGGCGATCAGGTTGATGGTCTCGCGCCCGCGCCACTGTTCCTGTTTGCGGACGAGCTCCTCGATGTCGCGGATGTCGACTGGCATGCTGGCTCCTTTCGAAGAGCGCTTGTAGCATCCTGAGATCCGTAGGCCAACGAGAGATTCGGCTCCGACCGCAGTCGCCCGCCGACTTCAGTGGCACACCGCTCCACCGCAGAGGTCTGGTCATGAGCCCGCATATCATGGTCCTATTGGGGCGGCGTGCCGCGGCCGAAGGCAATGTAGAACCTGCCCCCCACAAGGGCCGGATCGTCGGGATAGCCTAGGGCCTTGAAATCGATCCGGTTCTTCACGTCCGGATACACGGCCCGCCGGTGCTCGGGAAGGTCCATGCCCGCTGCATTCTTGTGACAGCGCGTGCAGGTGATGGCCTCGGAGCTGTGGCAATCGGAACAACCCAGCGCCTGCTTGGCCGGCACTACCTCGTGATGGATGGAGGAGTACATCCTGGTCTCCACGAAATCGTACTGGCCTGAATAGGGAACTCCAGCCCGCTTCATCCCCTCGTCGATGGCTGTGGACCAGTTGAAATTCTTCCAGAAATCGTCGAGGAGTTTGGGTACTGCCAGAATGCTGTTCCCCATGTCATAGGGCTGTACCGCCGCGTGCGTCTGGAAGGGGAAGATACGCGCTGCCGGGTTCCGCTTCTCTCCCACGGGAGCATTCAGAATCACGATATCGGAGGCATCGATTTTATCCCCCACGAGGGAAGCATTGCGGGTCCCATCGTACCACAGGTACGCGGGCACCAGATCCTTGCCCCAGGTTAGCGTGCCGAACTTTTTATCGTACTGGGGCATGCCATACTTATCCAGGGTAACGGCCCGGTCCTGCCCCGCTTGGGAATAATCGCGGCGCAAGAGGGTCGGTGCCGCACGGGCAATCGAAGGAATGTGGCAGGTCTCGCAAGCTACGGACCGGATGTGATCATCCAGATGGCGGCTCAACATGCCTGCGACCCCATGGGGCGTAGGGCCGTGGCACTTTTCACAGCTGACGCGACCTTCGACCGCGGGCGCGCTCATGGACATTCCCGCGATCCGGTGCGCGGTGGTCGTGTGGCAGTCCTGGCAGCGCATCTCCAGCGTGCCCATGTGCTGGTCGAGGCCAGGGGATGGGTCTGCCAGGGCAGCTTCCAAATCCCCATGCTTGGTGTACGGAGTCCCGCCGCTGACAAAATGGCAGGACCCGCAGGCGCGGCGCGAGGGCCGTCCAACCCGCCGAGCGATTTCGGCAAGGTTCAGCGCGGGATCCGGCAGGCCGCCCTTGCCTATGTCTTTCCGGTACAAGCCGGTGGTGTCGTGGCAGACGAGGCAATCAATGTTGCCTGGATCAGAGAAGTTATAGCTTGAATCCACCCACCCGTACCCGATGTGGCAGGATGCGCACTCCTGGAGGTTGGGTCCGATGGCGATGCAGGCGTTGTTGACCATCAAGGTCAAGCTGATATCAATCCGGTGCTCATAACCCTTGAGCGTTGGCGAATACCCCTTCCAATTCCAATGGGCGGTGTTCAGCAGGTCCTGTCCCACTTTCGGGTGGCAACTTAGGCAGGACCGGGTGACTTCCTTCGGACTGGGCTTGTCTCTCAAGGTCACCAGGGTGGAGTGGTCCGGCGTCCACGGATGATGGCAGGCGGCACACGCCGTTGGGGCGGAAGCCGGCTTGAGCTGGCGCTCATGGCAACCGATGCACTGGCGGTGATAGGCCCCCTTGAGACCGATGCGGGCCGGATCGTCCGGCTCGTCAGGCAAGCCGTGGCACCGGCTGCAGCTTTGCGGGGCGTTCTGCTCCATGTTGTCATGGCATGAGGAACAGGGCCCACCCAATTTGACATCGTTCGACGCGTGGAACTCCTTGATGTCTTCCCCCACGCGGTCATTCTCGGATGTAGCATAGCGGTGGTGGCAAACCCCGCAGTCGCCTCCGACCAGTTCATCGTGGATGCGGTGGGAAAAGCCGACCGGCTCATAGTCGTCCGACTTGGAGTTGAGCAACGGGCTGTCGAGCAGATAAAAGTTCTTATAGGCCGCCGGACGCTGGGGATAAGAAGGTGCTTCGACAGCATCAGCCGCGACCGGTAGTGCGACCTTCACGCGCTCGATGCCCTGCACTGTGGTTAGAGATGCCTGCATGGCTTGGATGTGTACGAGGCTGTACAAGACGACAAAGCTCAAAAGACAGGCGACGGCAGCGCCCCGAATTACCCACGTCCAGAATGGATTGACGGTCTTTTCGCGCTCTTCGCGGATGCGGGCGAGCTCAACCTCGGTGGCAGGTAGGTAACCTGGAAGGATGGGGAAAAAAGTGACGAAAAAACGATAACAGAACAGGATGCTCGAGACGATCGCCATGGTCATGGCGATCTCCCCGACCGACGGGAAGTAGGCCTTGGTGGCGTACGGCGGATTGTAACCTACAAGAAAAACGTTGATGCGGTTCATGATGACGCCGCAAATAATCAGCGAGACGGTGAAGAACAGCCATCCCATGGAACGCCGCACTGCGGGGTTGAGGAAAAGGAGGAACGGGGCAACCACACCCAGAAGAATCTCAATGACCAGTGAAATTGTGGCTGCAGGGTGCGACAAGAAATCCAGCTGACTATGCCGGACAATCAGGTCGCCGATCTTCACGGTGCCGTAGGCGGCGAGAAACCAGGGGATGATTTTGGCCAAGGGAGTGAGCAGGTCCATCTCCGGGTTGCGGCCAAAGCTGATGTTGGCGTAGATGGATTCCAGGATCACCATAGGAAATCCCACCATGATCGCCGATAGGAGAAAGAGCACCGGAAGAATGGGGGTGTTCCACAGCGTACTCAGCTTCGTGGGCGCAATCAGCATCAGCGTTCCCAGTGAGGACTGATGCATGAAAGAGAGGACCACGCCCATCACGATGAACAACGGCAGGATGATGCTAACCACGGCATAAAGTCCGAGGAGAGGCTTCTCGACCTTGAGAAGAACCTTCGCTCCCCACTCGCCATGATCCAACCTGGCTTTAAGCCCTTCCAATACAGAAGGACTCATCTCGACACCCAGGACAATCAGGTAGAAGGTAACGCACATGCCGACTTCGAAGAGCACCGAGTTGCCCTGCCAGTTGAAGATCGGACGCCAGATGTTCCAGTAGCGCCCCAGGTCGAAGCTCAACGCGATGGCGACCCAGAGGTAGCCTAGAAACGCGGTGAGGATGGCAGGACGGAGGAGAGGCCGGTATTTTCGACGGCCGAAAATATCTACCAGGGCTGCCGTGGTGAATCCGCCGGCAGCCAGCGCAACACCGCAAGCTACGTCGAAGGAGATCCAGATCCCCCAGGGGCTGTAATTGTCCAGATTGGTCACCGTTCCCAATCCCAGGAGCAGGCGTGTGATGCCGAAGGAAAAGCCGATTCCCATGATGATCAGAAGGGTCAGCGTCCCGAATGTGAAGAGCGGTTTCGTGACTCGGTGAGGGCGGTCGTTATGCATCACTGGGGTCGTTTGCACCTCCCATCAGGTCGAGGGGAGGGACGCATGCTATCGGACGTCCCCGCAGCCGGATCTTCGTCCGGATACCTGCGGTGGTTGAACCACATCAGGGCGGAAAGAAGGCCGTAGAATGCAATCGGGATGGCCCAGTACTCGAAAATCCCATGTTGGATGGCCTCGGTCCTGCGTGGGGGAGGCGCATCGGGCAGTTTCAGCATACCGATCTCCTCCACAGGCCGGCCAGTCAGGTACAACCAGGAAGTCCCGCCCACTTCCGTTTCTCCGTAGACGTGGTTGATATAGCGGTCGGGGCGGCGCTTCAGGCGGTCTTTTGCCATCGCAACCAGTTCCGCCCGGTGGCCGAAAACAAGTGCCTCGGTGGGGCACGATGCGGCACATGCCGGATTTGCTCCGGTCTTCTTGGTTCTATCAGTGCAAAACTCGCACTTGCGTACGCGCGGTTTGAGCGGCTCGTTGAACTCGTAGGCTGGGATCTGGAAGGGACAGGCGACCTGGCAATACCTGCAGCCGATGCAAATCGCGGGGTCGTAAACCACGGCTCCGTCCGGCCACTTGGTCAGTGCGCCGACGATGCAGGCCGATACACAGGAGGGATAGAGACAGTGCATGCACTGGGCCTTGACAAAAGTCTGGGGCAGGCCGGCCTGGTCGGGAGATGGGCTCCCGGGGAACTGGTTCACCACGGTGAATGCATTTTCCGTAGGCCTGCGGAACGATCGGAGCACGTCCCGATCTGAAAAAGATTGAGCCGTGCGCGGGAGGTGGTTCCTGCGGTTGCAGGCCTCCTCGCACTTACGGCACCCGATGCACAGAGTCGTATCCACCAGCACGCCTACATTGCTCGGCGAAGGCGGATCGTTTTCCTCCGGATTCGTTGAGGATCTAGCCACCATGGGGGCGGTGGCGGCTGCGGTAGCGGCAGCAATCCCCAATTTCAGCAAAGTGCGACGATTCAAATTTGTACCTCCCGCGTCCTGGGTTGAGGCGTTCGTGTAGCAAAAACCACGTCCAAGACAAGTAAGATGAAGAGCAGATTCGTTTTTCCCAGTTCGATCCATCTCCTTCGTAGGTCTGATTCATAGACCATTACAAGAATAAAATGCCCAGGACCCGACCATAAAGAACCACCATTGGGGCGACTTGACCCGGGCTGACCTGGAAGCGCACAAGAAGGGCGCCCGAACGGCATTTCTTCTTGACATCGAAGGAAATCTCTCCGAAAGTGTGGGGTTCAACATCTTTGTGATCAAAGACGGTAAGCTTCTCACACCGGACTCCAATGTTCTCTTGGGTATCACTCGCCTCACAGTGTTCGACCTCGCCAACGAAATGAAGATCGAGGCCAAAGCGTGTAAGGTTCCGCTAAAGACATTGCGCGCGGCCGATGAAATATTCATGTGCACCACGGCAGGCGGGATCATGCCCGTGAGATCGCTCGACGGCGTTCCTATCAGCGGCGGCAAGCCCGGCCCGATCACAACTAAGCTGCGCGACGCCTTCTGGAAGGCGCATGACGATCCGAAATATCTGACCCCCGTAAACTATAAGTGATGTCTAAGGAGGGAGAGGCTGGGATCAGGCCTTGAAAGCAGTATGGGCGATAGCGAGTAGGCCCAGCGCGGCTAAGTTACATCACATCCACAAGTCCGGGGTCTGTTGAAGGAGCACACGCAATCGGTGCTCCCATGGGATCAGGACACTGAACGCCCGAAGTCCTTCTTCACGACGCTGCGGGCAATGGCGTCCCGCAGTTTCGCCGGAATCAGCTTCGCTATGCAAAGCTGTAGGTAAGGCCAGAGCGGGAAGTGCAAGGTCGGCTGCCGCCGCAGGATGGCGCGATGGATTCTTACCGCCGCGTAGTCGACCGGCATCACACCGCTCAGTTTGAACGCGTTGCCGAGCAGGATCGGTGTGTCGATGAACCCCGGGAAGATCGTGGTGAAGCTCACGCCGCGCGGCGTCAGCTCCGCGCGCAGGCCCTCGACGAACGTGGCGAGAGCCGCTTTGGTCGAGCAGTACGCCGCCTCGTAGGG
>JBEKBJ010000012.1:0-63559 GCA_050015455.1 Binatia bacterium
CGCACGCCAGCCGGCGGCAAACCCTTACAACCTGCTCTTCCGCAACCGCTCGCCTCCCTGGCAAGAGCAGCAGCTATAGGGCACGCCGCACCTCACCCCTGCGGAGACTGAGGGGTTACCGGCAAGGGGAATTCCCCCTTGACTACCGAGGAGGTTGAGAGTAATTTTTGTAGTTGTTTCCGTCTGTAGCCCAGTAAATCTAACCCCAGAGTCTCTAACCCTCTGGAGGTTGTTATGGCCAGGAGATGCCCAAAGTGCTTGGCTGATAACCCCGAGACGAAGGGGTTCTGCCATGCGTGCGGCGCGATGCTCTTAAGAGACTGCCCCCAGTGTGGCTCCGAAATTCTGGCTACAGATCGATACTGCGGCGAATGTGGCCTTGGCTTGTCCCGCCCCTCCCATCCCCCTCCCAACGGGCTCTCTTTCGACGAGAAACTCCAGAGAATCCAAAAATATCTCCCCGGCAATCTCGTAGGCAAGATTCTGGCCCAAAGGGGCAAGATCGAAGGAGAACGCAGGCTCGTCACGGTGATGTTCGCCGACATGGAAGGGTTTACCCCGCTGGTGGAGAAAATCGGCCCCGAAGACGCTTATTCCATGATGGATCGGGTCTTTGAGATCCTCATCCACAAGGTCTATGAATACGACGGCACGGTGAACAAGATGACCGGGGATGGGATCATGGCCCTTTTCGGGGCCCCCATCGCTTTGGAGGACGCCCCGCAGAGAGCCATCCGGTCCGCGTATGCCATCCACCGGGAGATGGAAAGGTTCAGCGAGAGGATCCAAGCGGAGCAAGGCCTGCCGCCGATCCGGATGCGGATTGGCCTACACACAGGGCCTGTCGTCGTAGGCACCCTGGGAAACAACCTGCGGGTGGAATTTACGGCGGTGGGGGAAACCGTGAACCTGGCTTCCCGCATGGAGGGGCTGGCCGAACCGGGAACGACCTATGTGACCGAGGACACGTTTAAACTGGCGGAAGGCCTGTTCCGGTTCGAGTTCTTGGGTGACGAGCAAGTTAAGGGTCGGGAGACGCCCGTCAAAGCGTATCGTGTGATTTCTCCCACCTTTCGCAGAACAAGGTTCGATGTCAGCGCGGAGCGCGGCTTGACCCCCTTCGTGGACAGGGAGCACGAGCTGGAACTTCTCCTGGATGGTTTTGAGCGGATGAGAGAAGGAAGAGGCCAGGCCTTTTCCATTGTGGGAGAGGCCGGTGTAGGCAAGTCACGGCTCCTCTATGAATTTAGAAAGGCCATGGCCAACCAGGATGTGACCCTGCTGGAGGGGAAATGTCTCTCCTACGGCAGAGGAATAATTTACCATCCCATTATTGACATTCTCAAATTAAATTTCGACATCCGGGAAGGCGATGACGACGCGGCCGTCGGAAAGAAATTCCGGGAAACTCTGAAGGCGCTGCGGGTGGAGGAGGCTGCCGTTCTCCCTTATCTGCTGGATCTCTTATCGGTCAAGAACAGCGGGCTTGACCGCATGTCCATGAGCCCGGAGGCCCGGCAGGACCGGACGATCGAAGCTTTAAAGCGGACCATCCTCAAAGTCTCTGAAATGCGGCCTCTGGCGTTGATCTTTGAAGACCTCCACTGGATCGACCGGGGCTCGGAGGATTGCCTGAAATATTTTTTGGAGGTCGTCCCCGGCGCGCGAGTCCTCCTGATTCTGACTTACCGTCCGGAGTTTGTCCCAGCCTGGAGCGCGAGATCCTATTACAATCAAATCACCTTGAACCCTTTGCGCAATGCGGAAAGCCTCTCCATGGCGGCCTATCTCCTGGGGACCCGGGAGATAGAAAAAGAGCTGGAACGAGTGATCCTGGAGAAGACCGATGGCGTCCCCTTCTTCATCGAAGAGCTTTTGAAGTCCCTGAAAGACCTGGCGATGATCGAGCGGAAGGGCGGCTCATACGGGCTGTCCGGCGACATGAAGGGGGCAACCATTCCCTCCACGCTCCACGACATGATTATGGCCCGCGTGGACACGCTGCCCGACCCCGTGAGGACGGTACTGCAAACCGCCGCTGTGATCGAACGGGAGTTTACCTATGATCTGATCCAACGGGTGACCGGCGTTCAGGAAGAGCAGCTGCTATCGGACCTTTCCGCTTTGAAAGATGCCGAACTTATTTACCAGCAGGGCGTGCATCCTGGTTCCACCTTTATTTTCCGGCACGCCCTGACCCGGGAAGTGCTCTACCATTCCATATTGTCGAAAAAAAGAAAGCAGATCCATAAGAAGATCGGACGGGCCATTGAAGAATGCTACCCAGACAGGATCTGCGAGCATCTGGGAGCCCTGGTTAACCATTTTACTGCCGGCGAGGATTGCCGGAAAGCGGCCACCTATGCCCGCCTAGCCTGCGAAGAGGCCCAGAGCTCCATGTCCCTCCCCGAGGCCGCGGACTACGCTAGAAAATGGATCGTCGCCCTGGAAACATTGCCCGCAACGGAGGCGCTGGAGGAGGAGATCATTGCCGCGCGGACGGCCCTGGGCTTCTGCCTTTTCCGGATGAGTAGCATGGCGGAGGCCCGGGAGGCGGTCGATCCAGTCGTGGAGGCAGTCGTTTCCAAAGGGAGCGAGAAGACGCTCCCTCGGATCTACCTCATCCTGGGCAGCTGCAAATACATGGCCGATGAGGATTTTGCCGCATCCATTCAGTACCTGGAAAAAGCCATCGAGAGCTCCAAAGAGGCCGGGGATTTCGAGGCGAACGTGTACGCGAATTATATGCTGGGGCTGGTCTTGGCGTTCAACTGTGATTTTGAAAAAGCCATTCCTTACTTTGAGGCGCTGCTCAAATTGAGCATCGCCGTGGAAAGAACGTGGCGCGTCAGCCTCATGAAAAGCCACATGAGCGTTTACGGCTATGCCTATCACGGCTTGGTGGCCCAGGGGTATGAGACGAGCACAGAGGCCGTGCGCATCGCGGAGGAGAGCGGGGACATCTATTCCAAAGCCGTGGCTTACGTGAGCCACGGGATCACCAGCTATTACCGCGGGCTTTTGCCCGAGGCGGAGGAATACCTGGTCGGGGGCGCGTACCTGACCGAAAAGATCAGTATGCCGGCGACCCACGCCGTGGCCCACCAGTGGTTAGGACACGTATACTTCGACGGTGGGCAATGCCGGAAAGCCCAGGACCACTATTCCCGGGTCATTGAGGTCCGGGAGAGCAGCCGGCTCGCCCCCTCTTCGGCGAACTTGAACCGGATCGCGCTTGCGAGGGCCAAGCTGCTGAGCGGGGAGAGGGACACGTCTCTAGAATGGATGGCTCGCTGTGCCCGGGAGAATAAAGTCAGAATATACGATGGGTGCATGGCGAGATACATTGCCGATATCTTTTTGCATCTGGACGAATACCCTTTGAGTACCGCAGAGGGCTGGATCGGAAAGGCCATCGCAGCCGACCAACGCAACGGAATGGCGTGTGACCTGGGAAGGGATTATGCCCTGTACGGTGATTTCTTCGTCAAAAAAGGGGAGCCTTCCAAGGCGGTTGAGTTCCTTGAAAAGGCGATCGGCATCTTCTTAGAGTGCGGTGCCGATGGCTGGGCCCGGAAAACGGAGCAGGCTCGCTCGCAACTCGGACGCGGGTGATGCGCTGAGCATCACAGCCGGATGTAGGTGCGCCAATCTGATGAAGGTTTCCCCATGTACTCGCCGCCCCGGACTCTCAGCCGTGCACGCGATGGGCCTTTCCGCATCCTTTGCAAAAAGCAGCCCCCTGGAATGCCCCAAATAGGGAAATGTCAAGAGTCCTATGAGCTAAGACAAGGGAAACGTTTTGAGATTACTTAAAATAGAGAAAGGAGGGTAAACATGTTAGTGTATAAGGAAACCGTGCAGGGTTGGAGGAAAGAGGGATATGTGCCTTTTGTTGCCATTGTCGAGTGGCCGCCGCAAGAGAGGGCCGCGGCCATCGCCAAATTCTATGAGGCCTTTCCCTCGGCGGATCGCGAAGGGTTGAGAGGGGTCCACGCCTGGAATCTCATCGGCCGGAATACCATGATCGTGATCGCATGGACAAATTCAGCGGCCGCCCTGGAGGAATTCAGCCTCCGTTTCACCATGGGGACGGGTCTGACGATGGAAATCTGCCCCGCCATTGACCATGAATCCCTGGTAAAGGCCCTGGGCAAGCCGAAGCCTGCCGGGCGCAAGACATCGAAAGCGGGGCGCTGACCGATGCCCATGCCGGCAGAAGACTTAAGCCGCTGAGATGGCCGGCAGCGCTCCTGAGCCCTGAAAGGGCGAGACTCATCCCGCGGCCGCGGCGCATTACGCCCTTTCAGAGCTCACCTTTTCCTGTAATGCGGTTCCCACGGCGTTGCCCTGGGCTGGTGGATTTCTGCGCCTTCGGGGCGCTCATTGGAAAGTGCTTGACCGCTCAGGGCGGTATCGCGAGGTGGACGGTCGCTAAGTTACTGGCATTGGTCCCAAACCGGAGCCTATTTTTGACATTTCGGGCAGTAGAAACTGCTGCGGCCTGCGTGCACTGTGTGCCGGACCGGCGTCCCGCAGCCTAGACAAGGCTGGCCGGCGCGGTCGTAAACGCGCAGTCGGAGCTGGAAGTACCCGGTTCGGCCTTCGCTGTCGCGGTAATCCGAGATCGAGCTACCGCCGTGACGAATGGCGCTGCGGAGAACGGCGCGTGTGGCTGCCAGCAAGGCGGAGAGTTCACGCCGTGTGAGGCGCCGCGCCGGACGGCTGGGCCGGATCCCGGCGCGGAACAAGATCTCGCTGGCGTAGATGTTCCCGATGCCGCCAAGAGCGCGCTGGTCCATGAGCAGGTTCTTCACCGGGCGTTTGCGCCCGCGCGCCAGCGCCGTTAGCTGGTCCACCGAGAAATCGTGCGCCAGCGGGTCCGGTCCCACATTCGCCAACTCGGCCAGCTCGTTCAATGTGCCGGCGCGCAGGAGCCCGAAGCGGCGCGGGTCGTTGTACGTGAGCTGCACGCCGCCCGAGAGGCGGAACCGGACATGATCATGCCGCTGCGGTGGCGTCCCGACCGGCTGCAGCAGAAGCGCGCCGGTCATGCCCAGATGCGCCAACAGGTACTCACCGGCTGACAGATGAAACAGCAGATACTTACCGCGCCGCTCGATCGCTTCGATCGTGCACCCGGTCAGTCGCAAGGCGAAGTTCTGCGCCACACGCCGCCGCAGCCGCGACTCGATCACCTCGACGGCTTCGACGCGGCGGCCGATGATCGGCAGCAGCGAGCGCCGGACGGTTTCCACCTCAGGCAGTTCGGGCATGGGATAACGCGTTGCTCAGCGCGGCGAACTCGGACAGGCTCAGGGTCTCGGGTCGTCGCATCGGATCGAGGCCGGCGCGCCGCAGCGTCTCCGTTGGATCACTGCACAGCGATCGCAAGCCGTTCACCAGCTGCTTGCGCCGTTGTGTGAACACCGTCCTGACCAAGTCCCGGAACAGCTTCGGGTCCGCGACCGCCACCGGCGGCGTGCCGTGGGGCTCGACGATCACCACTTCCGACTCGACCTTCGGGCGCGGTACGAACGCGCCGGGCGCGACGCGGAATGCGGGGCGCACCTGCGCGGCGAATTGCGTCAGCACCGACAACGCGCCGTAGGTCTTGCTCCCGGGCGGTGCGGCCAAGCGTTCGACCACCTCACGCTGCAGCATCAGCACCATGCGCGAAAAGCAGCCGGCCTGCGCCAGCGCCGCAGCCAGGACCGCCGTCGCGATGTTGTAGGGCAAGTTGGCGACTAAGACCGCTGGGGCACCAGGACCCAAGAGAGTGGGGAAGTCCACCGCCAACACGTCGGCTTCGACGACGTGCGCACGCGGCAGGTGAGCGAACTTCGAACGCAGCCGCTGAGCGAGGTCAGCATCCACCTCGATCAACCAAATCTCCTCGGCGCTCTGGACCAGCAGCTCCGACAGCGCACCGAGGCCGGGACCGATCTCGACGACGCGTTCGGCGTGTGGGGCGGCAAGCCGCACGATGCGCTCCGCGATCTGCGGATCGGCGAGGAAGTGTTGCCCGAGGCGCTTCCGCGGGTGACGGCCGATGGCGGCGAGCTCGCAGCGTACGCCGGATCCGGGCCGCCGCGGCTTCGGTCCGACTGACGTACGTTCTCTGCCGTGCATAACCAGGGCTCCGCCCCATAAGGGTTAACATAACGGTGGCGGCCTGTCAGATTACGCCGAAGGCGTAGAAACACGTTGCCCCCGGCCAGCGCAAAGCAAGCGGGAGTGTGCTACAGAGGCTACAACGTCGAGGATTGAGCCGCTTGGCTTGCCGCGCGGAAGGGGGCATCGCCAGTCCGAGTGAGGGGGGGCAGTCGTGGACCAGAGCATCAGGGACGCCAGAGACCGAAGGGACAAAACGCGCAGCCCCGAAGTCGCACGATTTCCATTGCCGTCGGCATCACTCAGGTTCCTTTCGTCACTTCCGTCCCTTGTCCCGCCAATTTACTAAGGGCTGCAACCATGACCGAAGGTTTCATCCCACCTCACGGGGGCTACCGGAAGCTGCTCTCTTACCAGAGGGCGGAGGTCGTGTACGACGCCACGGTCCGGTTCTGTCAGCGCTACTTCGACCGGCGCGACCGCACCGTGGATCAGATGGTCCAGGCCCCGCACGCTCGGGCAAGCAGAACATCATCGAGGCCAGCATGGCCTCGGGCACGTCGAAGGAGACCGAGATCAAGTTGACCAACGTCGCGCGGGCGAGCCTGGAAGAGTTGCTTGCGGACTACCGCGACTTCCTGCGCGTTCGCGGCATTGCCGAGTGGACCAAGGAGCATCCGTTTGCCCGGCGTCTGGCGCAGCTCGTGCGCACGCCGGGCGCCAGTTACGGCACCTTCAAGAAAGCCGTGGAGAACCCCGATCCGGCGATCGCTGCCAATGCCATCATCGGCTTGATCAAGACCGCCACCTACCTGCTCGACCGGCAGCTGAGGCAGCTCGAACAAGCGTTCCTCAACGAGGGTGGCATCCGCGAACGCATGACGCGAGCGCGCGTGGACCATCGCAACCAGCAGGTCGCAACGCGCCGCGCCTCTCAGCCCAAGTGATCGCCGACCTCAAGCCGGGGGTCTGGGGGTCTGCAGTCCGGCCGACCGACTCGTTGGCGGGAGACCAATGGCGTGCTAGGCGGCGAGTCAGCCGCGGGGTTTGATACGGCAATGGTACGGCCACTATCCTTACTCAGCTCTTAGGCTACTAGATCGCGTCGGCGAACCAGTTCACAAAGGAGGGCAACGGAGCTTATGGCCAGCGGACCCGAGAGCTTGCCGGATTCGAAGAGACTTGAAATTGCGCTGGCGCTCCGTGATTTCCACCACAAAGCGCTGTGGGAGGAGGAGAAGCACTTTACCTGGCTCGTTTCGATTATCCTATCAGCCGATGTTCTGTTGGTGACAACCAGCAAACTTGGCGTAGTCTTTAGGAGCTTCCTCATGCTTGTGGTCTCGCTTCTGGGCATGGATGTATGTTGGATCGGCCAGCAGGTTGTTCGCGCTGAGAGCCGTAACTTTCAGATTGCGCTCCACAGGTTCATTGCGCAGCATAATGTGTACTTTGACCAACCGAAGCTTCCTCAAGATCATATCACCGCAGGCGAACTCCGACAGGGCAAGACCGACCATCGCTTCGTTCTTGCGCTGGTCACGAACGCGCTGTCTGAAAGTCCCGCTCTTGAGCGGTGGACGGCCTCCAGTTTTCTCAAGGACTTCGCTTTCGAGCCGATCCAGTATTGGGCGTCGGCGAGCGCGACAGCGAGGCCTAACCATGGCCTGCAGCCGCCGCGCAACAAGGCCGCGCGCGGTTGATGCCTGAGCTGTTAGCTTCCTTCCGGCGCCGAAGGTACAATTGCGGTGTCGTTCCGAAGCGGAGGCATGATGAAGCGCGAATTCGATGTGCTGATTGAGCGGGACTCGGAGGGCTACTACGTCGCAACCGTCCCAGCGCTGCGGGGTTGTCATACGCAAGCGCGCTCGCTCGATCAGCTGATGGACCGGGTTCGCGAAGCGATTCAGCTCTGCCTGGAAGTCGAAGGGGACGACGCTCAGCAGTTGGACTTCGTTGGCGTTCAACGCGTTGCCGTCGGCTCATGACCAAGCTGCCGCGCCCGAGCGGGAAAGATCTGCTCGCCGCGCTCGGCAAGCTCGGGTTTGAGGTCATCCGCATTCGCGGCAGTCACCACTATCTCCGCCACGCGGATGGGCGCGCGACGCTCGTGCCGGTGCACGCAGGTGAAACCATCGGACCGGGCTTGATGACCAAGATTCTTCACGACTGCGAATTGACGCGTGAGGATATCAAGTCGCTGCTGTAGTCAGATGCGCACCAAGCGGTGGCTGGCCGAGCGATCGGCGCTAAGCGCATGCAGCCGACGCGCAAGAGGGCCGCGTGCGGCTGATGCGCACGACGTTGGCGGCGTCAGGACACCGATGATAGATCGCCGACGACGAGGATGTAACTGATCTGCGAATTTACCCTCGTACAGAGTACAAACCTAATCGACTGCTCATGCTACGGCCGCAGGCCATGCCTCCGGAATCGAAGCTCCAGTCGCTGCTGGCCTCAGGGGCAAGGCCCCTTTACCCGAACGCGGTAGTGGCAGTTCTCCGCTCCCGTGGCGACCGTCTCCACGGTCTCCACCTCGACCGCAGTCGAGGCAACGGCCTCGAACAGGTGCCGCACCCAGTGCGCCCCACAAATGCACAGCTTGGGATCGAGCCGAATGACTTTGCGGCGTACGAACGGGCAGACGCACTCGCCCTGGTGGAGCTCGATCCACTCGATGACGTCGCCGTCGCGCCGAATCTCGACCTTGCTCGGCCCGGCGATGCGCATGGCCTTGAGGAAGTCGTCCAGCGCCATCGGGCCGTGCAGATCGCTCAGCTTCAGAAAGGCGCCGGCACAGGTCCGGCCTTGCGCCTGCATGAGCGTCTCGACGGCGCGATCATCGAGCTTGTAGATTGCCTCGTAGAGGCCGCAGGTGAGCGTGTCCTGATAGTCCCGGATCAGTTGCTGCAACCAGTCCGGCGGTTGCGCCTGCGTATCGTCCATGTTCCTCCTCACTGGCGGGAGCCGCGAAACAGGTGGTGAAGATCCCCAAGCCGGCGGGTCTTTATTCCTACCCTGAAAAAGTTGTGCTTGTGCCTGCGCGCTTCTAGTGCGTTTACTTCGCCCGCGACAGATACTCGCCGGACTCGGTGTCGACGCGGATGACGTCGCCGATGGCAACGAAGCCGGGAACCTGCACGATCGCGCCGCTTTCGACGGTGGCGGGCTTGAGGACGTTGGTGACGGTGGCGCCTCTCAGTGCCGGCTCGGTGTGCGTCACCGTGAGGTCGACCGTCTTGGGGAGCGACACGCCCATGGGTTTACCTTCGTAGAACTCCACCTGCACACGCAGGTTCGGGGTGAGGTAGTTGACCGCATCGCCCAGTTCCTCCGAGTTGAGCATGATCTGCTCGTAGTTCTCGGTGTTCATGAAGTGGTACTGATCGGCCGACTCGTACAGAAACTCCATCTCGTGTTGCTCGAAGCTGACCCGGTCGACCTTGTCTTCCGAGCGGAACCGGTTCTCCAGCTGCGTGCCGGAGCGCAAGTTGCGAAGCTTCGTCTGCACCATGCCACGCCAGTTCCCCGGGGTGATGTGGACCACGTTCATCACGCGAAAGAGGTCGTTCTGATGCTTGACGATCATACCAGCGCGCAACTGGGTTGCGGAAATCAGCATTGCCTGTCGCTCCTTGATTACTCCGGAAAGTACCAGACTTCGTAACATTCGGTACAACAACGTGCAACTGCGGGCGGCAGGGAGGAACCAGGGAGCAGCGTCGAAGGGGAAACGCCGCTTCAGGAGTGACTGCGTAGGGCGCCGATCACATCGGCGAGCAAATGCCCGACGCCCTCGATGTCACCGTCGGGTCCGTGCGAGGCGCCGAACCGCGCGGCGCCCTATTGAAAGCGCAGATCTTGCTCGAGCGTTGAAAGTTCGAGACCGAGCGTCTCCCTGAACACGTCCTGCGTCACGGAGGTCTGGGCGAAGGCCGCCAACAGGCGGTGGAGAGCGAGTTCACCGTAACGCCTGACGATGTACCGGACGGCCAGATATCCTTGAGCGTACGCGATGGCCGCTTGTTCCGGCGACAGGCGGGCGAAGCTCTTCTCCAACTGGGTCAGTTTGAACGGCTGGCTCAGCTTGACCACCGCCGATGCGGTCTCATCGTAGTCTCCCTCTCTTTCGTCTTGCACCCACATAGCCACTCCCTCATTCAGCCAAACAGGGCAATTCTCGCCGGCAATCAGCAGGTTCAGCACGTGCGAATACTCGTGACGGAGGATGCCGGAAAGACGGGAGTCGTTCGATTCGAGTCCACGCACGGGAACTTTGATACGTCCGTCGTATAAAGCTCCGGCCCAGTCTGGTGACTGCGTGACCCGCTGAAAGTCTTCGGCCTCGTAGAGCGCGACCGGCGTCACGTGGTCAGGATAATAGCCAAGCTTCTGCCCAACGATCTGGTAGGCCCGCTCGAGCTCAGCAAGAATGAACCGTGCCACCGTGGGATCTTCTCCTTGCGCGAACGACACCCTGAAGTGAGCGCTCGTCAATGCCTGGAAACCCGACTCCGCATCTTGCTCCCTCGTGACCACCCCGACCATCGTGTCGAACTCGGGGCCCTTGGCCCCGTACTCCCGAGCGCGATCGAGCATTGCAAGGGCGGTCTTTTGGTCACCCAGCTGGCGGTAGATGCTGACGAGCGCCAGACAGACCTTGCCGTCCTTGTTGCCGAGATCGAGAGCCTTCTCATATGCTCTGCGAGCGGCGTCCCAGTTGCCCTTCTTGAGGTAGACACCACCCTGGAGGACAAAAATGCTCGGCGTTTCCTGCACGTCGAGTGCGTGCTGCATAACTGTCAGCGCGCCATCGAGGCGCCCTCCGTCAATCTCGCTGACGGCCCACTTTTCGTACACCTTCTGAAGAGCAGCCCGCACTTCGGGATTGCCAGGCGGGTACGCCCCGGATTCGCTCAACCGCGCGATGGCGGCTGGAAAGTTTTTCTGGCTGACCAACTGATCGATTTCGGCGCGCTTGCCCATCGAGAGGACGGGGGTTGGCGCGCTCGCACGCGAAGCCTGGTCAGCCGCGCGGCCCGCGGTCTGAAATGCTGGCCGGACAATCACGACGAACGGCTTGGCGAAGAGTATCAAGAAGGTCGCTGATACCACTCCCACGAAGACTAGCGCGAGAACTACACGGACCAGGCTCATTTCAACCATGAACAATCCGTGCAGGACGCGGTTCCCCGCACGTGGCGTTTGGGTTGGATTCCCGGATACGGCCTCTACGCTCGGCGCGGGAGCCGCTTGTTTTTCAAGGCGCGTCAGGCGCACCAGCGCGCCGAGCTGCGTCAGCTCGGCTGACAGGCACTGGGCGGTATCGAAATCGGCTCGGGCGAGCAGCGTGTACGGAAGCGACAGGTCGGAGAGTGGGACCGGGATCCCATCACGGTGTGCGCGTTCGCGTAGGAAGTTCAGCGCACGGCTGCGCGCAAGGTCGTTTCGGAAGCCCACTAGCAGCAATTCGAAAGAATCGGCGTCTCCCATCTCCCACAAGCCGCTAGGCTTCACTGCCCGTCAAACCGGCTCAGAGATCTCACTGAGCTTCGGTAGTGCGCGTAACACGACCGTCCTGTACGACGCCGAGGACGAGCTGGACGTCGTCGTTGTTCGTTGTGACGGAGCAGAAGGCCGAGCCCTCCGCTTCGGGTTTGACCTCGATGGAATACTTCTGGCTGCCATAGTTCTCGCCGCGCTTGAGGACACGATCGGTCCTGATCTCCAGTGGCCCACGGCAGTTGGAATGGCAGCGCATCTCACATTTTAGAGACTCTCCCGCCGCGGGATCGAAGTGGAGCGTTGCCGTGGCAATGTACCGCTGCGCGCGTTGTGTCGGCTGGGGTTTGGACTGCCGGAGTGTTTCCTCGCACAACTCACTGCCGCGGTCGAGACAGCGGTTGAGGTTATCCACTACCCATGACCGTGAATTGGGATTCGACTTCTCCAAAAACTTTTTCTCGTCGAAACACTTCTGTCTAACAGCTGCCTCGCACTCCATCTGAGCTTGGGTTTTTGCGGCGGTCTCGGCTTCCAGCCCCTTCGCGTTCGGCGGTGGCTGGTCTCCGAAGTGAATCGTCCCCGCCTCGTCAGTCCAGCGGAAAATTTGCTGGGCGCGTACGTTGACGACCGACAATACCGAAAGAGTAAAGAATACGGACACTACGCATAGAAAGAGACGCGTCCCCCTGGCCGCTCCACAATCGCCCGTCTTCACTCTCCCATTCTCCGCCAGTGGCCGCCGCGACTTAACCTGCTCGGCCTTGGATAGCTCCGCGAAAGGAGGTAAGGCAGGAAGCATCGGCTGCACTTCTTACCTCCTAACACGACCGACCTTGCATAGGTTCTATGTAACACGGGTGGGACTTGTATGCAAACTCGGTGATGGTGCTGAGCTCCGCGGACTTGCCAGCCGGCCACCGGTGCGGGTCGCCGGTCAACCCAAATCGGTTAGGATGCCTGACGAAGGCCGCGAGCGGCACGGCAGGCAGGTGAGCATACGGCGGCCTCACGGGGCGCGGGCGCCGCCCAAACCTCCACTTTTTCGAGCGCACCCTATGTGAGTTGGCCGATCTGCCGTCGCAACTTCTGCGCGTCGAAGACGGCCTGCGCTTCCGCATCATTATTGAAGTAGGCGAAGGCGGCTTGGCCTGCTGTCGCTTGTTCCTGGAGCCATCGCGCCCACGAACTCAAGACCGTATCGGAGTAACCGCCGGCGTACTTTGGTAGCGTGCCGTGGAAACGGACGTACGTGACCGGTCCAATCGCAACGCGAGGGATTTCGATCCCGATCATGTCGTGAACGCACAACGACGCTCCGTGCGCTTCGAGCGCGGCAAAGATCTGGTCGTTGATCCAGCTCTGATGGCGGAACTCGAAGACGTGCATGAGTTCGGGCGGTAGGGCATCGAGGAAGGCGCTGAAGCGCTCCGGATTGCAGTTCCAGTGTGGCGGCAGCTGATAGAGCAGCGGACCTAGGTGCTCGCCCAGCCCGCGCATGCGGCTGATGAACCTCCGCAGCGGCTCCTGTGGCTCCTTCAGCTTCTTCATGTGCGTGATGAAGCGGTTCACCTTCACCGCGTAAACGAATCCCGGAGGAGCTTGCTCCTTCCACTGCGCTACCGCTTTTTCACTCGGCAAGTGATAGAAGCTGTTGTTGATCTCGACGGTGTCGAAGGTTTGCGCGTAGTGCCGGAACCACTCTTTCTGAGAAAGCTCCTTCGGATAGAAGCGCTCGCGCCAGTGCGGGTAAATCCAACCGGAGCAGCCAACCCGAATGGCAAATGGTTCAGCGAACTTCCGACTCACAACGCGAGCTTCCCAGCGCGGCCTTGGCTTGACGCACCGCGGCCAGGAACTGGCGTGCGTTGGCGCCGATGCGTTCGAAGTCCCCGGCGCGGCACACAGTGGCGGCCGGGGATCATGGGGCAGCGCCCGCATTCATCTGTGGATCAGGATGCGCCAGTCGGTGGATCGCCGCTCGATCTCGACTACGGCGTAGCCTTCTGCCTCGGCAGCACGCGGGATGTCGCGCGCCCCTTTCGGGTCGTCAAGGATCAGTTCGACTTCAGCGCCAAGGGCCTGCTCCTCGAGGTACACCTTGGCTTTGGCCCAACTGAGCGGGCAACGGACGCCGCGGAGGTCAAGCGTCATGGGACAGTCCTGAGTGCCGAGCCTGTCCTGAGTCGCGTCGAAGGGTGCCGAGTCCTGAGTGGGCGACGGTCGGCGGCGGTTTGTGCCAGCCCCGGCACTTGCTATAGTCCGTGGTGCTCATGAGCCTGAACCGTATGGGGTTTCGTGTAGCGCCGAGCTCTCATCTTGGCAACCGGCAGCGCGTGCCGCGCTGAGGGGCAGGTGCCCACGTGCAACCCGATGCCGATAAATACGTCTTACGCCGCAACCTGGTGGTGCGTCGTGAAGAACAGTTTCGCATCAACTATCGTCAAGAGCTGAATCCAGCCCAATACCAGGCGGTCGCGAGCATGGAGGGACCGGTGCTCGTGGTTGCTGGCGCGGGGACCGGCAAGACACGCACGCTGGTGTTCCGGGTGGCGCGCCTGGTGGAATCAGGTGTCGACCCCGCCAACATCTTGCTCCTCACGTTTACGCGCAAGGCGGCAGCCGAGATGCTGCGGCGCGCCAGCCTGCTTTTGGATGGGCGCTGTGAACGCGTCGCGGGCGGCACCTTCCATTCCTTCGCCAACACGGTCCTGCGCCGCTACGGCGCGGCTCTCGGGTTGAAGACAAACTTCACCATCTTGGATCGCACCGATAGTGAGGACGTGATCAATCTGTTACGAGCTGAGATGGGGCTGGACAAAAAAGAGAAGCGTTTTCCACGCAAGCGAGCCATCGCCGAGATGTACAGTATGGCGGTGAACAAGTCGCTGCCGCTGCCCGAGCTGGTCGAGGGACAGTACCGGCATCTGGACGAGCACCTGTCCGATTTGCTCGAGCTGGCGGCGCGCTACGCCGCCTACAAGAATGAGCGGCAGTTGCTCGACTACGACGACCTGCTGGTCAAGCTGCGCGAGCTGCTGAGCACGAGCGTCGACGCGCGGCAGCGGCTGTCGCGCTGGCATCGTCACATCATGGTGGACGAGTACCAGGATACCAACGCGTTGCAGGCCGAAATCGTTCGCCTGTTAGCGGCGGAGCACGACAACGTGATGGCCGTCGGCGACGATGCGCAGAGCATCTACTCGTTTCGCGGCGCCAACTTCCGCAACATCATGGACTTTCCGCAGCTGTTTCCCGGGACGCAGATCATTGCGCTGGAAGAAAACTATCGCAGCACGCAGCCCATCCTCGACCTCACCAACAGCATCATCGCGCATGCGCGCGAGCGGTACACCAAGAACCTCTTCACGCTGAAAGCTGCTGGTCAGCCGCCGATCTTGGTGGCCGCCGAAAACGAGCAGTTCCAGTCGCGCTTTGTCTGCCAGCGCATCCTGGAGCTGCGGGAAGAGGGCGTACCCTTGAGCGACATCGCCGTCCTCTTCCGCTCCAGCTTTCACTCGTTCGATTTGGAAATCGAGTTGTCGCGGCACGATATTCCGTTCATCAAACGCGGCGGCTTCAAGTTCATCGAGACGGCGCACATCAAAGATGTGCTGGCGTACCTGCGCATCGTCGTAAACCCCGGCGACGCCGTGTCGTGGCACCGCGTGCTGTTGTTGCTCGAAGGCATTGGGCCGCGCACGAGTGAGGAAATCCTCCGCTGGATTGCGGCCGAGGGCGAGCCGACGGCGCGGCTCGGAACCTTCCCGCGGCGGGCGTTGGCGACCGATTTGCAGGCGCTGGCGAACCTCCTGCGGCGGCTGCAGGAACTGCGCGACGTGCCCGAAGAGCAGGTTGAAGAGATCTTGCGATACTACGAACCGATCTTGAAGCGCGTGCACCGCGAGGATTACCCGAAGCGCCGGAAAGACCTCGAGCACTTCGCCACCATCGCCGCACGCTATGGCGATCTGGGGGAGCTGCTCACCGACATGGCGCTGGAGCCGCCCAGCGACAGCGTCAGCGACGTATTGGCGGTCGATCCGGAGGAAGGCTTATTGACGCTGTCGACGATTCATTCAGCCAAGGGGCTGGAATGGCACTCGGTGTTCGTCATCTGGGCCGCGGAGGGCAAGTTCCCGTCGGAGTACAACCTACACAGCGACGACGAGTTGGAAGAGGAGCGGCGCTTGATGTACGTGGCGACCACGCGCGCCAAAGAGCAGCTGTACGTCGCGTACCCGATCACGATCTACGATCGCGGCTACGGGATCGTGATGGGGAAGCCCTCGCGCTTCATCGAAGACATACCCCGAGAGATTCTGCGGACCGTGCGGCTCGTCGAAGAAGAGCCTGACTGGAGCGCTTGACGCCACCATCCGGGTCGATCCAAGGGCCAGTTGGCCGCGCGCGACCATTGCTGTGCCGGGCGGCGAGCGGTATGAACGGCGAGTGCGCTGGCATGTGTGGGCTGGTCTATGCGCGCTTGCGATGGCGGGCGCGGGTGGGTGTGAGTCGTTTCCCCCGGTGCTCACCGGTATCACCATTGCTCCGTCGAGCGCCGACGGCCAGCTGCAAGGGGACTTTGTGTGCCGCACACGGCTAGCGCCACCGATCCCTGCGATCGCGGTGCGGCCGGGCGCAGATCCCGGCGAGGCTGGCTGGATCCTCAACAAGCCCGCAGGCGACGTGGCCATAACGCTGGCGCGGGGGGCACAGAACTTTCTGCTTTTTACCACGCTGCAGGAATCAGCACCGTACTTCGTCGTCGCTTTGTTTCTCGATGGCGAAGCCACGCCGGCGTTGTCGGCTGTCGTCAGTAGCGATGCCTTGCGTCCCGTCGTTGAGAGTCGGGCGTCGACGCTCATGGGCCTCGAGGGGGAGCTGGTGCCGAACCACTCGGCGGCGTCGGTGCAGCGCGATGGCTACAGGGTCTCGCTGCGTAAAGCGCGCTTTCCACTGCCGACGAGCTCGCTTGATGTCGTCGGTCCGTGGCGATTCGTCCCGGACGGCGTGGAGGATGCCGTCGGTGTCATCACCATCGAGGTGCAGCCGGCGCTCGCGCCGCGCTGCTGACCCCGCGCCCACAACCCGCGTGTCGCTTGGGGTATCAATGTGGCTGCGCTTTTTGCTTTCTTTAGATCAAAATGTCAAGTAGATTGCATCGCCGAGTGCGAGCCGCTGCCGCGGCACGCGCTGGCGCAATCGAGAATCGGCAGGCCGGCTCTGGGTGAGCTTCCAGATGAGTGAAGAGGCGTGCCGCCGTCGCGGCAGCATCCGACACGCAGCGGGTTGCCGACGCGCAGAACACGGACACGAAGAAGGAGAGCATGATGACCACCACCCGCCAGGGCGCCTCGGAGCATCACAAGGCACCCGAGAGTGCCTTCGATGGCGAAGACCGCGAGGGCACCACTACGGATGGTCGCACCGCCGCCGGCGGCTGGGAGCCCGATTTCCACGCTGCAGAGGTGGGCGGCGGCGCTGGCGGTGCGCGCCGCAAGCGGCACCGGCAGCGCTCGGCGCGCGGCAAGCGCCGACGTTCCCAGGGACACACACAGCCCGAAAACGTGAGTCGCGAGGGCATTTTCCAGGAGCTGGAGGGGTTGCTGCGGCAGATCCGCGAGGAAGCGGAGGAATCGCCGAACCGGCCCGAGGAGGAGATCAGCGCCATCGCCCGGACCGTCAGCACCTTTACCAAGGAGCTCGAAGAGCAATGCGATCCGATCTCGGAGCGTTTGCGCACTGAGTACCAGCGCCTTCGCGAGATGCTCACGCAGAGGCTGCGAGGCGAGCCCGGCGCGGGCGACGCCGGGAAGTAGAGCGCCGCGGCTTACGCCAGCGTGAAATAGAACGTGGCGCTGCGGTCAACCGCGCCTTCGAGCACCTGAACCGTCACGCCTGGGGCTTTCCGCAGGCGGCAGCACCGCGCCCGGCTCGCTGAGGGCGCATCCCTTTCGTCGTTATCTGCTGTCACCACTAATTACATCAACGCAGCGGCAGGGCGATCGGACTGTCCGGGTTCAACACCTCCTGCAGCTCGATGACGTTGCCGTCGGGATCCCGACCGTAGGTGGTGCGCACGTCCATCCCGAGTTCCTGGGGCGGGCAATGGAAGCGCATGCCGGCCGCCTGCAGCCGCTGGTACTCGGCATCGAGGTCCGTCACGTCGAGGCAGATGTGGGTAATGCCGTGGTTGCACACCGGCCGATCCGGGTCAGCCGGCCGTGGCGCCGGCGAGGCGTACTGGAACAGTTCGATAACGGCGTTGCCGGTGTGGAGCATCACGGCGCGGGCCGAGGACTGATGCAAGCCGGTGATGCGGTCGGCCACCTCGGTGCCGGCGGGCCAGCTGAAATCGAACAACACCCGGAAGCCGAGCAGGTCGCGATAGAAGGCGAGCATGCGGTCCAGATTGCCCGTCGAAATCGCGGCGTGATGAATTCCCCGAATCATTGGGTTCTCCTTGCGTCCCGAAATGCTTTGAATGCTGAATCATGCCTCGTTCTCGGATGCAACCCAGAGCTTTATTGCGCTGAGTAGGAGAGGAAAGAGAAGCGCCGGTTCGCGCAGGTGGCCGGGCGTCGCTCGCGCCGGCCGGCTCAATTTTGATGGGAACGACCCATGAACGTGCGGTGCCACCAGTTCGCCCCGGGCAACACCCCGGGTTGGAGGCGTGTCACGGTATTTCGCGAGATTCGGTAGTTTCCGACTGGAATCAGATCCAGCCCAGCACCGCCCCGAAGAGCACCAGGCAGACGGCGTCGAAGGTGAGGATGGTGCCGGCGGTGAACGCTTGGCGCTCGGTGCTCGGCATGTCGTGCACCCAGAAGGCGACCAGGAAAAAGGGCAGGTACCCGATCAGAAAGATCAGCCACGGCGCGCGCACGTTCCACCAGGAGTAATCCCAGGTGAGCGCGCCGACGGCGTTGAGCAAGAGCTCGACGACAACGCAGAACACCGAGCCGCCGATGGCGATGAACCAACGATTCGGTATGCGCAGAATCCTCAAGCTGCGATCTTCGGGGAGCATCTTCGCCATCACGATGCCGGCGATGGCGAACATGAAACAGATCTCGATGTTGAGTCCGATCAGGATGAGGTAGGCTGTCTTCGCCGGCGCGCCCCAGACCGGCGCATACTGTGTGAAGTGGAAGACGAGGCCGTTCCAGATCTCGTTGAACCAGTCCATGCCCCAAAACGCCAAGCCGGCGAAGACGAGGCTCCAGTTTTTCCGTTGCATCTCGGTCGAGTAGACGTACAGCACCAACGCCAGCAGCGGAATCACGTACCACTGGAACTGGGCTCCATCGCGCAAAATCCTCACCGCTTGTGATGCGTCTGGTGTTGGCATCGATCCCTCCTAAACATGTGCCGAGCGAGACGTCCGCTTCCTGAAGGTTCCCTCGCCCCTTAAGAGAGGCCTGTCCTGAGCCACGTCGAAGGGGGCAAGGTGAGGGCTTGCTCGCCCTTGGCCATCGGCAGTTGTATACCATTTCGGTTTGCGCGAACGAAGCTACGGAACGGGGTGGTAAGGGTTTATTTCGGAGTAAGGCTGGCCTATAGAAGTTCCCTATGTGCAGACCTGGCGAGCGAGGACGACGGTTGTGAGCGGGCGCGGTGTGGATCCGACGCATCGGACCTTCGTGAGCTACATCGACAAGAGCCGCGAATATTACCTGGGGCGCGGCTACGGCAACCCGTACCGCTGGGCGTGCTTCGACGAGGTGCCCTTTGCCCCTCTGAAGCGGCCGCTGTCGCAAAACGTCCTGACGCTGATCACGACCGCACATGAGGGTGTCGACGCCCCCTCGTTCCGCAGCGCCTATTCCATTCCCAGCGAGCCTGCCCCAGTTCGCCTCCACACCGACGGCCTGTTCTGGGATAGACTGGCAACGCACACCGAAGATCTGGACTCTTTCTTCCCCGCACACCGGCTGGAGGAGTTCGTGCGTGACGGGCGCATCGGACACTTGGCGCGCCGGTTCCACGGTGTGCCCACGGAGTACAGCCAGTGGAAAACGGTCGAGCGGGATGCGCCGGAGGTCCTGCGTCGCTGTCAGGAAGATTGCGTCGACGCGGCCTTACTGGTGCCGCTCTGACCGGTGTGTCACCAGACCGTGAGTCTGGTCGCCCGGCATCTTGAGGCCCACGGCATCGCGACCGTGATCCTCGGCTCGGCACGCGACGTTGTCGAGCACTGCGGCGTGGCGCGTTTCGTCTTCACCGATTTTCCGCTCGGCAACCCCTGCGGCAAGCCGTACGACGTTGCCATGCAACGGAGCATAGTCGGCTTCGGTCTCGATCTCTTGGAGAGCGCCCGCGCCCCGCGCACGACGCTGCAGACCCCGTTCGTGTGGAGCGAGAATCAGTCCTGGCGCGACAACTACATGCGCATCGAACCCGCGGGGCCGTCCGTCATGACCAGCTGACGCGGGCACGCCCCTGCGGAAAAGTGAAACCGTTTCACCTATTCCGGCATGCCGGCAGTCCTCGTTCCGCTACACGGAACTCGAAAACGGTAGCGCGGGCGGTAAGATCACTTTCCTGAGCGAGGGACGCAGAGGGGTGCATCCGGCGCGGGAGCCCCCGAACCACCTTCTTCTTCGCCATCAGACCCTCCTTTGCCCTTTACATATTCCTTGCCGCACCGGTGAGCAACCGATCGTGACACTAGTTGCAGAGCACAAGCCACGATGCGTATGATCGCTCCAACACCGTCAGGGAGCCGATCCTGACAGGACGTTGTGCGAGGAAGTGGAGGGGTGGTGGTGAACGTACGCATTGCCGAGGGGAAGGAGTTGCCCGAAGGCTGGCGCCCAGGGATGCCTCTGACCGTGGGCAGGGACACAGAGCCGTACGCGGCACCGAATGGCGGCTGTCCTTTTGGTGCGCAGTGCTACTCCTGTCGAAATGGGCTCATGTGGAATCCCGCTCGCGGTAAACACACCGGGACCGTCCAGACAGGATCAATAGATCGGCACCCGCCACGACCAAGGCCGCGCCGCTCGTGAGGCCGTGCTCGCTCAAGTCGGCATGGCTCAAGAGCGCGATCGTGTGCAGGTCGTCGTACGTGGTGGTCAACCACTTGCAGGAAAGCGCGGTTGACGGACCGAGCACTTTGGTGAGCAGCTCGGCGTCGGGAATCGCGGGCTCTGGACATTGCGGCGCCAATGGTAAGCAGAGCTGGGTAGCAGCGTCAGGGAGCAGGTTCATGCTCGCCCTCCTGTCGCGGCGGGGCGATCGGCGCCGACGGTCCGCTCGGCCCGGTGAAGTGCCTGCGCGACGGCATCGACGTGCGCGGCAATCCGGCGCATTGGGCGGTGATGTCGGTTGTTCTATGCAGGTGGTCGATGTAAGAGCAGGCTCGCAGGGTCGTCTTGCATGAGTTGCCTCGAGACTCAGTACCGGGAGCGGAGGAAGCGTTCGGCCGAGTTGACCACGGTTGCGGAGCGCCTGATGCCCGGCGGCGACACACGCGCGGCACGGCGTGAGCGGCGCGCCCACGCCATTGCCCGAAAGTATGCGCTGGAAATCAGCGAACCGCCCGATGTCTCTGGCCTGAGCGGTCAACCGCATCATCACTTTGAATTCCATCGGGCCGAGAACACAATCATCGAGGCGCATCCGAAATGCCTGAAGATTTTTCTCCCTGATCCACCCGTGATTGCCGAGGAAACACTGTTGGAAGACCTCGCGGCACTGCATAAACCCACCGAACAGTAACTGAAGACAGAAATATCGCCTATGAATGTTACCGTGGATCGCTTCCTCCGTTGTCTGCTGACGCTCACTGCCCCGGCCGCGCTGCTTTCCTGCTCCCGGCACCAGCCGCCGGCCATGCCGCCGCCGCGGGTCACGGTCAGCCAGCCGCAAGTCGCCACCGTCACCAACTGGGACGAGTATCCCGGCCACCTGGAGGCGGTGGAGATGGTGGAAATCCGGCCGCGCGTTTCCGGCTATATCGACTCCATCCACTTCACCGACGGCGCGGAAGTGAAGGCGAGCGATCTGCTGTTTGTGATTGATCCGCGACCGTATCAGGCTGAACTGGATCGGGCTCGGGCCCGGTTTGAACTGGCCGAGAACGACCTCCAGCGCGCCGAGGTGCTGCGCGGCACCAAGGCGATTTCCGAGGAAGAATACGACAGCCGCAGCAAGGCCGCTCGCGAGGCCAAAGCCGCCCTGGAAGTCGCGCGGCTCGACATGGAGTACACCCGCATCACAGCTCCGATCAACGGCAAGATCGGCCGCCGACTCGTGACGGTGGGCAACCTCGTCCAAGGCGGTGGCGGAGCCGCCAGCACGCTGGCGACGCTGGTCTCGATGGATCCCATTTACTGCTACTTCGACGCCCCCGAAGCGGCTTTTCTGAGATACCGCAATAATGCCAGCGGCCCCAGTAGTGCGGGACAAACGACTAGTCCGGTCACCTGCGAGCTGGCCCTGGTGGGCGAGCAAGGTTTCCCCCACAACGGCCGGGTGGATTTCTTCGACAATCAGGTCAACCCCCGGACGGGCACCATTCGCCTGCGGGGTGTCTTCGCGAACGCCGACCGCGTCTTGGTCCCCGGCATGTTTGCCACGGCCCGCATCCCGGCTGGCCCGCCCGAGCCAACGTTGTTGATTCCCGACGTGGCCGTGGGCTTCGACCAGAACTACAAGTTCGTCTACGTCGTCAATGCGACCAACGTGGTCGAAACCCGAGTCATCGAAACCGGCCCCGCACAGGGCCCGCTGCGGGCGGTGTTGAAAGGGTTGACGCCGCAGGACCGGGTGGTCGTCAACGGCCTGATGATGGTGCACGCGGGCGCCAACGTGGAGGCGCAGGAAGGCCCGGCCACGGGAGCCCTGCCGGCGGGCGCGGAGACGGCCAGCCTGTCCGCCGCGAAGCCATGAGGCTGCCGGTCTCCCTCTCCCAGGAGCGCTTGTGAAATTTCCCCATTTCTTCATCCGCCGGCCCATCTTTGCGATGGTGCTCTCGATCTTCTTCGTGTTGCTGGGGGTGATCGCCCTGTTCAAGTTGCCGATCGCTCAGTATCCCGAAATCACGCCCCCCACCATCTTCGTGTTGGCCAATTACCCCGGCGCCAGCGCCAAGAGCGTGGCGGACACCGTCGCCACGCCGCTGGAGCAGGAAATCAATGGCGTCGAAGACATGCTCTACATGTCAGCCCAGTGCAGCAGCGACGGCCAATTGCGTCTGGCGGTGACCTTCAAGGTGGGCACCAATCCGAACATGGCGCAGGTGCTAATCCAAAACCGCGTGGGCGTGGCCGAGCCGAAGTTGCCGGAGGAGGTTCGGCGGCTGGGCGTGACCGTCCGCAAACGCTCGCCATCCATCGCCATGATTGTCAGCTTGGTGTCGCCCACCGGCAAGTACGATCGCCTTTATCTGAGCAATTACGCCTACCTCCACGTGCGCGACGTGCTGTCTAGGCTGCCCGGCGTCGGCGACACGATCATTTTTGGCGCCCGCGACTACAGCATGCGGATCTGGGCGGATCCGAACAAAGCTTCGGCGCGCGGCCTAACGGCTGGTGACATTGCGGAGGCGATCCGCCGGCAGAACGTCGAGGTTGCCGCCGGCGTGTTGGGGCAAGCCCCTCAACCGCCCGACAACCTTTTCCAACTGACCGCCCAGACCCATGGACGCCTGATCACCCCGGAGGAATTCGGCGGGATCATCCTGAAGGCCGACGCCGCCGGGCAAATCACCCGTTTGCAGGACGTGGCCCGCATCGAACTGGGCGGTGCCGATTATAGCATCAACACCTTGCTGGACGGTCGGCCATCTGCCGCCATCGCCATTTTCCAGCAACCCGGCTCCAATGCGATCGAAACATCCGACGCCATCGGCCATACGATGGGGGAGCTGAAGAAACGATTCCCCGAAGGGTTGGACTACCGCGTCGCTTTCGACACCTCGGCGTTCATCCGCGAGTCCATCCACGAGGTCATCAAAACGCTCATCGAAGCGATGATTCTGGTCGTCATCGTCGTCGTACTGTTCCTCCAGAACTGGCGGGCGTCGCTCATCCCGCTGTTGGCGGTGCCTGTCTCGCTGGTCGGCACTCTCGCGGCGATGGCCGCCATGGGCTTCTCGCTCAACAACCTGACACTGTTCGGACTGGTGCTGGCCATCGGCATTGTGGTCGACGACGCCATCGTCGTCGTGGAAAACGTGGAACGCCATCTCGCCGAGGGCCTCGCTCCCGTGGAGGCGGCCAGAAAGGCCATGGACGAGGTCAGCAGCGCCGTGGTCGCCATTGCCCTGGTTTTGAGCGCGGTGTTCATTCCCACCGCGTTTATCGCCGGCATCACGGGCAAGTTCTATCAGCAGTTCGCGTTGACCGTGGCCGTCTCGACGCTGATCTCGGCGTTCAACTCGCTGACGCTCAGCCCGGCGCTGGCGGCGTTGCTGTTGAGACCGCACCATGAGGAAAAGGATTTTATCGGCCGACTGATGCACTATTCGGTGGGCTGGGTCTTCAAAGCTTTCAACTACGCATTCGAGGCCGGCCGGCGAGGCTACGTCGCGACCTTGCGCCACGTCGTCCTCCGCCATTGCGGCATCAGCCTGTTCCTCTACGTGGGTTTGATTGGCCTCACCTGGTTGGGTTTCCACCAAGTGCCTGGCGGCTTCATTCCGGCGCAGGACAAGGGCAACATCTTTTGTTACATGCAGCTTCCCGACGGCGCCTCCCTGCAACGCACGGCGGCGGTCAGCCAGCGCGTGGCCAAGTTGGTGCGTGAGACTCCCGGCATCGCCGCGGTCCAGGAATTCCAAGGACTGTCACTCGTGAATCTCGGCAACAGCGCTAATGCCAGCACCCTGTACGTCCGCTTGGCGCCCTTCGACGAGCGGAGCAAGGCGGGTTTGACTGCCGACGTCATCATGCGCCAGTTGCGTGTCGAGATTGCACAAGCCGATATTCAGGATGCACTTGTGGCCGTTTTTGGCGCTCCGCCCGTGGACGGGTTGGGCACCCTCGGCGGTTTCAAACTGCAAGTGGAAGACCGCGCCAATCTCGGTTTTGCCGCGCTCCAGGAGGGCACGACCGGACTCGCCGCTGCCGCCATGCAAGACCGGCGGATCAGCAGCGCGCTCTCAACGTTCCGCGCTCATGTGCCGCAGGTGTACCTGGATGTGGACCGGGCGAAAGCCGAATCCATGGGCGTGCCGTTGAACAATGTCTGGGACACGTTGCAGATTTACCTCGGCTCGCTCTACGTCAACGACTTCACGTACCTCGGTCGCCCGTACCACGTCACGTTGCAGGCGGACGCGCCGTTCCGGGCCAAACCTGCGGATGTGCCGAATCTCAAGACCCGCAATGTCAACGGAGAGATGGTCCCGCTGGGCACACTGGCGACGGTGCGCGACATCGCGGCGCCAGTGCTGGTCGGGCATTACAACATGTATCCCACGGCAGAAATCACCGGTAGCCTCGCACCGGACGCCAGTTCGGGCGAGGCGATCGAGCTGATCAACGACTTGGCCGGGAAAGTCCTACCGCCGGGCATGGCCATTGAATGGACCGAACTGACGCTGCTGCAAATCCAGGCGGGCAACACGGCGATTTTCATCCTGCCGCTGTGCGTGCTGATGGTCTTCCTCGTGCTGGCGGCCCAATACGAAAGCTGGTCGCTGCCGCTGGCCATCATCCTCGTCGTCCCCTTGAGCATGCTCTTCGCCATCTTCGGTGTGTGGGGGCGCGGCCTGGACAACAACCTCTTCACGCAGATCGGCTTGGTGGTGCTGATCGGCTTGGCGTGCAAGAACGCCATTCTGATCGTCGAATTCGCCCGCCAGTTGCAGGAAGCCGGCCAGAACCGACTGGAGGCCATCATTGAGGCCAGCCGGTTGCGGCTGCGTCCGATTTTGATGACCTCGTTTGCGTTCGCCTTTGGCGTGCTGCCGCTGATGATCGCCAGAGGCGCCGGCGCCGAAATGCGCGTGGCCATCGGCACCGCCGTCTTCTGGGGCATGCTGGGCGTGACCTTCTTCGGCTTGCTGCTGACGCCGGTTTTCTATCTGGTAATCCGCGGCATTCTCGAACGCAAGAAGGAGAAAGTCGGCGGCCAAGCCTTGCCCGCTGTCATGTCCTCGGGCGTCACCACCATCTTGCTCCTCGTCGGCCTGATCTCGGCGATGTTCCTCAGTGGGTGTGCGGTTGGCCCGAATTACCGGCCGCCACAAACCAAGGTGGACACCACCTTCGCCAACGGCAGCCAGATCAACCTCTCGACCGAGCCCGCCATCGTAACGTGGTGGCGCGGTTTCAACGACGAGACCCTGAACGGTCTGGTGGACCGCGCTGTCGCTGCTAACCACGATCTGCGAATCGCCACGGCCCGCGTCCGCGAGGCGCGCGCCCAGCGCACCGCCGTCGTCCTCGATATTATGCCGACGGTCACAGCCAGCGGCGGCTACACCAAATCGCTGGCCAGCAAAGACTCCGAGGCCACGCCGCTCACCCGCGACGAGCGTGAACTGTCGCTGTACAACGCCGGCTTCGACGCCGAGTGGGAAGTCGACCTCTTCGGTCACGTCCGGCGGGCCATCCAGGCCAGCAACGCCGAGGTCGCCGGGCTGGAGGCTTCGCGTCGCGACGTGCTGGTGAGCCTGATGGCGGAGGTGGCCCGCAACTACTTCGAACTGCGCGGCACGCAACACGAACTCGAAGTCGCGCGCCAGAACGCCGAGAACCAGCGTGAAACCCTGGCCATCGTCACCGAAAACTTGCACGCCGGTCGCGCCACCCAACTGGACGTGGCCCGCGCCCGCACGCAACTGGACTCTACGCTGGCCAGTATGCCTCCCCTCGAAGCCTTCATCAAACGCGTCATCTATCGCTTAGGGACCTTGACCGGCCAGTCCCCCGCCTCCCTGGAGCCGGAACTGTCTGCGTTCGCTCCCCTGCCCACGTTGCCCGTGTTGGTCAACATCGGCAAACCGGAAGACCTCTTGCGCCGCCGCCCAGACATTCGCGCTGCCGAACGGTCGCTGGCCGCCGCGACGGCGCTCATCGGCGTCGAAACGGCCGATCTCTTCCCCCGCATCACCTTCAACGGCAACCTGGCTCTTGAAGCCTCCACTTTATCCGGGCTGGGGAAAGCCGGTTCCGACACGTACTCCTTTGGGCCGCGCATCTCCTGGGCCGCGCTCGATTTGGGGCGGGTGCAGGCCCGCATCAAAGCCGCCGGCGCCCGCGGCGAAGCGCAACTGGCCGCTTACGAAAAAACCGTCCTGATCGCACTGGAAGAGACGGAAGGTGCGCTCGTCGAATTTGGGCGCGCCCAAGCCCGTCGTGATTATCTCCTGGCTTCGGCGCGGGCGGCTGAAGAAGCCGTCGCGCTGGCCAACCAGCGCTACGAGAGCGGCATTGCCGACTTTCTCACGGTGCTCGACGCCCAGCGCACGCAACTGGCCATTGAGGACCAACTCGCCCAGAGCGAAACCGGCACGGCCACGGCGCTGGTGGCAGTCTATAAAGCTTTGGGCGGCGGCTGGGAAATCGAGAAACAACCGGCCTCCAAGCAGGCCGGGCGGTAAGTCAACAACCGAAACAAGTAGGAGAGCACCACATGGCAACAAACATCGCAAACTCCGCGACCTCATGGTGAGCAAGGGTTCCCTCACCGCCTCGATCGTGCACCCGCGCGACGTCTACGCCCAGGCCGTGCGGTTTAGCGCTGCATCGGTGATATTATGTCACAATCATCCAAAACTTCCACTTCTTGCGCAGTAATGACAACCTCAACAAGTCCGCCACGCCGCCACATGAGTGGTTTAGAAAACCCGGTGAACAGCCGCCGTACACTGAAGAAGACCTGAAGGAGCGGCTGCTGACGTGGGATCTCCTTCAACCCGGCAGATTCTCCGACATGCTCGAATACCGCATGTCTTTGAAGTGGTAGTACCGCGCGCCCTTGGTCAGGCCTGCAACTTTCTTGGCCGATCTTCGTTTAGGCAACAGGAGAGATGATATGGCCAAGCGTATTTCCGCCCTGGCACTGTTGGTCCCCATGCTGATGGTAGCTAGGCCGGTGCCGGCTGCCGCACATGTCCCGCTTTTGTTTGCAATCGGCCTTCCCTTCTTTGAAGCACTGATCGGTCTACCGGGTCCGTATTACGGTCCTCCCCCCGGGTACGCGCCCGCAGTTTATGCGCCGCCCGCATATGCCCGTGCCCCCGTGTACGTTCCAGCTCGCGTCTTTGGGCCGCGGTTTATAGCACCGCCGCGACGGGTATTCGCCCGGGCATACCGTGGATATGGAGCACGCTCTTACTACCGGCCGCCGGCCTTCAGGGCTGGCTTCCGCCGCTGGTGAACCCGCCCGACAAAGCCACACCGACCGGGATGGCACCGATGGCTCGGTGCGCCAAGTCGGCACGCCGCGTTCGGGGTCGCGGGGTGGACGCTACCGCCCAGTGGGAGCAGCCGCCGAGGTGGGAGGATTTCGGCTCGTGTGCGACAAGTGGTCAGGATCCGGCGGCTCCGTGGAGTTGCCAGCTCTTCACGGCGGCAATCGGATAGCCCTATACCATCTTCACCTTCGAGAGATCAGCGAAGCCGGGCGGCTCAGGGATCGATGTCTGTTCCATGCGCCGGGATCAGACTTCAATCCGGTTCCGGTCGCCGCCGTTCAGTCCGAGCTAACGCCCAAGCATCACGCGCGCGCGTCCTTCTCGCGTCGCGTTCATGCACCGGTTAGCCATTGCGCTGATCTCGCTTCCCATACTTTCGCCTTAGTCGCTGGTAAACCTTCCGCTCACCCCGCTCAAGCGCGTTCTTGTCATGGCAATGGACCTCGCGCGGTTCGTCTGCACGGTCGATATTGACGACACGAATGGTCACGCGGTCACCGACTCGCAGCGTGGGTATCGCGTCGGCCGAGACCCACCACGGATGTTCGTGGGAGGTCCGGGTCTCGACATAACCGCTGACAGTGAGTGCGGCGTCTTCATCCACGCCCTTGGCGCGCCGGCGCCTGCCGCCTGCGCGCCGCAACGTACCGACACTGGCAATCACCGAACCAACTTCCACGCCTGCGACGCAAATCTTCTTGCCGTTCAGTTTCACCTCTAGCGCGCGCATCCCATGCTCCGTAGTGGCGATTTCGCGAAGGCTAACTTTGAATTCGGCGTATCAATGAACCGACAACCCGCGCCAGCCTGGCGGGTTAACACCGCCGTTGTCATGGGCCGCTCATACACCCGACTCCACCATGGATTCAAGCAGTTGGGCATTCCTCCTTTATGTGATTCCACGCTGTGTTACCCGCCGCGCCTGGCGGGTCAACACCTTAAACGACCCCCCGCCATCAGCGTGCCGCACCGCACTCCACCGTGCGGCGCTGCCCTGCGAGCGACAGTTTCCGCAAAGCGGCTCGCGCTGAACCCCACCGCCTCTGCCACCGCGGTGTAGTTCAACCGGGCCTTGCACAAAAGTTCCCGCAGGGCTCGAAGCTGCTGTCGGACATCGTGTCGTCGCCCCCGAACGCGGCGGTTGAAACCGCATCTACGAAGTACGCCAAGCCTGCCTGCGCAGGCTCTCAACCCCGCCCCCCCAAAAGGTTTTGGTGGGGTAGGGAGTCGCCCCTTCGACTCGGCTCAGGACAAGCTCCGGGCGACTTGGTGTTCCTCGTAGCACGCGAATTCATTCGCCGCGTCCACAGGCGAGCCTCGGTTGCTTCGTGGTTCGTAAGGACTTCCCGGTCAAGGCCGTTCGACAGAGGCCGGTAGCTTACTGACCGTGAGCTTCTGAAGCTCGACTTTGGCGCTGGCGTTGTCGATGTCGATGCCAACGAGATTGCCATCGGCGTCGTAGTCAAGCACTACCCCCTCGGAGACCTCGCGGCTCTCGACGCTGGTCTGCTCCGACAAATCGATGTAGAGGGAATCCGTATCAGGATAGTAGTTTAGTTTCATGGCTTGAACCGCCGATCCGGAAAGGCGTTGTGGATTGTGACCTTGTCCTGGAGCGTCACGACCCTCAAGAACCGTCCCTCCAGCTCTTCTATCTCCGCCCAGAACCGGTAACGATTCCCTTCTTGCGGCTCAGAGCGAAGCGGTTTCTCGAGCACCCGAATGCACCACTCTTTCTTCAGGTACGGACGCTTCCGGAGGACCTCCTTCTCGAAGTAGTCCGTGAACCGGTAGTCCGACACCCGACGACAATACCTCATTCATAGCACGACGCAACCAAGCCTGACTACCTTTGAACTCGGCGTATCAATGAAACGGCCAGCCCCCCGCTATCACCGTGCCGCACCGCACTCCACCCTGCGGCGCTGCCCTCCGAGCGACAATTTCCGCAAAGCGGCTCGCGCTGAACACCACCGCCTCTGCCACCGCGGCTTCGTTCAACCGCAGCTGGGAGAGGCGCTTGCGCGTTCACCGTCGCGCTGACGCCGTCGCCGTGGCGCCCTTGGCCTCTCCAAACCGCCATCTGTTAGACCGGCTTCGCCGCCTCGGTGGCATAGAGTTCGAAATCCGATGTGAGTGTGAAGAGGTCGTCGCGCTGCGCAGCCTCACTGATGCGGCGCATTCCGGCCGCGTACTCATCCGCAGAAAGAATCCCCAATTGCGATGTGAATGAGCGCTCGAGAGCGCCGTCTTGAAACGCTTGCTGGAAGGGGCACTCAAACTGAAGGCGCTCGGCGACTCGGATCGCAACATCAGTGAACCCAGCATCGAGCAGCCACGACGTACGTTGCTGGCGGGACGGGAACCGTGCGAGATCTGCGGCAAGAGCTTCTGGAAAGTACTCGTAGATGTACCACCGTCCAACCCGCCAGTGAGGATCCCGCCCAACGGACAACAGCCTGCCTCCCGGACGCAGAACTCGAAATGACTCCTGCAGGGCTCGCCGCGGATCAGCAAGATGATGAAGCACGTTGACGTAGATGACTCGATCGAAACAAACGTCGGGCCACGGCAAGGCCTCGGCGGCGCCATGTCGCAGGTCAGCCTTCACGCGCGCTTGCGCCCGCGCCAGCATCTGGTCGGAAGGCTCGATTCCGCCAACGTCATGGCCCGCTGAATCAAGCAGAGCCAACCACCTGCCCGTGCCACACCCAACCTCCAGTACCCGCAACCGCTGGGGACCAGAGACGAAGTCGAGCAGGCAGCGCTGGACGCCCGGATACGCGTGCAGCTCGTAGCGCCGGTCGAACTCAGAGGCAACCTCATTGTAGTCGAGTGAGGACATCGTGCGTTTCAACAATCGCCCGCTCGCCGTTGAGCAGTCGCATGAAGGCAGACTACCTATCGGGCCGGGGGCTGAGCAACCCTTCACGCTAGCTTTGAACTCGGCGGATCAATGTAACCCACCAACCGCGCCAGTTCAGGCGGGTTACGCCGGTCAGAGGCCGCTGGCTCCGTGAGCGTCAGCTCGAGCAGGATCACCATGGTGACCGTCACGCGCGCGGCGGGTGGGTATTTCACGCTGGTGCAGGTGTTCCACCCGGTGTATTATTCATCCAGGAGGACGCTGTCCGATGCGGAAGCTGTTGCTGTTGGCCCTTATCGTCTTTGCCGCACTCTTCCTATGGAACAGGTCGAACCTGGCAGGCACGCAGTGGGCGCAGTTGCTGAGGTCCGGAGGTCAAGCGGCTCACTCATCGGGCGGTGGTGCGGTGCGGCAGTGGGAGCATGCGCCCGATGATATCACGGCAGGCGAGGCGGTACTGCCGCAGCCCCAGAGCGGAGCGGCGGCGCTCAACAGCGTTCGGCAGGGGTTACAGAATTCGGGCAAGCAGTAGCGGCCGCTTCCGACGACTACCGTGCACAGTGTTGCCGATCAGGGTGGCTTCCCAGGATGGTTGCTTGCCCCGTGACGATGAGGGGAGAGGAAAAACCGGCTGAGCCTATCAGCGTGTGCGCCGTGGCCTCGGTCACGCGCACCTGAGCCACTTCTCCCACACGGGTGCCAGCGCCACGGGTGCCGTCGGCGGGAAACACGACGGTCTTGAACTGTGGTGACTTGCCGGCGTGCCAGCCTTCGCGCCGGCGCGCCGGTCCCTCGATCAGCACCTGGGTCGTAGAACCGATCAACCGCCGGTTGATGCCGGCCGACTGCTCTTCCTGCAACGCGATCACAGCTTGCAAGCGGCGGCCCTTTTCGTCCTCCGAGACCGTTTCCTGCCACTTGAATGCCTTGGTGCCGCTGCGGGCCGAGTACTTGAACATGAACGCGCCATCGAAACCGACCTCGCGCATGAGAGCGCAGGTGGCGAGGAAATCCGTCTCCTCTTCACCCGGAAAACCAACCATCACATCGGTGGTCAGGGCGATGTCCGCAATGGCGCGGCGCAGACGCGTAACCAGATCGAGATACTCCGCTACCGTGTACCCACGCTCCATCTTCGCCAACACGCGCTCGGAGCCGGATTGCAGCGGCAGATGCAGCTGCGGGCACACCTTGGCGCAGCTCGCTATGGCCTCAATGACCCGCTCCGTCATGTCCGACGGGTGCGGCGAGGTGAAGCGAATGCGCTTGATGCCGTCGATGGCATTGGTACGGCGCAGCAGCTCGGCGAAATCCACATCGCCGTCTCGATAGGCGTTCACCGTCTGCCCCAGGTAAACGATTTCACGATAGCCCGCCTCAGCGGCTTCATGGACCTGGCGGAGCACCGCCTCAGCCGGCACGCTGCGCTCGCGTCCGCGGACGTACGGTACGACACAGAAAGTGCAGAATCTATCGCAGCCGCGCATGACGGTCACCCAGGCGCGCACACCGCGGTCGCGCTCCGGGGCGATGTCGGCATAGGTTTCGGCACGGTCGAGGCGTACGTCGACGAGCGCATCTTCGCTCGGCTCACCTAGGAGTTCCGGCAGCCTGCGATAGGCGTCCGGGCCGACGACGAAATCGACGAACGGGATTTTCGCCAGCAGGCGGTCGCGGACGTGTTGCGCCATGCAGCCGGCGATGCCGAGTTGGACCTCCGGCCGCCGAGCCTTGTGCCGCACGAGCTCCGCGAGTCGGCCGAGGACGCGTTCTTCGGCGTGCTCACGGATGGCGCAGGTGTTGAGCAAGATGACGTCGGCGTCGGCGGGGCTCGCCGTGCGGCGGTAGCCGTGACGTCCGAGATGGCCCAGCAGCAATTCGGTGTCCGCCAGATTCATCTGGCAGCCGTAGGTTTCGATGTACACGTTGCGCATGTTGAACCGAGCGAGAGCCATCTATATATATCGGTCGGGGAAGCTGCTGACAACGCGAGGAAACATGCCGGAAGACGCCTTTGAACAGCTCGAAGCCAGCCTGCTCTTCTGCCCGCAGTGCCGTGTCGCGGTGCCGGTGCGTAAACGTTTGCTCCTGATCCTGCCGCAGGGTAACAAATTCGATTACCTCTGCACCCAGTGCGGCGCCATCTGCGGCGACAAGATCGAGCCCGACCGGCCCCAGCAGCGCCGGTACATGTGAGCCAGGACGCACAGGTGTCGTTCGCTTCGGGGCTCTTCTCTAGCTCATGAGCCTTCAACCGTTGCCGTAGCGCGCCGTGATCAGGCGGCCGCCGTGCAGGCCGAGCACTTCGTTGGTGCCGTCCTCGATGAGCGCGGCGCGTGCGTCGCGGAACAGCTTCTCGATGACGTATTCCTTGCTCAGGCCGTAGCCGCCGTGTAATTGCACCGCGGCCGACGCCACGTCGTACGCCGCCTGCGTGCAGAAAGTCTTGGCGGCGATGGAGTACTCGGTGCGCGGCGGGAGCATCTGCGTGTTGTAAAGGAACGCCGCACGTGACAGCGCGCGCGCCGCCTCCACCTTGGTGAACATCTCGAACAGCTTGGCTTGAATGAGCTGGTGTTCGCAGAGCCGTTTGCCGCCTTGGACCCGCACCCTGGTGTAGGCGAGCGCCTCTTCGAAAGCCGCACGCGCCACACCGGTGAACGTCAACCCCATGCTGGCGTTGGCCAAAGCCAAGACGGCGTCGACAATCACCTCAAAGTTTTCCGGCTCCACCATCATGTGGTTGCGTGGGATGCGCACTTCGTCGAAGAAGATCTCACCCTGGTTCAAGGCACGCTGGCCGATCTTGTCTAGCGGCTTGCCCTTGGAAACCCCGGGTAGATCGAGCGGGACGATAGCCACGCCCGAGCCGGCGAAGCCGCGCGCCGGGTCGGTGCCTAGAAACGTCAGCGCATGCGTGGCGATGGTGCCGTTCGAGACCCATGCGGACTTCTGGCCGCTGATGACCCACTGATCGCCGTCGCGCCGCGCGCGCACTTGCGGCTGAATGCGCGGGTCGGCGAACTCCGGCGTGCCGACCATCAACTGGTCCGAACCGTGCTCAGGGTCGGTGATCGCCCAGCAGCCGATCATCTTGGCCTCGGTATCGTCCACGAACGGCTTGACATAGGTCTCAAACAATTCCGGGCCGCCCCAGAGGGCCGCGAAGACATACGGAAACGCGGCGACGCCGATGGCGATGGCAAAATCCGCGCTACCCCAGCCCATTTCCTCCACAACCAGGCATTGCTCACGCGGTGTGAGACCCTGGCCGCCGAGCTCCGCCGGCAGGATGTTGGTGTGAAAGCCCATCTGGTAGGCCTTGCGAAAGACCTCCCACATCGGCGAAGCCGGCGCGATCACCTGATCAGGGGAAAGTCTGTCGAGGGCGATGCTTGCGGGCCGCATAACCTCCGCCGCGAAACGGTGTGCGGCGTCGCGCACCTCGCGCTCATGATCCGTGAGTTGCAAATCGATATCGAGAAAATTCATTGTCCTTCTCCTACGTTCTTACTTCGCTGTCTTCTCGCGGTCCCAGGTGTTCGGGGTGATGCCGGCACGCTTTAGTAGTTGCTTTTGCACACGATGTGTCTCGGTTTTCGGGATTGAATCGGCGAACTCGATGTGGCGCGGCACCATGAATTTCGCCATGCGTTCAGTGCAGAACGCCACCAGCTCCTCCGGCGCGACGGCTGCGCCCGGCTTGCACGCCACCACGACCATGACGTCGTCCTCACCGAGCTCCGACGGCACGCCGAAGGCAGCCGACTCCAACACCGCTGGGTGCTGGTCGACGATCTTCTCCACCTCGAACGACGAGATGTTCTCGCCGCGGCGGCGGATGGAATCGCTCTTGCGGTCGGCGAAGTAGAAGAAGCCTTGCGCGTCACGCCAGGCGAGGTCGCCGGTGTAAAACCACCCGTTGCGGATCTTGGCGTTCGACGCCTCCTCGTTCTTCAGGTAGGCCACCCGCCGCAACTCCGCGTCGTCAACTTTGAACACCAGCTCGCCGGCCTCGCCGGCCTCGCATTCGCTGCCGTCGTCGCGAAACACGCGCGCCTCGGTGCCCGGGGGCGGCAGCCCCATCGAGCCTTTCGGGCCGTTCCCGAAGTTGAACAGCATAAAGCCACCGCCGTCCACGGCACCGTACCCTTCCCAGATGGTGACGTCGAAGCGCCGCTCGAACTCCTCCCATGCCGCGGCCGGCGTGGCGGCGCTGAAGACGAGACGCACCGGATTGTCGCGATCATCGGGACGCGGCGGCTGTTTGAGGAGGATGGGAATCATCGCCCCGAGCGCATTGAAAGTCGTCGCGCCGTAGCGCCGGACCTCGTCCCAGAACCGGCTGGCGCTGAAACGGCGCCCGAGGGCGACGGGGTAGCCGCTGTATAGACCCTGCATAGTGGTCAAAAACAGAGCGTTGGCATGAAACAGCGGCAGACAGGTGTAAAGGATGTCACCGGGACGGTAGCCGAGCTGCGCGAAGAGATAGAGCCCGGCGAAGTTGAACGCGCCGTGGCGCACCACCACCGCTTTCGGCAAGCCGGTGGTGCCGGAGGTGTAAAGCAGGATGGCGGTGGTGTCGGGAACGGCCTTGGCGGGAGGGCGTCCGGTAGAGGCCGCCGCGAAGCTTTCGATCGGCAGGGCGCCCGCCGGCAACGCCACGCCCAAAGGCGCCGCGCTCGTATCCACGATGACGTGACGCAAGCGCGCCAGACCGGCTTGCAGCGGGGCGAAGGCCTCGACCAGATCGGCGCCGATCACCAGCGCCTGCGATTCCGAGTGGTCGAGCACGTACGCCAGCCCCTCGCCGCGCAGCGCCACGTTCACCGGCACGGCGTAGCCCCCGAGCTTCTGGGTGGCGAAGAACGTCGCCAGCCAGGTCGGCGAGTTCCCCATCATGATGGCGACGCCGACACCGGGGCCGACGCCGAGCCCGGCCAGGCCGTTGGCGATGCAGTTGGCGCGGCGGTCGAGCTCGGCGTAGCTCACGCGCTCATCGCCGAAGAACAGAAAGGTCTCTTCGCCTTTCTCCTGCGCCCGGGTCTCGAGTAGTTCGGCAAAATCCATTCTGCGCTCCAAAACTCAGATGGTGAAGATATGGACTCCGGCGGCGCCTCCAAAGCCCTGGCAATGCGTGAGGGCGATGCGCGCGTTCGGCACCTGGCGCCGGCCCGAGTCGCCGCGCAGTTGCTCGGCCGCTTCCACCACCTGCGCCACACCGGTGGCGCCGAGCGGATGGCCTTTGGCGAGCAATCCGCCGCTGGTGCTGACCCGCACCCGAGCGTTCTTAATCCCCTGCTCGATGAAACGGCCGCCCTCGCCCCGCGCGCATAGCCCGAGGTTTTCGTAATGAATGATCTCGGCGATGGCGAAGCAGTCGTGCACCTCGGCGCAGTCGAGCTGGTCCGGTCCGATGCCCGCTTGTGCGTAGGCGGTACGCGCGGCGTTGGTGTTGATCTCCGTGATGCCGGAGAGTCCATCGCCGCCCAGCGGTGGATCCGACTGCAGGGCCGACGCGATCATGCGGATGGGACGCCGCGTCGTGCGTGCCACGTCGGCGCTGGTCACCACGGCGGCGGCGGCGCCGGAGGTGGTGGGGCAGCACATGAACAAACGCAGCGGCGGCGCCACTTCGCGCGAAGCGAGCACCTCATCGATCGTTACCGGCTCATGGAACTGGGCCCGCGGGTTCTTCGCCCCGTAGCCGCGGTTTTTCACTGAGACCATCGCCATCTGCTCCACGGTCGTCCCGTACCGGCTCGAGTGTTCGCGGAACAGACTGGCGAACAGCGCCGGCATCGCCGGGACGCCCTGACGCGCCACGGCCTCGAGCCGCTCGTCGCCGCCGGTGGGGATGGCGCCGCGGCCCATGACCTCGAAGCCGACGGCAAGCGCGACCTTGGCGATCCCGTGGCCCACCGCCATGGCGGCGGCGCGCAAGGCGCTGGTGCCGCTGGCGCAGGCGTTTTCGACGTTGAAGATGGGGATGCCGGTCATGCCGATGCCATACAGCACCTTCTGTCCGGCCGTGCTCCCCTGGAGCACGTGACCGCAGTAGGCGATTTCGACGGCGCTGTAATCCAGTCCGGCATCGGCAAGCGCCGCTCGCACCGCTTCTTGTCCGAGGTCGGCGACGTGTTTCCCTTCATGGCGCCCGAACGCCGTCATACCGACGCCGGCGATGTATACTTCGCGTGGAAACGGATCACTCATGGCATGCCCCTTTCAAGAAAGTCCGAATTCCTAACTTCTAAATTCGAACTTCCTCAAGACTCCGTGTCCATCATGTCCTTGACGATGTGGTCCGTCATCTCAGCGACCTCGTCGCCGAAGATCGGGGAGATCTCCAAGGCGCGAGCGAGGTAGGCAAGCTCGGCCCAGCGCCACGGAAGCGGCGCCTGGTTCTGAATCATCTTGTCCTGCTTCAATCCCTCGATGACCTTCTCATCGCGCGGGAAGGGCTGGCTGCAATTGTTCAAGAAGTACTGCTGCTCGAACGGCAGCCGCGGACGCTGCCCGCCCGCTTCAGGCGACTCGGCCGGATAGCCCACGGTTTGCACGACCAGGATCTTGCAGTCCGCAGGGAGGCCGATAGCGCGTCGGAGCTTCTTGTTGGCCGGGACGCCGATCAGACAGGTTCCCAAACCCTGCTCGAACGCCACCAGCGTCGCCTGGGCGATACCCTGACCGCAATCCATTTCGGTTAGGCCGGCGGCTTTGATGTTCTCCATTCCCGCGTTGAAGAACGGGATGAGACTCTCGTCGAGGAAGCGGTGGCTCTGCGCTTTGTCGAGGCCGACGGCGCCGACCTCGACCAGCTCGTGCAGGCGGTCACCCTGAACTTGGAGGAGACTCCAGTCCAGGTACCACACGATGAGCACGGGCGCGAGGCGCAGCTGGAATCCGCCAATCGCCGATCCCGGCGGCAGCGCATCGATCACCTCTTTGGGCGCGGTCGCCCGTTCGATCACGACTGCGCGCAGCGCTTGGACGTTGCCCCAGAAGGATGCAAGCCGCGCCGCCTCCAGCATCCGCTGAATCTTCTCGCGCTCCACCGGTTTGTACGGCAGGAGGAACCGCGTTGAACGCCTACGGCCGATCGCCTCTCGTAATTCCATTTATTCTCCTTTGCGGTTTTTTTGCCGGCGCCGCCTCGCACTCACCGGCTGGCGCGGGGAGCGCCCTCCGTGCCGGCGCCAACGCCTTCATAGCCCTCGGCGCGATCGGAAATCAAATGGAATCAGGGCGGTTCGGTTGTGCGGGGTGGAGCGTGTATTCGGAGTTACGATGGCGCGGCCGAAAGGCTCCCGCTGCAAAAGGCGGCGCGCCCAACGACCGAGTCACGCCTGCTCTTCAGGTTGTCGTGATGGCGCTGCCTCAGTGTCAAAGCCCGTTCACCAAAGACCCCTTAGGCTTCACGATCATGCGGCGCGCGTCACCAAGCGGCGGCCGGGCGCGGCAGCACTAGCGGCAAGAGCGTGCGCTTGCGCGCCCGCTTCAGTTCGTCGAGCTGCGCGCGGGCGGCTGCGTCGGCTTCCGCTTCGCGGATCTTGCCGAGGCGCCGCTCGAGGTCGGTGTCGCTGGTATCGCGGGCCACCTGTACCTCGGCCACCAGCTGATTGATGTGGTCGCGCACGCCTTCCAGGGCGCGAATGTCGGCGTCGGTGGATAGCCCGTTCAAGGTTTCCTGCAGGCGCAGGCGAGCCTGCGCGTTGGCCAGCCGGGCGATCATGAGAACCTTCTCCTCGCGCAGGCGCGCGATCTCCCGCTGGAACGCGATCAGGTTCTTCTTGGCCGTCTCGGCCTCACCGGTCAGATCACTCAGCTCACCGGTGAGCCGTTCGACCTCGGCGCAAAGCCCGCCGCGCCGGCTGATCAGCGCCAACGCCGCGGCATCGTCGTCGTGATCGACGGCGATGTCGAGCTGCTTATCCACCCGCGCCAGCTCGGCGGACTTGAGCTGCATCTCCTTCGTCAGCTTGGTGCGGGCGTAGAGCACGCCGGCCGCGGCTTGGCGCAACTTGGCGTACTGCTCCAGCCGCTCCTGGATCGCTGCCTCATACACCGCCTCCGGGTTGCGCTGCTCGCGCCGTCCGAGCCATTGGCCCAGGACCCCGCGGATCAGGTTCTGCATACGAGCGAGAAATCTCATGTTCGTTTCCTTTCGGTCTCCACTGTCCTTCGCTTCCTCCGCGCTGATCCCTAGCTCCCGCATTTTCTGCTGGAAGTTCTGGCGGTACATGCCGATCTCCTCCGCCGCCTTGCTGATGTTGCCGCCGTGGCGCCGCAACGCCTGCAGGAGAAAGTCGCGCTCGAAGGTCTGTACCGCCTGCTCTTTGGCTTCGCGGAAGGACAGGGGCGTGGCGGCGGCATTCGTCGGGGCTGGGACTGGCGGAGCATCGGCCGCGACAACATTCCCGAACAGGTTGGCGGCCGTGATCTCCGCTCCCGGCGCCAGCAGCAGCGCCTGCTCCACCGCCGAGCGCAACTCGCGCACGTTGCCTTTCCACTGGTGCTGCATGCACGCGCGCAGGGCGTCCCCGCTGAGCGGCTTCACGTCACGGTGGAAACGCGCCGCCGCTTCCTTGAGAAAATGATCGATCAGCAGTGGGATGTCTTCGCCGCGCTCATGCAGCGGCGGAATCACCAGCTCGACGACGCGCAAACGATAGTAAAGATCTTCGCGGAAGCGCCCCGCACGGACCGCCGTCTCCAGGTTCTGGTTGGTGGCGGCGATGACGCGCACGTCGACCTTGATCGGCTGGTTGCCGCCGACGCGCTCGAATTCCTTCTCCTGGATCGCGCGCAGCAACTTGGCCTGCGTGTCGAGCGGCATGTCGCCGACTTCGTCGAGAAAGAGCGTGCCGCCGTCGGCGGCCTCGAACTTCCCCTCGCGCCGCGCGATGGCGCCGGTGAAGGCGCCGCGCTCGTGGCCGAACAGCTCGCTTTCCACCAGCTCGCGGCTCAGGGCGGCGCAGTTCATCTTGATCATCGGCTTCGAACGGCGCGGGCTGCGGTAGTGCAACGCGTTGGCCACCAGCTCCTTGCCGGTCCCGCTCTCGCCGCGGATCAACACGGTGACATCGGTGTCAGCGATCTTGTCGACGGTCTCGAACAGACGGCGCATGGCCGGACTGCGGCCGACGATTTGGCCGAAACCGAAATCGCCCTGGACCTGTTCCAGCAAGCGGCGGTGGTCGCGACGCAGCAGCGCGGTGTCCATCACCCGCTGCACCACCACGCGTAGCTCATCGTTGTCGAACGGTTTGGGGAGATAGTCCGCCGCCCCCAGCTTCATCGCCTGCACCGCGACCTTCTCCGAGCCGTAGGCCGTGATCATGATCACCGCCAGATCCGGATCGATGCTGCGGGCGCGCTCCAGCACGTCCATGCCGCTCAACCCGTCCATGCTGAGGTCGGTGATGACGACGTGGAAGTTCCCCGTCTCGATGCGCTCGATGGCTTCTTTCCCGCTGGAGGCCGTCTCGACCTGATAGCCTTCCTTGGTCAGGACGCCCTTCAACGCCAGCACCATCGCCTTCTCGTCATCGACAACCAGAACTCTTCCTTGCATACATGTCCTCACTCAGGACCTAGAGCCGGCTGACGCCCGCAACCCAACTGCCGACTCAAAGATGTCAGCCCTCTCCCGCGCTGAAAAAGCGCGCGGGCGAGGGTGGATACTCGTTAGAGCGGCAGAGTCTTCGCGCCACGCAGACATTCACGGATCTCATAGCTCGGCACTGTCACTGCGGCACCGGCAAGGTGACCACGAACTCGGTGCCACGGCCGAGCTCGCTCACCACATCGATCGTCCCCTCATGGGCCTCGACGATCTTCTTGGAGATGGCCATGCCGAGCCCGGTGCCCTTTTCCTTGGTGGTGAAGAACGGGTTGAAGATACGGTCGATCTTATCCACCGGGATGCCGCAGCCGTTGTCACGCACGCGCGCGGTGGCGTGCGCGCCGGTGCCGCCGGGCGCGCCATTTTCGATGAAAAGCTCTACGCGCCGCCCCTCGCTTACCGGTTCAAGCGCATCGACGGCGTTGTCGAGGATGTTGGCGAACACCTGGCGGAGCTTCTCGGCGTCCGCGTACACCGTCGGGCCGCCGATGTAATGGCGCGCGACATTCACCTTGCCGGCATCCAGTCTGGCGCGCAGCTGCGTCAGCGCGGAGTCGACCACGCCGGCAAGGTTCACGTTGGCAAAGGTGTAGTCCTCCTCCTTGGCGTACTTCAGTAGGTGCGAGATGCTCCGCTCGACGCGGTCGATCTCTTCCAGCGCGACCTTGGCGTACTCCACGTTCTCCACCGACGTCGGGTCCTCTCCCATCTGTTGCACCAGGCTCTTCGCCGCCGCGATCGGATTGCGGATCTCGTGTGCGATGGTCGACGATAACTCGTCGATGCTCGCCTGTTTCTCCGTTTGCATCACCACTTTCTCGCGCCGTACCTCACGCTCCAACGCCGGCTCGAAGTAGCGCTCGCGCAACATGCGCGACCCAAACACCGCCATGTAGTGTGCGAACAACCAGATCCCCCAGCCCAGAGCCGGCCAGAGAAACCATGGATAACTTGCTGTGAGAAAATTTATTAGCGCGAGAAAGGCCATCACGCCAAGGTAGCTCATCAGGTGGCCGTAGAACCCGGCCTCGGCGGCGGCGCGGCGGCGCGCCCGGCGCAGCATCTCCTGCTGTCGCGCTAGCCCCGGGTTGGCATCAGTGGCCGGCTGGGCGCCGTTGTGGGGAGTGCGGCTGATCGAGATTCCGAAGCGGCGGGCGTAGCGGTCGAGCTTGCGCAGCCGCAGTTCGAGATTGCGCTCCATGTAACGGCGGCGGCGCTCGGCTTGGCGATAGAATTCTTCCGCCCATTGGCGGTGCCACTCCTCGTGCCAGCTTGCCGCGCCGGCGGTCGGATCGCAGTGCACGTCATCTTCGAGGTGGCGCTGGCGGCGGTAATGGCGCAGCCGGTTGCGGTAATAAAAGAACAGGCAAGCGGCAATGATGAATGCCAATAACGGCATGGCGTCAGTGTCCGTGGCCAGCTCCGCGGCGCAAGGAGTTTACCGTCTCCTCTTGAGGCGACCGATTGTCCGCGAGACAGCCCTTCGAACCCATGCTTGCCTCCTTGCCAGAAGGGGTGAGGCAATCCGAGTGCCACCATGCCGTCAAACAGGAACTGTCCTCGGCCGGGCTCGGCTGCATGTCCCACACGGTAGCGAACACCGGTGCGTGCAGTGCGGAAACCGCAGCGCCAGTCATTTGACTGTCCTGACGGACGCTGATTCCGCCGCCGGCCGAAGCATCCGCCACACCGGAACGCCGAGGCAACCGAACTCTCCGATGCACTCGAACCCATGGCGCGTATAGAAGGGCACGTTCTTCTCTTTCGTCGTTTCCAGGTACACAGGCGAGGACGCGGGAGCACTACGAACGACCTGCTCGACCAATCGCGAGCCCAGCCCGCGCCGGCGCAGATCCGGACGCACGCCGAGGGTGCGCAGGTACGTGAACGGTTCCGGCGGCACGTAGGCAGCGATCGTGCGTGCCGCCCGGACGCCACGCACCCCAGTGCCCATGCCCATGCGGAGTAGTGCGCGCACGGTGAACAGCAGATCGCCACCGACCTGCAGTTGCACGCACGGGCGCGTCGTCAACACTGCCGCGACCGGCGTTGCATCCGGCCCGGCGAGCGCCCACCCCGGTTGCGCCGCAAGGCAATGGCCGCGCACTGCGATGCGGAAGCTCCACACCATGCACCGTTCCCGTTGCCAGGGTGGCGCGGGGCACATCGCGATGACCAATGGGTCGTCAACGAAGGCCCGCGCCAGCACAGCCGCGATCTGCTTCTCGGCTCGCCAGTTCACGACCCCGAGTGTGTAGCTTTCCGCCGGAGGCATCAGTCGCCCTACAAGCGATCCTCCAGCCGACTCCCCACCACCAGAGCACCGAGGAGCAGCACGCCGATTGCAATGAGCGCCCCGCTGCTCGAGACGAAATACGGATACACCATCAGGGCGAGGCCGACGAGCGTTGGGGCGCCACGTCGTTGCCGCCGGCCGTAGACCAACACGGCGAAACCGACCAAGCTGAAAAGCGAGGACCATATTAGCCAGGCACTATCCATGGCGTCGTGGGCTCGGCTTGCAACGGGTTGTCTGCCATGATGTTCTCCTGCCCGTCGATCAAAGTCAAAGCGGCGCGCATCCGCGACTTTGCCTTTTGGGACGGCGTTGCGTAAAGGGAACCCGCATGCGTCTGATCCATGATTTGCAGACACCGGCCCTGGTGGTTGACGGCGATGCGGTCGAGCACAACCTCGCTACGATGGCGAGCGCGTTGCCCGGCGCGCGGCTGCGGCCGCACGTGAAAGCCCACAAGTGCACGGCGCTGGCGCGCCGCCAAGCTGCCGCCGGGCATCACCGCTTCACCTGCGCCACCATGCGCGAAATCGAGGGCATGGCGGCAGTGGGCTTGGGAGATGATCTGCTGCTGGCCAACGAGGTGCTGGATGCGCGACGGCTCGGCGTGCTCGACGCGCGGGTCACCGTGGCTGTCGATTCCGAAGCTACCATCGCCGCAGCCGCGGCCGGCGGTGTACGCGAGGTGGTGATCGACGTGAATGTCGGCCTGCCCCGTTGTGGCTGCCAATCGGAAGACGCGGGACGTCTCGCCGAGGCGGCGCGCGGCAAGGGGCTTCAGGTCCGCGGCGTCATGGGCTACGAGGGCCACGCGGTGGGGCTCGAAGATCGCGCCACGCGCGTCCGCCTAACCGAAGAGGCCATGCGGCTACTCCTTGCTGCACACGCCCAGGTCGGCGGCGAGCTCATTTCCGCTGGCGGCACGGGGACCTATGACTGCAACGTGTGGGCGACGGAGATCCAGGCTGGCTCCTACGCGCTCATGGACACGGCCTATGCGCGTCTGGGCCTGCCGTTTCGCCAAGCGCTCAGCGTGCTGGCGACGGTGATCTCGGTTGCACCGGCGTACGCCGTCGCCGATTGCGGCCTGAAGGGGCTCGGAATGGATCACGGCAACCCGGCAATCGATGGCGCGCAGGTGCTGTTCTGCTCCGATGAGCACATCACTTTTGTTCTGGAAAAGCCGGTTTGTGTCGGCGACCGCGTGCGCGTGTGGCCGGCGCATATCGACCCGACCGTGGCGTACCATGAGCGCATGCACGTGATCTCGGGCGAACAGGTCGTCGAGACCTGGCCCGTCGACCTACGTGGCTGGTGAGGTTACGCATCAATTTGGTGATCTCCGAACATTCACCGCTGATGCTTCCAGCGTCGGGGTAACTCTGCTAATTGGTGCTCCTCAATGATTCTTCATCGCGCCTTCGTCAGCGCAGTGGCGCTGTTGCTCTTGGCGGCGCCCCTGTTCGCTGAGCCCGTCAAGGGCATGCATGACAACGATGTGGTGGCGCTCGTGAACGGGACCCCCATCTACAGGAAATCGGTCCGTGAGGTCGTTCAGGGGGTGCTGGCGTTGCAGGACTCGCGACCGGATGCAGCCAGTATCGGGAAACTGGCCAACGACGCGCTTGATTCCCTGATCGCGTTGGAGTTGCTCTACCAAGAAAGTCAGGCGCGCGGCATTAAAGTGAGTGATGCCGCGGTCGAGGCGGAAATCGCGCGCAGCAAAGACAGCTTCCCCGACGCGCATGGTTTCGATCTGGCACTGAAGGCTAAAGGGATGACTGAGGCGGATCTGCGCCAAGACACCCGCAAGACCCTGGCGGTCGACCGGCTCCTGGAGTCGACGGTTTGGAAGGACGTGCGCGTCGGCCCCGAGCAGGTGAGAGATTTCTATGAGAAGAATCGCGAGGAGTTCAAACACCCGGCCGAGATCCGCGTGAGCCGCATCCTCACCCGCGTGCCGGAACACGCGACGCCCGCGGAACGCGACGCCGCCAAGCAGCGCGCCGGTGATTTGCTCGCCAAGCTGCAGGCGGGAGCCGACTTCGTGCAGCTGGCGCGTGCCAACTCGCAGGATTCCGCCTCGGCGGCGCGCGACGGTGACCTCGGCTATATCCAGAAGGGGGACATGGACGCGGCGTTCGAGAAACAGGCCTTCGCCTTGGCGCCGGGGCAAGTGAGTGGCGTGGTGGCAACGCCGTACGGCTTCGAGATCATCAAGGTGACCGACCGCCGCGCCGCCGGGTATAGTCCACTGGATGAAGTCCAGGATCGCATCCGCGAGGTGCTGCTGAAATCGGAAAAACAGGACCGCCAAACCGAGTTCGTCGCCCAACTGCGGCAGAAGGCCAAGGTCGAGCTGGTAGATGCGGCCGCGCCTTGATCTCCGGCGAGATCGAGAACTGGGAGGGTGCGGATTCCACGCGCCACTCCCCAGAGCATGGGAGCCCACGCCACAACGTTGCAGTGCCGGGCGAGCATCGACGCAGCACATGCAGTTGAGTATAATTGCGCTGTGATGAGGAGAGGTGGGTGAGGCTGGCAGCTTCCCAATAGCGCAACCACATGCAGAAAAGGGATTCGGAAGCCATCGCAGCTGTCGATCTCGGCCGCGCGGCGGAAGAGCGCTACCTGGCGTACGCGCTCAGCGTGATCACCTCGCGGGCGTTGCCCGATGTGCGTGACGGTCTCAAGCCGGTGCAGCGGCGCATCCTGTACGCCATGTACCAGAACCTGCACCTGACCGGCGGGGCGCGGCCGCGCAAGTCGGCAGCCGTAGTCGGCGAGGTCTTGGGGAAATATCATCCGCACGGCGACCTGGCCGCCTACGACGCCATGGTGCGCATGGCACAGCCGTTCGCGCTCCGCTACCCGCTGGTGCAGGGCGAGGGCAATTTCGGCTCGCTCGACGGCGACAGCCCGGCCGCCATGCGTTACACCGAAGCACGCCTGACGCCGATCGCGGAGGAGCTGCTGCGCGACATCCGTCACGAGACCGTCGATTCCCGCGAAAACTACGACGCCACCTTGCGCGAGCCGGTGGTATTGCCGGCAGCCATTCCGCAGCTGCTGATGAACGGCAGCACCGGCATCGCCGTGGGCATGGCTACGAACATCCCGCCGCACAACCTGAACGAGGTCATCGAAGCGCTGGTCGCCATGATTCACACCCCGGAGATCAGCACCAAGGAGCTGTGCAAGTTCATCAAAGGCCCAGATTTCCCGACCGGCGGCGAGATTCTCAATTCGCGCCGCGAGCTGCGCGACATCTACGAAACCGGCCAAGGCGCGGTGCGCCTGCGCGGCCAGTACGTCACTGCCCTGGAGAAGCGCCGCCACCGGGTGATCGTCACCTCGGTGCCGTATAACGCCAACAAGGCGCACATCGTCGAGGAGATCGCCGCCCACATTGCCAGCCGGCGCCTGCCGCAGGCCCTCGACGTGCGCGACGAATCGACTGACGCCGTGCGCATCGTCATCGAGATCAAAGCGGACGCTTCGGCGGAAGCGGTGATGGCGTACGTCTTCAAGCACACCGACCTGCAAGTCAACTTCAACGTCAATCTCACCGCATTGACGCCAACCGCCACGCCCGGCGTGGGTCAGCCGGCACGGCTGACGTTGCGCGACCTGTGCCGGCATTTCCTCGACTTCCGCCTGGAGGTCGTCACCCGCCGCCTCGAGCACGAGCTGCGCGAGCTGCAGGAGCGGCTGCATGTCCTCGCCGGCTTTCTCAAGCTCTTCGGCAATCTCGACCGCGCCATCAAGATCATCCGCCAGTCCGCTTCACGCCAGGACGCCGCGAGAGAATTGATGCGCGAGTTCCGCCTCGATGAGGTGCAGGCGGACGCCATCCTGGAAACGCGCCTGTACCAGTTGGCGCGAATGGAGATCGAGAAGGTCCATGAAGAACAGCGCCTGAAGCAGCAACGTGCGCGGGAGATCGAAACGCAACTGAAGAGCAAGAAGGCGCGCTGGAAGTTGGTGGAGACCGAGCTGCAGGAGGTGGCGCAGAAGTACGGTGACCGGCGCCGGACCGTACTCAGCGCCGGCGCGGAGCTGGTCTACGACGCCGACGCTTACGTCGTGCACGAGGACGCCACGGTGGTGGTGACGCACGACGGCTGGATGAAACGGCTGGGCGAAATCAAGGACCCGACGGCGACGCGTGTGCGCGAAGGCGACGTGGCCAAGTGGATCCTCCGCGGCAACACGCGTGACAACCTGGCGTTGTTCTCCAACTTCGGTGTCGCGTACGTCATGCGCGTGGGCAACGTCCCGGCAACCACCGGCTACGGCGAGCCGGTGCAGTCGACACTGAATTTCAAGGACGGCGAGCGCGTGATTGCGGCGGCGCTCGTTCCACCGACCGGCGGAGAGGAACCAACGCCGACCGTAGGTCCGCCGGGCGCAGCCCCCCGCTGGTTGGTTGCCACAGCGCGCGGAATGGGCTTCTTCTGCCGGCCCGATCTCGGTGAGACGACGAAGAGCGGCCGACGGTTCGCCCGCACCAGGGAGGGTGATGAGGTCATCGTCGTTGCGCACGCAGAGGGAGAGCTGATCACCGCGGCGACGGCGCAGGGCAAGGTCCTCGTCTTCCGGGCGGAGGAACTCGCTGAGCTCACCGGCCCGGGGCGCGGCGTCATCCTGATGCGCGTCGACAAAGGCGACCGGCTCATCGGCGCTGTGTGCCACGCTGCCGACAGCCCGCCGATCGCGGTCGCCGAGGATGGCAGCGAGCGCAGATTCCATCTGCCCGAACCGGCGCACCGCGCCCAGAAAGGACGCAAAGCGTTGAAGCGCTTCAAGCCTGTCGATCTGGTGATGCGGATGGCTCCAGAGGAGCCGCAAGCGTGACCGGCTTTGCACATAAGGTCGCGTCCAAGCGGGCACGCTTCGAGACGGCCCCTTGGGAAACGGGGCCTCCTCAGCGTGAGCGGGAAAAGACTGTTGAGAAAGAAGAACCAACCGCTCGCCCTGAGGAGCCGCCTTCTTGTGGCGGCGTCTCGAAGGGCGCCTGCTGGGACTTTGCGTCCAAGGCCAGCCTGACCCGAGAAGGAGCATGCCCATGAAGCCGAAGTACACCGCGAAGGACATCACTGTCCTCGAAGGCCTCGAGCCGGTGCGCAAGCGCCCGGGGATGTACATCGGCGGCGTCGACAGCGTCGGCCTGCATCACCTGCTGTGGGAGCTGGTTGACAACTCGGTCGATGAGGCGATGAACGGCCATTGCGACAAGGTGATGGTCACCCTGCACAAGGATGGGGAGACGATCACCGTCGCCGACAACGGCCGCGGCATCCCCATCGACGTGCACCCGAAGTATAAACGTCCGGCGCTCGAACTGATCCTCACCACATTGCACGCCGGCGGCAAGTTCGAGAACCAGAATTACTATCACTCCGGCGGTTTGCACGGCGTCGGCGCGTCTGTGGTCACCGCGCTGTCCTCTTCGCTCATCGCCGAAGTGAGACGCGACGGCTTCCGCTGGCAACAGACCTTCTCCCGCGGCAGGGCCAGCGGCAAGCTGAAGAAGCTCGGACCGGCGCGCGGCAGCGGCACCACCGTCACGTTCACTCCCGATGCGCAGATCTTCCCGAACACCGCGCTCAACCCGGCAGTGATCCGCGAGCGCCTCGAGGCGCGCTCCTATGTGCACCGCGGCCTCACGCTGGTGTTTGATAATGAGGTCGACAAGCAGACAGAGACCTTTCATCACGAGCGCGGCATCGCCGCGTACGTCGAGAAGCTCGTCAGCAACGACAACAAGGAGCAGATCGCCGAGCCGTTTTATGCCGAGCGCAAGGACGGGCTCATCGTCGAGTGCGCTCTAGTGTGGACTGAGGCCACCGACGAACGCCTCTTGTCGTACGTCAACGGCATCCCGACGCCTTCCGGCGGCACGCACGAGAACGGTCTGAAGAACGGGATCACCAAGGCGGTGCGCAACTACCTGGCGGTGCAGAACCTCGTGCCCAAGGGGCTGAACATTGCGGCCGAGGATATCCGTGAAGGGCTGATCGCCATCCTCAGCATCTATCTCCAGCAGCCGCAGTTCCAGGGGCAGACGAAGGACCGCCTCAACAATCCCGAAATCGGCGCGCCCATCGACAACTTCATCCGCAGCGGCCTGGAGAATTACCTCCTCAGCAATCCGACGCAGGCCAAGGCCATCGCCAACCGCGTCATCCTCGCGGCACGCGCCCGCACGGCCTCGCGCGCGGCGGCCGAGAGCGTGCAGCGCAAGACCGCCGTGTCGCACCGCCTCAACTTGCCGGGCAAGCTCGCCGACTGCAGCTCGACGGATCCGAACGAGAGCGAGCTGTTCATCGTCGAGGGCGATTCCGCCGGCGGCTCGGCGAAGCAAGGGCGCGACCGTGAGTTCCAGGCGATCCTGCCGTTACGCGGCAAGGTCTTGAACGCCGAGCAGGCCTCGACCAGCAAGGTGCTGTCGAACAAGGAGCTCGGCGATGTCATCTCCGCTCTCGGGTGCGGCGCCGGGAAAGACTTCAACTACGCGAAGCTGCGCTACGGGAAGATCTGCATGCTCATGGACGCCGATTCCGACGGGCACCACATCTGCACGCTCTTGCTGACGTTCTTCTACCGCCAGCTGCCCGAGCTGATCCGCGGCGGCCACGTCTTCATCGCGCAGCCGCCGCTGTACCGGGTCGAGGTGGGCAAAGAGGTACACTGGGCGCTGAACGACGAAGAGCGCGACCGCGTCTTGGCGAGAGCCAACGGTAAGTCCGCCAGCGTGCAGCGCTTCAAGGGCCTCGGCGAGATGAACCCGGCGACGCTCAAGGAGACCACCCTCGATCCTGTGCGGCGCACGCTGCTACGGGTGGAGGTGACCGATGAGCGCAGGACCGAAGCCACCATCCAGACCCTAATGGGCAAAGAGGTAGAGCCACGCTTCCGCTTCATCATGGAGCGCGCCCCCAAGGTTGAAGACATCGACGTGTAGGCGGTGCGCGCCGGCGTTAGCAGCGACCTGGCCCGGCGAGGGCACCGGCTTGGAGTGTCCATGAACTGTCCCCCTTACCAAGGGGGACTACAGGGGGTTCGCCGCGCGGCACTTCAACCTCCCCTGGCCCCTCCTTGGTAAGGAGGGGAAACTCTTGCCGATTGGTTCATGGGCAGGAGCGGCCTTCTTCGGGCCCCGTCTCGAAGGGCCGATTCGGCGAAAGTCCGCAGTCTTTAAACCGCAACCTGGACAGACCAGCCCGGCAGGTGCCGCTCGTAGAGCCTGCGGTACTCTCGCGCTCAGCTGCTGAGCTGCTTGGGAGCCGCGTGGCGCGGCGAGCGGTGGTGGGCGGCCCGCCGTACGGACGCACGGTGTGGCTTCCGTTTCCGTGCTGCCATCATGCTGCGAACGGGCGCCGGGGCGTTGTCGATCCGGGCGGCCAAAGTGAGGACCGCGTCGACGTAAGCGTCGGAGTGATTGTACTGCCAGACCACCGCGCGCTGTTCGGCCCGCGTCAACCCGGCGTGCCAGCCGTGACGAACGAGATAGCGGGCACACGACGCGGCGGCGGCGGCGAAATCATACAGACTCACGCGACCGTCACCGTCGGCATCGATACCGTCTTCCAGGTAGCTGGTCGGCAAGAACTGCGGGTACCCGAACGCGCCTGCACTCGATCCGCGGATGTTGAATACGCCGATGCCCATGCGATCGGCCACCGTGAACAGGGCGCGGAGTTCGGGGTAGAAGGTGCGTTCCAACTCGCGCGCCCGATCGCGCACCAGCGCCTCGATTGGTGCTCGTACCGTACCGTCACCGTCGCTGAACCGGGCAAGGTTGCGCGCCACGTTGTCAGGAGCGTTCGCCATCGCCAGCCGCGCCAAGCGGGTAAAGACCACGTATGAGCCGGTGTTGTGGCCACAGGTGCTTTCGACGAACAAGACGGCGGCGAGCAGGCTGGCCGGCACGCCGTGCGCGCGCTCGGCATCTTCAAAGGCAGCGGCGTACCGTGCCCGACACCGTCGGGCCGCGGTGATGGTCACGGGACGCAGCAATCGCCGATACCGCGAGCGCGGCTCACGTGGAGCGTTGATGGAAAACTCCAAGCCGCTAAACGGCCGCACCCGCGGATCGTGAAAGGTCTCGAACGCGCGCTCGCGGCTGACGCCGTCGGCGGCCAGCTTGTCGATCAGATACTCCCAACCGCGCTCATCGGCCGACGCCGCTGCCGGATACCCGACCGCGGACAGCAATACCCACACCACAATCCGACGCCACATCCGTTTCGCTCCGCCTGTTTCAGGATGCCGCAATCGCGGCGCGCTCACAAGGCGGAGGCTAACTCCCCGCGCGGAGGGCCTGGGGGCCGACGGAGGCCGACCGTTCGTCGGGGAACCTCATGGTTCTAACCCCACATCATTATGCCAGTGGCGCATTGGCCCAGTGGTGGACGGCCCACGGCAAAATCACCAGTAGTTGGACACCGTCGAAGATGCCGTGGGCGACCACGCACGGGAGCAAGTCGCCCGTGCGCTCGAATACGCGCCCGATGATCAGCGAAATGGTGAATACGCCGACGATCATGAACGGCAGGCCGTAGCTGAAATGGCTGAAGGCGAACAGAATGCTCGATATCACCAGCCCCATCCGTGGCTGCAGAAAGCCGCGAAAGAAACCCTCTTCGACGGTCATCGCTACCCCGACGATGATCAGCTTGTAACCGATCGGCAGCTCGGCGAGCCACACCATCACCGGCGGAACCTCCTCGCCCGTGGAGAGGCGACCGCTCAAGCTGAAAAGCGCGGCTGCTGCTCCGGTAACCGCCACGGTAATCACCCAGCCGCCGCAACCGACGGCGACACCCCGTCGCACCTTCTCCAACAACCGCTCCGATGAGACGTGCAAGAATTCTCCCAAGCGCACGTCGCCGCGCAAGCGCCACCACAGCAGCAGGAAAGCGGTAAGGAGATAGTGTCCCATCAAGAGGGTTGGAAACCAGATGGTGTCCGGATCGACGTCTTCCGCCTTGCCGAAGGATGTCACGGGATAGAAGACCGCCAGCGCAAGAATGGCGATGAGCAAGAAGGCTGCGACGGTGCGGCGCACCCGCCCTTGAAATTCGTCGACATACGGACGCCGCCCGGCGAGCGCCAAAAGCGCCACACAGACCAGCGCGAGCAGGACCGAGAGCTGCAGCTCCAACACAGCGCCAGCAAATAGGGATTAGTCGCGCGGGTCAAGGGCGGGGTATATCGTGCTCGTGAATCGTGCTCGTAACTGGTGGGGGCGGTGGGGCCGAACACGACTCACGATTCACGACCCACGGCTCACGATCTCCAGCCCGAGCGCGACACGCTCCTGAGGCCCGAGCTTCTCCGGTGCGCGCCGGCTCAATTCCTCCAGGATCCGCCGCAGGCCGCTGCCGGTGGCCAGCTGAATGCTCAGCCCGGGACGCGCGTTCAGCTCGAGGATCGAAGGTCCCAAACGCGCATCGACCACGATGTCGATGCCGAAGTAACCGAGCGCGATGGCATCGTAGCTTCGGGCGGCGAACAACAGGATCTCGTCCCAATACGGCACGTGGAGTCCTGACAGCGGTTGCTGCGTATCGGGATGGGCCGCGATGGGGCGGTCACGCCAGATGGCATGCACGGCCCTGCCGCTTTGTAAATCGAGCCCGACTCCAACGCCGCCGACATGCAAATTGGCGCGGCCGTCCGAGCTACGCGTCGGCAGCCGCAGCATGGCCATCACCGGCACGCCGCGCACGACAACGACACGGACGTCCGGAATGCCACCGGAGCTGAAACCCGCCAGCACCGGCTCGGGTGACAGGCGGTACTCGAGCACGGCCTCGTCCCGCGTCTGGCTGAGCGAGAACGCACCGGCGATGATGTCGGCGGCGTGTGCGAGCAGATCCGCCATCCTCAGGCTCGGGCCGTTGGGCTTGATCAGCCGCTCATTCCGACGCCCGGCGATGACCACCACCCCGTCGCCTCCGGCACCCCGCGCCGGCTTGAGGACGAACTCCTCCCGCCGCTCGGCTTCACTCGCCAGCAGACCCAGCTCCCGCTGGCGCGTGTAGCACCCGAACGTGTCGGGCACCGGCAGACCGTGCCGCCGTAACACTTCCTTGGTGCGCACCTTGTGGTCGACGAGACCGATCAGCGGCGGCGCATTCAAGACGGCGAGGAACTCCTGATTGCGACGGTTCAGGCCGAGCGCTTCCTGCCGCAGCCGTCGTACCCGTTCGATCAAGGAGCCCATCGATCCGAACGTCGCGTCAGGTCGAAGAATCTCAGATACTCCAGCAGCCGCAGCCCACGCCACTTGCCGAGACCGATGTCGATCGCAATCGCGCCAATCAGCAACTCCGGGAACGCGAGCAGCATGGACTGCAGGCCGGTCGTGTCGATGGCGAGATAGCAAACCGCCGCCAAGCCGAGAGTGTTGATGGTCAGGCGCACGGCTTCCCGCGTCCCGAACTCAGCCTGTGAGGTTGAGAAGTTCTCGATCACGTTCGACATGATCACCATGGGGAAGATGCTGATGTTCATCAGCGCGCCGATGCCGAAGGATGCGCCCACCACCGTCAGCGCCGCCATGATGCCCGCGACCACGGCGATCAAGATGGCCAGACGGGCCACCAACTGCAAGCGGACATGCTGCAGGAGCGCGCGTACCAACGCGCCGACGCCGACGATCACGGCGAAAATGGCGGCGCCCCAGCGCAGGCCGGTGGTCAGAAACGCCAGTGACACGATGACAGGGGAGAACGTGCCGAAGGTCTCGATGCCCACGACCGTACGCGCGATGACGATGATCGCCGCAATCACCGGCAAGACCAGGATGAGGGTCAGCGCTTGGAGCGGCACCTGCGCGCGGACGCCCCGCGCCCAGGCCCCGACCACCCAACGCCGCCAGGGGTTGAGGTCCTCGTACACGCTGCGGTTCAGGACCAGCGGCTGCACCTCCCACTTCTGCGCCTCCTCCAGCATCGGCACGCCGGAGATGACGTTGGCGCGGACCATTTCCCACAGGCCGAGCAATTCGGACGGCTTGTTGACCAGCACGACCTCGCCTGCGGACACCAGCCGATACAACACGGCGCCGAGGACTCTCCCCACAGCTTCGGGAAAGCTTCCGGAGATCACGATGCGCATGTCTTCGAGCGCCAGGTCCTTCTCGCCCAGCGTCATCAAGGCGTACAGCCCGGCATCGTCATGGGTCGCGATCAGCAACACGTGCGCGTTGCGGATGAGGGAGAGGTTGTTGTTGACGAGTCGCTGCAGGTACTGCTCCCGGAAGTAGCGCGATTCGAACTGGGCGTGCAGCATCACCAAGTTGATCTGCTGCGCCTGCGCCTCCTGCAGGATGCGCTCGCTGACCGCGTCCGGGACGCTCTGGTCGGCGATGACGACCACCGACGCGACGGGGCGTTCGACATAGCTCGCGGCGGTCCGCACACGTTCGGCACCGACGCGGGTTTCGGTGTGTTCGCTTCGCGCGAGGTCGTGTTCGGAATGGCGAGTGGCGGTCTCTCGGCTGCTGCGATGAACGAAGAAGTCGTATTCCAGCGGCAGGCCGGAGGTGTGCACGATCAGCGGCAGGTCGCCGCGGTAGAGCGCCAGGTAGTGATTCGGCAGCCAGCCGAAGTAGCCGCCCCCGGGATCGAGCGGGACCCACTCCTTGTCCAAATATGCTTCTACCCAGGAGATGGTCGCGCGCTTCTTGGTGGCATCTTCGAGTTTCAGTCCGCCGACCACTCGGGCCGGTATACCGATGCTGCGCAGCAGGGCGGTGAGCAAACGCGCCTTGCCGCCACTGCTGCCACGCCCTTGCCGCAGCACGGTGAGCGCGTCCTCCTTGGCCTCTCCCGGACCGGCACGAACAAACGCGGCGGTGTACTGGAAGAGGGCCCAGGCGGCGTCTTCGACGGTGTGCGCTTCCTTGATGAGGTCGCGGGCGCGCCGGGAGAACTCCGGGTCGGTGCTCTGCACCATCGCCGACGCATCCAGATAGCTGCGCTCAGCCTCGGGCGCCGTATACCGCGCCAGCGGAACCGCCGAGATCGTATGCGACGTATCCGTCAGGGCGACGCTCACTTCGTATTCGATCTGCGCTGCCGTGGCCGAGGATGCATTGCGCGTCCAATCACCCCGCAGGTTCGGCTGCCTTGGTTCCTCCCGGTAGGTGAAGCCATTCATCTCTACCTCGCGGCCGAGGATCTGCTGGTGGTCGTCTGACAGTGGCAACAAGACCTGAATGTGTGCGCCCTGGTGCACCTCGCTCATCTTGAGCGAGAGGCGGACGCGCCAGTAGGTGGTCACCGGCATCGGCGGCTTCTCACTCGGCTGCAATACCTCCGCACCACCGGTGAACACTTCCGTGCTGTGAGTCGGCTCGGGCACTCCCTGCGCGGCAGCAACGCAAGCCGGCAACAGCAGCGCGAGCACGAGAAAGATGCGCATCCGCCCCCCCTGTAACAGCGAGGCGTGGCGCGATCAAGGAAGTCGTGGATCGTGCTCGTGAGTCGTGCTCGGAGGAGAAGACCTCCGGGTGCTAGCACGAGCACGGTTCACGAGCACGACAAGGAAATCGTGTTGGTGTTCGTGAGTCGTGTTCGGACGAAAGGACCTTCGGAAACGAGCACGGGCACGATTCACGAGCACGACAAGGAAATCGTGTTGGTGTTTGTGAGTCGTGTTCAGATGAAAGGACCTTCGGAAACGAGCACGGGCACGATTCACGAGCACGACATTGGGTGAAGGCACGAACGAGATCCAGCGCCTGGTGATCGCGCGCCAGTTGTTGCAGCGCTACAAGATCTGAAGCCTGCGGATCGACGTTATCGGTAAGCCCCTCGTCAGCACGAGTCCAACACCCTCATGGCGCAATCGCCGTTGGCAGAAAGGCGCGGTCGCGCTAGCCGGGGCTGGCACGGCGCGTCTCGCATGACACCGGGCGAGCACTCGACCGCGCCCGGCGTGATCCTCGAAGAGCTGGCCGGCCTCAGCCTTCCTTCGTCGGAATTGAGCCGAGGTAGTCCATCTTGCCGAGGTCAACGCCGTTGTGGCGGAGGATCGCGTACGCCGTCGTCGCATGGAAGAAGAAGTTCGGTATCGCGACGTGCACGAGGTAGTCGTCGCCGCGCAGCCACTTCCCGCCGAGCCAAGCCGGAGACACCTTCCGCTCCTCGGCTCCGGCCAGGTCCTTCGCTTGGACGGTCTCGAGGAAGCCGAGGCACTTCTGGACCCGCTGCCGTAGCTCGGCAAACGTCTGCTCCGTGTCCGGGTGGGCCGGCGCCTGCTTGCCGCTGAGGTACGCGGCCGCGAACTTCGCCTGGTCGCACGCGGACTGCACTTGGCGGACGAACGGGTACTGGTCCGGCGCCAAGCGCGCCTGGGCGAGCACGTCGACCTCGAAGGATTTGGCCTTCGCGTGTGTGGCGGCCTTGTCCATCCACCGTTCGAGGTTCTGCAGGGTCTTGGCGAACAGTCGGATCGCATCGTTGTGATTCATGGCAGCCTCCTTTTCCGTGATCACCTCAGGATAGCCCGCGCTGTACCCTCAAGCGATCCCCCGAGGCACCCAACAACTTGCCGTCGTGCGGGTTGCTGGCGCGGACGGAGACGGAATACTACGCTCCAATTTCAGGGGCCGACCCTCGAACCTCCTCGCCGGTGTCGGAGCAAGTTCTGGCCAGGGCAGCCGAGACAGACGAACATGCCGGCCCCCGAGGCTTTCTTAGCCGCGGGTCTGAAGAGAGATTCAACGAGCCAATAGTCCCCCAGACTGTCACTATCAGTGCGCAAGGCTAGAGTGCCTGTCACTCGCGTGACGCAGCGGTGGGTCCACTCAGACGATCATAGCGGATTGTCAGGACTCCCGTGGTTGGCATCGCCACTGCTGCCTGATTTGTTGTGAGTTGAGATCAGCGGGTTGCGCATGAAGGTGACCAGTATAAAGCTCCATCGATTCGAACGGCATCTGCTACAAATGCAGGTGGCGAAGCGCGCCGAGATGACATGCAGTCGGCTGGCCGAGATCGAAAATGGTACCGCCGAGCCACAGGCCGACGAACTGCAGCGCATTGCCACGGTCCTCGGTGTTTCCGCTCAGGACCTACTCGGCTCTTCGCCGCGCGCCCTCAGGTAGCTACTCCGTTTCGAGTTGGGTCTATACGCCTACAGTTCCAGCGCTCAGTGGTTGGGCTGGCGCATCTGTTTTCAGGCATAGCTGCCTGTGCAGCGATACGGCACGCCAAGGACACTTCGCAATTGCCACTGCCCAGGCAGAACGCTTAGGGAGCATCGCCGGTGGGGGAGCAGCGGTATCATGTTCTAACACCCTGACAACCTAACACCGTAACAACCTGCCCCGATCGATCCCGCCGTCCGCCGCTTCCCGCGGCGCCGCCGCACGGAGCGGGCTACTCTGAAGCCCTGCGACGTCGGCTTCTAATTTCAGGGGCCGACCCTAGAGCCCGAATACCCAAACGCCAACCGGTGCGGTTGAGGTCGCCGAGCGCCTGCTGGAGTTCGCGCACCAAGCCGTCGTCCTGCGAACTGTGGGAGATGAAGAGCGTGCTCATTCCCGCCTCACTGCCACCGGTTCAACCGGGGAGCTTCGACGCCAGCCGTTTTCGAAAGACCTCGCAAAACGGAGAAGGGGCATAGAGGACACGATCAAGCCAGCAGCCGACATTGTAGTAATAGTACAAACCCTCGCGGTACGTCACCATGAGCGATTCCAGATCACCTCGGGAAAGCTTCTCCGCCAGGAACGCGACCGCCAGGACTCGAATATCATCCCGCTTGCTCCCCAGCATCGGCTCTACAAACGGCACGACTTCCGACACCGAATGCTCAGTAAGCGCACGAAGGGCGGGGGCGACGAATGCCGGATCATCAGACTCAAGGAATGCTTTCGCCGCCCCTTCGGGACCAGGAGCCAAGCTCAGCGCACCTCGGATGGCCTCGTCACGATCCTCTCCGAAGGAAGCCTTGGCCACCGCGATCAGCGTGCCCGCGTCAGAGGCGATCCCAAACCGCGAAAGCAGGCGAATTGTCCCCCACTGACGGATGCCCGAGTTAGGCTTCAGGTGCCTTCGGGCATAGTCCGCGTCAGCCGGTTCGCCTTTCTCGGCGAGCACGCGAAGGGCAGCTTCGATGTACCGCGAGCGGATAAACTCCCGGAGAGCCGGGTCAATCATTTCGGAAATCTTGCTGTCAACGATTTGCTGCGCCCTCGCTCGTTCCGAGCCGCTTAGTTGCCCCAGATCTTCGATGATTCTGGCGCGCATGCTCTCCACCCATTGCCGTTCCAGTTCAGAGAAGTTGTCGGCAAGGTCGCGCCGTATTCGCGACTGCACTGACGCGAAATACTCCAGCCCGAGCGCTTGATATGCAAGCGCGCCATCAGGCTTGAGCCACTCGATCTGCCCTTCGAGGGCCTCCTGAGGTAGTCGCCGCATCTGGGCGACAATCAACTGCTCGGGCTGAGGGGTTGCACTCATCCCCATCAAGGTGAGTCCAAGATTTGTTGATTCCAAGCATTTCCTGATGTCGTTGATCTCGATGCCCGCGCCGCCTTCGACAAGCGCGGCGCAAATAGCAGCGCGAACGGCACTGGATTTATCGCTCAGCAGCGAGCGAAGGGCTTCTTCGCCGAGTTCGCCCCGTCGGATCAGTGTAGATGTCGCGACGAGCCGAACCTTGTCTGTCGCTTGTCGAGAAAGCGTCGACAGCGCGGCGACGGACACCGAATCCCCCTGCAGCTCGATCATCTCAAGCACCGGGTCGGGTATCTCGGTCCCAGTTGCGATCGCGGCGTCCACCGCGCGCTGCAGGTCTTGGCGCGCGAGCACACGCAGTCGTGCGGCTGTAAGGTCCGCCGTCAGTTCGCTGCGTTCCGCGAACTCCGGCCGCTCGAGCAAGGAGAGGTGTCGTTCGTCGCCTACGCCGCCGATATACGACGCGAGCGCTCTGGCCACTTCCAGCTTCCCCTCGCTCTTGGCGGACTCCATCAAATCATCAAGCTGGTCTTGCTCCAGCACCACGCCACCAGCCTCCAGCAGGTTGATCATCCGCGAGCCGTGCGGGACATCATGATCGCGAACGATGGCGAAGACCATCTGAGACACGCAATTTTCGGTGGTGTGGTTCCTGAACCAAAACCATCCTGGCGTGACGTCGGAAGCTTCCCCGGCAACGATTCGGAGGCAGAAGATATTCTCCGGGAACACGAGCCGAACATCGCCGCGGTGCTGATACAGCAGGTTGATCTCGTGGACGCTGAGCGCTTCGCCCCCGTAGGACAGCCAAAGCCACGCCTTCAGATGCAGCAACATTCTCGCGAGGTCGATGTTCGAAAGCGCGAAGCCAGCATCCCAGTACGCTTCAAATTCTGGCTGGTGCAGCACCGATAAGATGCGTTCGGCCGAATCTGCCAAGTCCGCTGGAACGGCAAGTTGACTCTTGCTTGAGGCGTCGACATCCCGAGGAGGCATTTGGAGATCGACAACAGCTTGAGTGGATGGGCCGGTTTCACCAGAGGGTTGGGCGGGAAGGAGTCTCGAGAAGATATAGTTCTCAACCCAATTCCGGAGACGCCTCTCGAACTCGATGACTTCCGTGAATTCCTTGAATAAGAACTCGCGTACCGATATTTGCTCTTGCTTGAAGTTGAGCACTTGTGTCAGCTGGGGGCCGGCATCGGCTTGAATTGCTCCGTCGACGTGCTTGAAGGCCAGCCAGATCTCCGGGCTCCCTGTTTCACGGTAGCGATCACGCGCACGGTGGAACTCTTCAGAAAAGCCGGATTCGTACAACCCAGACGGCTGGCCCCATAGCTTCCACAGAACTCCGACGAAGATGTCGCACTCGTCAACTTTAGGATTGATCAAACTCTGCGGACGTCCAGGTCCGGGGGGCTGGTCCTCCCAACCGTACAGATCAAGCGTGCAGCCGAGTAGTCGGGCGATCCCGCGGTTGATGTCATCGACGACAAGTTGTGCCGCCTCTCTCTCCGGGCGTACGTCGCTGGGCGATGCGAGGAATATCTTCACCACGCGCCGGCTTAGATCCGCCATGTTGAGTGCACCGTGGTTCCATTGCCAGGGATGTGAAGGCAACCCGCTTCCACCTCTCGTGCTTCAACTCGTGATTCTAGCGGTGCTCCAGCCATCACTCGTGGTCGTTTGTTCCGCACCATAACACCGAAGTCGGTCATCCTTAAAGCTGTTCATCAGCCGGCGGCGCGGAAGCGGCGAATCTGCCGGTCCACCAGCGCGTCGCCAACCCGGAGGCCGGCCGTTAGCAGCTGACAGACGGCCCAGCGCAGCGGCCCGTGCCAGCCGCGTCGCTGCAGCGCTCGCGCGCTCGCGCGCTCACGCGCCTGCACCAGCCGTCAGCGCCAAGCTGTCGGCCGTCAGCTCAGAGCGGGTCACTTCTCACAAGCCCGGAAAATCGCCGGCCGAACTCCCCCGCATGGTGGTTGAACGCTGAAGGCTCACCGCGGTGATCTCACCGTATCGAGGGCGGCTACAGGCCTTGTGTGGGTCCGACCATTTTCCACCTGCAACTGATCGTTTCGTGGACTTGCCTCTGAGTTGTGATCTGGTCTAAATTCGGACCACCGGAGGACACGCATGAAGATCCTGCCTATCGCAGAAGCGAAGGCTAAGTTGAGCCAGTCTGTTATGGCAACGATGACCGCGAAAGCCCTGGGTTTGGTTCTTTTCGGCGCCGTGGCGATGGCCGCCGCTGCTGATTTTCCTCCCCTGAGCGATACGACACCCACGGGGGAGCACTTCCCCGGCAAGTTCATCTGGGCGGATTTGTTCACCGCCGATCCGGCGGCGGCGCAGGCGTTTTACACGGGCCTCTTCGGATGGGAGGCGACGACGATCGAGCGCCCGACACCTTCGGGCACCCATTCATACATCGTACTGGCAAACGGCGGCGAGCCCGTCGCTGGCCTTGGAGTTCTGCCCCCGCGCAGGCAGGACGCGGTCCACGGCCGCTGGGTGGGATATGTTTCCGTGCCCGACGTGGCAAAGGCGCTTGCGGCAGCAACTGCCAAGGGCGGGCGCGTGCTGTTCCCCGCGAAGGATCTGCCGCGGCGCGGAACGCAGGCGATCTTTGTCGATCCCGAAGGTGCTGAACTCGGAGTGCTCCACTCCAGTGCCGGCGATCCGGGCGAATATGCGCCGGACACCGGCGATTGGACCTGGGCACAGCTTTTCGCGCGCGATCCCGCCGCCGAAGGCCGTTTTTATGCCTCCGTCGCCGGCTTGGATGTTTTGCCCGACACCCGCGACGATCGTCCAGATGTATTCGTCCTCGCCAGCGGCGGTTATTCGCGAGCCAGCGTGGCACCGCTGCCCCCGCGGCCGAAGGCCAAGCCTGGCTGGCTTTTGTTCGTCCGAGTTGCGGACGTGAAGGCGGCCGCGGCAAACGCGATCAGCCTCGGCGGCCGAGTCCTCGTCGCGCCGAGTGATGCTCCGACCGAGTATTGGCGCGCGGTGATTGCCGACCCAACGGGTGCCGTCATTGGCTTGGTGCAACTGGACGAGCCGGGTCAACCCAAGGAGCAGCCATGAAGCCCGCCGCCAAACGCGTTTTCACTTTGCTCGCGCTCCCGGCGATCGCGTTCGTTTTGGGTGGATGCCTGCCCTTCCTGTCGGGATACGGCGAGACGCCGGTCTATGGCGAATACGGCTACGTCGGGCCTTGGGATAGCGGCCGGGTCGAGGTCGAGGGGGGCTACGTTGTGGCGCCACCCTACACACGCTCGGACCGGGGCCGCCGAGATGAAGATAGCCGCGGCCGGGAAGCAGTCGCACCAGAGCGCAGAGCCCCGGTTCAACGAACGGCACCGCGCCCGATTCCGTCGATTCCGAACAATCCTCGTCCGGCGCGCCAGAGCGGAGGCAGCCCCCGGCGTTAAGCGCCGGCGCATCACCTTCAAGGAACCCCACGCCGAACAAGGAAGACATCGAGATCACTGTAGAGGTCCGCGCCGGCCCACGCATGCGATACGCCGCCGAGCATGCCATCGTACTCTGGCAGTGGGCGACGACGGTGGGCACACGGTAAGTCGTGCGTGTGCTGCTGGAGAAGGGCAGCGAAGTCCGACGCACCATCCTCGCACGGCAACGGGAGCAGCGCCAAGAACAGGCCGCGCAGCAGGCTTTGTGGGTTCAGGTGTGTCCGGCTCCACTGAGGAGTGGTCACGGCGAATCCGCCGATCCTGCTGGCACTCCTCCGGGGTGCGTGCCGCCGGGCGTTTAGGATCGGTGGTGTCGGCCTGCGGCCTCAACCACCGGCTAGCGTCTGCGATCCCTTCGGGATGAAAAGCACCATAGTGTAGCGCGACCGGCGTGAACCCGGAGGGCTCCAAGCCATTAGCCGGTGGTTGCGCGCAGCGACACCACCGGCTTGAAAGGTGGAGATTTGACCGCACCCCAAAGGGGTGCCACAGGTAGCCTGCTCATATGCCCTCGACGTACCGCAGTCTCCACTAGCATTTTCATGGCATTGTCGTGGGAGAACGCGGTACAGGGCATCCCGGAATCCCAACGGGCATGGACAAGCCTAAACTTTCAGCACACACAATCTCGGAAGGCTTGTACCAGCATGAATTTTTCAAATTTGGATCTGCGAGGGCTGAGTGCAGAGTTAACTTTCCCATTTTTGATCTCGCGACGGCATGATCACCGGGTTGAACGGTGAACTGGCGTCCTACACCACTCCTCGTTCGTGCGGCGCTCTCGCAAGTCATGGCAATTTGCGATGATGCCGCGCGCACCGGCACGCTGCAAGAGCGCTTCAGTTCCGACCGCTCGTCAATACCCTTGGTGCGTGTCCAAACTGACCTTCACTGCCGGCGTGTGCCCTTGCCTCACGTCGCATCGCGCGACTTCCGAAACCGCTGTCATCACCGACGGTCCTCTTGACAGCCCTATCTCTAATCGGTAAGCTTTATAGGTGGGTTGCTCCATCTATTACCTTGCAAACAGGATCCGGCTATGGCAAAAAGAGGCAGAAAGAGCATAGCCGCGGAGAGACGCGGCCAGATACTGGATGCGTTTCACATCTGTGCGGTGCGAAAAGGGCTGGAAATAGCTTCGCTCCGAGAGGTGGCCGAAGAAGCCGGGGTCCCAGTCAGCAACTTGCATCACTTCTTCAAGAACCGCGATGAAATGGTCAGCGAGTTGGTGAAACGAATCGTAGGCGGCATTGTTGCCAACCTCAGGGCTGAGGTTAGGCACTCGGAAGATTCCAAGAGACGTCTTAAACGCATTTTTGAGTTCCTGCTCGGTTCCAGGGGGCAAAAGCTCGAAGATGGCAGCCTGTATTATGACTTGTGGTCATTGGCTCATCGGAGCCAAACGGTACGGCAGACGTTTCAGCACCTGATTCGAGATCAGCGAGAGACGTTTTTCGAAATGCTCGTTGGAACAAGCGATATTGTCAAGCTATCGAAAACCGAGAAGAAGGAGATTGCAAATATAATCATCGCGCTTATGGAGGGAACATTCTATGTTCTTGACATGGATGGCGCCAATGTTTGCCCAAAGAGGATGGCTCATTTGACCCGGCGTTTTCTGGAACTCTACGCGGCAGAAAGGATGCGAGAGAAGGCCAGGAAGGCCCGCGCCCCCTGATGTTCATTGAGCCATGGCACTATTATTGAGAGTTGCAAAAGTAATAGAAAGCTAGGACAAAAAAAGAGATGGCAGCTCTGAAGCAATAATGAAGCTCCGGAGCAGGGGTGGCGTGTGGCGGAGGCGGCGCAGTTCGTGG
>JBEKBJ010000013.1:0-62883 GCA_050015455.1 Binatia bacterium
GCACGCCAGCCGGCGGCAAACCCTTACAAGCTGCTCTTCCGCAACCACTCGCCTCCCTGGCAAGAGCAGCAGCTATAGGGCACGCCGCACCTCACCCCTGCGGAGACTGAGGGGTTACTGGCCGCGCGAGCCCTTCCTTGACCGTGCGGGGGGAAATTGGTAGCTGATGAAGTTCTCGGCGCCCACCTTTTTCTGAACACACGACGGCGATGGAGAAGGCGGGGCGGAGACACGCAGGCACGTAGCTCAGTGGGAGAGCGCTTCCTTGACGCGGAAGAGGTCGGCGGTTCAATCCCGCCCGTGCCTACCAGTCCTCTCCCCGAGCCGGCACATAACCGTCCTGAGCTGCGGGGTCAGCCGGGAAAGAAAACGTAGGTGATTACTCAAAGATGGCCAGCATTACTGTGACGATGCCGGACGGGGCGAAACGGCAGGTCGAGATCGGCACACCGGTTGCCGAGGTATTGAGAAGTCTCGGGAGCTACAACCGCCAGGTCGTTGCTGCTAAGGTCAACGGCCGCATCGTTGATCTGTCTACACAAATATGTGAAGACTGCGGCGTCGCGCCGGTCAATGTCGAGTCACCTGAAGGTCTCGATATCCTGCGCCACTCGACGGCACACCTGATGGCGCAGGCGGTGAAGCGGCTGTTTCCCGACGTGCAGATCACCATCGGCCCTACGATCGCCGACGGCTTCTACTACGACTTCAAGCGCGACCAGCCGTTTACGCCGGAAGACCTCAACAAGATCGAAGAGGTCATGCGCGAAATCGTGGCCGCCGCCTACCCGATCCGGCGCGAGGAGATGCCGAGGGCTGCCGCCATCGAATTCTTCAAAGGCCTGGGCGAGCAGTACAAGGCCGAGATCCTCGACGGGATTCCGGAAGACGCGGTGTCGCTGTACCGGCAGGGTGAGTTCGTCGATCTCTGCCGCGGCCCCCACGTGCCGTCGACAGCGGCGATCAAAGCCTTCCGGCTGACCAGCGTTGCCGGCGCCTACTGGCGCGGCGACGAACGCAATGAGATGCTGCAGCGCATCTACGGCACTGCGTGGCCGAGTAGCAAGGAGCTCGATGCGTACCTCAAGCGCATCGAGGAAGCCAAACAGCGCGATCACCGCCGTCTCGGACCCGCGCTGGACCTGTTTTCGTTGCATCCGATCGCCCCAGGTTCACCCTTTTTCCACCCCAAAGGCGCGGTGGTGTACAACGCGTTGATCCAGTACATGCGCAGCCTCTACGGCCGCTACGGGTACACCGAGGTCATTACGCCGCTCATTTTCAAGACCGAGCTGTGGCAGACCTCCGGCCACTACGAGGCCTTCCGCGATGACATGTTCCTGATGAAGGCCGAAGAAGAGGAGTACGGGGTGAAGCCGATGAATTGCCCCGGGCATTGCTACCTCTTCGCCACCCGCAAGCACTCGTACCGCGACTTGCCGGTGCGTTACGCAGACTTCAGCCGGCTACACCGCTTCGAACGTTCCGGCACGCTTGCCGGCCTCACGCGCGTGCGCTCGATGGTGCAGGACGACGCTCACATCTACTGCGCCCCGGCACAACTTGACAGCGAGCTCGAGCAGTTCATTGCGATGACACGCGAGGTGTATGGCGTCTTCGGCTTCGACCGCATCGAGGTGACCCTGCAAACCCGGCCCGAGAGGTTCCTTGGGCGCATCGAGTTGTGGGATGCCGCCGAAGCGGCCCTACGGCGGGTGCTGGAGCAGGCCGGCTACCCGGTCACCGTGCTGCCCGGCGAAGGGGCATTCTACGGCCCGAAGATCGGTTTCGATTTCCGCGACGTGCTCGAACGGTCCTGGACGCTCGCCACCATCCAGATCGACTGCGCCATGCCGGAGCGTTTCGGGTTGAAGTACGTCACCCCTGAAGGGACCGAGGCCGTGCCGGTGATGCTGCATCGCGCCGTGCTGGGCTCGATCGAGCGCTTCATTGCGATCCTCATCGAGCACACGGCCGGCAGGTTGCCTCTGTGGCTTGCTCCGGTGCAGGTGCGGGTGTTAACAGTAACGGAGCGGCAAGACCACTATGGCCGGGAGGTCACGGATCGCTTGCTGCGAGCCGGTCTCCGAGCCGAGCTAGACAACCGGAATGAGAAGCTCGGCTTTAAGATTCGTGAGGGGCAGCTGGAGAAGGTGCCATACATGTTGGTCGTCGGCGACAAGGAAGCCGCCAACGGGACGGTCGCGCCGCGTAGTCGCAGCGGCGAGACTTCGCCAGCGCAGTCGCTCGATGCCTTTATCGACCGCTTGCTAGACGAGGCGGTGCCGGGAAGGCGGTCCGAAACACCGGCGAGCCAGGTGGATGGCCCGCCTTGACGTACAGACAAGGCGTAGGTTGGAGCGAAGAACAGCCAGAGGACGGTGATCTCATGCCCAAGCAGAAGACGAGCCGCGGCGCGGCCAAGCGTTTCAAACTGACGGGGACGGGGAAGCTCAAGCGTCGCAAGGCGTATTTGCGCCATATCTTGACGAGCAAGACGCGCAAGCAAAAGCGCAACTTGCGCCAGGCGGTGGTGGTCGATCAAAGCAACGCCAAGGCGATCCAGCGTCTGCTGCCGTATCTGTAACCTTGTTCCGATCCGGCTGAGGTGCTACCCGAAATCCTTCTCAGGAGACCACACATGCCACGCGCAAAGAGAGGCACAAAAGGGCGCCGGCGCCATAAGAAGATCCTGAAGCTGGCCAAGGGATACGTCGGCGGCCGCCGCAAGCAGTACCGGCAAGCCCGCGAGACGCTCGAAAAGGGGCTCACGTACGCGTATCGCGATCGCAAGGTGCGCAAGCGCGAGTTCCGCGGCCTGTGGATCGTTCGCATCAACGCCGCCGCGCGCCAGCATGGGTTGAGCTACAGTCAGTTCATGCACGGGCTGAAACAGGGCGGCATCGGCGTCGACCGGAAAATCCTGGCGGATCTTGCCGTCCGCGACCCGGCCGGCTTTCAGCAATTCGCCGAACAGGCCAAAGCGCATCTCGCCGCCTAGGCGTGTCACACACAGTCACGATTGCCCGGCACGCAGTCCGACAAATTGGCGGGAACTCAGTTCCGAGCCGGCCAGGTGTGCCGGCCGTGGAGTTATGACGGCATGACATGAAAGCAACCCTGGAACGAATTCACCGCGACGCTTTGGCGGCGCTGCAGACAGCGCAAGCAGAAGCCGAGGTCGAGCAGCTGCGCATTCGCTTCTTGGGCCGCAAGGGTGAATTGACCGAGGCCGTGCGCGGCTTGCGCGAGGTGCCGCCCGCCGAACGCCCCGCGATCGGCGCCTACCTGAACCAGATCAAGGACGAGGTCGAGTGCAGGATCGAAGAGAGCTTGACCCTGCTGCGGCAAGCCGAACGCGAACGCCGAATCGCGGCCGAACGGGCCGACGTGACCGAACCCGGCCGCCACCGCATTCCCGGTCATCTCCACCCACTCACGCAGACCCTGGAAGAAATCGTCGACATTTTCGTCGCGTTGGGTTTCAGCATCGCCGAGGGACCGGAAATCGAGGACGAATACCACAACTTTACCGCTTTGAATGTTCCCGCGGATCACCCGGCCCGCGACATGCAGGACACTTTGTTCGTGACCGACGGCTACGTGCTGCGGACGCACACTTCGCCGGTGCAAATCCGCGTCATGGAGACACAGCAACCGCCGCTGCGCGTCATCGCCCCCGGCGCATGTTATCGCCACGACTACGATGCCACCCACTCGCCTATGCTGCACCAGATCGAAGGCTTTATGGTCGATCGGCGCGTCACCTTTGCCGATTTGAAAGGCGTGCTGACACTGGCGCTGCGCCGTATCTTCGGCGGCCAGACCCAGCTGCGCTTTCGCGCCAGCTTTTTTCCCTTCACCGAACCCAGCGCCGAGGTCGATATTGGTTGCGTGCTCTGCCAGGGCAATAACCGGCAATGCACGATGTGCAAGGGCAGCGGCTGGCTCGAGATCCTTGGCGCTGGGCTGATCGATCCAAACGTGTTTGCTGCCGTGGGGTACGATCCTGAGGCGGTGTCGGGCTTCGCCTTTGGGCTTGGTGTCGATCGCGTCACCATGGTCAAGTACCAGATCAACGACATCCGCTTGCTCTTCGCCAACGACATGCGTTTTCTGCAGCAATTCTAGCGCGCGCCATGAAAATTGCCTGGAGCTGGCTGGCGCAGTTTGTTGAGCTGACCCTTCCGATCACGCAAGTCGCGGAGCGGCTCACCATGGCGGGGCTGGAGGTGGAGTCGATCGAGGACATCGGCGGCGAGCTGTCCGCAGTTGTGTGCGCCGAAATCGTGGAAGTGCGGCCGCATCCGCAGGCGGAGCGCTTGAACGTGTGCACCGCACGCACGGATCCGGATACGACATGCACCGTGGTGTGCGGGGCGGTGAACGTTCAGGCCGGGAGCCGTGTGGCCTATGCGCCTCCCGGGTGCACTTTGCCTGACGGCCGGCGACTCGAAACGGCCGACGTGCGCGGCGTTACCTCCGCCGGAATGCTGTGCTCGGAGGCGGAATTGGGCATCGGAACGGACACTGGCGGCATCCTGCTGCTGCCGAACGACGCCGCCATCGGCGCGCGGGTCTCCGCTATCCTCGGCCTGGAAGACACGGTGCTGGATGTCTCCGTCACCCCCAATCGCGGCGACTGCCTGAGCGTGATCGGTATCGCGCGAGAGATTTCCGTGCTGACCGGGCAGCGCCTGCGACGCCAACGTTTGACCGTACCCGAGTCCGATGTTGCGGCCGCCGATTTGATCGCGCTCCGTATCGACGATCCCGAACTATGCCGCCGCTACGTCGCGCGCGTGCTTTCCGACGCAACCATCGCTCCCTCACCGCTATGGATGCAAAGCCGATTGCGGGCCGCGGGCATTCGGCCGATCAACAACGTCGTCGACGTGACCAATTACGTCATGATCGAACGTGGGCAGCCGCTCCACGCCTTCGATTACGATCGGCTGCCAGCAAAGGATATTCTGGTGCGACGCGCCCAGACCGACGCGGCTTTTACGACGTTGGACGGCCAGGCGCGGACCCTGGATGCCGATGACCTGATGATCACCAGCGGCGGCGAACCCGTGGCGATTGCCGGCGTGATGGGCGGAGCGGACACGGAGGTGACCCTGAGCACGCGCCATATCTTGCTGGAAAGCGCGTGGTTCAATCCGGGCGCTATCCGGCGCACGGCAAAACGACTAGGTTTGCGCACCGAAGCTTCCTATCGCTTCGAGCGGACTACCGACATCGAAGGTGCACCTGTGGCCGCCGACCGCGCCGCAGCGTTGATGGCGCGCATCTGTGGTGCCACCATCGCCCGCGGACGGGTAGACGCGTACCCGAGCCCCGCTCAGCAGGTTCCCATCTCGATGCGCCTCAAGCGCGTTGACGAGCTTCTCGGCATGACGATCGGCCGCAGCGAATTGCTGTCGCGGCTGAAGGCTCTCGGGGTGAGCGTGTCTCCCGCAACGCGGGGCACGTTGACGGTGGTGCCGCCGTCATACCGATCGGATCTGACGCGTGAGGTCGATCTGATCGAAGAGGTGGCGCGCCTGGGCGGATATGAAAACGTTCCCACCACTCTTCCCGAATCGACCTTGACCGGTTCGGGACCGGAGCTCAGCCAGCGGCGTGAACGAGATTTGAAGCGATTTTGTGCCGCGCACGGGCTGAGCGAGGTCATTCTCTTGAGCTTCTGCTCGCCGCGGTTGAACGCGCTGTTTCCCGGCCTGCACGACCGCCGTCACGCGGTGCGCATCCTCAACCCGGTGGTGCAGGAAGAGACGGAGTTGAGATTGAGTCTGCTTCCGGGCCTGATCCGCGTTGTCCGCGATAACCATGACCAGGGGGTGACACGCGTCGGTGAGTTCTGCATCGGCAAAGTGTTCTGGCGGGATGAGGCGTTTGGCGAGGCGCGGCGGCTCGGGGGCGCCATCTGCCCCACTCTGCCGGTGGCCGGAATCGGCAGCCGCAGCGTGCGGACGGAGTTCGCCGACGTCAAGGGCATCGTCGAAGCCATCCTTGGATTCCTGGGGATCAGTGAGGCGCGGTGGACTGCTGCCACCGATGCGTCAGCCTTTCATCCGGGGAAGACCGCACGCGTGGCGGTCGCCGACGTGCCCCTGGGCATCGTGGGCAGCCTGCATCCGGCGGTGGCGGCGGAGATGAAGGTGCAGGATCCCTGCTGGGTGTTTGAGATTGACTCGGACCGGTTGCTTGAGTATTCTCGCGCTCGTATTACGTACCGTGATCTTTCACGATTTCCTGCAGTTTTGCGAGATGTTGCGATCGTGACTGAGGAAAGTTTCGCATCCGATCGAGTGGTTCGATTCGTGCGTGAGTGGAACCAAGGACGGCGTTTGATCGAAGACGTGTACCTGTTCGATCAGTACACCGGACCACCAATCCCTCCAGGGAAGAAGAGCCTGGCGTACTCACTGTCCTATCGCGCTGCCGACCGCACGCTGACCGATGCGGAAGTCAATCAAGTCCACGGACAGCTGATCGCTGCACTTAAGGATGCCCTGCATGTCGAACCACGGTAGGTGAGGTTCTTTGACCTTCGGGGGATTCCGGGCGTGACCATGACCAAAGGAGATATCGTCGAGCGCATCTACGAAAAGGTGGGCTTTTCGAAAAAGGAGGCGAGCGATATCGTCGAATGCATTTTGGGAATCATCAAGAACCGTCTCCAGGAAGGCGAAAAGGTGAAGATCTCGGGGTTCGGCAACTTCGTTGTGAGCCAAAAGCGGCCGCGCAAGGGCCGCAACCCGCAAACGGGTGGCGAAATCACTATCTCCGGCCGCCGCGTCTTGACCTTCAAGTCGAGTCAGGTCCTCAAGAAAAGCATGAATCCGGAGGCCTCGGGTTGACCGTGCGTGACGACCAAGAGCAGTTGCCGGACAAGCTCTATTTCAAGATCGGGGAGGTCGCCGACATCGTCGGCGTCAAACCCTATGTCCTGCGCTATTGGGAGAGCGAGTTCAGCGTCATCAAGCCCGCCAAGACCCGTTTCAAGCATCGCCTCTATCGCCGCAAGGACGTTGAAACGCTTTTGCAGATCAAGCGGCTGTTGCATGAACAGCGCTTCACGATTGAAGGTGCACGCAAGCGCTTGAAAAGCTTGCAGAAGGAAGAACGCCAGCAACTGGAGATGCCGCTCGGCGACCGCAGCTACCGCAGCGTACTTCTTCGCCTCAAGCATGACCTCGAATCGATACACCGCTTGCTCACTTAGTCCCCCCAAAGCCGCGCCTTTTCCAAAAACCCGCCCGTCACGAATTTAGCGAATACGCACAAAAACCGTGCGGCGGATCAGCCCGGAAGCGGCGTCTACGATCAGAATTGCTGGCATGGCCGTTGCTCACCCCGTGTCCGAGGCCGTTGCACATGATCCCCGAGGCCAAGCGCGAGCGTTCCGGAAGCGAGCTGGTGTTCAGCCTGTTGAAGACGCTCATGGCCGGCTATCAGCTCTGGGGCTCGGCCTCGGCCCTCAATCTCGAGGAACTTGCCGGCTGCTTGCGCACCACCGATACACGCGTGGCGGGCGTGGCTGTATACCTGGCTGGGGAGGGTTTGATTGCCTTGGACAACGACGGCGGTACCGTGCGGCTCAGCGAAAGTGGAGCTCGCAATCTGTTGCAGCGAGTGAGCCCGTGCGCCGGTGCGCCAGTCAGCGAGTGAAGAACAGAGCTGCACATCGGCGTACCATAGCGACAGTTGTGTTTCGCGCGCCAACGTGGCACTAAATGAACCAGCGGCGCGGTGATGCTGAGGCCGCGTGGTGCCGTGGGTGAGTTTCGGGGCGTGGCGCAGCCTGGTAGCGCACTCGCTTGGGGTGCGAGTGGTCGTGGGTTCAAATCCCGCCGCCCCGATTGGTTTCCCCCCGGCGCAGCACTCCAAGCCGCGCGCAACCGGGCATAACGCTGCGCTTCACCCACAGTGCCAGTGAAACGCCTCCCCACCTCGCCGACTCAAGTTTGCCTCGTTGGAAGCCCGGTGCTAGCCTTTTTCACGTGTCTATCCTGCTCAGCAATGACGACGGGATCTCCTCGGAGGGCATCGCGGTCCTGCAGGAAACCCTGGCGGCGTTGGATGAGATCTGGGTGGTGGCGCCGGACCGCGACCAGAGTGCGGTCAGTCATTCGTTGACGCTGCACCGCCCGTTGCGCATCGAGCCGGTGGGCCCGCGCGTCTTTGCGGTAGACGGGACACCGACGGACTGCATCAACCTCGCGATCAACGGCATCCTGCGCGAACGTCCGCGCCTGGTGATCTCTGGCATCAACCATGGGGCGAACCTGGGTGACGACATCACCTATTCCGGTACGGTCTCGGCGGCCATGGAAGCGACGCTACTGGGCGTTCCCGCGGTTGCGGTTTCTTTAGTGGCCGACAGCGCGTTCGATTTTGCACCGGCTGCGGCCTTCACGCACCGCTTGGCTGCCGCCATTCTGGACGATCACTTGCCCCCCGAAACTCTCCTCAACGTCAATGTCCCGGCGTTGCCGGCGGAGCAGATCAAAGGCTTCGCACTGACGCGTCAAGGAAAGCGCCGCTACGACGACGCCATCGTCGAGAGGACAGATCCGCGCGGCAAGACCTACTACTGGATCGGCGGTGGGCCGTTCGCCTTCATCGACGGCGAGGGCACCGATTTCAGCGCCGTGCAGCAGGGCCTCATCTCCGTCACCCCGCTGCATCTCGATTTGACGAACTACGCCTCGCTGGTGCGCCTCCGGAAGCTGCAGCTGCGCTGGCCATGAATTTCGACCAAGCACGCGAGCAAATGGTTGAAGAGCAGCTGCATGCCCGCGGTATCCACGACGAGCGCGTGCTGGCGGCGATGCGCCGGGTGCCGCGCCACTTGTTTGTCGAGACCGCGTTGCAGCGGCGCGCTTACGAAGATACACCGCTCCCGATCGGGCAAGACCAGACCATCTCGCAACCGTACATGGTCGCGCTGATGAGCGTGTTGCTCGAGCTGAAGGGAGATGAACGGGTGTTGGAAATCGGCACCGGCTCCGGATACCAAACTGCGGTGCTGGCGGAACTGGCGCGCGAGGTGTTCAGCCTCGAGCGCATCGAGTCTCTCACCGGCAGTGCGCGCGCATGCCTGGAGGGGCTGGGCTACGGGCCATGGGTGCACCTGCGCACCGCTGACGGCTCGAACGGCTGGCCCGAGGCGGCGCCGTTCGATGGCATCATAATCACCGCAGCGGTCCAGCAGATCCCGCGGCCGTTGGTCGAGCAACTCGCGGATGGCGGCTATTTGGTTCTGCCCCTGGGTGAGGACGAGTTGCAGGGTTTGACGCGAATTCACAAGCGCGGCACGCAACTGGACGTGAAGTACTTCGGTGAGTGCCGCTTCGTGAAGCTGATCGGTCCATACGGCTGGGAAGGGTGACTACCATCGGCTGAGGGTGTGAGGACGTGGTGAGTGGGCGAGGGGTGTAGCAGGCGAGCAGCGCGGGAATTGGTGTTGCTGGCGTTGCTTGGCGGTTTGGCGGCGTGCAGCCACGCGGTGCACCACCGCGTGCAGCCGGGTGAAACCCTGTACCGGATCGGCAAAGCCTACGGCGTTTCCGTCAAGCACCTGGCCGAAGCGAATCATCTGCGCGACCCGTCGCGCATAGAAGTGGGGCAGCGGTTGTTGATTCCCGACGCGCGGCGCGAACTGCCGGTGACGCTCATCACGCCGCGCGCCGTCAGCGTGCGCCGCAACGAAGTTCATGGGCCGAAGGACGCGAAGATGAATTTCGCCTGGCCCGTGAGCGGCGGCATCGTCACCTCCAGGTTCGGCCAGCGCGGCCATGGTTTCCACGACGGCGTCGACATCAGCGCGCCGGCGGGAACCCCGGTGCACGCCGCGCAAGACGGCGACGTCATCTACAGCGATGTGCTGCGCGGCTACGGCAATGTCATCATCCTGCGGCACGCCGGCGGATTCGCTACCGTGTACGCTCACAACCAAGTCAATCGAGCCCACGAAGGGCAGCATGTGCGCCAAGGTGACATCATCGGCAGCGTCGGCGACAGCGGCCACACCTCGGGTGCCAACCTCCACTTCGAGGTACGCCAGGACAACGTCGCGCGGGACCCGCTGGAGTTCTTGCCTCCGCCCGAACAGCTGGCGGCTCCCCCCGGCCTCGCGGGCCGCGGCGGTTGACGCCGCTACCCATCGCCGCTTCGATTTGGTAAAGCCAGCCTGGGTGATGAAACGGAGGGTGACGTGAAGGATTTGAAGCTCCACATCCGCGACATACCGAATTTCCCCAAGCCCGGCATCATCTTCCGTGACATCACGCCGTTGCTGGCCGACGGCGAAGCGCTTCACGAAGTTATCGATCGGCTCTCGCAACCGTACCGCGGCCGTATCGACATGGTGTTGGGCATCGAGTCGCGCGGTTTTCTCTTCGGCGCGGCGGCGGCGTACGCCCTCGGTGCGGGCTTGGCCGTGGTGCGCAAGCCCGGAAAGTTGCCGGCGCAAACGTACGCCGCGCAGTACGCCTTGGAATACGGGCGCGATGCTCTGGAGATCCATCGCGATGCCTTCGGCCACCCGACCCGGGTGCTGATCGTTGACGATCTGCTCGCCACCGGCGGCACCGCCTGCGCCGCGGTCGAGCTGGTCGAACGCCTCGGAGGAGAAGTGGTAGCCTGCGCTTTCGTGATCGAACTGGCAGCGCTCGGCGGGCGCGACCGACTGCAACGGCATGAGATCTTCTCACTGGTACGCTACGACGACTGAAAACGATCGGCGACTCAACCATCAGCCACGCAGCATGACGTTGGCGCTATTGACTCGTTCGTTGCGGAGCTGAAAGCTGAGCTGAGAGCCCAGTGAGCGAGAAGACCATGGCGGACTTCCGCATCGAAAAGGATTCCATGGGCGAGATGCAGGTCCCGGCCAACGCCTACTACGGCGCGCAGACGGCGCGGGCAGCGCGGAACTTCCCGATCTCTACCCTGCGCTTCTCCCGCCGTTTCATTCAGGCGCTGGGGTACATCAAGGCCGCGTGTGCCCGCGCCAACATGCAGCTCAAGTTGCTGGACGAGCGGTGCGGCAGGGCCATTGAGGCTGCCGCTCTGGAGGTGGCGGCAGGCCAGTTCGACGGGGAGTTCGTCGTCGACGTTTTTCAGACTGGCTCCGGCACCTCGACGAACATGAATGCCAACGAGGTCATCGCCAGTCGCGCCATCGAGATCCTCGGCGGCACACGCGGCGACCGGAGCGTACATCCGAATGACCACGTCAACATGGGCCAGAGCACCAACGACGTGTTCCCCACCGCCATCCACGTGGCCGCCATGGACGCCGTCGAGGCGCACACTATTCCGGCGCTGCGCGAACTGGCCGATGCCTTCCAGACAAAGGCTGCGGAGTTCGCCGACGTGGTGAAGGCTGGCCGCACCCACCTGCAGGATGCCGTGCCGGTCACGCTCGGGCAGGAGTTCTCCGGCTATGCCAGCGTCGTCCGCCATGGCATCGCCCGGTTGGAGAGCAGCCGCTCCCACCTCTCGGAGCTGCCCATCGGCGGCACGGCCGTCGGCACCGGGCTCAACACGCACCCCGAGTTCGCCGCCTGTGTCATCGCTGAGTTGCGCGCTCTCACCGGCCATTTGTTTCGGCGCGCCGACAATACGTTTGAAGCCATGCAGAACCGTGACGCCTGCGTCGAGTTATCCGGCATGCTCAAGACGACCGCCGTCGGGCTCATGAAGATCACCAATGACTTGCGGCTGCTTACTTCCGGCCCTCGCGCCGGCCTGAACGAAATCGAGCTGCCGGCTGTCCAGCCGGGCTCCAGCATCATGCCCGGAAAAGTCAACCCTGTAATACCCGAAGCAGTGAACATGGTGGCCGCCCACATCATCGGCAATGATGCCGCCATCAGCATCGCCGGCCTGAACGGCAGCCTCGAATTGAACGCGATGATGCCGGTGATCGCGCACAACCTGCTTGAAAGCCTGGAGATCCTGGGCCACGCCGCCAGGGTGCTGGCGGAGAAGTGTGTACGCGGGATAGTCGCCGACGTCGCCCGGTGTCGCGCCTACGGCGAACGCACTGCGGCGTTGGTGACCGCCGTGGCGCCGGTGATCGGCTATGATGCGGCGGCCAGGATCTTCGAGAAGGCGCTCGCTGAGAACAAGCCGATACGCGAGGTGCTTCTGGAGGAAGGGCTCATCCCAAAAGATCGACTCGACGAGATCCTCGATCTGAAGAAGCTCACCCAAGGCGGCCGCGCCGAGATCCCCAAAGCCGGAGTCGGGACGGGCGAGCACTCCAAACTCAAAGCCTGAGCCCTAAATGATCGCTATTTGCCGGTTGCTGCAATCGCCGGTTCAGACGCGCTCGTCGGGATCGAAGAGCTTGCGGTGCTCATCGAGCGCGAAACGATCGGTCATGCCGGCGATGTAGTCGGCAATCACCCGTGCCTGATCCTCGCCCGCCCGCCAGTGCGCCGCGATGTGCGTCGGTAGCTGTGCCGGCTCGTCCATGTAGGCGCGGAAGAGATCGGTCATCACTTTTTGTGCCTTCACAGCCATGCGCATGACACGGTAATGGCGATAGAGATTCTCCATCAGGAACGCCTTCAGCTCGGCGCGCTTCGTTTCCAGTCCGGGGCTGAAACTCACCAGCGGCTGGGCATACGCGCGGATGGCTTCGGCGCTGTCGAGCTGCAGCGCGCGCAGGCGCTCCCTCACCGTCTCGATCAAATCGGTGACGAGGTCGTCGATCAAGGCGCGCTGCACCTGGTAGCGCTGGATCCGAAATCCGGCCTGCGGATACTCGGCCGAGACCCTCCCGAAAGTTTCGCGCCACAGCGCCACGTCGCGCAGCTGCTCCCGCGTCAGCAACCCTGACATCAAGCCGTCGTCGATGTCGTGGGTGTTGTACGCGATCTCATCGGCGTAATCGACGATCTGGGCCTCCAAGCACGGCGCCTGGAGCGGGTCGAACTCTTGCAGCGCCGGCCGATCGTATGGCGACGAGTGTTTAGCGATGCCCTCACGCACCTCCCAGGTGAGATTCAATCCAGCGAAGGTCGGATAGCGTTCCTCCAGCAGATCCACTATGCGCAGGCTCTGCTGGTTGTGCTCGAAGCCGCCGTGGTCTGCCATCAGCTGATTCAGCACGCGCTCGCCGGCGTGGCCGAAGGGCGTGTGTCCCAGGTCGTGCGACAACGCCACCGCCTCAGCCAGGTCTTCGTTCAGGCGCAGGGCGCGGGCAACGGTGCGGGTGATCTGCGCCGTCTCCATGGTGTGCGTCAGCCGTGTCCGGTAGTAGTCGCCCTCGTGATTGACGAACACCTGCGTCTTGTACTCGAGCCGGCGGAACGCGGTCGAGTGGATGACGCGGTCGCGATCGCGCTGGAAAGGCAGCCGGAAAGCGTGCTCCGATTCTGGATGCCTTCGGCCGCGGCTGTCGCGGCTGTGCATCGCGTAGGGAGCCAGCGTCGCCTCCTCCAACTCCTCGAAATCCCGGCGTTCCATGAGCCGACTATATTCGGGCCGCCTCGCTCAGCGCAACATGGCGCGAGATGCCAGAGGAGACGTTCGCGGTCGACGGTGCGCAGTTGATCGACGACAACTTGGCCGCTCCTGCCGGCGAACCGGCACAGCCCGCGAAAGGGATACCTCTGTCCGCCGGTCGACGGTGTGCCTCTCCTCACGCCCGCCGAAGGCGATAGTCCAGACGCCCGGTGCCAACTGCCTTCCTGTCACCACGCAAGCCAGCGTCCCGGCTTCTCTCCAGCCGATCGTTCACGGTCCAAGCCGCAGAAACCAGCTGAGTCCTTCGCTGACTCGCTCCATCACCCGGGCGGAAAGGGTGCCCGCGAGCGTGCCAAGATCACTCTTGTTTACGGTAACGATTTGAGAGGCGTTGACGACCGAGTCGCGCGGCAACCCCGTCACTCGCTTTGACAGGAGGGTGTTGCCTGGAGCCCGTGCCAATGCCCGGTTGCTGGTCAGTACGCAGACGACAACCGTGTTGATCGCGCTCGCGTTGACCTCATCGCGTTGAATCACCAGCGCGGGGTGACGGTAGCCGGGTTCGGAACCCGCCGGCTCCCCGAAGTCCACCCACCAGACTTGTCCGCGCCGGATCACCGTCGTTTCCGCTTCGTCCCGCCCACCACGGTCTTGCTGTATCGCCGCAACGCCGCCACGGCAGGATCGTCACCCGGCTGCCCGCCCTTGGCGATGGCGCGGTTCCAAGCCTCGGTTGCGTCAGATGGGTGACGGCGGCGCGCCAGGAAGTCTCGGGCAGCCGCAGCCAGCAGGCTGCTGCGCGACATCTTCAAGGTGCGAGCGCACACCTCGATCTCGTCAAACAACTCATCCGGCAACGAGATGGCCGTCTTCATGGGAAGGGGTATAACTTGTCATACCAAAGTCAGCAATAGGCATTTTATCTAGATAAACTCACCTTGCAAGTCCGACTGTTCTCCGCCGAGCAGCCAGATCACACGTCGTCCGCGGCAAGACCCAGAGGACGTCCACCAACCGGCGCGACATGACCGAGCGCGAGGTCCTTTGCCCGCCGCTCAACGAACGCTTGATGCGGCGGCATCGGACTCTGCCGATGTCCTTGGCCGACGCCTGTCTGGTCCGGATGTCGGAGCTACATCCGCGCTCTCGCGTGTTCACGAGCGACTCGGATTTCACCATCTACCGGCGCAACGGCCGCTAAGTCGTGCCGTTGCTTGCGCCGCCCGATAGGTGACTGCGTCCCAAATTGTGGGCATGGCGGGGGCGCCACTCGCGGCTTCGGTCTGCTAGCATCCAACTGAGACATTGACTTCGAGGTCATATCTGGTCACAAAGAGACCATGAAACGTGCAAAGGTCTCCGAGCTCAAAAGCCGGCTTAGTGCCTACCTGGCGGAGGTGCGCAGCGGCGGCACGGTGCTCGTGTGCGACCGGCAGACGCCGATTGCTCGGTTGGTTCCGGTCGATGGGCACGCGGATGAGCTTCAGGTGGAGGAGCCGCGCCGTCCTGTTGCGGATCTGGGCAAGGTGAAACCCGCCCGCCTGCGGCGTCGCATCAACGTGGGCCGTCTGCTGCGGGAGAGCCGGGACCAGCGGTGACGGTCTACGTCGACACCAGCGTGGTGCTGCGGGTACTGCTCGCCCAGGGAAAACCGCTGGACATCTGGGCCAAGTGGGAGGCCGCGTGGTCCAGTGAGCTGCTGGGGCTCGAGGCCCGCCGCGTGATCGACCGGTTGCGTCTGGAGGCGGCACTCGATGACCAGGGTGTGGTGAGCGCTCAGCGGGAGTTGGTGCGGATTGAAGGCACCATCGGTCGCATCGGGCTGACCCGGGCCGTCTTGCGTCGTGCCGCACTGCCGATGGCCACGGCTGTGAAGACGCTCGATGCGATCCACATCGCCAGCGCGATGTTGTTTCAGGAGCATCGTGGCACGCAGCTATTGTTCGTCACGCACGATGCGCAGCAAGCGACTGCGGCCCGCGCCCTGGGCTTCGAGTGCCGGGGAGCGTGAACGCTCAAGGATCGCTCAGATCAGTATCGAGTCCTCTACGTGCTTTTTCTGACAAGTCACGAATCACGAGCACGAGCCACGACGGGAGTTTGCAGAGGGTGACGATCGATCGCGTTTGGCAACTGGTCGATGCGGTCGGCTTGGAAGCCGAGATCAAGGTACGCCGTGCCGCGTGAGAGACAACCGTGTCGGCAGTGAATGCTCGGCATGTCATTCGCCGCTCTACCAGGACGCGCAGCGCTACTTGCGGTCGCTGCCTGCGGCGTATCGGCTGGATCCTCTTGTTCGCCCCGATACGATTGAGCTGTAAATTCAGATCGAGGTGGCTCATTCTTCATTGTCGAGACCCAGTGGCCCCGGATCGCCCTTTCCATGCTCGCGGCGTTTCATTGCTTGTCGAAATGCTCGACATGCCTCCTGCTCTCTGTCGGAAAGCGAGCCCTGGTCCACTTGCTCAACACGAGCGGCAACGGTTTCTGGAGCGATGAACGCCTCGACGTCACTCATCCTGATCTGCCAGTTGACGGAAGCGACTCGGTCACCCAGTCCATGTGATGTCACTTGGCCCAAGATCCCCACTAGAAACCGTAGAGCACCGGCGGCTGTTTTGACGAGGTCTTCGACCCAAGCCTTCGGCTCGGCGTCACCTGCCCACTCCTTCCAGCGATAGAGAATCGACAGCATCTTCGGGTGTCCCATCAATACCCCGTCACTCGCAGCCGTTCGGATTTTCTCGACGCAGATCCGTTGCAGCTCGGCCAGGTCTTCTTCGCCGACGGCAAAGCTGTCTGGGTCTTTCTGGCGCTCTTGCTTGCTCGACTCGACGGATGTCTTGAAGACCGGCATGAACAGCCCGCTCGTTGCGCGCGAAGCTTCCTTCAGTATCTGACCCCGAACCGTGCGATCGGGCTCACGCATCAGATACCAATGGACAATGCGAAGCGCAGACCATTCCGGGCTCATGCCGAAGCCGAACGACCCTTCCACAAATGGAAGTTCGTCTCCGACATCGAAAAGTGCGGTCACCAACCGAGGAGCGTGAGCCAAATCGAACTCCTCTTTGTGAGCGTCAAGCCGGATCAGGAGTGACGCGAGGACTCCCCTGCGATTGAATTCGCGAAAGAGGGCAGCGAGTCCCTCGCGGTCGTCAGTAGATCTCAACACGCGCTGAACGTCGGCTTCAGACACTTCAAATTGCCCGATCACAAGCTGGAAGTACCTGTCGAACATCCGACTCGCGCATACGCGCCGAGATCGGATCCATCCTTCCTCGAATCCGATGCCGTAGCCGGAGCCGTCCAAGACCCAATCGACGGGTTGAAACAGTGACTTTAGAATCTCGCGCACCTGCTCACGGCGCGTTTCAGGGATCGAATCGAGGAGCGCGTCGATAGAAGCGCGCTTCTCCTTGTTGTCCATTTGCCCACCGAGCTCTGTGAGTACGTCCTTTAGATTCGCCAGCTGCTTGAAGACATGTGGCTCGAAGACCCGAAGGCACTCGATCCCGATGAGATCAACAGGATTGACATTCAGTACACCGTCCTGGCGATGCGCCACCGCGTGGAAGTCCAGCGTTGACAGAAATCTGTACACGTCACGCAGGTTCTCGAAATATTGGGACAGCCCGCCATGAAACAGATTTCCGAATCGCACGTGCTCCGCCTTGGGAATCCCCTCTGATCCCAGAATCTGGGCGAGGCCTTGATTGAGCACCTGGTGGAGGCGTGCGAGATCAACCCGTGGGACATCGAAGCCGACCTGAACGATCTTCTTGAGAAACTCCACGCCAGATCCGGGTGCCACCTCGTTGAGGCTCTTCTCGACAAGGTCTCGCTGGAAGAGAAGAAGGAAGACCAGATTCTGAAGGTCGGCATTCGCCTTCACTAACTGGAACAAGAGTTTGATCTCGTCTTTCGAGAGGCGATCGATGTCGTCCATCACAACTAAGACAGGCCGCTCAAGTCGCGCCAGTGCCGCCCCCAGTTCTCTCTTCACGGACGAAATGCTTCGCTCCTCGTTCTCAGCCTTGGCGTCCAGGGCCTCCGCTCCTTCTGAGGCCACCTTCCCAGCCGTCTCCAAGCCGTGAGCGACCGACTCCACAGCGTCTGGAGGTACACCCTTGATGGTAAAAACCGTGCGGAGCGCGCGGGCCGCACTACCTGCCAGCACCAGGCAACGGCCGTACAATCGCCACTTCGCAGCGGCACTCTTGATTCTCTCGTCGGAACCTGGATGCGCGCTGAGTGATATGCCGACCTCGCGGAAGAACGCCTCCAGGATTTGCTCCTGTGCCGCCCACTCCCACGGGTTGAACTCAACGATGATCGGCGGTGGCACCTGTGTCTCCAACGACTCGCGGAGCATGTTGTTTAGAGACGACTTGCCGCTGCCCCAGTCACCGTAAAGCGCGATAACCAGACTGTCTTTGCCACGCCAACTGTAGATCGCCGACGCTAGCGACTCAGCGAAGCGAGCGCGTCCAAGCAGATCTTCCGCCCGAGACGAAATCGGTCGGTCGGCGGAGAACCGGCAAGTGCCTTCCTCGCTGTGTGCGCGTCCCATAGCAATCTCCTCCGGTGCCCCGTGCAGCGGATCGTCCCTTGTCACAGACAGTCGCCCCCCGGGATCGCGGTTACCCAAGAAAGCGTCACGCATCCTGGCAATCTTCCTTCCAATAGCTTGTACCGCTCGAAGCAGTGTCATCATGTCGTTTTGTCGCTGTGACGCCCAACCGGGTGGAGAATCGATGGTAGCTATATTGACGAGATTCGTCAAGATGGTATCCTATTGAGATTGCGGGATAGAGATGGAGCGTGGCAACGATGGGCAACGACAACGTGATCGGTCATAATCTGGCACGGCTACGGCTCGATCGGGACGTGAGCCAGGACGAGGTTGCGTCGAAGGCGCGCATCTCGCGCCTTGCCCTTGGAAAGATCGAGCGCGGCGAGGTCGTGCCGCGGACGGCGACGCTCGAAGCGCTCGCCAAAGCGCTCGGCACTTCGACGGCCGACCTGGTGACCGCAGCCCGCCCGCTCTGCACTGTGCGCTTCCGCGCGCCCAAGGTGAAGGGCCGTGAGCAAATCTTGGCAGAGGTGTCTCGCCGGCTCGAAGAGTACTGCTGGCTGGAGAGCGAGTTGAAGGCAACCAAGACGTTTCCGCTGGAGAAGCTGCGCGGCTTGCGCGCCAAGCCGGAAGCTCTCGCAGAACGGGTTCGTGAAGAAATCGGCCTCGGCCCCAAGGAGCCGATCCGAGACATCTGCGGCCTGCTGGAGGACAACGGCATCAAGGTCTTGCTGCTCGACAAGAAGAGCGACGCCTTCTTCGGCCTCAGCGTGTCTGAGGGTGATGGCGGTCCGGCCGTCGTTGTGAACACCTGGGAGCGGATCTCGGTCGAGCGCTGGATCTTCACCGCCGCACACGAACTGGCTCACCTGCTGCTGCACCAAGGCGAGTACCTGCGCGACGAGTCCGAAGAACCGAAAGCTACCGAACACGAGGCCGACGCGTTCGCCAGCCATTTCCTCATGCCGGAAGCGGCATTCGCCTCGGAGTGGGACGACACCAGCGGACATGCGCTCATCGACCGCGTGCTGAAAGTGAAGCGCATGTTCCGCGTCAGTTACAAGACCGTGCTCTACCGGCTCGCCGAGACCGGACGGGTGACGCGCGATGTTTGGCCGATCTTTCAGCGGCAACACGCGCAGCGTTCTGGAAAGACGCTGAGCAAGGCCGACGAACCGAATCCCCTCAAGGCCAGCGAGTTTACCTGGAACTGGAGCCGGGCCGGCGAACCCGCTGGATTATCTGAATGCGATTTTGTAGAGGATCGACTGCACAGGCTGATCAGAATGGCGCTGGAGCGGAAGATCATCTCGCTGGGCCGTGCCGCGGAGATCCTACGGATCTCGCACGAGGACATGCGAAAACGCGCCGCCGACTGGTCCGCGTAGATGCGGCCGGCGTCTTTGCGGTGTCCGTTCCCCGCCGGGTCGCTCCGGGCTGCCTCAAGTCCGACAGGTTGCTGGATCGAACTGAGCCCTCCGTCTGAGAGTCTCCCCGCTTTGCCCCGTGCGTGCCGTGAGCGCGGAGGCTCTCGCCACAGTTTGCCGGCGGTATAACTGTGCGCAATGAGCGGCCATCGGATCCAACAAGGACGAGGTTTCACCGAGTTCGCTTTCCGCTTCGGACGCTTACCCTCTTGGCGTCATTCGGCCCGCGGGGAGGATCCCCCCGACCATCGAGTCCGGCGCTCGGCAAGGCCAAATGAAAGCAGTGAAACCTCGTCCCTATTGGTCGATAACACGCGGACCCATATCGTAAAGCCTGGGGAATTCCTCTCGACGATTGTGAGAAGAGAATACCAGATGTCTTACGAAAGCCTCTGGCCTCTCATCAGGGCACTAGATCCGAGCCTCAAGGATCCCAATCGCGTTCTTGCCCGACAGCAGACCAAGCTTCCGGTATTGCCGGCGGGTTGAACATGGTCTGTCATTTCAGATCGACGACGTGATCAACCGGGCAGAATCACAGCACTGGGTGACGCGCGCCCTGCGCACGGTACCACCACCTATCCATTGCAAGAAGAAAGCTGAGCGACTCAGAACGTGAGTCCCCACGTCAAGCTCGTTAGAAGTAGCAACAGCCCCATCATGCTGAATGCCCGCTGAACAAGCGGACGATAGAAGCCCAGATCCGCCCAGCGTGTTCCGTTTCCCCTTGCGCACGTGCCGCATCGGCGCCGCTCATGTAAGCCTCCGCCTGCTCGAGCAACGCTGCGAAGCTCTTGGTTTGCCCCCCCTGCGTGATCTGCTCGATCACGTGCAGTCCAAGTGCCCGGTAGCTCTCAAATTGCGCTTCGCTGAACCATTGATCGACAGTCGATTCGTGCGGGAACTCGCCCGCCGAGCGCGAGTAGCTGTAGACATCGTACGGTACGCGCCTGCCGTGTCCGAACAGCGCAGGCTTGATATAGATGAGCTCCCCGGGCGGCACCTTGCCGTCGACCTCCTTGTAGTGAATCGTGGCAGTGGCACAGTAGAGGCCGTCCGCGGTCTCCTCGCGCGGCGAGATGAGGATCTTCTTCCTGAACTCGATCGGGATGCCGAAGTCGATGCGGATCTTGCGGATGGCGTTGCCCAGGTCCTCGAAGCCAGCAGTAGGGTCGCAGCCCGCGTCGCTGACCAGGATATAGCGGCAGCGGCGCAGCACCATCTCGTACAGCCCCAGGTTGTCGAAGTGGCCACCGTCGGAAAGGTTGACGTAGCGGCTCTTGGAGTTCGTCCATCCGAACAGCTCGGCGAACAGCGGAAGGAGCGCGTGCCACGGGCCGGGGAGATCATAGGTCTTTGCGCCCTCCTTGCTGACGTTGCCGAGCCATGCCCCTAGCCGAGCGTTGAACAACCCCATGAGGAACATGATCGCCGGAGACGAGTGGTATCCCATATTCGGATTGGCGGCCGCACCCGAGATCGTGATTGCGGTCCCCAGCGAAACACCGCCCGGACCGCCATACTCTTTCGAAGGTCGATAGCCGTCATGGAAGTTGCCGCAGTAGAAGGGAGTCATAGAGAACGATTCGGCTTTCCGTTGCTGCCAGGCGAGCTTCTCCTCGCTCATCACCAAGTTAAGGCAGACGTTGATCACCGGCAGAGGTCGCGTTGCGGCTTTCGGTCCATCGGACTTCCACAGCTCGTGGAGGCGCAGATTGTCGTTGGGATCGAACCCGGTGAATGGGTCTGGCTGCCGGGTCGGGTTCGACGCGCCGAGATAGGCGCGCACCAAGCGATTGCGGTACAGGCCGTGAAGCGAAAAGCGGTTGACGTTGACGAAGAAGCCCATGATCACGGAGACCGCCACGGCAAGTATCGGAACCCATAGAAAGAGAACAAGCTCCGCAAACTGCACCTCGCCTTTGCGTCCCAGCCCGGCGGGGATGGCGAGCAGATCGCCGTTGCCGGTCACGAGACGCCCCACCAGCGTGGTTCCGTGCGCCAGCAGAATCACGACGCAGACGCAGAACACGGGCGCCGCCGCTCCTAGCACCCACTCTTTCCACGGAGTGGTCTTGGACGCGCTGCCTCGACCCGACGCGGTGCCTCCTCCCTTGCCGAGCAGGCTCGCGACGATCCCCGACAACCCACCCATGCCGGCGAGGATCTGGGTGAGGTACCTGTCTTCGAATCGTTGCCAGAGGTAGTCGCCCAGCAGGCATAACCCGCTGAGCAGCAGCCAAATCACCCCGACGAGCAGCACCCAACCGGACAGGCGCGCCCACCACTCCCGATCTGCGTCGTTGCGTGCAGGCACACGGCAGATCGGCGCACGATCCGCGTCGTCTCCGCCGGGCACGCCGTCCGCCGGCTCACGCTCGCAGCTCGCGATGGCCACGAACAAGGCGCGGGCGAGCAGGTAGACACCCAGCAACACCGGAACGGCAAGGATCACGTATAACACGGAGTGCGCAACCAAGGTCGCATGCCAGTGGGTAAAGACGATGACCAGGATCGCCGTCGCCACAGCACCCGACACCACGATTGCCGCGCCTTCGACCGAAGGCCGCGCGTAGCTGTGCTCCTTCCGCCAACGGGGCTCGGTTATGGCCCAGCCAGCGAGCGGGATCACGACACACCACAGCGTCGCGAACGTCCAGACGCCTACCGTGTCATCGAACATTACCGTGAACGGTCTGTTCCACGGCGTCCGCAGCGCCGCAGTGGCGAGCAGCAGGCACGACAGCCACAACGGCGCCACCGTGGCGATCACGAAACGGAATTGAGACGTGCCCGGGGTCTTCCACCGCCGTCGCGCGCGGTAGACGTTACGGCTAGCGAGGAGTGCGGCCCCGAGCGCCCCGGCCACGAGCAGATCAAGAACCCATCCGGGCCAGGGTGGACTCTCCGTGATCAATAGACAGATCTGCGGAATGGTCAACACCGCCGCGAAGAATGGGATGAGCACCAGCCAGTTGAGCAACAGATTGCGGAGAATGATGGCCGCGCCCGTCCAGGTGTCCGCCGAAAACAGGCCGACCCTAGGGGTGAGGTAGTTGCTATACTCGCGCAAATGGTCGATGGGCTTCGGCTCAGGCGCCAGCGGGTTGTCGGGCTTCTGCGATTTGGCTGTTGCAGGGTCGCCAACCGCCAAATCGGCAATGACTTTCTGCGCACCGGCGCGTGTCATCCACGCACGCAACCAACCAGCAATATAGCCACCACCTGAAACGCTTGACAGATAGTCGAACGTGCCCAGCAATCCATGACGTGCCAACCCTTGCAGCACACCGAGATTGAAGGTCGCGCTGCGAATCCCGCCGCCCGACAGACACAGCGCCGAGAGCCCCTGAGTACCCGCATAAGCATCCTCGCCACCGCCTCCCGGGCGCCGTAGCTGCTCCAAGCCGGCGATCTTGGTGTAGAGCTCCCGCAGATTCTTGTCGCGGTTCTCCTCGGTCTCTTGAACCGTCGACGCGCTAGGGTCCTTGAACGCAGGCGCGTCGGGGCGGAGCGCACGCATCTCCGCCAGTATGACCTCATAAAAGGAGGTCGGCTTGTCAGAGCCATAACGCCGCTGCTGCTTCCGGCCATCTGGTGGGGTCATCGATACTCCCTTCCTGGGAACCATGCACTTCACAGGGTACTCAGACGTTGATGTCGTACAGTTTCGGAGGCTTTGTGATGGCTGGTCGGCGGTCGGCCTATTGATAGAATGTTCTGTTCGTGCAAGCCCTCAGGTAAGCCGAGATTGAACGTGGCGCTGCGTATGCCGCCACCGGACAAGGCCAGCCCGACAAGGTCGTCGGACAGGTCTCCAACAAAAGGCTCTCCGGCCGGAGAAGCTCTCTCCACGTGAAACGAGCAATGGGCGGCTCCAAGCCTCGCCAGTTCTGAGCGGAAGAGATCCTCGAATCCCACGGCGGCCCTCCGATGGTGGACGATCTTCGTTGTCGCTAGGCACGAAGATTCCGAGGCTCCGCACCGTAAAGAGAATTAGTCAATCGCCCCGGCACGATCCGTCCTATCTTTTGGGTTTGGAAGAAGGCTGTGCTTGAGCGCTGGTCTTACTCTTATCGCCCTTCGAAACATCCTGTTTGAGGAGTTCGATTTTCTTGAGCTCGAAGCTCTGGTCGAATTTCTTTTCGAGAAGTTCCATCGATTTTTCCGCAAGCTGCTGCATAGACTTCGCGCAAGCCGCTCTTATTTCTTGGTCCTCAAGAGTCGCTTCGCCGAGGGGGCGGGACGCGCCCAGAGCGAGAATACAACTGACGACCTGCGGGTCGACGTTGATTTTGTAAAGGTAGTTCTTCTGCATGTCCTCCAACACGCGTGCGACTTCAACGCCGCCCTTGGCCACATCGCCGGCCGCCCCGACGCCGGTCGCCGAGGTGGTTGCTTCGCTGCTGGCGCTTGCTTGCATCATGATCGTGGCTTGCTCTTGCGCGGCTTTCAGCGCCGCTTCCTTTTCCGTGACGCCCTTTTGCTTCTCAGTCACTTTGTCTTCCGCCGCTTTTTTGTCGGCATCCGATGCATCTGCCGGGACTGCGCCCTGAGCCTTTTGCGCATCGGCGAGCTCACTCTTCGCGTCGTCAAGCTCCTTCTGTTGCTTGAGGAGTGCGTCGACCGCGGCTTGCAATCCCTTCTGCGCAGAACCCGACGACTTGCCGGTTCCACTCAGCGTCGCCAAGGAGCGACCAAAGTTTCCTGCCGCAAGCTCTTCGGTGAGCAGAGTGACCATCGTGTCGCCGAAACGGCTGACCAGAATGCCGTACCCAACGTCCGTGATCGCTCCGTTGGCGTAGGCTTCACACGCGCGATATTGCGCGTCGCGCAGGAGTTGGATGGTCGCCAAACGCTCGGTCATTTGGGCTACTGCCTCGACCCGGCTCTTTGATAATGCCGCGACTTGCTCCCAGTCGATCTCGACTGGGGAGTTTGGACTCTTGCCCTTTACATTTATCGCGGTGCTTCCGGACATGGCACTACTGACTGCCAGGGCGATATCTGGGCTAGGCTCCGCACAGACGACCTGGCGAGGCACCACTCGGTTGTCTTTGTCGAGATCGATGGGAGCCACAAAGACCATTCGTTTCTCTGCCTGAGTCGTCATCGTGCTGACCTTGCCCAAGCGCGTCGCAGTGCACGAAGCCATCAGAGGGACCATTACAGTCAGGGCCGTGGCAGCGCCGAGTTTTCGAGCCAGTGTACTTGTCATGACGTCCTCTCTTCTGGGTAGGGGTTTACTTACCGACGAGACCGAAGCTTGCGGTTAGCGGCAGAGTCGCCAGATCGACCGCCAAAGCCAGTGGAATCAGCGGCACGCAAGCTGCGGGCTCGTTGCACGCGTCGTGCAGTAGCCGGCTGGTCGCGAACAGGTATTCGGTGTTGTAGGACCAGCACTCATCCGGCCGCCTGTTGTATTGTGGGCAATGATCGCAGAACGCCGAGCGTGGGCACGGGTCACGATCACAGTCACAAGCTGCTCCGATCCCCGGAAGGCCCACAAGCCCAACCAACAGAATTAGAGCGATCCTTTTGAGCCCGTGCATTACCCCCTCCCAATGTCGCCCCGCGATGGGGGCGCGTCCTGACGTTGGACTTTCAAACCTTGAATACCGCTTGCGTCCACGGACTCACAATCAAATTCCAGCGACGTGCTCTCCTTAATCAGTCGCTGCATCGTAGAGGGCAGCGCCGAACCCTGTCATCACCCATTTGGGTGAGACGCGGAGAGAATCTTGACGCGCGACGACGGCTCACGGCGTTCCAGACCCCGTTGTCGGCCGTGCAACGCCACCTTGCACGCTTCCAGACGCCCTTGCAGACCCTGCAACGGGGTCTTGCAACGTTCCGGACCCCATTGTCGGGCCTGTCTATGCTTTGACCAGGAGCTTCGTCCTGTTCGGGCTGCCCAAGCCGGGGCATGCGTCCCAGCCGGTAGCGGCTTTGTACCCTTTCGACGGTAGCGGTGCACTTTCCTTTCAAACGCCGTTGCGTCGATTTGGCCCCTAGCATCGGTCCACGAACGTTGCCATACTTCCAAACATGGCCACGCGACCACGCAAGGAAGAGGACGAAGTGGTTTCCGCGCTGCATGCTGTGGAACATCTGATCGGCGGCAAGCTTACCACCGGCTCGATACGCTCGCCGGGAATGGAGGCGGCATTGAGGAACCCGCGGGCTGTCGAGCTGGGCACGCTGGGCGCGTCCAAGGGCGGCAAGGCACGGGCAGCGAAGCTCAGCAAGAAGCGACGCGCGCAGATCGCCAAGATTGCGGCGCGCGTCCGATGGAGCGCGAAGCCATAGAGATCACTGGCCCGTAAGTGGTGGCGCTCCCGGCATTGGCGCTACCGGCAATTGGGGAATTTGTTTAGGAACAATCTGGATCTGTGGCATCATCCCAAGCTGCTGTTGGCTTCTGATGAACGCCTTCCCTAAGTGGTTCTCGATGAGCTTGACTGCTGGAGTGGCGTTAAAAGTGTGTGTCGTTGCGTGAAACACCGACAGGGTCAGATCCTGTAAATCCTGATCGTCCTCAAGATCGACCACGCGCAATCCTAGCACCCTGGCTTTGTCACGAGAGATGAAGCGGTTGTGGCTCTTGAAGTCCGCGTGATTGCGTAGCGCCTTTGCGATTTTGGAAGCTTTTCGACGCAGCTTTGGATCATCATCGAACATGTACCGTCGGAGCCAGTCCGACACCAGGGAAAACGACAGATCCAAAGCATGTTGGCATTGAACGAGCAGAGCCGGTCCGTAGTGGTTCAACATCGGAAGCCACGATGGAAGAAGGCTCGGATCTTTGCACTGCCCCTGGGCAAGCTTGAACTGCTCTAGGATGGCCTGTGCGGGAACCGAAAGGCCGCCAATGATGAACTGCGGGTCAATCGGACCAATGAATGAATGTTTCCCCATGACAATAGAATTGGCAGAACAGGCGAGCATAGTGGCAGCCGACATGGCGGCCTGCGGAATGAGCACACGAACGTCAGAGGGGAATTTTGAGCGGATGTAGGTAACTAATGCCTCTGCGACCTCAGCGGAGCCACCAGGAGAGTGAAGAATGAGGTCGAGACCGCTTGCTCCTTTCAAGCCGTGGATAACCTCCATCAGCCCCTGCATGTCCTCGGGGCCAATGCTGATTAACTCGGGAGAGGCACCCGGCTGGGTCCACTTGCTCGCGTAGAGAATAACATTGCGGCCCGTGTGCCGATGCAGGGCCTGCAGGTACTTCCGACGAACAACATCAAATGGGCTTGTTCCTGCTGGCAGCTGCCCGGCGGCATGGATCGCCGTGAGTTCCTTAACGATCTCCCCCCACGTTGGCATGTGTGACGAGTGAGCGGTATTTAGGTCGAACAGTCAGAAGTGCTGGTTGAGGGTTGAAGTATCTGCTGGTATGAAGAGAGATACCAATCCGCTTGCCGAATCGCCTCTTCGTACCCGCCGTACACACGGAGGATTTCCATGATACCCGGATTGGTTTCCGCGAGTCGCTGCTCCATCTTCGCAAATTCTGCTGGGAAATCGTTCGGAGGGGGCTGAGAAGTCGGCCGCAGAGCCTTCTTTCGCGTACTTCTTGCCATGATGTATCCCTCCGTAAGCCTAAGAATGATTTGACGCAGAAATGGGCATCGGTGTCAAGAATCGTAGAGAACGCCCGAAAACGCCTCGCCAGCAGATCACCTCTTGACTTTGCTTTCCTGCGTAAGCATAATAGCGGCATGAACAGAGTGAGCAAAGAGCGTCGGACCGCCGTAGTGGCGGCATTGTGCGAAGGGGTTTCCGTGAGCGCGACCGCACGGCTGACCAAGACGAACAAACGGACCGTGCTCCGCATTCTTGCCGAAGTCGGGAAGGCGTGCGCCGAGTACCAGAACCGCACGCTCCGCAACCTGAAATGCCGACGCATCCAGGCGGACGAAACCTGGAGTTTCATCCAGATGAAACAGAAAACCGCGATGCGTCACGGCATCGACGAATTCGGCGTAGGCGACGTCTGGACCTGGACGGCGATTGATGCCGACACGAAGCTCATTCCGACGTGGTATCTCTCGCAGAGCCGAGACGCCGGCGCTGCTTATGAATTCATGTCCGACCTGGAAGGCCGTCTCGCCCATCGGATTCAACTGACCACGGACGGACACCGTGCTTACCTGGACGCCGTCGAAAGCACCTTCGGCATCGGCATCGACTACGCCATGCTGGTGAAGCTCTATGGCAAGGACCCGAACGAGCCGGAGCATCGCTACTCGCCGGCGAAGTGTATCGGTTGCGAACGCGCCGTGATCAGTGGCGATCCGGACCCAGATCACATTTCAACGAGCTACGTGGAACGCAGCAACTTGAGCATCCGGATGCACACGCGGCGCTTCACCAGACTGACCAATGCTTTCAGCAAGAAACTGGAGAACCACCAGCACGCCCTGGCGCTCTTCTTCATGTTCTACAACTTCGCACGCATTCACCAGACGCTCAGGGTGACACCAGCCATGGAAGCCAAGCTGGCGCTGCCGGACGGCAAGGAGGCAGCGGTTGCGGATCATGTGTGGACGGTGGAAGAGATTGTGGACCTAGCCCCGGAGCCAGAAGCGCCGGTGGTTCTCCGGTAAGCTTGGACTGGCCGCTTAGAATAGCACCTTCTCAAGGCATCCAAGGTCGCGGGTTGACAGAGTCGCCCCACTAGTGTAGTCTAAGTTTAGCTGCTGACCTAAATTTATCTGGAGGGCTGGATGGATAGCAAAATCATCATCGAGGACATAGAGAACCCGTTCCGACCTGGGGCTGGGCATATGCCGCCATACCTTGCGGGGAGAGATGAAGAGACCAAGGAGTTCCGCCATCTACTAGGCCAAAGAACCATACTACAGAACCTTATCCTCACGGGCCTCCGAGGCGTTGGCAAAACCGTTCTGCTGGAGACGTTTAGACCGATAGCAGTGCAGCAAGACTGGCTTTGGGTGGGCACGGACATGTCCGAATCGTCAAGCGTCAGCGAGGATCTCATAGCAACACGGCTTCTGGCCGATTTGTCTGTCGCGACTTCCCTGCTTCCCGCCAATCACTCACACCTGCGGCGCTTTGGCATTCAGGCAAACGTCGGAACGCTAAGCTTCGACACACTCCGGCAAATCTTCGATCGTGTTCCTGGACTCATCTCGGATAAACTCAAGGCCATTCTGGAGATTGCCTGGAGTGCTGTAAATAAGGAGAATAGAAAAGGACTAATCTTTGCGTATGATGAGGCGCAGAACCTATCAGACCATGTGTCTAAGGAACAATTTCCCTTGTCGTTACTGCTTGATGTGTTTCAATCCCTCCAGCGGAAAGCGATTCCGATAATGCTCGTGCTGACCGGCCTCCCGACACTCTTTCCCAAACTTGTTGAGGCGCGAACATTCGCGGAACGGATGTTTCATGTGATGTTTCTTAGGCGCTTGTCCGAAGATGCGAGCCGACAGGCCATTCTCATCCCCATTCAAAACTCCAGGTGCGCCTTCGTGATTGATGACGAATCGGTTCAGACCATCACGTACATGTCCGATGGCTATCCTTATTTCATCCAGTTTATTTGTCGTGAGGTATACGATGTGTGGATTCAGAAAATCCGCAGCGGCAAGAAGCCGGTTGTACCGACGGAGGAAATCATCCGCAAGCTGGATACGAATTTTTTCGCCGGACGGTGGGCGCGAGCGACGGATCGGCAGCGGGAACTTCTAACTGTAGCGGCTACCCTTGTCGGTGCCTATTCCGAATTCACCGTGCAGGAGTTAGTAGGGCGATCCAAGGAGATGCTGACGAAATCCTTTAGCAGTAGCCACGCCAATCAAATGCTGGCCTCTTTGGGTGAAGCAGGCTTGGTCTATAAGGATCGGCATGGCAAATACCTTTTCGCCGTACCGCTTCTCGATAAGTTCATCCTTCGTCAGGGTATGGTTCAACATCTCTAGGTTTACGACACGAACCATCAGTGAATGGTTGCGCTGACGGGCGGTTCCCCATGGTACATCGGCAACGACTGGAGGCAGCGAGGCCCAGCGAAATGAAACCAGTGTTCGTCATCACTACTTACATCAATGTCAACGTTCCAATCCGTGTCGTAGACGAGGGCATTTAGATCATGGTCAAACTCAACTGGCGCCGATCCGGCTTCATGCCGTACCCGAATCCAACGGGGATATTCGGAATTGCGCTGTTGCTCCTGCTGCACGGCCGGCCGTGCATCGGAACTTCCATTGTTGTCGCCTATGAGCCGGGCACGCCCGAGAAGCAAGCTGTCATCACCGCTGGAGCGGATAGCAGGGAGAACTGGGGGGGCATTCCCCGCTCGGCCTGCAAAATTCGCACGTGCAGGAATGGGTTCTTCACCTTCACCGGCGCCCGCGATTTGTATCTCAATGTTCCTGGCGTGGCCTTTGATCCGATCAAGACCGTTGAAGGCGTCTGCCGTTCCGCTGACAGCCTGTATGAATACGTCGTTGGTACCGATTCCGCGATGAGAGAAGCGCTGGCCACGGTGGGGCGTTTCGCAGTGACTCATGATCAGCGCATGTGGCAAACCCAATTGCGTGGACACCCTATCATTGCCGAACCAATTCTTTTGGGTATTCAAGGCGGTGTGCCAATGATGATTGATCTCAGATATGGGTTCGGGAACAGCCCCGAGGAGATCGTTGTTGACGGCTATTCCTGTCCCGACCAATGCTCCGAGACCAGAGATGTCTTTTTCCCGTTCGGTATAGATGAGCACATCCAGATTTATGAAGCCGAGCACCCCGAGGCCCTGCTCGGGCAGAAGAGTGAAGTGATCGAGAGACTCATTACGGTGCAGGCAAACGCTACGCCCCAGTACGTCGGGGGTGATATAGATCTTGTGCAAATTACCGAGACTCGCACACGCTGGATTCGACGAAAAGCAGAATGCGACGAGAACGGCGACAACGTTCCATTGCGATCTTTTCCATCGCCCGTGCCGCTCTTCGGTCTCCACGGGTAAGTCTCCTTGGCGGCTCCTAGCACTGAAATGCAGATCCATTCTCGTCTCCCGTACACGCAACGAAGCAACCGTCAGACCAAGGCACTGCTTACGGCTACCGAACACTCTTAATCTAAGAAATCGCATTCGGGAAACACAAAAGTGTCCGACGGCGTTATCGGCAAGGACAGCGCCATTCTAACGAGCAGCTTGGTCATGGGCTCGCGTGAAACGCTGTTCGCCTCGAAAATGCACCACAACCCTTTCGACGACGGGAAGGCGGCGTTGTTGCCGTTCACGACGCACGCACCCTGCGAGTCAGTTCGCCACCTCAGCCAGGTCGGCTTGCAGCTGTGCTATGTCGAACCCCGCAAATTTCTTGTCCTTCGCCTCCGGCGGCAGGATTGCGTACGCCTCGTCGACGCACTCATCCCACCAGGCCCACGTCCCCTGCTGTGTCTTGCCCCAGGTAAGGACGGTCACGCCATGCTGGTCGTATTCAACGGCAAAGACCGCGTGGCCGTCGTTGGTTAGCGGCCCCGGCGTCCACGGTTTGCGGGCGTCGAACTCCTGAATGCAGTTCTGCTGAACCTGGAAGCCCAGGTACACACCGCCAAATAGGTTGATAGCCTGCTCAATGTGGGTGTGATTTTTCGGATCGATGGCGACGAAAGCCAGGATCTCGTCGCCGGAAACCGCGTGCTTGCGCCAGTAGTTCAGCACATCAAGCTCGTTCAACCCGCTGTCGATGCCACCCGTCAGATGCATGTACAACTTGACCACGGCCGCCTTAGACATGATTTTCTTCTTGCTGACGAGCCCGCGATACGTCGTCTCGGCATGCGCCAGACCGGCGATGGTGCAGTCTCCCAACGTGTCGTTACCGTCCATGGGAAACAGGATGGCCGGATCGTTCGTCTTTAGGTCCGCGTAGACCTTAGTTAGAGCGCTGTACGAGGTTGGTGGTGCAGTGATCGTACTGGTCAGATAGCTTTTCAGGCGCAACGTGCGATAGTCGACTTTCGGTGGATGCTTTCCGAATCGATAAGCTGCCATTTGACGGTACTCCTTTCTACTCTACGTTGAACAAAAGTGGACCAGCTTTGCCTCAGACTTCGCTAGGCGGGCCTCGCGTTAAGTTGACCGCATCATCAATAGGGACTAGGAAGGCCTGCCCGTACGCTCGAGGGCGGCCAGCGAGCTGTGGGCCGACTACGTCTGCGGGCGTCAGCAGCCATCTTGCATTGCGGCTGACGACTCTGTGCCAAGGAACAGCTGAGCTGGCAAAGCACCTTCCCGATGCCCGCTGATACAAGGCCATGCACTCGATACCTTCAGGGCGCTGCAAGCTAGCGGGCAACGCCGAACCTCGTCATCACCTGTTTGGGTGAGACACGGGGAAAATGTTTGAGGGCCCCGAGCCCAGCACAGGGTTGCTGAGCAGTAGTCGGATCAACTCCCCCTGGCGGTGCGTGTCCGTCTTGCCGAAGATGATCTTCAGGTGGGTGCGTGCGGTGTTGGCGGCGATGCCGAGCCGCTCGACGATCTCGTGCAGGCTGAGTCCGCTCGCCAGCAATGCCGCCAGCCGCGCCTCCGCCGGCGTCAGACCATACCAGTCACGTAACAACTGCACGTCGAGCGCTGGCGCAGCCTCCGGGTCAGTGACGAACACCGCAATGACCGCTCCACTATTCGCGGGAGCGTCCCGGTCACGCAGCGCTGTCACCAAGACCGTCAACGGCCGGCGCCCCACCGGCCGCTGAATGCGCAATCCGCACCTCATCGTGCCGTCTTCATACCCACTCCGCCGCGCAACGTCACCGATCAATCGGTGCAAGGCCACGGTGTCCGCCGGCCGCGCGCACCGCAGGACGCCGTGGTGGACGTTCAATCCATCCCCCTGTGCAACGATCGCCGCCGCACGCTCGTTCAGACGGGCCACGGCGCCTCCGGGATCAACCAGCACCACCGCCTGCGGCAGCCGCCGCAGGAGACACTCGGTGACGTCGCCGTCGCAATGGCGGAGGAGGCTTGCGATCGGCGCGCCGCTCATCGTCTCAGGGGGCCGGAGGGTAGAAGAGAAGTTCATTGCGCCACCTCGTCTAGAAGATCATCTCACCAGGGCCGAGTTGATCACCGCCGCGTGTCTCGCGGCCACAGGTACCGCCTTCGCTCACGTCGCTGACCGCGACGCTCCCCACCGCTGAAGCGCTCACCAACTAGAAGAGATCGCCTGAGTGGCAGGACCCAACCAAACCCAGATGCACGCAACCGCCCTCCACGGCGCCCTGCAACCGCTGCATCACTGTCACTCCAAAATCTACGGAACGCACGAACAATACAGCAACGCTAACGGCTGTCAAGAGGCTCGGACGGATTGTTTCCCTTTGCCGATACACCTTACTCCGGGCTGTGTCACTAATCGTGCCTTCCGCAACCCCAAAACGTTCCGCCCGGAGTTCTTCTCAGCGTCGGCCGGTTTTGAATTCCCGGTCTCCTGTCTCCGGTCTTGCATTCTTCTTCTCCGTCTTGGCGCCTCCCCTATCCGCCGCGGCGCAGTCCGCCCCGCCCTCCATCGTTGTCGACGCGAACAACTTCACCGACGCCAGCGCTGCAGCTCCTCGAGTGGTCCTACTGAAGCTCGCAGAATACGGTGACCGAACCCAACCGTGCGGCGCGGCGCGGCCAGTTCGCCCAGGGCGCTGCCCTGGGCTGATGGCTGGCGCCCCTTTGGGGCTTGCTTTTCTGGAGCCCTGAAAGGGCGAAAAGTCATAAGCCCCGGGCAACGCCCGGGGTTGGAAGCGTCTCACGATATTTCGCGAGATTCAGTAGGTGCGCCGTTTGCGGCACGCGCACCGGCGGCATATAGTGGCCGTAATGAGAGTGCGTGAAGGTGAGCTACAGAGCTTGGCGACCGCGGTTGTCGCGGCGCTGCAAAAGCAAGGCTTCGTCCATTTTAAACGTGAGCCGGCGGTGGCTCGTCAGCGGATCGTGGAGCTCATCGCGCGGACCCTCGAACAAGAACAGGCGCTCGAAGAGGAAGCCGAGCGCCTGGCGGAATCGCACGCGCGTAAGATGGCGGGGATGGATCAGCGCAGGATCATCCAGGGCATCAAGGAGCGGCTGGCCCGCGAACGGAACTTCCCGTTGTGACATCATGCGTTTCAGTGAGGCTCGGCTCTCTTATCTGGCGCACCTGATCGTCAACAGCTTCCGGCAGGAGGGTCTGGCCGATGTCGAGCAGGAACGCCATGTCCTGGGGGAGATCAAGCGCGTTCTGGCGCAAGAGCACGAGGCCGATGCCCGCATCGACGCCACCGTGCGGCGCAAGATCGCCTCGCTGTCGCGCAACGTCCCTCCCGGCAGCCGCGAGTGGGACGTGCTCTACCGGCAGTACTTCGCCGAAGAAGCACGTAAGCTGCGCTGGGGAGGTCCTTGACAAAACTGCTATAGTGGTTAATTTCCGCCCGCGGTCGTGACCGTACAGCGTAGGGCAAAACCGGGAACCCGAGACTCTAGGGGATCCGGCAGAAACAATTAACCATCGGGATACTTAGGTTGACGAAAGGAGACTAAGGATGAAGATTCGGCCACTGCAGGACCGCGTTTTGGTGAAGCGCATCGCGGAGGAAGAGAAGACCAAAGGCGGCATCATCATCCCGGATACCGCGAAGGAAAAGCCGCAAGAAGGCAAGGTCGTCGCCGTCGGCAAAGGTAAGGTGAACGACGAAGGCAAAGTTATCCCGCTGCAGGTGAAGGTCGGCGATAAGATCCTGTTCGGCAAGTACTCCGGCAGCGAGATCAAGATCGATGGTGAAGAGCACCTCATCATGCGCGAGGAGGACATCCTCGGCGTGATCGAGGGCTGAGCTGTCGCGAAGGAGGAAACCATCCATGCCAGCAAAGATCGTCAAATTCGGTCAGGACGCACGTGACCGCATCCTGCGCGGCGTCAACATCCTCGCAGACGCGGTGACGGTCACCCTCGGACCCAAAGGCCGCAACGTGGTCCTCGAGAGGTCCTTCGGCGCGCCCACCATCACCAAGGACGGAGTCACCGTCGCCAAGGAAATCGAACTCGAAGACAAGTTCGAGAACATGGGCGCGCAGATGGTGAAGGAGGTGGCCAGCAAAACCTCCGACATCGCCGGCGACGGCACCACCACCGCCACCGTGTTGGCCCGCTCCATCTACGCCGAAGGCGCCAAGATGGTCGCCGCAGGTCACGACCCGATGAGCCTGAAGCGCGGGGTCGACAAGGCCGTCCAGGCCGTGGTCGCCGAACTGAAGACTCTCTCCAAACCGACCAAGGACCAGAAGGAAATCGCCCAGGTCGGCACGATTTCGGCCAACAACGATTCGACCATTGGTGAGATCATCGCCGAAGCCATGAACAAGGTCGGCAAAGAGGGCGTGATCACGGTCGAGGAAGCCAAGAGCCTGGAGACCACCCTGGAGGTGGTCGAAGGCATGCAGTTCGATCGCGGCTACATCTCACCGTATTTCGTCACCGACCCCGAAAAGATGGAGGCGGTGCTCGAAGAGGCCTACCTGCTCATCAATGAGAAGAAAATCAGCAACATGAAGGACCTGCTTCCGGTTCTCGAAACCATCGCGCGCACCGGCAAACCCTTCGTGCTCATCGCCGAGGACATCGAAGGCGAGGCGCTTGCCACGTTGGTGGTGAACAAGATACGTGGCACGCTCCATTGTGTGGCCGTGAAGGCCCCCGGATTCGGTGACCGCCGTAAGGCCATGCTGGAAGACATCGCCATCCTCACCGGCGGCCGGGTCATCGCGGAGGAACTCGGCATCAAGCTCGAGAGCGTCACCTTGAACGACCTCGGCCGCGCCAAACGCATCGTGGTTGACAAGGACAACACCACCATCGTTGATGGGGCCGGCAAGAAGGCCGATATCGAGGGCCGCATCAAGCAGATCCGCGCCCAGATCGAGGAGACCACCTCGGACTACGACCGCGAGAAGCTGCAGGAGCGGTTGGCGAAGCTGGTCGGCGGCGTGGCCATCGTCCGTGTCGGGGCCGCCACCGAGGTGGAGATGAAGGAGAAGAAGGCCCGCGTAGAGGACGCGCTGCACGCGACTCGCGCGGCCGTCGAGGAAGGCATCGTGCCCGGCGGTGGCGTGGCCCTCATCCGCTCCCTGTCGTGCCTCGAGAAACTCAGCGTGTCAGACGAAGAACGCGTGGGCGTCAACATCGTCCGTCGCGCTCTCGAAGATCCATGCCGATGGATTGCGAACAACGCCGGCTGGGAAGGCTCGATTGTTCTCGACAAGATCAAGAACAACAAGGGCGCCTTCGGCTTCAACGCCGCGAGCGAGGAGTTTGAGGACCTCATGAAGTCCGGCATCGTCGATCCGACCAAGGTAGTGCGGACGGCGCTGCAGAACGCCTCCTCCGTTGCCGGTTTGCTCCTGACCACTGAAGCGATGGTCGCCGAGAAACCAGAGGAAAAGAGTGCCATGCCGCCGATGCCTCCCGGAGGTATGGGCGGCATGGGCGGGATGATGTAGAGCCCCACTGCCACGACACAGATGCCAGAGCCCGGGCCGGTTGCGGTCTGGGCTCTGTGCTTTTCGGCGCGCGGCAGTTACGGCGCCGCGAGCTTGCTCTGTAGGCGTTGAACCGCGGCCTCGACGCCCGCCAAGTCCGGCTGCAGCTGCGCCGCCGCCCGGCAGTGCGTGAGCGCATCTTGGAGCTGCCCCAGTAGCTCCAACCCCAGACAGAGGTTGTACTGTGCCTGGGCGAACTCGGGTTTGAGCTGCACCGCTTGCCGGTACTCACTGACGGCAAACACCAGCTGCCCGGCATCGAGCAACGCCACGCCCAGGTTATTGTGCGCCTCCGTGTAATCCGGCTTCAGCTGCAGCGCCCGGCGGTATTCCTCGATCGCGGCAGCCCGCTCGCCGACATCGTACAGGGCGACGCCGAGGTCGTTGTGGGCCTCGGCCGAATTGGGGTTCAGCCGGAGGGCTTCGCGGTACTCCTTGATAGCCTGACTGCGTCGGCCCGCCTGGTAGTCTTCGAGACCTTGCCGGTATCGCGCCTCGAACGCACCGCCAACGCCGTGTGTACACGCCCAGAATAACAATGCACAAACCGCCAGACCCGCAATCACAAGGCGCTGCACCATGACTTCGCCTTTTATCATTTCGTCCACCCGGTTGTCAGGCAAGTTTAGAGGGTTGTTGATGCGAGTCTCCGAGGTCCGGTTCCGAGGTCCGGTAGAGAATGTCTATGACACACACAGCACGACGGCATGGGGCGTTCCGAAGGAATGATACGTGTCAATGGATCGGCGTCGTCGTCTTACTCACGTTACTGAACGCCTGGGGCAACGAGTCCGGTCCGATCGGCACCTCGACAGCCCGCCCGGGGGAGGTTTTCTCACCGGGGAGGCATCAAGGGACGTCTCCGCTCAGCGGTCGTACGAACCGCCGGGATGGTCGTATGGGTCGATGCCTTCGGCGAGACGGCGGTTGTAGATCGCGTCATCGATGCAGCGTTCGCAACTCTGCACCAGGAATTCAAGAAAGTCGCGGGTAGATAGGATGCCGACCGGTTTACCGTCTCGAAGCACGGGCAGATGGCGGAATCGGTTTTCGGTGAACACCTGCAAGACGCTGCGTAGCGGGGCATCCGCGTCGATGGTGACGACGTCTCGCGTCGCCACCTCGCCGACATCGGTCGCTCGCGGATCACGCCCCTGCGCAACGACACGGCTGAGGAGGTCACGCTCCGAAAACAGGCCGCACAATTCGCCGTCTTTCACGACCAGAATCGCTCCCACCCTTCTTGCACTCATCCGCCGAGCCACTTCAGCGACCGTTTCAGACGGGGCCGCAGTGACCGTATTGGTGACCATCCATTCCCTTGTGCGAGCCATCGTAACCTCCTTGGCTGCAGCGCGCGATGCCTGGTTTCGCAGCGGCGATACCTCCAGCAATGCAGGAATCACGGCGCCATGTCAAAGCGGTGTCGCTCCGGTCATTATCGTAGAGGAGGTGCGCCACCGCCTCTACTTCGCTAGACCGCGCGCTCGCGACAGTCGTGGCGTGCTTCTTCGTCCGACCTTGCGGGTCCGTCGGGTGGCCGCTACGATTTCCACCAACGGATTACAACTGGGCTCGATGAAGTTTTCCAGAAATACCACCGCGTCGCGGATGGCGGCACCCAAGCGCTCCCAGTCCGGCCCGTCGCCGGCGGCAGACCGCCCGAGGTTGAACGAACCGAGCACGCAGGATTCGTACGGCAACAACGGCTGGTCGCCGCACGGATTCGTTGCCTCAATCACTCCGAGTGATGGCGTGGGATTGTGACGGTGGGAGCGAGAACGGACTGGCATGCAAACACTTCTCTTGCGGACGCCCTCCACCGTCTGCGTGGTGGGAAAGGGCAGGAATTCATGACTCAAAGGGCATGGTTGCAAGCCGGCGGTCTGCGTCCGCGGCGCTACGCCGTCGCCTTGGCGGCCGTCCTGGCGCTGGTGCTCATGCGGCTGGTGCTCGCACCCGTGTTCGGGAACCATTTCCGCTTCATGATGCTCCTGCCTGCCGTGGTGTTCAGCGCCTGGTACGGCGGGGTGGGCGCAGGATTGGTGGCGACCGTGCTCAGCGCCGGTGCCGCTACATACCTGTTTATGGAGCCCAGACACACGTTCGCGATCGAGAATACAGAAGACCTCACAGCGCTGTGTGTATTCGTGCTGGTCGGTGGGTTCATCAGCCTGCTGAGCGAAAACCTCATCCAAGCGCGACGAAAGTTGGAAAGCTCCCTGGGGTCGCTGCAGCGTCATGCACGGCATGCGGCGCTGGCTGCGGATGTTGGCGCCGCGCTCACCAGCAGCGATACCGTGCGGGACACGCTGCAGCGCTGCGCCGAGGCCATCGTCCGGCATCTCGACGCGGCCTTCGCACGCATCTGGGTGTTGGGTGCCGGCACGAACATCTTGGAGCTGCAAGCCAGCGCCGGCATGTATACCCATCTCGACGGCGCCGATAGTTGCGTGCCGGTTGGCGATCCGTCCAAGATCGGATGGATTGCGGCGGAGCGCAAACCCCACCTGACGAACGCCGTCATCGGGGACCCGCAGATCAGCGATCAGGAGTGGGCGAAGCGCGAGGGCATGGTGGCGTTTGCGGGCTACCCGCTGGTGGTGGAAGACCGGTTGGTCGGCGTCGTGGCGATGTTCGCGCGCGCGCCGCTTTCGGAGTCCGCCCTTGCGGCCCTGGGATCAGTGGCTGATGAGATCGCGCTCGGCATCGAGCGCAAGCGGGCGGAAGCGGCGCTGCGGGCCGCGTATGAACAGTTGGACCGGCGCGTTGAGGAGCGCACGGCCGAGTTGGCGGAGTCCAACGCCTTGCTGGGGCGCGAGATGGCCGAGCGCCAGCAGGCGGAGCAGGCGCGGCACGAGAGCGAAATCCAATTTGCAGAGTTCATGCAGCACCTGCCCGGTATCGCCTTCATGAAAGATGTCGAGGGGCGTTACGTGTGGGTCAATGCGACCTTCGAACGGGTGTTCCACGGCACCTTGCAGGACTACGTCGGCAAGACCGACGACGAAATGTGGCCGGCGGCCACCGCCGCCCAGCTTCGAGAAACCGACCAGACGGTGCTGCGCACGCGCCAGACACTACACGTCACCCAGGTGGTCCCGCAGGACGATGGGCCGCATTACTGGCTGACGACCAAGTTCCCGATTCTCAACGAGGACGGTACGCCCCGCATGGTCGCCGGCGTGGCCATTGACATAACCGAGCAGCGGCAGACCGCGGCACAATTGCGTGAGCTGGAAAGGCTGGCGCGGCAGCGCGAGCGGCTGGCCGACATTGGCGCTATCACGGCGCAGATCGTCCACGACCTGGGCAACCCGCTGGCAGGCCTGTCAATGCAGGCGCAGTTGGCTCTGCACCGAGCCCGGCGTGACGAGCGTCAGCCGGTCAGCGTCGTCCTCCAGCCGCTGGAGCGCCTCGTCGCCGAGGTGCGCCGCCTCGACGAGCGGATCAAGGAGTTCATGGAGTTCTCGCACGAGCAGCGCCTGGAATTGAAGCGCATCGACCTCGGCCACCTCCTGCACGAGGTCGTGGATATCTGGCAGCTGGTCGCAGCGGAGCGGGGGATCAGCTTGAGCGTGGAGATGCCCGACGGTGGGCCGTCGCTCACCGCCGACGACGAGAAGCTACGCCGCGTCTTCGACAACCTGGTGAAGAACGCCATTGAGGCGATCGATCGCGGGCCCGGCTATGTGGCCATTCAGGTGACCGTGCCGACGCCGGCGGCAGTCTGCATCACCGTGAGTGACACCGGGCCCGGCATCCCGGAGACGGTGCAGGCGTTCCGGCTGTTCGAGACGACGAAGGTCAACGGCTCTGGTCTGGGCCTTGCCGTGGTCAAGCAGATCGTGCTCGCCCATCGCGGCACGATCGAGTTCTCGGGCCGCGTGCCGCACGGGACGGTATTTCGCATCGAGCTGCCCCGTGGCGGTCCAGCGCCGGCGTGACGACACCTGGGAAGGCGCGGCGCGCGCGCCGCTTTCGGAGTCCGCCCTTGCGGCCCTGGGATCGGTCGCCCATGAGATCACTCTCGACATCGAGCGCAGGCAGGTCGAGACGGCCCTGCGCGAAAGCGAGGAACGCTTTCGACTGCGCACCCTGGAGCTGGAGAAGGCCAACAAAGAGCTCGAAGCCTTCAGCCACACCCTCTCCCACGACCTGCGCAACTCACTCGGGGTGATACAACATTATAGTCATGTCCTGCTCACGGCACGGTGGGCGGGTGTGGGCCGAGGCGGCAGCAGACAAAGGCGCTGTCTTCTACTTCACGCTGTGATCGCGCGGGGGCAGCGCCTTCTTCCCCAGCCGGGCGCTTTATCCGAAGAAGTAGGCTTCTTCGCCGTGCTCGTTGATGTCGAGCCCCTGGTGTTCGACTTCGGCTGTGGGGCGTAGACCGATCGTGGCCTTGAGTATGATCCCGATTGCGCCGGTCGCCACCACGGACAACGCGAGCGTGACGGCGATGGCCGCCAGTTGATGCAGCCACAGGGTGTTGCCGACGATCCCCTTCAGGTTGGTGGCGAGATTCGGGTTCGCGTCAGTGGTGGCAAGGACGCCGGCCAGCAGGGTGCCGACCGTACCGCCGACGGCGTGGACGCCGAAGGTGTCGAGAGAGTCGTCGTATCCGAGCTTCATCTTCAGCTTACTGCACGCAAAAAACGTCGCCACTCCGGCGAACAAGCCGATCAGTATCGCACCGTTGGCCGTCACGAAGCCGCTGGCGGGTGTGATCGTTGCCAAGCCGGCGACGGCGCCGGAGCACATGCCCAGCACGCTCGGTTTGCCGCGCATAAACCGTTCGAGCAGGCCCCAAACGCACAGGCCGACGACGGCGGCGAAGGTGGTGCTGACAAAGGCGTTCGAGGACACCACGTCGGCCGCCAGCGCGCTGCCGGCGTTGAAGCCGTACCAGCCCACCCAGAGCATCCCGGTGCCGACGGCGCACAGCACCATGCTGTGCGGCAGGATTTGGTCGCGGCCATAGCCGAGCCGTTTGCCGAGAACCAGGCACAACATCAGTGCCGACCAACCCGACGACATATGCACCACCGTGCCGCCGGCAAAATCGATCGCCTTGATCTGCGCGTGCGGGTTGCCGAGGCCGTTCATCAAGCCGTCAACGCCCCACATCATGTGAACCAGCGGGAAATAGACGACCAGCATCCAGATGGCGCTGAACACCATGATGGCGCTGAACTTAATGCGCTCGGCGATGGCGCCGACGATCAGCGCGGGCGTGATGATGGCGAACATCATCTGGTACACCGCGAATATATTGTGCGAGACCCACTGGGCGTAATCGGTGTTGGGCCGGGGGTTGACGCCCCGCAGGAACGCATACTTGAGCCCCCCCAAGATCGGCGTGCCGGGCGCGAACGCCAGGCTGTAGCCGAAGGCCCACCACATCATCGCGACCAGACCGGCGATGCCGAGGCATTGGCCGAGAACCGACAGCACGTTCTTGCGCCGCACCAACCCGCCATAGAACAGCGCCAGCCCGGGCAGCGTCATGAACAGCACCAGCGCGGCCGAGACCATCATCCAGCCGTTGTGGCCCGGGCCAGGCCCGGGAACATTGGAAGTGGCGGTCACACGCGCGCCGTTGTTCATGTAAGCCTCGAGATCGGCCACGCGCTGCTCCAGTGTCGGCTCAGCTGTCGCCGTGCCGGCAGCAACCAACATGACCATGGCAAAGCATAACAGTGCGATGTGTCGGTGCATTACAAAACCTCCTCGCGCTCCTAGAACGTGTGAAAGAAATCGGTTCCCGCGTGACGATCCGGGTGGAGCGCTGCTCCACCCCTCAAGGGAATGGGTGAACCTCCGACAGACTTTCTTGAGCGCGGGAGCACCGCTCCCGCCCGTTGCAGCTGATGCAGCAATTCTTTCACTTGACTGACTGGCATTGGGGTTGAACGTCACCGCAGCTGCGAATTGTTGTGCTTAGACGTCGACCACGGACTGCAAGGAGATGTCGATGTTGAGGGACTGCGCGATCCGGTCTAGCTCGCGGCGAAGCGCAGCCTGATCCACGCGCTCCGGAACGTCCATGAGAATCTTCATGTTGTAGATCGGCGTGCCGGTGCCGGGCTCGGGGCGCGATGCGGTCGACATGTGCGTGATGTTGATCTGCTGGTTGGCCAGACAACGCGCCACCCGCGCCACGATGCCGGCCTTGTCGACACCGACGGCCTGCAACTCGAACGGCCTCGCGCGCTGCGAAAGTCCGTAGGACAGCGGTTCGCCCTCGAGCGGCCGGAAGAAAACCGTCAGCCGCTTTTCCCACTCGACACGTTTGCAGGCCGACGACAAGCGTTGCTCCACCTGCTCGCCCTCCCCGGTGAGCAGCAGCAGGACGGCAAACTCGCTGCCGAGAATCGTCATGCTCGAGTCTTCGAGGTTGCAGTCACACTCGTAAATCAGCTCGGCAAGGTCAGCGACGATCCCGGGGCGGTCGCGGCCGATGGCGGACAATACGAACCAGCGCTTCATGGCGGGACGCGATCCTAAGGCGTCAACATCGAAGGGTCAACCCCCGGTCACAGGCAATGCTACGGCTCGAGAACGGCGCTGCCGAACCTGTGGTCCGAGAGCTGGCGCCGCAGATCGCCGCCGAGGTCGAGCTTCAGTTGACCAGCTCGGCCCTGCCGGGTATCGTTGTCACGAACGACCATGGTCACACCGCGATCTCGCCCGCGCCCTGCCGCTGGGGTCGGACGTACGCTTCGCAATCTGTTGCTGTTCTTGCTCGTCATGCTTCTGCTTTCCGGCGCCGCAGCGCTGGGTCTGGTGTACTGGGAGCTGACCACGACCCTGCCGCCGGTACAGAAGTTGGCGCAGTATCACCCGCCGGTGGCCACGCAAGTGCTGGCGGATGACGGCACGGTCGTCGGCGAGTTTTACTTCGAAAAGCGCTACCTTCTACCCATCCAACAGATCCCGCCACTCGTACGCAGCGCCTTCATCGCCGCCGAGGACGACGCCTTCTATGAGCACGGCGGCATCAATCCGCTCAGCATCGTGCGGGCGCTCGTCAACGATCTGGTCGCCGGCGGCAAGATTCAGGGCGGCAGCACCATCACTCAGCAGGTGGTGAAGTCACTGCTGCTGACGCCGCGGAAGAGCTACGAGCGCAAGCTGAAAGAGATGGTGCTCGCCATGCGCCTCGAGCGCGAGCTGAGCAAAGATGAGATCCTCGGACTGTACCTGAATCACATTTACCTCGGCAGCGGCGCGTACGGCGTGGCGGCTGCGGCACAGGAGTACTTCGGCAAGAGGGTGGAGGAGCTGACGCTGGCCGAAGCCGCGCTGCTTGCCGGCTTGCCGCAGGCGCCGAGCCGGTATTCCCCGTTCAATCATTGGCCGCGCGCCAAAGCGCGCCAACGCTACGTGTTGCAACGCATGGCCGAGGTGCATTTGATCACACCCGTCCAGGCGGCAGCCGCCGCCCGCGAGCCCCTGGCGCTCGCTTCGCGCAAAGGCAGCTACATCGCCGCGCCCTACTATGTCGAGCACGTGCGCCGATTGCTGGAGGAGAAGTACGGCGAGACCGCGCTCTACGCCCTCGGTTTGCAGGTGCAGACCGCCTTGAACTTGCGCATGCAGGCGGCGGCCGAGGCGGCGTTGCGGGAAGGCCTGAACGAGCTGGCGGCACGCGAACATTACGCCGGCACCGTCCGCCACCTTGCGCCGGCTGACAAAGAGATGTTCCTGCGCAGCCAGCGCGAAACGATGTCCGGACACGCCCTACAGCACGGGCAAACCTACGAGGCTGTAGTCACCGGCAGTGTACGCGGTGTGGTGCGCATGCAACTCGGACCATTTCACGGCACGTTGCGCTCGTCGAATGCGCGCGACGGCGCCCGCGCCGAGGCGTACCGCAGCGGCGATGTGGTGCGGGTCAGGCTGGCAGAATCGACCGGCAGCGACGGCACTTACGAGTTCGTCCGCGATGAGGAACCCACCTTGCAGGGCGCTTTCATCGCTTTAGAGCCCGGCACCGGAGCGGTGAAGGCGCTGATCGGCGGCTACGACTTCGACAGCAGTCAATTCAACCGCGCTGTCCAGGGCGCGCGGCAACCCGGGTCGGCGTTCAAGCCGTTGATCTACGCCGCGGCCCTCGATCGGAACTTCACCCCCGCATCGATCATCGTCGATGAACCGATCTCGTTCCAAGACCACAATGCCATCTGGATGCCTCACAATTACGAGGAGAAGTATTTCGGGCCGACCACCTTGCGCGAAGCGCTGACCTTTTCGCGCAACGTGGTGACCGTGAAGCTCGCCACCCGCGTCGGCGTCAAGCCCCTGGTGAAGTACATCCGCCACCTCGGCCTCCGCAGCCCCTTGGCTCCCAACCTCTCTCTGGCGCTTGGCTCTTCCGAGGTCAGCTTGCTCGACTTGGCGGCGGCCTACGCGATCTTCGCCAACCAGGGCCAGCGGGTCGAGCCGCGCTTCATCATCCGTGTCACCGACAGCCAAGGAAACGTCATCGACGAAAACGTTCCACGGCGGGAACAGGTTATTTCGCCCGAAACCGCCTACCTCATCACCAGTATGTTGCAGAGCGTCATCGACCACGGTACCGGCCGCAGGGCGAAGGCGCTCGGCCGCCCGGCAGCGGGCAAGACCGGCACCACCAACGATATCGATGACGCCTGGTTCATCGGCTACACGCCGCAACTGCTGGCGGGGTTGTGGATGGGCTTCGACGAAAAGCGCACCTTGGGAAAGGGCGAGACCGGCGGTCGCGTCGCTGCGCCTATCTGGGAGCGCTTCATGGAGCGGGCGTTGGAGGACGCGCCGATTCTGGATTTCCCGGTGCCCGCCGGTATCGCGTTCGCGTGGATCAACCCCCATACCGGCCAGCGCGTGAGCCCCGGCAGCGGTGGCTTGCTTGAGTGCTTCCGCCGCGGCACCGAGCCGCCGGTTACCGCGTCAGCGCAAGCGGTCAGAGCTGAACCCGAACCCGACCGGGATCTCTTCCGCGACCTGGATTGAGCACCCCAACGCTCTCACGCTCCACGGATCTTCACAGCCGCCAGTAGCGGCTTTGCAGGCTTCGCATGCGCTCGATCAAGGCGCTGCCTCGGCTGGTGGTGGGGGACCGAAGCGGCGGAGCCGTACCGGAACGGAACTCGTTGAGTACCTGTTGTGCCGAGTTGCGGATCGCCTGGAGGTCGTAACCGCCTTCGAGAATCGCGGCGCAACGGCTGCCGCAGTGATCGCGCGCGATCTCGACAAGCACGTGCGTCATGGCCTCGAAGCCGCTCTCGGTCACTTGCATGCCGCCGAGCGGATCACGCAGATGGGCATCGAAGCCGGCGGAGATGAGGACGAACTGCGGATCGTACTGTCGCGCGATGGGCTCGACGACCTTCTCGAATGCTTCCCGATATTCCGCGTCCCCGAAGCCGGCGGGAAAGGCGAGGTTCACGGTGTAGCCTTCGCCGTCGTTGTACCCCACCTCGTCAAGGGCGCCGGTGCCGGGATAGTACGGATACTGGTGCGTCGAGACGTAAAGGACGCCCGGATCGGACTCGAACAGGTGTTGCGTGCCGTTGCCGTGATGCAGGTCCCAATCAACGATGAGGACGCGTTGCAGACCGTGGCGGCGGCGCAAATACTCGGCCCCGATCGCGACATTGTTGAACAAACAGAATCCCATGGCACGGTGGCGCTCGGCGTGGTGACCGGGCGGGCGCACGAACGCGAAGCCGTTGCGCACCGCGCCGGACATGATGGCATCCAGCAGGGCGAGGAACCCGCCAGCGGCGAGAAGGGCTGTCGCGTACGACGCGGGCGAGGTCGGCGTGTCAGCGTCAAAGGCAAACCAGGGCTTCGCCGCGGTGGCGGCGACCTCTTCGATGTAGGCGCCGTCGTGGACCAGGGCGAGCTCGTCGCCCGAAGCCGGCCGCGCCGGCACGCGGGTGAAATCGGCGGCGGACTCGATCATCGGCAGCAAGGCCGCAATCCGTTCGGGGCACTCCGGATGCCCGGCCCCGGTTTTGTGATCCAAATACCGTCGATCGATCATGACCCCAGTGCCGGCCATAAGTGCCAATGTAGCAACCCTGCTGGAGATGGCAAACCAGCTCAAGCAATGCGCCGGTGAGCCACTGCCGCACCGGTAAGCCAGCCCCACAATGATAGGGCGGAATCGGTTCCGGGTCGCAGCTGAAGTTAGAGTGCATGCGCCACTCCCGGACCGAAACCCGATTTGACAGGGCGGGTCGATTTCACTAGCGTGACTTGGCTCGCTGACGCATTGATGTTTGGCATCGGAACCCCGGAATTATTGGTCATTCTCCTTGTTGCCCTGATCGTGTTGGGCCCCGAGCGCATGCCGGAAATCGCGCGCGCTTTGGGGAAGGCGATGGCCGAGCTGCGCCGGGCCACCTCCGGCCTCACTGACGAATTACACAATGCCAGAATCCTTTTGGAAGAGCAGGCGCAGGCGGCGATGCGCGAGGGCTCCGCCACGAAACCAGCCGACGTTCCAGCCGCCATGCCGGAACCGGGGCCACCGCCAAGCGCAGCCGCCGTTGCCACGGAGAAAAAGGACCATGAGCCGTTGGAGGGGTAGATGGCCGACGTCCAGATGCCCCTCACGGAGCACCTTCAGGAACTGCGCTGGCGAATTATCAAATCGCTCCTGGGTATCGCCGTCGCGTTTGCCGCTTGCTACAACTTCGCCGACTCGCTGTTTGACTTCCTGAGCCGTCCGCTGCTGGCGCTCAACGCCGGGACCGGCGCCTCGGCCGACGCGGTGCGTCTGATCGGCACCGGTTTGGTGGAAGCGTTCTTCACCAAACTGAAGGTGTCGTTCATTGCCGCCATCTTCGTTGCCAGCCCGGTGGTCCTGTACCAGATATGGCAGTTCGTGGCGCCCGGGCTGTACGACAACGAGAAGCGTTACGCCTTGCCGTTTGTGATCTTCGGGACCCTTTTCTTCGTGGCCGGCGCGTGGTTTTGCTACTGGGGCGTCCTTCCGGTCGGCTACAAGTTTTTCATGCAGCAGTACGCCACCATTCAGGTGGACCCGCAGATCCGCATCAGCGAGTATTTGTCGTTCACCGCGCGCATGTTGCTCGCCTTCGGGGTCACTTTCGAGCTACCGGTGGTGGTGTTCTTCCTCGCTCGCTTCGGTTTCGTCACCCACCGCATGATGTTGAGCTACGGGCGCTACGCCATTCTGGTGATCTTCATCGTCGCGGCGATGCTGACGCCGGGGCCCGATGTGGCCTCGCAACTCCTGATGGCAACGCCGCTGCTGATCCTCTACGCCCTCAGCATCGGTGTGGCATTCGTCTTCGGCAAGCAACGAGTGACGGATCAGCGAGTGAACGGGTGAACGAGTAGGGAATCACCCGAGCGCCCGCCGCTGTTCACTCGCCACCGACGTCCCGCATCAGCCAATCGTCAGGTGCGATCGGCGGCGCGTCGACCTCGACGCAAGCGATGTGCGCCTGCAGGTCGCGGATGATCTCGCGAGCGACCGGGAGAAAGTCGGCGACTACGAGCGCCACGATGATGGCGACGCGGGGATCCACGGTACGCACAACGCCGACCCCTTCGTACGACTCGAACAGGAACTTGACCAGCGCGATGTCCGCGGGCGCAACCTGAAGATACACAGCACGTACGCTCTGCTTTGCTGCGCTCATGCGTTACTCCGATGGTGGCGTGCGCCAGCGGTCGATGAGGAGGTAATTCAGCAGCTTGGCGTACTCGGTCACCACGCGCCGGGCGATGCCGCGCTCGCGCCACCAGCTTTCGGGGGTGAACGAATCGTACGGCGACGGGCACACCGCGACCTGAACGCTGTCACCGGCAACGTGGCGGAAGATCATGGCGGCTCGCCGGGCGTGCGTTTGGGAGGTCACCAGCAGAACCGACTTGAGCCTTTGTGCGTGCAGGTAGTTGACCACCAGCTGGGCTTCGGCGATGGTGCTGGAAACCGGGGTGGGGATGAGCACAATCGCAGCAGCCGGCACGCCGAGCTGCTGCGCAATTATCTGGTTCTCCTCATGCGGTTCCGGCACGTTGCCGCCGCGCTGGCGCAGGATCGCAAGTCCCGGTAGGACCGGCCCGCGCGTGAGGATGATGCGCGGCGCCAGGCGAGCCTGGTACAGATCGACCGCCTCAAGTATCCGATCCGGTAGCGAGCCGGAGAGCACGACGATGGCCTCGGCCGGCCTGGCGGCGTCGCGAACGATCAGAAACCTTCCCAGCCCCGTCAACAGCGGTTGCCGCGCGGCATAGGCCAGCGCCGCGACGGCTATGGCTGCCAGCGGTACCAAGACCAGAAAGCGCCGTATCATTGGGTCGAGTACCGTACCTGCGGGCTCGTTCGATAGCAATGGCGGCATTCGCCAAACGGTGCGGGTCCGGAAGCTGCCTCGCCATGTAGTCCCCCGAGAGAGGCGGCGCAAAAAATAAATATCCCACGCGTGCTTGACGGACGTTTCTCTTTGTAGCAAAGAGGGGAGCCGTGATCGGGTAATCGGGTTTTGTCTGCGAGGGTTTGCATCCCGGGGCGTCAACCGCAGCGGAGTAGCGCTGCACGACTGGAGGTAAAGCACGATGAAAAGGTCGGACCATTGGGTATGGCTTCGCAACACATTTGCGCTGACAGCGCTCGTTGTGTTGATTGGCTTCGCTGCGGCTCCGAGAGTTGTTCGGGCCGCATGTACCGGTGACTGCGGTAACACCGGCACGGTTACCGTAACCGACATCGTCACCATGGTCGATATCGCCCTGCAAACGGCGCAACTCTCTGCGTGTCCCGCTGGCGATGCCAACAACGATAAGGTGATCACGGTTGATGAGATCTTGCAGGCGGTCAACAACGCCCTGGTCGGCTGCGCCACAATCGTACCCGGCTGCGGCAACGGTGTCGTTGAAGCGAATCTCGGCGAAGAGTGCGACGACGGAGGTACATGCATTGGCGGCGCCAGCGCCGGCCAAGCGTGCACAAAGGAGGCGGATTGTCAGGGTAACGGTATTTGCATCGGTGGCGACAAGAAGGAAACGGCCTGCGATCCGACCAATGCCAACGCTTGCCCCGGTAGCTCTTGCCAGAAATGCATACCGCAGGGTGGCGACGGCTGCGCTGCGAACTGCACGCTCGAAACGACGGTTCAAATGCCTCTGAAGCCCGGTGTGCTCATCGACCCCGCCACCATCACACCGGGTACCAGTGGTTCAACAGTATGGAATGGAGTGCTCGGTCCGCTCGCGCTCACAATGGTTGGGGGCCAAACGATGGTTGTTGGCAAAGCAGTGAACAATCAGATTCCTGTGGTCGTCAATGCGTCGCATATCGATCCGATCGACGTGTCAGGCTTGTCGTGCGCCTGCGTCCGCGGTATTCCCGATATGACCTGTGGTGGAATGTTAATTGAGGCCGACGGCGTCACGCTCGCCACTGACTGTACACCCGGGTACATCATGGGAACCTGTGACACTACGACCCCAACGAGTTGCACCACGGAAACCCAGGACACCGATTGTCCGGTCAGCCAAACATGTGAGGGAGGGATCTGCGCTGATTGCCGCACTGACGACGACTGCAGCAACGTATGCGTAATGCATGCGTGCGACGGCCAGAACCTCCCGTGCGCCTTCGTCCACGGACTGGGCGGGACCTGCAGTGTAACGACGACCCAGACGTGCCGTCAGGATTCCAACTGCCCGAGCGGTGAGACCTGTGTGCGGGGCGGCAACATGTCTTCGGGTGTCATCAGCTGCGTGTCTGGGCTGGCGACGGGTACCAATATGCTCATGACGGAGGACTCCAGACGTGCCGACGGTCAGGAAGACCCGCCGGAGTGCGATTTCACCAATTCGGATACGTACGTGGTAGGAAGCACGTTCCCGGACTGCGGGTCGATTCCGGTGCTCACCCTGAGCGACCAGAGCCCTGCTCCTATCGGTGCGGCGCTGGTGATAAACAGCACCGCGATTGGGCAGTTCGTCGGTTCATGTGCGCACAATCCCAATGCGCCGGCGGGCTGGTGCACGGATCAGGAAGCTTATAATACCCGCGGTACACCGAATACTCTGCCGGCGGTCACCGGCACCGCCAGCGCGGAGATGTTCAACATCTTCCTTGGCGGGGCGACGACGGACCAGGCAGTGTGCGCTTGCGCGGACATCCCCCCGTCGTACTCCTGTCCGGTAGTGACCCCCTGTGCGGCGGGCTCCACGTGCTGCAGCGGACCGCTCTCGCTCCTGGGCCACCCGCTACCGAGCTGTAGCCAGTTGAGCCAGTCGCCGCCGAATATCTCGGGCGCAGGCCTCGCTGGGGCATTCACAGCGCTCGCCAACCCGACGATCGGCGACGAAGTCATTACCGATCTGCTGCAAGCGGGAACGTGGAGCACGCTGGCGACGAGCATCGGCGCTACTGACACCACCATTACGCTGGTCGATGCCAGTTCATTCCCGACCACTTCATTCCCGAATGGCGGCAGCATCGCTAGCGCACCCGCTGCGATTGAGGGCGAGGAGATCACCTACACCGGTAAGAGCGGCAATCAACTGACTGGCGTGACGCGTGGCTTTAACCTCACCACGGCCACGGCCCACTCGGCTGGTGCGACGGTGGTGCATTAGCAGTAAGACGGGACAGCACGAGGCGGCGCGCACAAGCGTGCCGCCTCTTTCTTTGCCCTTCGATGAGGCCCTGTGAGGGGCGGGACGCTGCCTCTCAACGCCACGATGGGCGCAAGTCGGGAACCGGGCCTGCTTGCCGCCAGCTCCCCAACAGGCTCAGCCGCCACCGGCCTGGGTTAGATCTCTCCGCCGCTGTCGCGAATCGCGCGCCGCGTGTCGTCCTCGAGGTCGGACCGGCGCAGCGCATCGAGACGATGTCGAAGTGTGCCGGCGCTCGTATCGATCTCGAAGATCGCTCGCGCGACCGCCTGATCGCGTGAAACCGGCCACAACGACGGGAACAGCAGGTAGTGTAAGCGAACGGTCGAACTCTCCTCCTCCACTGTCCCGAGGCAAGCAGAACGGACCGGATACGGAGAGAGCAGCGGAGCGGAACGGATCGCCGTGGAATGTGTTTCCGCCATCCGTTCGCCCGCGCACCAAACCGGGCTAGAGGCGGCGCCGGCGCATTCTGCCAGCCGTACCCGGTGCAAGTCCTCCAGTCGGAACCGGTATCCCGTATCCCCGGCGAATGGCTCGAACCTCGGTCCCCCTGGCCGGTCGCCGTCTAAAACTGCCGTGGCAGTTTGGCCGATCGGTTGCACGTCAAGCGAAGGCTCGGCGATCATGCCGCTCGCTGCCTCCGGCACGACATGCGGCGCGGTACCTGCTAAGTTGCTCGCAGGCTCGGTCGCGCCACTCTCTTCAACTGCCGACCTGACGCCGTTGACCGGCGCTTCCTGCGCGTGCTGGCGTTGCTCAGTAAGTTGCTCCGCCGGCACGCTCACGGTGGAGATGCGAGGCGCAGACGGCTCGACGGTGCTGCTCCAGGTTTGCGCCCTTCGGCGCCGCATGTCTTCAATCCGTGCCAGTACGAACGGCACGATGTGCATCACCAGCACGGCGGCGCCAACTACGGCGATTTCTGCAGGGATGATGGCGGGCATATCCGGCATGTCAACCTGTCGATGGCGGTTTGCAACCAAGAAAGCGTAATCTCGAAGAAGAGTCCACTCTACCGCAGGAGTTCGAGCGCCCGTTTCAACGCACGTGCGGGTGTGCCAACGTGCCGGTGATGATGATCGGTGAGTCAGGTTTTGAGCCGGGGGCACGTGGGATCAACCCGACGAGCGTTTTCACTGCGTCAGGTGTTGCCAAGCTTTGTTGGATGGTGGCACGCAGGTTGAGAATACTTTCCTGCACCGGTTCGCGCAGCACCAAGCTACCGGAGCCCTGTACGTCTACATCCCCTGTTGCCTGAAATTCCGGCATTTCCAGTCGCCCGGAGCGCAGGGCGAATTTGAGTTTGGTCTGTCGGAGATGGACATCGGGCACCGGGAAGCCGGCGACTTTCGCGGCCGTCAGCGCCACGCCATCGAAGGCGACCTCGCCGGTCCCCTGACCGGAATCGAGCTTGGCGCCGTGGCCTTCAAAGTTTAGGGAGCCGGAGACGCGCCCGGCGAGCTGGCCCTCATCAAACAGAGCGGTCAAAATGCGGTAGCGGCCGAGATTGAGTTCTTTCCACTGTACGCTCGCGTTCACTGCCTCGTTGTCCATGCGCAGTTCGCCTTGCGCTGTCCCGCCGTACAGCTCGGCACGCATCAGCAGATCATAGGGGTTGCCGCGCACCAGGGCGGCCAGGGCCGGCCGCACCCAGAGATGAGAACATTCCACGTACGGCGGTGTGCCGTCCGCGCTTGCCGATCCGATGCGCATCCCGCTGACCTCGTAGCCATTAAACCAGGCGAAGCTGGCGCCGGTGAATTCGATCGCGACCAGCCCTTGCCCGACGTTGCTCAGTACGCGGCGGATGAGCAGCTCATGGGGAAAGGTGAGCAGTAAGAACAGGACGAACAGGACCGCGGTGTAGCCCAAGTAGAGGAGGGTGCGGCGCCCGCCGAGTCCGCTGAGCCATTCCAGCGACAGCCGTGGCCGTGGCAGCCGCACACGCGGAAAGCGCATCAGGAGTTGACCGCCTTCAACAACGACACCGTTGCGGCGACGTCGAAATTGCGAATGTCATTGTAGCGCTTCTTGACCTGCAAGCGGCTGAAGCGCAAGGGGTGATCGCCCTTCTCGATCCGGTACATCAGATCGACCAACTGTTGCAGGTTGATCTGCGTGAGGTGAATCTCCACCATTTGCTCTTGGTAATCGCTTCCGATGTTCTTGCTGCTGGGGTTCATCGAGGTGACGTGCTCACGGCCGACCGTTTGTCCCACGGCATTGTCGAGGTAGGCGAACAGCGAGAAATTCTGGTCACCCTGGGACAGCAACGCTTGATTGGCCTCGATGCGGCGCAACAGATCGAGATAGGTATCGCGCTCCTTTTGGATCTCCGCCAGATCCTTATCCTTCACCGCGATGCGCCGGGCAATCGCGGCGCTATTGGCCTGCAGCGGGTCCCACACGAAGCTGTACAAGCTGATAGCGACGACGCTCACGGCCGCCAAGCCGAGCAGCAAGCGTTCCCGCGCCGCCAGCCGGTAGTAAGAGTTCAACAATTGTCGGGGGCCGTACTTCATTGGTTCGCCGTTGCACTGCCGCCCGCTGCGGCGTCCTTGTTGAGCGCGAGCACAAGGCGGAAATCCACTTTGCCGTCCTGCGCGGTCTTTACTTCTTTCACCTGCACGTCACCAAAATAATGCGTGTTCAGCAGCTGTTGCTTGATCGTGTCGACCGTCTCGAAGGAATCGGTCTGCGCCTTTATGCGCACCGCTTCCGGATCCATGATGTATTCGTCCGTGTCGATCTTGATGCTCTCCGGGATCGCGGCGGTGATCGTCCGCAGGACATCGACCCCGGTGACGCCGCTCACCGGTGCCAGCCCGCCCAGGATTTGCAGGTGTTTTTGCGCCGCCTCGATCTCACTCTTCAACTGCGCGCGTTCATCCACCACCCGATGCACGTCAGGCAGGGTCTGTGTAAACACCTGGCGAACCTGCGCCTGAAGGGCGCTGAGGCGGCCGGCCAGCTGCTGGTAGCTCAGGCAAGTGTGCACGATCACCAGCATCACGATGAAAGCCGCAAGCGCCCCACTACGCCATGCGGCCTGCCGCAGCTCGTCCTGGCCGCGGTGGTACGCAAACTCGCCTTGCCGGAAATTCACGCCCAGTGAGGCGTTGGGCGCCACCTCGCGGAGCGCCAAGCCCAGCGGCGCAGCGAAGCTTTCCACCTCGGCACGCAACGTGGGCGGCACGTTGCGCAACGACGATTCGGCCAAACGTTGAACCGCCACTCCGATCTGGCGGCCGAGCTCCCGACCGAGCTGGTCGCAATGCATGGCTCCACCCGCCAACAAGCAAGGAAAGTCGGGCCCAATCGGCCCACCGTTCAAGGCCAGCAGCGTCCAGCGGATTTCGCCGACCAGACTCTCTACGAGCACGCCTTCAGCATCGGCGTGACCATTGCCCGACGCCTTAGCTTCGACTTCCTCCGCGTTCGTCGGGAGGGGCGGCGTCAACGTGCGCAAGCCGGCCAGTTTCCGGCCGCGATACAGCGCCACCACTGTCCGCCTCAGATTAGTGTCGATGTAAACAAAATTCTCGGGAAGCTCCCTGCCGAGAAGCGTTAGAACATTGAGACCTGATAACGGTGCCAGGTCAACCACTTTGGGGTCGAGACCCGCCCCGCCAAGCAGCGCCAGGTGTTGCTGCAGATCCTTGCGGTGGACCAGCGCGGCCAGCACCAAGGCGCCGGTGCGGTCGCGGTGCAGCACCTGATAGTCGACGACGACCTCATCCAACCCGAACGGCACCTGGTTCTCGAGCTCAAAAGGGACTGTCTGCTCCAGCCGCTTGCGGTCGCCGAACGGGAGAAACAACGTCCGGAAGGCCACCAGGTCCCCGGGAACCGACGAGAGCACAGTGTCGGGCTCGACCTTGTGGCGTGCCAGGAAGCCGCGTACCTGCTCCGAAAGATCGGTGCTCGCCGCGATAGCCTCGCGATAGAAACCGACAACGCGGTAATCACGGAACGTGGTCTCGATGACCGCGCCCTTCAACTCGTACGCATCAATCTCGAGCGCTAGAACACGTTGCGGCATACAAACTCTTATCCACCCATCCCCGGCAATCCGGTATTCGGCAGGTCGTCAGCACCCGGTGTTGGCTGAAACAACGCCGCCCCACCTTCCTTTTGCCAATCTAACTGGGTCAAAGTCCAGCGCGGCACGCCGGCGGGTGCATTGGGCGGCACGCCGGGGCGGGGGTCGCGGCGCACGAGCATCGAAGCCGAGCGGCTGATGCCGCCTTTGCCGGTGATGGGGTTTGGGTTCACGACGGCGCTGGCGCGAATGAGGAAGAAGAAGCTCTTCACACCGAGCATGCTGCGCGCATTGCGTGCGGCCGGGTCGCTCATGTTCAGTCCGGCGAGCAGCGACCCCACATCGCCCACCTTCAGCGGCTGGTCCTGGCGTTGAGAAATGATATTTTCCACAATCCCGGCATCCGGGATGATCGCACTGAGCACTTCCGGCGGGGCGGTGTTGATGTTCACCTGCGGCTGGCGATTAGAATCGAGCGCCGTAATCACCGCGCGCGAACGCCGGATCAGGCTTGGTGTGAGCCCTGGGATTACGCTGGCGTCATCCAGAGACGGGAAATCCCAGAGGAATGGATTAATCGACATCGCTCCGGGTGTCGCTGTGCCTGTCAACCCCGGCACTGGGGTACTGGTCGGCTGGTTGGTGGAGCCCGTCGATAAGCCTGCTGCCAATGACGGATAGGCCGCTTCGAAGATCTGCTCCCAGTAGGCGGCCACGTTCTGCGCAACCTCCGGGGAGGCGCCGTGCCCCTCGAGGAGGTTACCCAACGCTATAGTCCAGGACTGGAACACCTGGACCGCCGGGCTGTTGTTGCCCGCACGCAGCGCCGCAGTCACCTGCTGCACCGTACGCGGGCGCGTGAGGTTGATGTTGAGCTTGCCGGCCTCGTCGATGATTTGCACCCGTAGCCGCATGTTGTCCGGCAGGATCAGCTGGCTGTTGATCTCGTCCAGGTTACCCCAGTCTTCGAGATAGGAATCGACCTGCGCGTCGTCGTCGTGCAGTAGGAAGGCCTCACCCAGGTTCACGCCCGAACGCGCCAACATCGAGGCTTGCAGTGCGTTGAGCGTATTGCGCGCCATGTGAGCGTCGACCTCGGCCGAGTAGGTGAACTCGACCACGATGATGGTCAGCAATGCCACCACCAGCAGCGTGACGACCAAGGCGATGCCGCGCTCGTTGTCCATCCTCAATACGCCGGCACCAGTGTCTGCTGCGTGTTGGACGGTGCACCTCCACCGCCTTGCAATCCACCGCCACTGCTACCCGGCACCGGTGTCGGCGGCATCAAGTTGGACAGTGGAAGATCCACGATGGTGCCGAAATCGTGTACGCCGCCTTCGTTGTCGGCCAGAAACAGCGTGACTTCCACCGCGCCCGGCAAGCCGATGGGCGGCTGCCCTGGTGGAGGTTGCACGGTCGTGTCCCACGAGTCGACCCACTCGCCCGTGAGCGGGTCGAGATAGCGGAACCGCAGTCCCGCAACCTGATCAAGCACGTAAGCGGCATACACCGCCGGCTCTGCTGGGGCGGCGTCGGGATTGTCTTCCGTCCCCGCATTCACGTCCCCTTCCGGTGCCGCTTCGGTCAGCAGTTGTTCCTGGCGGCGCAGGGCAAACAAGCTCGGCGTGTCCGGGATGGGGTCGAGCGAATAGGAAACCAGCGCTCTGCCCCCACGGGTTTCCGTGGCGCTGTACAGGCGATGAACCACGGCGTCGAACTGTACAGAGTCCATAGGTACACGTTCGGTGCCGGGAGTACCGATGAATCCGATGTTGCGCCCGGCGATCGGTGGCAGGGCGCCTTCAAGCTCGTCGGCGATTTTCAAGGCCGCTTCGCGGCCGGAGGCGTACAGATCGGCGCGGTCCTCGGAGTGATTCTTGGCATAGAGGGCGTGCGACACCACGCCGTATACGGTGACCAGGACGATCGCCAGGATGGTGGTGGCGATCATGATCTCGAGCAAAGTGAAACCGCGCCGTGCCATCTCACATTGCCGGATCGCGGACGAAGTACACCAACTCGCAGGCGCTCGGGTTGGCTTCGTCCCAGATCACCCGGACAACCACCTCGCGCATCTCATCAAGGCCGGTGGGCATCAGCTGGCGCTCCCAGCGATAGCCGGGATAGCCCTCGAAGGTGCCCTGCGAATCGCCCAGGTCTTGCAGCCCTTTGGTCATCACCTGGAATTGGATTTGGCTGATGAGCTCGCGCGCCAGCAAGGTGGCGCGGGTGAGGTTTTGATCCCGCGCGATGATTTGGATGTTGCGTCCGTGCAACCCGAGCAAGCCCACGACTGCGAAGGCGACGATGGCCAACGCCACCATGACCTCCAGGAGAGTGAAACCCGCGTGACGAGCGGCCGGTGGTCGTAATGGCGGACGGACGGCGTGCATCGGGTTAGCCGGCGTACTCCACCTCGCGGTATCCGGTATCCATGCTCAAGTGGCCGTTCATGGGGTTCAGCCACAGAGTGTAAGCCTCGCGGCCGTTGGCCAGATGAATAACGGTGGGGTCGATCGAACCGTCGGGATAGAAAACTGTATAGATCTGTCCCTGCGCAACCTTGCCGGCCAGCGTCGGCAACACCACGTCGAGGATGGCAACCGGTCGCTCCAGTCGCGTCCCTCGGGCCAGCCCACCGATATCGCGGGCAAACTGTGTTAGATCGACTGCTGCGTCTGCGGGGGTGACCCAGTACCGCTGCTGATCGAGATCGTAGTTCAGCCGGTAGGCGGTACCGTTGAGCACGGCCTCGCTACGGAGCAGCCGGAAGGTGAGCACCAGGTGGTGCGACTGTGCTTCGAGCGCAGTTCGTCCCGGGTCGCGCAGGAGCGGGATCACCAGTGCGAACACCGCCGCCATGATGATCAGCACCAGGGTGATTTCGAGGAGCGTGAACCCGGCGGCGTCGAGGCGACGCGCGCGGCACCGCTGCGGCGATGGCCGAGTCCCGAGCCGGCTACGAGGTCCGGCTGTCGATATCGGCATTCTTACCTTCACCGCCCTCTTGCCCGTCAGCGCCATACGATTTGATGATGAAGTCCTGACCGTCGCTGAAATAGACGTACGGGTTGCCCCACGGATCGACTGGCAGTTTGTCGAGGTAGCCGTCGGGATTGTAATTGCGGGCGTTGGATGGCCGTGTCACCAGGGCCTGTATGCCTTGGTCGGTGGTCGGATAGAAACCGTTGTCGAGCTTGAACAGGTGCAGCGCTTCTTCGATGCCTTTGATGTCCGCCAGCGCCTTGACGCGGCGGGCCTCGTCGGTGCGGCCGATGATCTTCGGGGCTACGAGGGTGACGAGCAGACCGAGGATGAAAACAACGACCATGATTTCGATAAGCGTGAAACCAGCGCTGGCGCGCAGACGTCGCATGACTCAATCCTCCTCATTCGGCTCGCAGCTCATCTAGCACCCGCCTTGGGGGCATTCAATGCAGCCATTCAGCGTACCAACTCGTTCAGTTCGAAGATGGGCAACAGAATCGCCAGCACGATGAACAGCACGATGGCACCGCCGATCAAGATCATGACCGGTTCGAGGACGCTGGTCAGCGCGGTGACCGCCGAGGTGACCTCGGCGTCGTAGGCGTCGGCGGCCCTGGAGAGCATTTGCTCCAACTCGCCGCTCTTCTCGCCCACGGCGATCATGTGGATCAGCATGGCCGGGAAGAGGCCGCTCTTCTTCAGCGGCGGCGCGATGCTTTGCCCCTCGCGGATACTGGAGCGTGCGTCCTCGATCGCCTTGCTCAGTACGGTGTTGTTGACCACATTCTTGACGATATCGAGCGACTGCAGCAGCGTGATGCCGCTGGTGAGCAGGGTGGAAAGGGTGCGCGCAAAGCGCGCCAGCGCCACCTTCTTCAGCAGCTTGCCGAAATACGGTATCGCCAGCACGTACCGGTCGTAGCGCAGGCGGCCGGCCGGCGTGCGGGTACTGACGCGGATGGACAGCACCACGGCGATGATGGCGCCGACCACGAGCCACCAGTAGTCTTGCAGGAAGCCGCTGACTGCCAGCAGCACCGTGGTCATCAGGGGCAGCGTCGCCTTGTTCTCGGCGAAGATCTTGGTGACCTTCGGCACGACGTACGAAAGCAAGAACAACATGATCCCGGTGCCCACGATCGACATCAGGATCGGATAGGTCAGGGCAGTGCGGACTCTGTCGCGCAGCGCCGCGTAGCTCTCGGTGTAGTCGGCCAGGCGCAACAGCACGAGGTCGAGGGCACCGCTGGCTTCGCCGGCACGCACCATGTTCACGTACAGGTCACTGAAAATGCGGGGATGCGACTTGAGGGCGTCGGCCAGCGAGGTGCCCTCGGTGACCTGTTCGCGAATGTGTGACAGGGTGCGCTTGATCCGGGCGCTCTCGACCTGCTCGATCAATGCCGACAGGCAGTCGACCAACGGCAGACTGGCGCCCACCAGCGTGGCGAGTTGGCGTGTCAGGAGCGCCAATTCCTGCGGCTTGATGCGCTCGACGAACCGCGCCAGACTGAATTCCGAGCGCGCCTCGGCGGCCGTGACCGCTTTCTTGCGCTGTTCCTCGGTGAGATCAGTTGGAAAAATGCCGCTGCTGCGGAGTTTGAGCCGGGCTCCTTTGGGCGTATCAGCATCGATGATGCCGCTGACTGCCCGACCTTGCTCACTGAGCCCCTTATATGCGTATACCGGCATGCCCGCCGTAGGGGACGACGCGGTGATGGAAAAAATTCGAACTCACGCTCAGACCAAGTCTTCCTGGGTAACCCGTAGGACCTCTTCAATCGTCGTGATCCCGTCCAGCACCTTGTCGGCACCGTCTTCACGCAGCGTGTTCATTCCTCTCGCCGTTGCCGCCCGCCGAATGCTGGCTGCGTCGGCGTTTTTCATGACAAGCCCACGGATTTCATCGTCGACCACGAGCAGTTCGTGGATGCCGGTGCGGCCGCGGTAGCCGGTTCGTTTGCACTGGTTACAGCCCGAACCTGGCTTGTAGACAATGTGGCCCACCAAGCGCTGCGGAGTAATGCCCAGTTCCTCGGTCTCCTCACGGCTGGGCTGGTACGGTTCCCGACAAGCGCTGCACACGCGCCGCACCAGCCGCTGCGCCATCACGGCAATCACGGACGACGACACCAAGAAAGGCTCGATGCCCATATCGAGCAAACGCGTCATCGCCCCGAACGAGTCGTTGGTGTGCAGCGTCGAGAATACCACGTGACCGGTGAGCGCAGCCTGGATGGCGATTTCTGCCGTCTCCAGATCGCGGATCTCACCGACCATGATCACGTCCGGGTCTTGGCGCAGGATGGAACGCAAGCCGCCGGCAAAGGTCAGGTCGATCTTCGGGTTGACCTGGATCTGGCCGATGCCGTGCAGTTGATACTCGATCGGATCTTCGATGGTGATGATGTTCTTATCGGTGGTGTTGATCTTGGACAGCGCCGCGTACAGGGTGGTCGTCTTTCCGCTGCCGGTCGGGCCGGTAACCAAGATGATCCCGTGGCTTTGCTTGATGAGCCGACTCACCATCTCGTGCTTCGCGCCCACCAGGCCGAGTTCTTCCAGGTGCAGCACGGTCGTCGACTTGTCGAGCAAACGCATCACCACGCGTTCGCCGAAGGCAGTCGGCACGATCGACACGCGGATATCGATGTCCTTGCCTGCCAGGCGGATGCGGATACGGCCGTCTTGCGGCAAACGCTTTTCTGCGATGTTGAGGCCAGCCATGATCTTCACGCGCGAAATGATCACCGGCTGAAAGCGCTTCGGCGGTGACAGGATGTCGTAGAGAATGCCGTCGATACGGAAGCGCACGGTCAGATCCCGTTCGAACGGTTCGATGTGAATATCGCTGGCGCGGTCCTTGGCGGCTTGAAACAGCAGTGAGTTGACCAGCCGGATGATGGGTGCCTCATCATCCGATTCGAGCAGGTCGCGTGGTTCTTCCAGGTCGGTCGCCATCAAGTCCAGGCGCTCCTCATCGAGGCCGTCCATCAACTCCGAGGCCGAGCCGGACGCCATGTCGTACACCCGGTTTATGGCATCGATGATCACCGGTGCGGAGGCGACCAGCACGCGGATCGGTTTGCGCAACAGCAACCGCATATCGTCGAGCGCGCCAAGATTGGCTGGATCGGCGGTGGCGACGACGATGGCATCGCCGTCACGCGCCACCGGCAGCAATTGGCAACGCTTGGCGAAATTGATCGGCAGGGGGCTGATGAGCGGGACGATATCGGCATCCTCCGGCAGCTTCTCGGTGAACGGCAGGCCGAAATGGCGGGCGATAGTGCGCCCCCAGGTGGCGCTGTCGATGGCGCCCATCTCCAGTAGGACATCGCCCAGGCCTTTGCCGTCACGCTGTTTTTCACGCGCTTTGTCCAACGTCTCCGTGGAGATGGCGCCCTGCTCCAACAGCGAGGCTTCGATGGAACCGGCTGCGGTCGTCATGGGGCAGATCAGCCGGCGCGCTCCCAGTTGCCTGGACTCAACGAGGCCGGCTCAGTGGGTTCGCGCCAGTGCAGATAGGTGGACGGCGAGGTGCTCACCCGCGTGCCCTCCGGATATGCCACGAAGGCATCTTGGGGCGTGGCAAACACCTCCAAGCACTCATAGTCAGCAGCGTAGCCGTTGCTCTGGAAGCGATAACTCCCCCCCTTTCGGAACAGGCTGGCCAGGGGGGAATCGACGGGCACGGCCAACGCCAACAGCCCGTTGTGGGTGCCGAGACTCGCAGGCGGCGTGCCGGACTCCCAAATGCTCGCGAGCAGGATATAATGGTCACTTGCGGACACCGCCCCGCCGTTCGCATCCGGGCGCTCCGCCGCCGCGGCGCGGGCCTCCTCCGGCCCCGCTGCAGGATTTTCCGGGGTCTCACTCAGGGGCTCTTCACGCAAGGACTTGTGTTCCTTCTGGGGCGCTGTCTCCGGAGCCGTTTCTTGTTCTTCCTCCTTCGGCAACTCGGTGGACGGACGCGTCTCCCACGATGGTTGGTAGAGCTGTTCCCAGTTTGGACCCCTGAGCCCATGCTGCTCGAACGGTTTGCGCAGGATGCGATCGCGCTCGGCGACGGACTCATTCCGTTGTTGACGATCGTTCGTGATGATGTGCGGAGTCAGAAAGATCAACAAATTGACCTTGTTATTGGTGTACTCGGTGAACGAGAAGAAGTGGCCGATGAAAGGAATATCACCAATGAAGGGAACCTTGGTAATTGATTTGTTCTGGTTGTCGGACATCAGCCCGCCGATCACCACGGTCTGCCCGTGCCGCGCCACCACGCTCGTCATTGCCGAGCGGATGCTTGTGGTGGGGCCGAGGGTTGGACTGTTCGACACCACGGCGGACACCTCTTCGGAAATGTCGAGGCGAACGTTACCGCCTTCAGAGATTTGCGGCAGGATGTCGAGCGTAATACCGACGTTCTCCCGATCGATCGTGTTGAAGGTGTTGGCGAGATTGTACGCCGTGGTACCGGTACTGGTGATGAACGGCACGTTCTCGCCGGCGACGATTTCGGCTGGTTGGTTGTCTGTAGTCAACAGGGTGGGCGCGGAGAGAATGTTGACGTCCGAATCCTGCTCCAAGGCGCGCATCAATGCCTGCTGTGCGGGAACCGTCGTGCCGTTGACGGTAATGGTCTGGCTGCTGGCGGCGGCCAGCACGAGGCCGCTCAAACTGGTGGGTTGCAGCAACGAGTTGATGTCACCGCTCAGATTCGTACGTGCGTAGGCAACGCCATTGGTGAGCGCGGTTGCACCTTGAAATTCGATGCCAAGGTCACGCATGTGGTTGAAAGAGATCTCGGCAATGATGGCTTCGACATAGACCTGCCGACGGCGCACATCGAGCTTCTCGATCACGTTCTTCAGCGTCTCGAAATCCTGCGGCGAGGCATCGATGATCAGGGCGTTCGTCGCCGGATCAGCTGAAAGGCGGACGATGCCCTGGAATTCGCTCTGTTGCTGACCTGCCACCCCGCCTGCGCCGCCCACCCCTCCGGCGCCGCCAACGCCGCCAACGCCGCCGCCGCCGTAGCCACCGATGCTGCCCGATGCACCGAGCCCCCTCTGGCCGATACCGCCCAAGCCGCCCCCCATGCCACCGCCATAGCCCCCCATGCCACCGCCATAGCCCCCCATGCCAC